>NZ_CP063458.1:1307253-1960879 GCF_015169395.1 Humisphaera borealis
CAACCCCGTGGCGATCTTCGAATCGCTGGTGATCGCCCACGACACTCGGCTGGAAATCCTCGATGCCGTCGGCACACGAGCCGCGGCAGTCAATCAAATCAATGCATTGCTGCGTCCAGTACCGGGCGTCGAGATGCAGATGCGGGAGAAACAATGACCAAACGGAAACATGCAATGTCTGTAACGCATCGCGTCCTTCGGTATGCAGCAGTTTCTTTTGTCCCGGTTCTGTCGCTGACAGCTGGATGCAAAGACAAGGCCGTCTCCGTCGACTTGAAGGGCACTTCACGTGATGCACCGCCAACGATTACCAATCGGATAGACGTCCCCGAGGCCGTCCGTCGAAACCTAGGTATCACTTTCGCGAAGGTCGAACGCCGGCAGGTCGTTGGGACGATCCGTGTGCCCGGGCAGTTCGAACTGCTCCCGTCAGCAAGACGGGAGTACCGGACGGTACTACCCGCGCGTGTCGAACTGCTTGTCAAGCAATATGACCGCGTCGAACCCGGCCAGATGCTTGCCCGCCTCGACTCACCCGAGTGGCGGCGCGTGCAGCATGAAGCAGTTGAGGCCGAAGGCGAAATCAAGACTGCCGAAGCCCGGGTGGATGTCGCCGAGGCAACCGCGGCGGAGAATGAGCGGGCGGTGGCGTTGCTTCGGCAGCGCACGAACGCGCTGGCCGAAGCGAATGCGTCGCGTGCCGATCTGACTGCGGAACTGGCACTGGCCGAGAGCAAGTCGGCCCGGCTGGCAGCCGAGGTACGCGCCTCAAAGGTTGCGGTTTCCGAAGCACACGAGCATTACGCGTCCCGGCTTCGCGTGCTTGCCGCGGTCGTGAATCTGCCAAAGGAAGACCTGCTTCGTCCGTCCAGCGCACCCATGACGCGACCCGCCGCAGTACCTGGATCCGGCGGCAATCTCGGCAGTTCCAATTCGACCGTCGACGCCGTCGGAGAACCGCTCTGGCGCACGATCAACTTGATCGAAGTCCGAGCCAGCGCAGCGGGTGTGGTCGAATCCACTTCCGTCACCAATGGCGGCTGGATCGAGACCGCCGGATTGGTGCTGACCGTCACAGATCCATCGCAACTTCGTTTTCGTGCCTCGGCATTGCAATCCGATCTAGGTGCGCTGAAGGACGGCGCTACCGTCGCGATCGTCCCCCCCCGTGCGATTCGCGCCAGCGCCAACGACTCTGTGCCCGCCGAACTGGCGATCGGACTTGAGGCGACCGCGGGCAACCGCACGGTCGATGTGCTGCTTTCGCCCAAGAGGCCTGTGCCATGGGCGAAGCCCGGCGTGTCCGCGTTTGCCGAGATCAGCATCGACAGAGCCGCAGAACCCGATTTGGCGATTCCTGTCGCCGCGGTGGTGCAGGACGAACTGGTCAAGATCTATTTCCGTCGTGATCCGACCAATCCGGACAAGGTCATCCGCGTAGCGGGAGATTTCGGTGCATCGGACGGGCGATGGGTCTCAGTCCTAAGCGGCTTGAAGGCCGGCGACGAAGTCGTGGTGGACGGTATCTACGAGCTAAAACTGACTGGTTCCGGCAAAACCGGTGGTGCCGACGGTCACTTCCATGCCGACGGAACCTGGCACCCCAATGGAACGCCTGAAAAGTGAGGCACGTCGCCTCGCGTCCTTCGTCCAACGGGTGCGATACCCGACAATTCTGCTTCGCATGAAGGCTGTGTCCAATGCTCAAGCGACTGATCGCATTTTCTATTCAAAACGCGCTGCTCGTGCTACTGGCGGCGGTTGCCGTACTGGGTCTGGGCGTCTATCAGCTTCAGCATATGCCGGTGGACGTCTTCCCCGAACTGAACGCGCCCACGGTCATCATCCTGACGGAAGCGGGCGGGCTTTCGGCAGATGAAGTGGAGCAGTACGTCACGTTTCCCATTGAATCGGGGTTAAATGGTCTGAGCGGCGTCCGCCGAGTTCGCAGCGGCAGCGCGATCAGTCTTTCCGTTGTCTATGTCGAGTTTGACTGGGGCACCGACATCTATCGCGCCAGGCAGCAGGTGGGAGAGCGGCTGGTCGCCGCCGAAGAACGGCTTCCGAAGAACGTCCACGTCGAGATCGCGCCGATTACGGGCATTACCGGCGAGATCATGCTGCTCTCTCTCGCTGCAACGAAGCCTTCGGTCACGGACACCGATCTTCGCGCCCACGCGGAGTACGATCTGACCAACCGCCTGCAATCGGTGCCAGGGGTGGCGATGGTCGTTTCCATCGGCGGAGAGTTGCCGGAGTATCAGGTCAATGTGCGACAGGACGAATTGCGGCTCTATGGGCTGACGACCGACGACGTTGTCGCGGCCGCCCGCAAGGCCCATAGCGCCGACAGCGCGGGCTACCTCCCGAATGTCGGCGGCTTGGAATTGCCCGTGCGCCAGTCGGCCCGCGTACGGTCCGTGGATGACATCAAGGCGACCATCGTCAAGTATCATCAGGGTAAGCCGGTCACCATCGGACAGGTCGCCGAAGTGGTCATGGCCGGCGCACCCAAGCGAGGTACGGCGTCTGAAGGTGGCCGGCCGGCGGTGGTACTAAGCGTTCAGAAATCGCCCGGCGCGAACACGCTTCAACTGACGGCCGACATCGACAAGGCGCTTGATGCCGCCGAGGCCGGGGTGCCCGACGGCATGCAGTTGAATCGGTTCGTCATGCGACAGGCGAACTTCATCAATATCTCGCTTCAGAACGTGCTTCACGTGCTCCGCGATGCCGCAATCCTCGTGACGATTGTCGTGATCCTGTTTCTGCTGAACATACGGACTGCGATCATCACCCTTACCGCTTTGCCACTTTCGCTGGCGGTTGCACTTCTGGCGTTGTCAGCACTGGGCCTCAGTATCAACGTCATGACGCTCGGCGGTCTGGCCGTTGCCATTGGCGAACTAGTCGATGACGCGATTATTGACGTCGAAAACGTCTTCAGACGGCTGCGCGAGAATGCGGCGCTGCCCGAACTACAGCGCAAGTCCTTCACCCGTGTCATCTTTGACGCCAGCAATGAGATTCGATCGGCAGTGGTGTTCGCGACGGTCATCATCGTGATCGTGTTTATTCCACTCTTGTTCCTTCAGGGAATCGAAGGCCGGTTTTTCCGCCCGCTGGGCATTGCCTACATCACGTCGATCCTCGCATCCCTTGTCGTCGCGCTGACCGTTACGCCGGCGATGTGCCGTTACCTCTTGCGCGGCAAACTGGCCCGGCACGCAGACAGGGAAGGATTTCTCGTTCGTTGGCTGAAGGCGGCTTATGCCCCTACGCTTCGCGCGGTCCTCGGTGCCAGATGGCTTGTTCTGGGGGTCGCGGTCGTCATGACGGGGCTGAGTTTGTGGCTCGCCAACACTTTCGGCACGGAGTTCCTGCCCCGATTCAATGAGGGCACGATCACCGTGTTCCTTACCGCGCCACCGGGAACAAGCCTTGTCGAAAGCAATCGTCTCGCGGCGGCGGTGGATGTGCAGATGATGCAGGTGCCGGGTGTCCGCAGTGTGGTCCGACGAACCGGCCGGGCCGAACGTGATGCTCACGCCGAACCGCCGAATCGCAGCGAAATTGAACTGTCGCTGAATCCCGGTGTTCGCCGGCAGGACGTGCTTCCTGAACTCGACAAAGTCCTGGCACGCATTCCGGGAATCGGCGCAGAAACCGGTCAGCCGATGGAGCACCGGCTCAGTCATATCCTGTCCGGAACCCCGGCGGCGATCGCCATCAGCGTGTACGGCGAAGATCTGCCTAAGCTTCGACAGGCCGCTGCCGAGGTAGAACAGGCACTACGAGCCATTCCCGGGACTCGTGACGTCACCGGCAATCGCGAGGCGACGGTCATCTCGCTTCCCATCAAGTACCGCCACGAGGATCTGGCCCGTTACGGATTAACGCCGGCAGAAGCGGCCTCCCAGGTGAAACAGGCTCTGGCGGGAGAGATCGTCGCCGAAGTCAACGATGGATTCCGCCGCTATGACCTGACCGTCAGGCTGCACCCCGACGAGCGGCGCGGCGTCGAGGACGTGGGGCAACTGATCCTGCACGGACAGGGCGGAGCGCTGGTCCGCCTGAATGAGGTCGCGGATTTGGGACGTGAACACGCGCCGATGGGCATCACCCGGGAAAACGCGCGTCGAAAGGCGGTCATCTCGACCAATGTCGCCGACGGCTACAACCTGGGGCACCTGGTGGAGCAGGTGAAGGCGAAGGTCGATCCGATCGTCGCTCGATACGGATATGCCATCGTCTACGGGGGGCAATTCGAAGCGCAACAGTCGGCAGCTCGCACGATCTATTTGATGGGTGCTGGCGTGCTCGTTGTCATCCTCGTATTGCTGTACATCGCGCTGGGCACGTTCCGGGCGGCGCTGTTGGTGATGGTCAATCTTCCGTTGGCGCTGGTGGGTGGCGTCGTTGCGGTCTACCTTACGGAATCGCGGAGTATCCTGGGCAACACCCTGGCTTTGTTCGGCGGCGGCGACGCCCGCTACCAGGCACCGGTCATCTCGATCGCGAGCATGGTCGGCTTTGTGACGCTGTTCGGCATCGCGGTGCGAAACGGCATCCTGATGGTAGACCACTACCGAAATCTGCAGCGCGAGGGCAAGTCGGTTCACGATTCCATCGTACAGGGTTCCATGGAGCGGCTGGTGCCCATTCTTATGACCGCGCTGGCCGCCGTCCTCGGACTCGTTCCGTTGGCCATTGCCGGTGGCGAACCGGGGAGCGAGTTGCTCGCGCCTCTGGCTGTCGTCGTGTTAGGCGGATTGGTAACCAGCACCCTGTTGAACCTTGTAGTCGTCCCGGCGGGTTACGCCCTGGTGTTCCGGGATTCGCAGAGTCCGAAAGCTCGAAACTGGGCGTACGAAAGCAGGGAAAACCTGCTTTCAGAGCCCGTTGCTTCTCATTGACCAAATGTCGCCGGATGTTCCGGACGGGTCAACGAGTCACAGTTCCTGAAGGGAGTTAGTCTACATGCTGAAGCTAGCAGCATCTTTTGTGTTCACACTGTCCGCCGCTGTCGCCATAACCGGCTGTAAGGACGATCACGGCCATTCGCAGGATGGCAAGCCAACGTCTGGCACGCAGGCGACCCCGGCGGCCAAAGAGAATCATCCCAATCAAGTCGTCATTGGCGAACTTGCAACGAATGGCCTGAAGATCAAAGCAATGCAGGACGAGCCGGTGAAGCCCGGTGGGGAAGGCGCTTTCGACCTTCAGATCACCGGATACCCTGCGGGCGGCAAGCCCAAAGCAGTTCGGTTCTGGGTCGGCAGTGAATCGGGCGAAGGTTCGGCCAAGGCCAAAGCAGAGGAAGAAACGCCTGACAACTGGCACACCCACGCCGAAGTCCCCAAGCCGATCCCGGCCGGATCGAAATTCTGGGCCGAGATCGAGCCGGCGACGGAAGATAAGTTCAAGGTGTCGTTCGAACTGGCGAAGTAGTCGATCAGCGCAGGTTCCTGCGAACGCGCAAGTACGTGACCCTTACGAGGAGCCGCGCACGAAGTGTACTCACGGAGTAAGCGGGAAAGGGTGCCGAAACGTCAGCGCTCCCGCTTACTCCGTGAGTACACTTCGTGCGCGGCTCCTTAAGAGATGCCCATTGCGAAGTGAATATTTCCTTGGTCACCGTGTCCACGGCGGCATCAGCCGGGCCACTTCGCTTCCCAACCGTTCGACGGCCAGGTTGGCGTGGGCCCCAAGACGTTTGAGGGCGGCCACGCGTCGCGGGTCTGCCAACAGATAGGCGGCCAGCTTCAGAGGCTTCGGCCGGCCGAGGTCATTGACGAGTGACAGCACGCGCGGATCGATCGCGTCGCCGGCGGTGTCGCTGATGGCGCGGAGGTGGACGAATGGCACGCCCGCCGATCGCGCCAGCGCCGCAACCAGATCCCCTTCCATATCCACCGCGACAGCGCCGGTGCGCCTAAACAGCGCGGCCTTGTCGGCCGGTGTCGCGACTGGCTGGGGAGAGGTCCAGATTCGACCGGCGACGGCGGAGGACTGCGCGGCGATAGCGGTGATGTCGTCCGTGGAGTGAACGTCGCGCCTAGAGTGGACGTCGCGCACGGGCTGCATGTACTGCGGGCCGCGGTCGGCACTTGTCGCGGGTATGTCCAGGACCAGGTCGCCGACCCGTAAAGCCGGATCGAGCCCGCCGGCCAGGCCGGCGAGGACGACCAGAGTCGTGGACGGGTCGAGTACCCGTGGGAGGTGCACCGCGCGCACGCCGATCGCCGAAAGTTCCCAGTCGAACGCCCGGGCGGCACCCGAGTCAAAAGCGCGGGTCAGCGCGTGCCGCACGGCACGGCGTTCCATGTCGATCGCCGTGAAAATCTGTAGCCGGGGACGCGTCATGAGCGCGGCATTTACCACTTGACCAATTGGGATGAATAGAACATAATACTAACAGATTGTATGGTGACGTCGGAACATGTCAAGCGCCGTGTGGCGCGTTTCCGACGCAGCATGAGCCCGGTTGCAGAGTTCGCCGGGTTCGTTCGACAGGACGGCTCGGGTTCGTTCGGCGAAAGGACTTCTCGGATTCGTTTGGCAAAGAGACGTCGATCTGGTGCCACGGGTCGCCGGTACTCCGGAGACCCGTGTCCTGGCTCGACTGGCGCACGAGTCTGCGGGATACCGCCGACTCGTGGCACCGACAATCTCGGGTTCGTTCGGCAGGATGGCTCGGGTTCGTTCGGCGAAGTGACGTGGATCTGGTGCCACGGGTCGCCGGTGCTCCGGAGACCCGTGTCTTGGCTCGACTCGCGCACGAGTCTGCGGCGTACCGCCGACTCGTGGCACCGACAATCTCGGGTTCGTTCGGCAGGACTTCTTGGGTTCGTTCGGCGAAGAGACGTGGATCTGGTGCCACGGGTCGCCGGTACTCCGGAGACCCGTGTCTTGGCTTGACTCGCGCACGAGTCTGCGGCGTACCGCCGACTCGTGGCACCGGCAATCTCGGGTTCGTTTGGCAAAGAGACGTCGATCTGGTGCCACGGGTCGCCGGTACCCCGGAGACCCGTGTCTTGGCGCGACTCGCGCACGAGTCTGCGGCGTACCGCCGACTCGCGGCACCGACAATCTCGGGTTCGTTCGGCGGAACGCGATGTCGCCGCATTTGCCGCCGGTGTGATTTGTCTGCTATCCTGCGATGCCGACTTTTGGGATTAAAGCTTTATGGGCGTACCCGTCTCGCAAATGTGGACCGTCGCGACGTATGTGCTGAAGCAGAAGCTGCTTCGCCGCCGTCGCTACCCGCTCGTGCTCATGCTCGAGCCGCTGTTCCGCTGCAATCTGGCCTGTGCCGGTTGCGGCAAGATCCAGTACCCGGCCCACATTCTGAAGAAGGATCTCTCGCCAGAACAATGCTTTAAGGCGGTTGATGAATGCGGGGCGCCGATGGTCAGCATTCCCGGCGGCGAGCCGTTGCTGCACCCGAAAATCAAGGAGATCGTCGAGGGCCTGGTCGCCCGCAAGAAGTACATCTATCTGTGCACCAACGCTTTGCTGCTGAAAGAGAAGATCGATCTCTTTACGCCGAGCAAATACCTGACCTTCAGTGTTCACTTGGACGGGCAGCGCGAGCATCATGATTTCGCCGTCTGCCGGGAAGGCGGATACGACGTCGCGGTGGAGGGGATCAAGGAAGCGGTCAAACGTGGCTTCCGCGTCACCACCAACAGCACCCTCTTCGACGGTGCCGACGCCAACAGCGTGCGGGCATTCTTTGATGAGACCATGGCGCTGGGCGTCGAAGGGATGATGCTTTCGCCGGGCTACAGCTACGACAAGGCGCCCGACCAGAAGCACTTCCTGGGCAAGGCCCGCACCAAGCGGCTGTTCAGCAAGATCCTCTCGAACCGCAGCAAGAAGTGGGTCTTCAATCAGAGCCCGCTGTTCCTCGAATACCTGATGGGCAAGCGGCACTACACCTGCACGCCCTGGGGTATGCCGACGTACAACGTGTTCGGCTGGCAGAAGCCGTGCTACCTGCTGCAGGATGGCTACGCCGACACGTTCGCCGAACTAATGGAAGAGACCGAGTGGGAGCGCTACGGCACCGAGAGCGGCAACCGCAAGTGTGCCAACTGCATGGTGCACAGCGGCTACGAAGCCAGTGCCGTCAACGACACGTTCGGCTCGGTACGGGGGTTCCTCGCGACGGTCCGTGCGGTGCTCTTCGGCGGTGCGTACAAGAACGACGAAGCGCTGGCGGCACTGAACGACAAGCCGGATTCGGGGCCCCTGGTGCAGTTGAAGATCACGCGAGCGAGTAAGAACGAGCGCGAGACGGTCGAGGTGTAGCAAACGGTCGAGGATGGAAGATGGAGGATCGACGATTGCGATCATCTCCATCCTCGGTTGCGGTTCTCAATCTTCCAGCTTCTATCTTCTATCCTCGATCCGCCGATGCCCCAGGAAACCAAAGCCCATCCGACCGATGCCGACATGGAACTCGCCCCGCCGACGGAGCGCGAGAACCTTGAGGGCGCCATCCCGTCGCTGGCGACCGACGAGGAACTGCGGTCGGCGCTGGAGAAGGCGTTCGACTATCGCGGCGACGTGACGATCACGCTGAAGGACGGGTCAACGGTTGAGGGGTACATCTTCGACCGCCGAAGCACGGGCCCGAAGCTGGCGGACAGCGTGGTTCGGCTGTTTCTGAAGGATCGCGATGAGAAGGTCGCCGTCCGCTACAGCGATATCGGCAAGCTCGCGTTCAGCGGCCGTGACACCGCCGCCGGCAAGAGCTGGGAGACGTGGGTGCGAAAGTACAACGAACGCAAAGCCGCCGGGGAGAAGAACATCGGCCTGGAGCCGGAGGCGCTGTAGGGTCCGCCTTGGCGGACGCTATGGTTTCCAAGGTGAGTTTCTTTGGTGGGGCAGACATTCTTGTCTGCCTCGGGCACGGTACGCCGTGACCGGAAGGGCCTGCCGAGTGGAGAGTGGTGTCGGACGGATGAGTACATCCGCCCGCGGCAGGCAAGAATGCCTGCCTCACCGGAGTTGCATCAAGCCCGCAGTCTTCGACTGCGCTCCAGCGCCATCACGTAGGGTCCGCCTTGGCGGACCGTGGGTGTTCGAATACGCCGCGTCCGCCAAGGCGGACCCTACGAGCGCAGTCTTCGATACCGCGCCAGCGCCGTCAGTGGGAAGTACAGCCGGTAGTAGTGGTACTTCAGGTAGAAGACGCGCGGGAAGCCGGTGCCCGTGTAGTTCGTCTCTTCCCACGAGCCTTCGTGGGTCTGCGTTTCGATGAGCCAGCGGATGGCTTTCTCGATCGCGGGGTGGCTGGCGCCGTGGACGGCCATCAGGCCCATCGCGCCCCAGGCGGTTTGCGAGGCGGTGCTGTCGCCCTGACCTTTGAGACGCGCGTCGTCGTAGCTGGCGCAGGTCTCGCCGAAACTACCGTCCGGCTTCTGCACGCTGAGCAGCCAGTCGGCGGCCTTTCGGGTCCAGGACTCGCTCATGTCCTGGCCGACGGCTTTGAGGCCGGTCAGCACCTGCCAGGTGCCGTAGACGTAGTTGACGCCCCACCGCCCCCACCAGGCGCCGTCGGCGTCGGCCTGTTTGCGAATGTACTGGACGGCCCGGTCGATCGCCGGGTGACCGACGCGCATGCCGCAGCGGCCAAGGCCTTCGATGACGCGGCCGGTGATGTCGGGGCAGCTGGGGTCCTGCATCGCGTTGTGGTCGGCGAAGGGGATTTTCTCCAGCAGCGGGCGGTCGGTGGTGCGGTCGAACGCGGCCCAGCCGCCGTCGTCGTTCTGCATCGCCAGCAGCCAGTTGACGCCGCGTTTCACGGCGGATTGTGCGTCGGGACCGCCGACACGAGAGAGCGACGTGCATACCATCGCGGTGTCGTCGGTGTCGGGGTAGTGGGCGTTCTCGAACTCGAAGAACCAGCCCGACGCCTCGACCGGCCGGCAGTTTTTCTGCCAGTCGGAGGCGACGCGGCATTCTTTGGCAAGTAGCCATTGGGTCGATCGGCGGGCGACATCGTCACCCGGCGACAAGCCGGCTTCGGCGAGTGCATTGAGCGCAATGCCCGTGTCCCACATCGGCGACAGGCACGGCTGAATGCGGATCTCGTCGCCGTCCTGGATGAAGAAATCTCGCAGTTCCTTGTGGGCTTTGACGACGCGAGGATGGTTTTCGGGATAGCCGAGCAGTTGGAAGACGATCAGCAGATAAACCATCGGCGGGAAGATCGCACCCAGTCCTTCGGAGCCGCTGAGATGATCGAGAATCCACTCCTCGGCTTTCTTGATCGCCTTCTGCCGCAGCGTGTCGTTGGGCGTCTTGTCGTAGACCTTCAGGAGCTGATCGATGCGAAGGAAGATCTCCTGCCAGGTTTTCGGGAGGCCCGACAGGGGTTTAAGGCTCAGGCGGTTGGCGGCTTGGCGGTCGAGGTAAAGCTCGGAAATGCCCTGCTCGGGTTTCAGCTTGCGGGCCCGGCGGAAGGTTGTCACCAGGCCCAGCGGCAGGATCATCGTCCGTGTCCAGGCCGAGACGTGATACAGGTTGAAGTAGAACCACTTGGGCAGGAAGACGATCTCCGGCGGAATGCTCGGGCAGGCGTCGAAGCTGATCTGGCCGAGGCATGCGAAGTAGAACCGCGTGAAGGTGTTGCACTTTTCGGCTCCGCCAAGGCTGAGGATCAGCTCGCGGGCGCGGCGCATGTGCGGGGCGTCGGGGCTGTCGCCCATGAGCTTGAGCGCGAAGTAGCCTTTGACGGTGCCAGAGATATCGGCCGGACCGCCGGGGTAGAGGCTCCAGCCGCCGTCGGGATTCTGGATCTTGCGGAGGTAGTTGGCGATGAGCGGCAGATCGGGCTCGGCTTCACGGCCGAGGATCCACATGAGCAGGAGGTATTCGGATTCGAGGATGCTGTCGCCCTGAAGCTCGGCACACCAGAAGCCGGCAGGGTCCTGACGCGCGACCAGTGCTTCGCACGCGGCTTCGATGGCGCGATCGAGCGTGGAACTGGAGAGCGTGCCGGTGCTCGCCGTCTCGAGGGAACGATCGGACAAAGGTTCGGCGGCCGTCGCGTCGGCGGTCAACATCAGGACATCATCCTTGGTGAGGGTTCTGATCCAATTTGGGCGGCGGAAACTACCATGGGTGTGTGGCGCGGGCAATCGGCGCGGTCAGTGACACGGGCTTCCAGCCCGTGCGAGATGCGTTGTAGTTTGAGAGGTATGCGCTTTTCCTACCTATGCGCCGCTAGCACGGGCTGGAAGCCCGTGTCACTGACTGCGCCGCTCGTATTGGTAAGAACCGTGCGTTTGAACGATGACGCAGTTTGGTGAGATCAGTCACAGCCGAGACCGGCAAGACGTGCCGGCCACTCGATCGGCAGATCGGGAACTAGGAACGGCGGATGGGCGATGTGCGACGCGGACAGTATCGCATCGGCGGCGAGATAGCCGGAGCGCACCGCGCCTTCCATCGTCGCCGGCCAACCGGTGATGGTGTAGTCGCCGGCGAGGTAGAGGTTGTCGATTCCGCCGGGTGGCGGAGCTTGCGACGCGCGGTGTCGGTCGCTGCCGGGCGATGGCGAGAACGTCGCCCTCTTCTCGACGACGACGACACCGCGAATCAGCTTCGCGTCGCGTGCGGCCGGCAGCGTCTGGCGGACCTGCCGCTCGAAGAGCGCGAGACATTCGTCGGTGGATCGCCCCACCCAGTCGCGGGCCGCGCTGATGACGCCGTGCAGCGACGTGCCGATGTCGTCCTTGCGAAAGAGCCATTGGAGCGGGCCAGAGACGAGTGCCACGTGGGGCTGCGGCAACACCGGCCGATCGAACCAGAGATGCACGCCGAGGATCGGCACATCGGTCAGCCCGGCCGACTGTATGAAGCGAACGTCCGTCGCGGTCCTAGCGTCGCCGACCAGGCGACGGGCGGTGTGGTGTCCGGTGGCAATGATGATCGCGTCTGCGGTCAGTTCTTCGCCGGCCTGAAGGATGACGCCGGAGATGCGTTGTCCAACGAACCGAAGTTCGCGGACGCGGACGCCGAGCCGGACGTCTTTCACCGGCAGCGAGCCGTAGAGCCGGCTGAGCGGGCAGTTGGGAACGCCGACGACGTACCCCGCTTCGTTGGCGAGCATTGCGTCCTGGAAGACCTGGATTGCGTAGGCGGCGCTGGCGTCGCGGCATTGCTCATTGAGGGCGCCGACGAGGACGGGATCGTAAAACTTCGCGACCAATTCAGGCGGCTGGTCGTGGGCGTCGAGCCAATCGCCGAAGGAGGTGTCGGCCAGGGCCAGTCGCCCGGCGCGGCCCATCCAGAGCATCTCGAGCATCGCCCGGCTGATGGCGAGGCGCTCGGGAATCGAGAGGAGCGAGAACCACAGCATCGACGGACCCAGGTGCAACGGTGCGGGCAGGCCGCGTATGCCGAACAGGTCGTAGCCGCGACCGGTGGCGTCGACGAAGCGGATGGTGCGGTCGTAGCGGATCAGGTGTTCGGCACCAACCCTGCGGTAGAAGTCGCGAAGGTTGGTGCAGCAGCCGAGCAGGACATGCTGGCAGTTGTCGAGTTGCTCGCCGGTTTGGGGGTCTTCGAACGACCCGGCTCGGCCGCCGAGCCTGCGGCTTGCTTCGAGCAATGTGACCGAGACGCCGGCCGATTGCAGCGCGACCGCCGCCGCCATGCCGGCCAGACCACCGCCGATGACGATCGCGTTTTCGGGAGTTTTCGATGGCTTGGTTGGCACGGCGAAGGATGCGGCGGAGGAACGCGGCGGGCGAGCCCGCCGGCTAAACCGATTTCGTTGGGTGGTGAACTATCGCGCCCAGGTGGCACGCTTGGCGCGGGACGCGATCAGCACCTTATCCAGCAGTGACAGCGAGACCCGCTGCCGCAGGATGCACTCGGGATCTTTGGCAATCTTTTTGAGCAGGCCGCGATAGATCTCGGTCATCGCGCCGAGTGTGGGCCGGCTATCCCGGCTGATGCGGTTCTCCAGGTCGGCCGACTTCTCGTACGACGCCTCGGCGCGGGCGATCTGGAATCGCACCATCTCGACGAATTTCGGTCCGCCGCGACCCTGGAGGATCTGTTCGTCGGTTACGCCGGCGGCGTCGAGATCCTCTCGTGGGAGGTAGATGCGTCCGCCCCGGGCATCGCTCTGGATGTCGCGAAGGATGTTGGTCAACTGGAACGCCACGCCCCGCTCGATTGCCAAGTCGAGCGTGGCCTGACCGCCTTCGTAGCCCCAGACGTAGACACTGGCGATGCCGACCACGCCGGCGACGCGGTAACAGTACTCGCGGAGCTGTTCGAAGGTTTCGAACCGGGTTGAGACTAAGTCCTGCCGCTGCCCGGCGATCGCGGATTCAAAGATGTGCAGCGGGATGGCGTGACGGTGCACCAGATCTGCGAACGCCGGCCAGATATCGGGTCCGGTGCCCTCCGGCAGGCGGCTCTCCAGGACCTCGCTAGTGAGCTCACGCCACGCGGCAAGATCGGCCAGCCGGCGATCGTGCGAACGGCCGTCGTCTTCGTCGGCAATATCGTCGAGGAGACGCATGTAGGCATAGAGCGCGTACATGCGCGAGCGCTTCGGCTCGGGAAGGAGTTTGAGTCCGTGATAGAAGTTCCGCGCCGCCCGGCGGGTGATCTGCCTGCACAGCGCCGACGACGCCAATAGCGCTTCATCGGTTCCAGCAAGCGTGGTTGTGGGCATGGTCGCGGACGTCATGGTCATTCAAGTTCTCCAACACTCGGCGCGGTCGGAAGACGTCCGGCGCCCGCACGGCTGCTTCGAGGGCCCATGATACTCGACATCGCGTCGGTCAGAGCAACTCCGGCAGCGGCCGATAACGCCGTGGCCACAAGCCTGCTCTTTTGCCACCGCGATAGCGACGGCCGCCTCGACAGCGTGTCGAAGTTCTGCCGACGAATCGCCCGGGAGATCGCCATCCCGCCGGCGGCGAACAGCGACACCTGTCCGCGCACCGAACGGCCGAGCAGCGGCAACAACGCTCGTCCGCGGTCCATCTGGCGGTCGGCTGCGTCGAGCTGATGCTCGATCAATCGGCGGAACGATTCATCGCCCCGACCGACTTCGATCTGATGCCGCAGCCCGGCTTCCGTGACGCCGAATCGCTGCATTGCCGATTTCGGCAGATAGATCCGATCCCGATCCAGCAGATCACGTCGGACGTCCTGCCAGAAGTTGATCAACTGTAACGCCGTCGAAATGTCGTCCGACAGACTCGCTCGCCCGGCATCCCGATAGTCGCACATGAGCAACACCAGGCGACCGACAGGGTTGGCACTGCGGCGGCAGTAGTCCAGAAGCTGCTCGTCGTCGGCGTAACGCGTGACCGTCTGGTCCTGCTCGAACGCACTGATCAGGTCCAGAAACGGCTCGACCGGCAATCGATGCCGCTCAACGGTTCGGGACAGGGCCTGGAACAGCGGCGTCTGGCTGCGACCGTCGAAAGCGGCCACCGTCTGCCGTCGCAGGATTGCAAGCTGCTCCAACGAAAGCCGTTGATCGCCAAGCTCGTCACCCAGGTCGTCGGCCGTTCTGCAGAAGGCGTAGACGTTGCAGAAATCCTGGCGCAGACGTTTGGGCAGCAATGTCGAGACGACCGAAAAGTTCTCGTACTGCGTGCTGACCAGTTGCCGGGTCAGCGCTTCGGCACTGTCGTGGTCAGAACGATCGAGCGATTCGGTCGAGATCAGTCGCCGAACGAGCGGCTGGAGCCGTTCAAGGCCAATCGATTGCGCCCGCGAGCCGACGTCGGCGGAGGGTACAGGCTCGCTGGAAACCGCCAATCGGGTCATTCGTTGCCGCCGGATCAACACCATGTCGCGTTCGGCCTGCGGGGCGCAATTAGCGCGGTCAAAAACCGAAACAAGCCTTGTCCGAGCGCCACACCCGGCATCTGGATAGTACAGGGGCCGTCGATGGCATGGCAAGATGT
This sequence comes from Humisphaera borealis, assembly GCF_015169395.1. GTDB lineage: Bacteria > Planctomycetota > Phycisphaerae > Tepidisphaerales > Tepidisphaeraceae > Humisphaera > Humisphaera borealis. The sequence goes on from NZ_CP063458.1 coordinate 1,322,211, forward strand.
AATGGCTCAGACGACACTAACATGTTGCAAAAGAATCATTTGCCTGAAACTGTTCGAGCACGCGATCGCCGTCACCTCTTCCAGCGAATCGACTCGGCGACCGCTTCGAAAACACCTCGAACAGTCGCTCGGGTTGCTTCTCCGTGCTGTCCCCGGAGTATCACGACATGGTCGCCCCGCACCATCAATAGTGCCACTTCCGTCCGCGTCCGCCCGCCGTCCTGATAGGTTGATTCGACCCGCCGACCTGCAGCCCCGTCGATCCGTGTTTCAATCGCTTCCGACACGACAATGCCCGGATGAGCTTTCTTCAGGTCGTCCACGTACCCGTTTTTCACCAAGCCGATCGGAATGAGCCCGGGAATGTGCGGCGGCAATTCCGGCACGTCAACGCTAAGCGAAGCTTCCGACCGATCGAGACCAGGAGGAGCGAGCAGAAGAACAAAATTCGCCGACTGGTGTCGAGTCCAGTCTGCAGGGTGGTCAAGCGTCAGACCGGTCTTGGCATCCGCGAATCGCACGACCGCGGGAATTGTCGAGGCCGATGACGCCTGCGTCGTCGCCGGGGCGAGTCGGGGCGGGTTGTCCGATGTGGGCGTCGCCGCACATCCGTGCATGGCTAGAATCACTGCACCGAGCAGGCCGCGTGCTGCGAATTGTGTGCACAACGAGTAAGTCATCTCGGCACCGCTCGGTCTGTACTACGACACCCCGCTAGCAGACGTCCGGGATCGCCGACTCCGGTTGAACTGCGGCAACATTAGGCGTCCTTGCCATGACCATCAATACGCAATCAGACCCGGGCCGCCGCAAAATTCGATTCGAATCATTGGACGACATTCTCGCCGATGTAGAGCGACTCGCCGAGGCCGAACGCAACGGCAAGCTGGAACGCGTGGGCAACTGGACCTTCGGTCAGTCGCTCGGTCACATGGCGACTTGGGTCGGGTACACCTACGACGGAATCCCTCTGAAAATCCCGTTCCTGCTCCGCCTCTTGCTTCGCCCCATGAAGCGACGAATGCTCCGGACGAAGATGCGGCCGGGACTGCGGATTCCCGGTACTACTGAAGGAACACTTGGCACTGAACTGCTCTCGACCGAAGAGGGGCTGTCGCGGTTCAAAGCCGCGATCGAACGACTGAGACGCGAGCCTCCGACGAAGCCGCATATGTTCTTCGGCCAGATGACGCACGACGAGTGGATCAGTCTGCAACTGCGACACGCCGAGTGCCATCTTGCCACCCTGCGGATCAAAGGCACGTAGCGTCGAGCGCAGCGGAAGTCGGCCAGCCGCACAAGTGTTGCAGGCAAGAGTCTACGCCAGCGCTTTGGCGATCACGTTCCCCGCGACATCGGTCAGCCGCTCGTCGCGGCCGTTGTGTCGGAAGGTCAGCCGGGTGTGATCCATTCCCATCAGGTGCAGGATTGTCGCGTGGATGTCGTGCACATGCGTGCGGTCTTCGGTCGCCCGCAGTCCGACGGCGTCTGTCGCGCCGATGATCTGGCCACCCTTCACGCCGCCGCCGGCCATCCACATGCAGAAGCCGTGCGGGTTGTGATCGCGGCCGTCGTTGCTTTCGCTCATCGGTGTTCGGCCGAATTCGCCACCCCAGATGACCAGCGTGCTGTCGAGCAGGCCGCGCGACTTAAGGTCTTTCAACAGGCCGGCGACGGGCAGATCGCTTTCGGCGCAAAGCTTACCGTGGTTGGCTTCGATCTTGTTGTGGGCGTCCCAGCCGTTGGTATCGCCGCAGTAAAGCTGCACGAACCGCACGCCGCGCTCGACCATCCGCCGGGCAAACAGGCACCGCAGGCCGAACTCGGCGGTGGCTTGGTTGTCCAGGCCGTACATACGCCTGGTCGCGTTGGTCTCGGTCGAGATATCGACGACGCCCGGCGCGTGGGCCTGCATGCGGAACGCCAGTTCGTAAGCGGCCGACCGTGCGGATAGTTCCGAATCGCCGGACACGGAAGCTGGATTGGCGCGGTTCAAACGGTTGATCAGATCGACCGTCGCCGCCTGCTGTTTGTCGCTGACACCCGCCGGCGTCTTGAGGTTGAGAATCGGCGACTCGCCGCCGCGCAGGATCGTGCCTTGATAGGCCGCCGGCAGGAAGCCGTTGCCCCAGGCCGGCGCGCCGCCTTTCACCCAGCCGGCGGGGTCGGGCAAAACGCAGAACGCCGGCATGTTCTCGCTCTCGCTCCCCAAGCCGTACGCCACCCACGAACCCAGACTCGGCTTGCCCATCAGGATGGTGCCGGTGTTCATGAGGTAGACGGATTCGGGGTGGGTGACACTGTCGCCGTAACAGCCGCGGAGCAGGCACAGGTCGTCCACGCAGCCGGCGATGTTGGGCAGCAGGTCGGAGACGTCCATCCCACAGTGCCCGTACTTCTTGAACGGCCGCAGCGGCGGAAGCAGCTTGTTCTTCGCCACCGCCCGGCGGGTCTTGAACGTGCCGAACGACTCGGGAATCGGCTGGCCGGCCAGGCGAATCAGGTCGGGCTTGGGGTCGAACAAGTCGACATGGCTCGGCCCGCCGGACATGAACAGGAAGATGACGCTCTTGGCCTTGGCGGCAAAGTGGGTCGGCTTGGCGGCGAGCGGGTTGCCAGCAGCGGGCGTCGGAGGCGCACCTGCGGCGAGCAAGCCGTCTTTTGCCAGCAGCGATGCGAGCGCCAGCATTCCGAACCCCCCGCCGGCATGGCGGAGGAAGTCGCGCCGCGAGGCGGGACGGGTTTCAGGACCGGAAGGGCCGGTGCAGGTTCCCATAAATGCTCTCCGCGAAAGAATGCCCTTGTCCCCTCCTCCGGTACTCCGGGGGAGGGTTAGGGAGGGGGTTTCGTCGGGTGACGTCCACTATGGCAATCGGCAATGCGAAACATCGAACGTGACGCGACCGGCCTATTGATTGACTGCGGCATGCCAGTCCTGCATTTATCGAAGCAACCCCCACCCTAACCCTCCCCCGGAGTACCGGAGGAGGGGATGGGACCATGCCGCACCCTTCACTCCAGATACACAAACTCATTCACGTTAAATAGTGCGCGGCACAACTCACTCATCGGCGCTGCGGCGACGAACTCCTCCGAGATCGCCAACTCGTTTGCCGTCGGTGCTCGGCCGAGCGTCAGCTTGTACGCAAGCGCGATCCGTTCCTCCGGCGTCTTTGCTTCTCGCTCCAACCGCTCGGCCAGCGACTTCGCCGCCGCCATCACGTCCTCGGCGTTCAGCAGCGTCAGTGACTGCGGCGCTGTGGTGCTGCGCTCACGGCTCGGGCAGCTCAGGTTGCTGTTGGGGGCGTCGAATACCTCCAGGAACGGGAACCTCAGGTTCCGTCTGGCGAAGATATAGATACTCCGCCGGCCGTGGTCGGCGAGGTTCTTGCTCGCCTCCCAACCTTTGGCGCCTTTCAGTACGGCCTTGGGTATGGGCGGGAAGACGCCCGGGCCCCCCATCTCCGGGTTCAGCCGGCCGCTGATTGCCAGCAGGCTGTCGCGGATGATCTCACCTTCCAGCCGCAGGCGGTTCATACGGCCATAGAGTTGGGTGCCGGGGTCGGCGGCGGTCAACTTGCCAACGTCATCCGCCGCCGGTGTCGTCGACTGCTGATACGTCGCCGACATCAGCATCAGCTTGTGCATCTGCTTGACGCTCCAGCCGCGGGCGACGAACTCGCTGGCCAGCCAGTCGAGCAGTTCGGGGTGTGAAGGCTGTTGCCCGTGTACGCCAAAATCGCTCGCCGACGCGACCAGGCCTTTGCCGAAATGGTGCTGCCAGATGCGGTTGACCATGACCCGCGCGGTCAGCGGATTCGCCGGGTCGACCATCCACTGCGCCAGCCGGGATCTCCGCCCGGCGGCGGGCAGGTCAGCTGCAGATGAATCGCCGGGTGTCGCGGCCAGTACGGTCATCACGCCCGGCGAGACTTCGTCTGTCGGTTGGCTGTACTCGCCACGGTTCAGGACGAACGTTTTCGTCGCCGCCCCCTTGCCGTTGGAGAGCGCCATCGCCATAGGCGGCTGCGGCGGCTTGGGGAGTTTCTTGATCTGGTCCTTCAGGTTGGAGCGTCGGGCCCGGTCGTCGGTGGAATGGGCCGACCCGATGGCGTTGTCGTTCACCTCGACCAGGTGCGCCGTCTCGAGCACCAGGTTCGCCTGCTCGGTGTCGCGACGTTCTGGTGCGACGGCGTGCGCCGCCTGGGCCTCGGGGGAGAGTTTGCGTATCTTCGCCGCACGCAGTTTTTCGATCACCGGCGCATCGAGCTTTGCCAGCTCCTGCACAGGCGATTGCTGCTCCCACTCCCGCATAGCCGAGTCCAGCTTTTCCCGATCGGCCGGCGTGGCGACCGGCAAGTCGCGCTTGAAGGCCACCGGTGTGAAGCTCGCCTGAAGCCGGTAGTAATCCTTCTGCGAGATCGGCTCGAACTTATGGTCGTGGCAGCGGGCGCAGCCGACCGTCAGGCCCAGGAACACCAGGCCGGTCGTGTCGGTCATGTCGTTGAGGGTGTTCTGACGCCGCTGCACTTGGTCGGCTGAGTCCACCATATCCGGGCCTAGCAGGTTGAAGCCGGTCGCGATCAGTGCATCGGATTCCGTGGGCCAAAGCTCGTCGCCGGCGATCTGTTCGAGAACGAAGCGGTCGTAGGGCTTGTCGGCGTTGAAGGCACGGACGACATAGTCTCGATACCGCCACGAATGCGGGCGGACGGCGTCGTGTTCGAAGCCGTCGGTCTCGGCGTAACGGGCCAAGTCGAGCCAGTGCCGCCCCCACCGCTCTCCGTAGTGCGGGGACGCGAGGTAGCGGTCGATCAGTTTCTCATATGCGTCGGGTGATGCATCGGCGGCAAACGCCGCCACTTCTTGCGGCGTCGGCGGCAGACCGACGAGGTCGAACTTGACCCGGCGGATCAGCGCCTCGCGACCGGCGGCCGGCGACAGCGTCAGACCAATCTCACGCAGCTTCGCGAGGATGAACCGGTCGATCGGATGGGCGCTGGAAAGCGACGGATCATCCGCCAGCGGAAGCGGCGGCCGCTTCACCGGCTGGAAGGCCCAGTGCGATCGGTCCTTGTCGGTGATCGCAAACTCAGTCTTGAGCTGGACGCCTTCCTTGTTGAGCACGCGTGGGTACGGCGCTCCCGCTGCCACCCACGCCGACAGGGTGGCGATCGATCCGTCCGAGAGCTTCCGGGCCTTGTGGGGCATCGGCGCGTCGGTTTCATGGCGGATTGATTTGATGATCAGGCTGTCGTCCGGCTTGCCAGGGACCAGGCCCGTTCCGCCATCGCCACCGGACAGCAGGGCTTCGCGGGTCACAAGGTTCAGTCCGCCTTTGGTGCTTTTGCCGCCGTGGCATTGGACGCAGTGGGCTTCGAGAAGCGTCAGGGCCTCGTTCACCACGGACCGCCCGTCTTCGACGGCCAAGGCAGGGGTGACAGTGAGGACAATCACCGCCGCGAGAAACGGCGCAAGAAATCCGCGAGTTTGCGACATCCGGTTTTGCATGGGGAAGTGTTCGTTTGTTGTACCTGACCCGCCGTGGGATGTGGAATCACAAATGCCGCCCCGGTGAAGTTGGCAGCGGTGTCGCGTCCATGTTTTGCACTACCGAGTGATGTGAAAGCATCCCTTCGCACGACCACGCGAGTAACATGGCTCCCGGTTGCTCGGATTCCGGCAAACGGAAACACGGGCAAGACGCCCCTGCCACAGCCTACAATACCACCCATGCCTCCTCCGCTCCGTTCCAGTCGCCGTCGTTATCGTGATTACCGCCAAAAGCTTAACGACCGCCGGAAGAAGCGGGTCGAGGGATCGGCCGACGCTCAGGTGCCGGGTGCGTCGGCGGTCGGGACGGGTGATCCAGGCCACAAAAAGGATCGCAAGCGGACTCGCTCGTTTACGAAGTTGCTGAAAGAGTTCTGGGGCCTGCTCCGCGGTCACCGCAAAACGCTCGCTGTCATTCTCGCGGCGCTGGGCATCTCCACCCTTCTGGGCCTGCTGCCGCTTTACGGGACGAAAGTGGTGTTCGACAGTGTGCTGAGGAACCCGCCGCTGCCGACCGGATTGCCGGCATGGGTGCCGACGCCGCAGGGTCCCATCGCCACGCTGACCTTTGTCGCCATCGCCATGGTGATTCTGGCGATCACCTCCGAGGGCTTCAGCCTGATCAGCCGCTGGCAGGCAACCCGCATGACCAAGCGGGTGCAGGTGTCGGTCCGCAAGAAGGTGTTCGACCACGCCGTGCGCCTGCCGTTGCACCGGGTGTATGAACTGAAGTCCGGCGGCGTCGCGTCCATCCTTCGTGAAGACGCCGGCGGCGTGGGCGACCTGATCTTCTCGCTACTTTACAACCCCTGGCGGGCGATCATTCAGCTCATTGGCAGCTTAGTGATCCTGGCGTTCGTCGATTGGCGATTACTGTTGGGCTCGCTGGCACTACTGCCGACGGTCTGGCTCACACACCGCACCTGGATCGGCAGGATTCGGCCGCTCTTCCGCGACATCCGCTCGACCCGCCAGACGATCGACTCGCACGCGACCGAAGCCTTCGGCGGAATGCGCGTCGTCCGCTCGTTCTCCCGTCAACAGTCCGAAGCCGCACAGTTCACCCGCAACGGCCATCTGATGGCCCGTCAGGAAGTCTTCGCTTGGTGGTGGATGCGCGGCATCGACATGGCCTGGTCGGTCATCATCCCGGTCGCGTCGGCGTTGCTGCTCTATTTCGGCGGCATGCGGGTGCTGGCCGACAACCAGAAGCTCAGCGCCGGCCTGATCACCCAGGCCCAGGCGTTGACGGTGGGCGATCTGGTGATGTTTCTGGCGTACCTGACGGCCCTGCTCGGCCCGATCGCCGCGCTTGCGGCGACGGCGACTTCGCTGCAGAACAGCCTGTCGGGGCTTGATCGCGTTCTCGACCTGCTCGCTGAGCCACTGGAGATGCCGTCGAAACCCGGCGCAAAGGTCGTGGATCGCGATAGGGCTACCGGGCGGATCACGTTCGAGAACGTGGCGTTCAGCTACAAGGGTTCCGAAACGCCGGTCCTGCAAGGCATCAATCTCGACGTCCGGCCGGGAGAGATGGTGGCGCTGGTCGGCCCCAGCGGTGCCGGTAAGACGACCCTCTGCAACCTCGTCGCGCGGTTTTACGACCCGACGGGCGGCTCAGTGAAACTCGATGGCGTCGCACTGACTGACATCACTGCCGAGAGCTACCGCCGGCTGCTGGGTATCGTCGAGCAGGACACGTTCCTGTTCGACGGCACGATCGCCGACAACATCGCCTATGGCCGTCGGAACGCGACGCAGACGGAGATCGAGCACGCGGCAAAGTTGGCCAATGCCCACGAGTTCATCAGTAAACTAGCCGACGGCTATGGCTCGCTGATTGGCGAGCGAGGCGTGAAGCTGTCCGGCGGGCAGCGGCAGAGACTGACGATCGCCCGGGCCATTCTGGCCGACCCCCGCATCCTGATCCTCGACGAGGCGACGAGCAACCTCGACACCGAATCCGAACGGCTCATCCAGGGAAGCCTGCAATCCCTGATGGCCGGCCGGACGAGTTTCGTGATAGCCCACCGCCTGAGCACGATCGCGCACGCCGATCGAATCCTGGTGTTGGAGAACGGCCGGATTGTCGAGCAAGGCCGGCACGATGAGTTGATGCAGGCGAGCGGAAGATACCGGGCGATGGTGGACTTGCAGACCAGCCCCCCGCCAGCGCCTGTCGTGGAACCCAAGCCGGTGAAGAAGGAGTGGTCGCACGCGAAGATGGAGTGAAGTGGCGGCACGGCGTATAACCGTCGGGTCGGAGACGTGTCTAATCTCGCGGCACCGATCGAGGCCCCGATGAACCGCCATTTTCAATTTGCATTCGTGTTTTTAACGCTGGTCGGCTCCGCCACGTTCGCGTTGGCCGACCGCGTGAATGTGTCAATCTCGGGTCTCAAGTACAGCCCCGGCACGGTGGAAGTGAAAGTCGGCGATACCGTCACCTGGACGAACAATGACGACCGCGAGCACACCGTGACCGCGGATGACGGGTCGTTCGAGTCTGGGACGCTGAAAAAGGGACGCACGTTCAGCAAGACGTTCAGCAAGCCGGGCAGCTATGCCTATGGGTCTGACCCTTCACCCCGAACCAGGGGTGTGGTAGTGGTCGCAAAGTAGTCACTGTGACCCGTCGCTAGGTGATCTCGATGAAGTTGATCCGCGTCACGCCCGTTGCAGCCCCTCCGACGCCGAGCGACAGTTTACCGTCGGCGACTGTGACCGTGATCGACTTGCTGCTGAAGGTGTTCGCCGTAAGTGCGACGTAATTGAACAGGTTGGCACTTTCGATCCAGACGTTGTTCTGGCTGCTTGCGCCGGAATCGCCGATGCCGACCCTCACCGTGTAGGTGCCATTGGGAACAGCGACTTCCCATCTGGCACCCGCCTTCACACCTACATTAGTATCGAGCAGTTGATTGGTATTCTTGTTACGATCGACGACGGCATCACTGTGGCTGATCGTCCATCCGTAGGTGCGGCCGTTTCGCGTGCCGTAGGTCGCCCCGGTATCGACCATATATCCGGCCACCGTCGGAGCCGAAGCAGGCTGGAACTTGATCTTGGTTGCCCCTGTTGTAGTCGGCGGAGGCGATATCGGTGGAGGGGACGTTGGCGGAGGAGACACAGGTGGGGGAAGCGTCGTTGTCTGACTCTGCTGAACGAGCAGTTCCGGCCGATTCGCGGTCGCTTCATCGCTGACAATGGTAACCCATGGCGTCGCAGCCGCGATCGCCTTGATTGCAAAGTTCACGGTGACGACGCCGGCCGCCTTTTGTTGCCTCACGTAGTTCGTCACATCGAACTCGATCCAGGTCGCGCCGGTTGCCGAAATCGTTCGGGTCGCCAAGGCGGTCGCTGAAGTTGCGGGCTTATTGCTCCACTTGAGGCCGGACTCCGTCCAAGTCGCCGAGCTGACGGCAAAAAGGCCGATAGACACCCCACTCGCAAGTGCTTGAGAGAGCTTGCCCGCGACACGCACCTTCGCCGAGGTCAGTCCGGACGACGGACCGACGGTCGTTAGGTCGAAGCGAAGATATGCCTCACGGGAGTTGCCGGCAATCGTATTCTTGCGCACGTGAAGTTCGCTGGCCGACCCAAAATTGGTCGCTGCATAGGATCCGTCCCGAACATACGCGTCAGCAGATGCCCGAAGCGCGATCGAAGGGGACCGTCGAATGAGCACATCGGCAGAGAAGTTCTGGCCGGCCGCCACGCTGATGGTTCGCTGAATGGAGATGTTGTTGGAGGGTGACCAACCCGCCGGTGTGACCACTCCGATGCGATATCCGCCGGGCGCGAGGTTGGCGAATGAATAGGCGCCGGTAGCTAAGGTTGTTACGACGGGATCAAGCCCGTCGCGAATGCTGTTTCCGTTCAAGTCGAGGAAGACTTGCGTGTTGGCCAGCCCTGGCTCGGATGGCGCAAGGATGCCGTTGCCGTCTGTGTCCTGACCGACCCGTCCGGATATCGACGCGGGCGCGGTCACCGCAACGACCTGCGATGGAGGTGAAACTCCCGCCGCATTCATGGACGCCACGCGATAGTACGCAGTCGTCGGTGCCGCAGGATCGGTCCACGCCTGTGCGTTTGCGTTGACCCAAACATTGCTGGTTGGGCCGGAAAAGTCTGGCGATGTCGATCGCTCGACGTAGAATCCGGTTTCAGTTGAGGCGCGGTCTTTCCAACTGACCTGAACCCTCGTCGCGGCAGGCAACGCGCCAGTGCCGACTGCAGGCATATAGCGAGCCGAGAGTGCTGCGACTGGCGTTGAAGGGTCGGCAATTGCGCGGACCTCATCCGGAGCTATCGGGGCTGTTCCCGAGACGCACCAAAGCTGATCGTTGCTACCGTTGACATCCGTCGCCTTGTAAAAGAGCGAGCCGTTCACCTCGGCGAGCCGTCCGCCGAGTTCGGCGAAGACTGGTGCTCCATTCGCGACGAAGATGGTACCGGCTGATGTGCCATCCGTGCGATAGAGTCGAGTGTCGTCAATGAAGTAGACCTTGTCTCCGACGCGATAAAGTACCCGTTTGAAAAGGGACGGCTGGGCAATGGGCTTCAATGCCGAGAGAGTTGAAACGATGTCCGGGGTGATCGTGACGAGGCTTCCGTCTAGGGCTGCGATCAGTCGGCCACCCAAGCCCACGATTTGATCGGTGCGTACCCCGCCTAGGCGTAATACGGCGGAGCCTCCGCCGGCATCGACTTCATATAGGGCGTTGCCCGCAGTACCGAAGTAGACTTTGCCAGCGAGGGGCCCCAGCCCGGTGCCGGCAATGACCGTCGGTCCGCCGGTGGGGGATGTGCAAACCAGACGCGTACCGGCGGCGGTTCCATCGGTTGCATAAAGCCCCGCGGAACCACCCCCCACACCGAAATAGACTGTGCCGTTGATGATCGTTAGAGCCGTGATTTGCGTCGATTCGGGACCTGTGCTGAGGTCGGCGACGACCGACGTGCCAGACGGGCTGCCATCGGTTCGCCAAAGTTCTACGCCGCCCGCGGGGGTGGTGCCGACGAAGCAGAGGGTAGATCCCGAAACAATGGGGCTCGGCTTGCCTGGTGAAGCGGTGCCGGGGCCCTGGTAGGGCCCGACATAAAGCGAGACGTCTTCGATCGGCTTTGTTCCGCCCTCGGTCCCGTCACTTGTCCAGAGCGTGCGAGTTTCCGAAAACGGGTCGGGCGTTGAACTGAAAAACAGTCGGTCTCCGGCGGCGATAAAGTCGCTGTACTCGACGTAGGTATCCGATGTGCCCGGCGGAGCGAGCTGGCGGACAATCCGTGTGCCTGTGTCGGTTCCGTCGGAGGACCAGAGGTACTGCCCTACGCTACTGTCGCCGGTCCTGAAGTAGAGGAGGTTTCCAGCAACCGTAAGCTCTGCAGGAGTGACGCCCTTCACGGGGTCTAGCAGGACAACCAGCTTGGTTCCGGACGCGGTCCCGTCGCTTCGCCAGAGCCCCGGAACAGAGACGCCCGACGTAAAATAGCAGTAGCCTTTGTATGAAGTCAGATCATTCGGAAACCGTGCAATGCCGACGTTCGCATCGTCGACCGGGCTTGCAAGGCCGGGCATCGTCAGTCGCAGCAGGTCCGACGGGTTGAAGTTGCCGTCGCTTGTTCGTCGGTAAATGGTGTAGTCATAGGTCTGACCGGCCTCAATGGAAGAGTCGACGTATTCGCCCGCGGCCGGTAAGTCGCTGAAAGTGAATACCGACGGCCCCAAGGGCCCGACCAATGACCGCCTGATGCGGACGTCTGTCACGCCGGAATCTGATGCCCAAGTCAACCGTACCGAGTACGTTGACAGAGACGCATTGGTTGGCGCGTCCGGAATGACGTCCGCACTCTGAATAAAACGGCTCGGGTCGGAGCTAACGCCCGAGCCGTACAGCGGGCTTGGAGGATAGGCTGACAGCGCCGTCCCGACGGCGAAGAGGCGGCGGCGTTCCAGATTTTCGATCCGTGGTCGCGACGATGAAGGCTGAATCACTGGAAGACTTCTCCCACGACTATGCCACAGTCCCCAAGTGCTGCCGTGGGCGAACCGCCCCGGTTCACAGACATTGATCAAGGTATTTAAGGGAAAGTAGTCCCCTGCTGCCGTGGCATGCATGAACATACCACGGGCCTCTAAGCTGGCCAACCGGATTTCAACTATCGCCGAAAGGTGCAAGCACTTGTTAACGGCCTCTCGTTTACTTTAAGAATTTGACGAAATGGCGTTTCCCGCTACGATCATCGCAATGCTGTCTGTTGCCTACGTCGCCCGGCCCATTATTACGCCCCGACATCTCGGGTAGGGCCGACGTCTTAGCTTGTTTGAATGACGACCAGAGCCCTGCCCATTGGCAGGGTTTTTTGTTTAGACCGCTTTCGAATCCTTGTGGTTGCCCGGTACGCCGCAACTGACAAATGACCAGTGACAAAGGACCACCCATGTCCCGCATCGAAATCTACGACACCACCCTCCGTGACGGCACGCAGGGCGAAGGCTTCAATCTCTCGCTGCAGGACAAGCTCGCGATTGCTCAGAAGCTCGACGAACTGGGCGTGGATTACATCGAAGGTGGCTTTCCTCTTTCCAACCCGAAGGATGCCGCGTTTTTTCGCGATGTGCGTGAGCTGAAGCTCAAACACGCCAAGGTCGCCGCATTTGGCATGACCCGGCGGCGCGGGATCAAGGCCGAGGACGACCCCGGCATGAAGGCGCTGCTTGAGGCCGAAACGCCGGTGGTGACGATCGTCGGCAAATCCAGCGAGTTCCAGGTGACCAAGGTGCTTGGGGTGTCGCTGGAGGAGAACCTGAAGATGATCGGCGATACCGTCGCGTTGATGCGGTCAGCCGGGCGGCAGGTGGTTTACGACGCCGAGCATTTCTTCGACGCCTATAAGGCCAACGCTGAGTACGCCATCCGCACGCTGCTGGCGGCGCAGGAAGCGGGCGCGTCGGTGCTGGCGCTGTGCGACACGAACGGCGGATCGATGCCCGAGCATGTGGCCCGCGCCGTGGCGGACGTATTGAAGCAGACGTCGGCCCGAGTCGGTGTTCATACCCACAACGATTGCGGCATGGCGATGGCCAACGGTCTGGCGGGTATCGCCGCGGGTGCCACGCACGGGCAGGGAACGATCAATGGCGTCGGCGAGCGGTGCGGTAACATGGACCTGCTGCCGTTCATCGCCAACCTTCGCCTGAAGTACGGCCACGACTGCCTTCGGGCCGACAGCCTCAAACACCTGACGGAGACCAGCCGGTACGTCTATGAGATCGCGAACATGAGCCCGATCAACGGCCAGCCTTACGTCGGGGCGAGCGCCTTTGCGCACAAGGGCGGCATGCACGTTCATGCCGTGCAGAAGGACGCCAGCACGTACGAGCATGTTTCGCCGGAGACGGTGGGCAACAGCCGCAAGGTGCTGGTGAGCGAGATGTCCGGCCAGAGCAACATCGCCGCCAAGGCGGGTAAGAAGTTCGACATCGAGTCGGACAAGGAGGTGTTGCGCAAGGTCCTCGGCCGCGTGCAGGACCTTGAGAACGAGGGGTATCAGTTCGAGGCTGCCGAGGCGAGTTTCGAACTGCTGCTTCGGAAAGAGATCGGGCGGTACCGCAAGTATTTCGAACTTGACCATTACCGCTGCGTCATCCTCCGGCAGAACGGCAGCGATCCGCTTAGCGAGGCGACGGTCAAGCTGCACGTCGGCGGCGACAGTCAGCATCAGGTCGCCGAAGGCGACGGCCCGGTGGCCGCGCTGGACGGCGCGCTGCGCAAGGCGCTGCGGGCACATTACCCCCAGATCGATCAGGTCCACCTGACCGACTACAAGGTTCGCGTCATCAACAGCAAGGACGAGACGTCGGCGAAGGTGCGGGTGGTGATCGAATGCAAGCGGAACCGCTCACCCGGCGACGGCAGCACGGAAGGAAAAAAGGAGCTGTTCGGCACCATCGGCGTCAGCACGAACGTGATCGACGCCAGCTGGCAGGCGCTCGTGGACGCGTATGAGTATCATCTGGTGCATGTGGAGGAGGGGGCTGGGCAGCCTTGATCGCCGGGTGCCCTCCTTGCATCCATCCCTCCGCCGCCGGACAATCGCCGGACAATGTCCGTCGCCCCCGATCTCTCAGACCTCCCGCGCAACAAGATCCCCCGGCACATCGCCGTCATCATGGACGGCAATGGACGCTGGGCAGTCAAACGCGGTCTGGAGCGGGTGCGGGGGCACCAGCAGGGCGCTCGCACCGTGCGCGACATCGTCACCGAGTGCGCCCGGCTGAGGAAAGAGTTCGGTGGGCCGGACTACCTCACCCTTTACTCCTTCAGCCTCGAAAACTGGAAGCGCCCGGTCGATGAAGTCACGTTCCTGATGCAGATGTACATCGACTACCTGCGCAGCGAACGGGCGACCATGATGGAGAACAACATCCGCTTCCAGCAGATCGGCCGGCTGGAGAATCTGCCGCTGCCGGTGCTCAATGAGATGGAACGGACGCTGGAAGAGACGAAGCACAACACCGGCCTGACGCTGGTGTTGGCACTGAACTACGGCAGCCGGGCCGAGATCGTTGACGCCGTGCAGGCCATCGCACGGGAAGTGAAGGAAGGCCGGCTCAAACCGGAACAGATCAACGAAGAGGTCATCAGCGGCCACCTCTACACCGCCGGCATGCCCGACCCGGATTTGCTGATTCGCACCGCCGGCGAAATGCGGGTGAGCAACTACCTGCTGTGGCAGATCAGCTACGCGGAACTGTTCGTGAGTCCGACGCTCTGGCCCGATTTCGGCGTCGCCGACCTACACGAGGGAATCCGCGCGTTTGCCAGCCGCAACCGGCGATTTGGAGCGCTGGATCACACCAACACGTTGAAGGCAGTAGGCAGTAGGCAGTAGGCAGTACTGCTATGCGCGTTCGGTGCGAAGCTACAGGTCTGGGGTAGGCGAGCGGGCATTTCTCAGCGTTGAACGCCTCAGCCCTTTCCTGCAACTCAATCTTTTCGTTTCCACACCATCGAAGCATCTTCATACGTCCAGATGCTCTCACCGGCCACCACGTTGATCCGGCCGGTTTCGGCGGTTTTGAAGCCGATGGCATCGCCTTTGCGCAAAGGGATGGGCCCCTTGATCGTCGATGGCGGGAACTTCTGGTGCAGGGTGTATTCGCCGTCGCTTGGGGCTTCGATCGGCGTTTCCAGGTTTCCGGCGTCGTGCGTACAGACGACCGTGCCGCCGCAACCGACGAGCAGTGCCGCACATGGGATCAGCATCAACAGCAGCAGGCGACGAGAAACAGTCGGCGGCATGACAGTGGCTCCTGGGCACGAGCGAAAGACTTCGCGTGAGACTCGATTCGAATCGACAGGCCCTGGGCCTGTTCCCGACCGCGCTGTTATCGGTCAACCGGGCCTCCCAACTTCACCGTTTGATTGCAACCGCGACGCCACTCGCGTAAACCATCCCGCCCGGTCGTGCCGGCTTGTGTGACGCCCGGATCACGGTTCGCCTTGCGGTATCGGCACATCGGCTGGCCAAGCGTACTTGCCCGTGACCGGCAGCGTCCGGCGAATCCTGATGTCCCCTCTCCGTTGATGTCTCTCCTATGGAAGCCTCCCTTCGCAACCGCCTGACCTTCGGCCCGATCATGCTCCTGGGCCTCGTCGGTCTTTTGTGGCTCGATGCCAATTTCCAGGGCATGACGCGTCAGTGGACACAGGACTATTTCGGCTACAGGCAGTTTGAGCCGAACAAGTTTGAGATGCCTTCAGGCGTCGGCGGGTTGGGGCTGCTCATCATCCTCGCGATCGTGCTGCCGATCGCGACGAAAGAGATCGGCACACTTTTCGCCGCCGAGCGAGTGAAGCCGTACCCGCTGATCGCCGCGCTGGGTTCCGGTGCGATCGTGCTTCACGCGTTTCTCACGCAGTTCCCGCCCTTCAAAGTCGTCGCCGCTTCGGCACTGGCTTTTATCGTTGCGTTCATTCCCCTGCTGGCGGCGCTGCGGCGGGCCTGGGACAAGCAGACCCAGGAAGCGATTGTCCGCATGGCAGGCACCGTGCTCGCCTCTCTCTACCTCGGCGGACTCGGGTGGTTCCTGATGGCGATCCGGGTCAAGCAGGGACAGGGGGAGAGCGGTTTCAAGGGGACCACCGCGATCATCCTTATGATCCTGCTGATGGTGAAGTTCACCGACATTGGCGCCTACTTCGGCGGTCGTGCACTCGGCCGCCACAAGCTCATCCCCTGGCTCAGCCCGGGTAAGACATGGGAGGGCCTGTTCTGCGGCCTGGCGACTGCCGCGGGCGTGGGCGCTCTTTTTGCACTGGGTGCCGGCACGAACGGCATACCGGCCAACTGGGTCTGGTGGCGCGGCGTCGTCTTCGGTGTCGTGATCGGTGGGATCGGTCAGGCCGGCGACCTGCTGGAGTCGATGATGAAACGCGACGCCGAAGTCAAAGACAGCGGCAAACTCGTTCCCGGCTTCGGCGGTGTGCTCGACATCATCGACAGCCCGCTCCTTGCTGCGCCGTTCGCCTACCTGATGTTCAGTCTGGTATGAACGCCTGTTTTGGGCCCCCGGCCGCTTACGCCGACATCAGCTCGCTTACGCGTTCCAGCAGTCTGGCCACATCGACGGGTTTCGAAAGATGGTCATTGAAACCCGCCGAAAGCGACCGTTGGCGGTCCTCGGGGCGTGCATAGGCGGTCAGTGCGATCGCCGGGATGTCGGCCATGCCGTCCCCGCTCGCCCTGACGCGGCGAATAAACGTGTACCCGTCCTGCTCCGGCATGCCGATATCGCTGAGGAGCAAATCGGGGCGTTCCGACTCGAGAATCTTCATTCCCGTTTCAGCGCGGTCGGCGACAAGCACTTGGGCGCCGCAGTCCACGAGAATCCGCCGGAAGTAGTCGCGGGCGTCAGGTTCGTCGTCCACGACGAGCACTTTTAAGCCGGTCAGGCTTGGTGGCTTCATTCGACCGGCGAATGTGATGCTGCCGTTGGGATTGATTCGCGAACGCGGCAGTCGGACGATGAATGTTGCGCCAGTCCCGGGACCGTCACTCTCGGCATACACCTCGCCGCCGTGCAGTTCGACAAGATGCCTTACGATGGACAGGCCGACACCCAATCCGCCATGGCGACGAACGATCGATGAGTCCTGCTGCCGGAATCGGTCGAAAACGTTGGGCAGGAAGTCGAGGTCTATGCCCTGGCCGGTGTCCTTCACCTTGACCTCAACCCAGTCCCTGGTCGCGGTCGCCGATACCTCCACCTCTCCGCCGGGCGGAGTGAACTTGACGGCGTTGGACAACAGATTCCAGAACACCTGCTGCAATCGCGACGCGTCGCCTCGGACCACCAGCGACGGCCGGGGGACGTGGTCAACAAGCTTTACGCTTCGACTCTCGGCCGCAGGCTGAATCGCCGACAACGCCGCGCGAATGACCGGTGTCAGCTCGGTGGGTTCCGATTCCAGTCGCAGTTTGCCGGAGGTGATGCGACTCATGTCCAGCAAGTCTTCGACCAACTGGGCCTGCAAGCGGGCGTTCCGCTCAATGATCTCCATGGTCGCGGGCTGCTCGTGCGCGGGAACAGCACCCCGGCGCAGCAGTTGTGCCCAGCCGAGCACGGCGTTCAGCGGTGTACGAAGTTCGTGAGACAGCGTAGCCAGGAAGTCATCCTTCAGCCGACTGGCGCGCTCGGCCTCCGACCGCGCCTCACGTTCACTGCGCAGAAGGCGCTCGCGTTCCTGCTCGGCAAGCTTTCTTGCGGTGATGTCCATCACCAGTCCCGACGCCGATCCGGATTCCAAGGACCCCGTGGACGGGTGGTGCGCCCCCTTGATCCAAACCCACCGCTCGGTTCCATCCTCCCAAAGAATCCGACACTCGAACTCGCAGTGGCCGCCGGGCCGCAGCACGCTATTCAACGACGAGCCGGCGTTCGGCGCGTCGTCAGCATGAACGTGCGAGAGCAGGCGATCGATGTCCCACGGAAGGTCCGGCCTGTCGCATCCGAAGATGTGGTCAAAAAACGGTGACCGTGCTCGGAACCTGCCCGAGGCGGCGTCGACATCCCAGTGGCCTATGCGGACCGCTTCGAGCGTGAAGCGGAGTTGCGCCTGGCTGCGCGAGAGTTCCTGTTCGACGTCCCGGCGGCGTCTTCGCTCCGCCGCCTCCGCCAGGGCGCGTCGCAGGGACGGAACCAGCCGGTCCATGCGCTGCTTGAGCACGTAATCCGTCGCGCCGAGCTTCAGCGAATCGATCGCATTTTCCTCGCCGAGCACGCCGGAAACGAAGATGAACGGTACATCCGGCCGGTTCTGGCGGGCGATCGACAACGCCGACATGCCATCAAAGGCCGGGAGCTTGTAATCCGAAAGGATCGCGTCCCACGGGGCGCCACTTTCGATCGCCGACTCAAATGCGGCGCGCGTATCCACCCGCCGCACCTCGGCTTCCAAGCCTTCGCGGCGCAGACGGGCGACCGTCAGGTCGGCGTCGAGCGGACTGTCCTCCAGGTGGAGGATCAGGATGCGTCCGTCTCGTTGAAGTTTTACGTCGTCTCGATCCATCGAAAACTACCGCTTCATCTGGGGCCTCACGGCTCCCGGTGGGGGCTCGTTCAGAACCGCCCAGAACACGCCGAGATCCTGAATGGCGTCCACGAAATCCTTGAAGCCCACCGGCTTAACCACGTAGGCGTTGACGCCAAGCTTGTAACTGCGCACCAGGTCCTGCTCCTCGCGACTGCTGGTGAGCATGACGACCGGAACCGTTTGCGTGGCGGCTTCGGATTTGATCGCCCGAAGCACTTCCAGACCGTCCACCTTGGGCAGCTTCAGGTCGAGCAGGATGACCGCCGGCAGTCCGCGTGGGCGGTCCTTGAAACGCCCCCGGATGAACAGGTAGTCCAGTGCCTCTTCGCCGTCGCGAACGGTCACCACATCGTTGGCAAGCTGACTTCGTTCCAGCGCGGCGAGTGTCAGTTCCAGGTCTTTGGGATTGTCCTCCACCAGTAGAATGGGTTTGAGTTCAGCCATGGGTCTCCTTGTCCTGTGGCTCGTTCTTCGGGAGCGTGAAGTAGATGACCGCACCCTTGCCGGGCTCGCCTTCGGCCCAGGTGCGACCGCCATGACGACTGATGATTCGCCGCACGTTGGCAAGTCCGATGCCGGTGCCCTCGAACTCTTCCATCCGGTGAAGTCGTTGAAACACGCCGAACAGCTTGCCGACGTACTTCATGTCGAACCCTACCCCGTTATCCCGGACAAAAATGACGTGTTCGGAAGGCTCCGAAACGTATCCGACGTCCACCTTCGCCTGCGGCGTGGTGCTGGTGTATTTGACGGCATTTGAGAGCAGATTCTGCACGACCAGCCGCAGCATCATCAGGTCTGCCTGGACTGTCGGCAGAGGTGCCACCGCGAAGGCGATGTGTCGTTCGCCGATATCGCTGCGCTGTTCGCGCCAGCCTTCCTGGAACAGCAGATTAAGGTCGATCGCGCTCATCGAGAGGGCGGCACGCCCCATCTGTGAGAACGTCAGCAAATTGTCCACCAGGGTTCCGGCGTACTGGGCCGATTCGATGATCGTTTCGATGTATCGCTTTCCGGTGGCACTCAGGCCGTTGGCTTCGTCCTGACGCAGCAGCTCGGCGTACCCGACGATGTGCCGGAACGGCGCCCGCAAATCGTGTGACACGCTGTAGCTGAACGCCTCCAGCTCCTTGTTGCTCTGCTCGAGTTCGCCCGCAAGTTCGGCCACTTCCTCGGCCTTGCGGAGCACGATGCCGACGATGTGATTCCGCAGTTCGGTCGCGGCTTCGATCTGGGCATCGGTCCAGGGCTCTGAAGTGTTCCGGACGATCTGCTTCCAGACGTCAAAGCTGTGTCGGGGGTGGATTCGCCCGGTATGGATGTCCGGTGCATTCTTATTGGGGTCGCCGGCCCAGGACAGCGTGCGAATCAGTTCCGGACGGAACCAGATCAGGTAGCGGGCGTGCAGCTTCGAGACGGAGATCGCCAATACGCCGCTGGCCAGATCTGCGTATTCGGCCGATTCGGGAAACGCGGCTGAAAGCTGATGTGTCCAGAAGACTTCCGCCGGCGGGCGACTTTCCAGCCAGTCACTCAACGCCCGGACCTTTGCTTCGCCGGGAGTCTGGCCGATGAGGATGCACTGCTGGGCGGACACGATCGCCGCACCGGTCGATCCGGTGAGGTTCAGCAGCGACGCCTTGTCGGCAGTGAGGCCACGCAGGAACTCCGACTCGCCTGCCATTTCCGCCAGCAACCTGGACTGGTACGACTTGAGCGCCATTCTGCTCGTGTATTGCTCGGCGTGCGAATGCGCAGCCACCTGCTGCGACAGCACCTGTCCGAGAAACACGCACGCGGTCCTGACATGAAACGGTACGCGGCGGGGTTGGGCATTGTGACATGCGATCAAGCCCCACAGCTTCTCGGCCACGACGATCGACACCGACATGGACGCCGCCGTTCCCATGTTTCGCATGTATTCGGCATGAAGCGGCGAAACGCTCCGCAGTGAAGCGTACGAGAGATCGAGCGGTTCGTGAGCCGAATCCGCCGGCCTGAGCGGCACCGGCGTATAGGAGGCGTCGGGAATCAGCCGGACGGGATTGACCCGGTACAGGTCGCGCGCCTGGGCCGGGATGTCGGATGCCGGAAATCTCTGGCCGAGGTAGCTCGGCAGGCGGTCATTGCGATCTTCGGCGACAACGATCCCGTTCCAGTCCGGGTCGAACTGGTAGACGAGAACGCGATCAAATCCCGTCAGCTCTCTGACTTGCCCGGCCGCTACGGCACACGCCTCGGGCATGTTTTTAGCAGCGAGCAGCTTGCTGACCAGGGATTGCAGGACCGGGTAGATGACGTCAAACGCGGCGGGTTCGCCGCTTCCGGTCTCCTCCAACTCCACGAGCAGTATCGATCCCATTCGGTGCGCCAGTACGTGATACGCACCGTTCGACGAACGCGGCCGGGTCGTTTCTATGAACATCGGCGACTCGCCCGGCGGCACCGCCATCACCTTGTCAGCCAGGACTTTGCCAAGCACGCTGCTTAGGCTGCTGCCGATCAGGCGGTCGGCGCCCCCGCTGGGGTGTTCGACCGCGTTGGCGCTGACGCGGCGGATGACCGCCGTGGCGGCATCGACCACCAGAAGGACGCCATGTCCCTGAATGCTGCCGGGCGTGCGAATCGGTTCGCTGTCGCATCCCGACAGTTCGGGGGGCGTTTCCGTGATTGTTCGGACTGAGTCCTTCATCGCGTGTCACGCTCCGCGGCCAATGATCAACCTCGTGCCCTGCCGCTTCAGCCAGGATGCCAGCGTTACAAACGTATTACTGGCACCGGCAACGATCTCGGCTTCGCACCGAACGCCGCCGAGTCTGTCGAACTCGACCAGGAAGTCGCGCCATCGCGACAACGCACGCGCTCCCTCTCCCAAGAAATAGGACCGCCCGAGCCCGGTGGTCAACCCGAGGGAGGCTTCTAAAGTTTTGCTAATTTTCAGGCCTCCCAGGGTCGACCCCTCCATGACGTAGACGGAGCCCAACAGTCTTCCACCGTCGAGCGCCGGGAGTTCCGAGCATTTCGGCATGTCGTCCGGGCCGTGATGAAAGTGCCGCAGGTCGGCCGCCAGGCGATCGGCACGCCAACGTGAAGACATCAACATTTGGATTTCAGGATCGCCGCACCCGTGTACCGCTTGTTCCCAAGGTAGAACGAACCCGTAGAACGCCTTAAGGACCGCGACATAGCCTTCGACGGTGCGGAGGTCGAAGCAGTCTTCAAACGTTTGCTCGACCTGGGCGTGCAGGGGTGCGGTGGCAAGACGAAGTCGATCAATGAGCGGCATGCGGAAATAGGCAGAAACTGCGGACTCGGCTGCGTCGAGGCGTTACGCCGCAGTTCGGTAGTACGCATGCTCGCCGCAGGCGGGCTCCGCTGACAACGTACAAAAATGCGTGGTGAGCAATAGGGAGCCGGTTGGCAACAGAAGGTGCCATTGGATTGGTGATTCCCCGTGGTCACTCGACAGCGGGAGGCAGCTTCGTGACAATCAGATCGGATGAGTTTCGGCTAATGTCGGCCGACCAGCTTCGCGTTCACGAAAGGCAGCAGTACGAATGGCAAGTCTTAAAACCCTTTGGGCAGAGTTCAAGGCGTTCGCGTTCAAAGGGAACATGATCGACTTGGCAATTGCCGTGGTGATCGGCGGGGCTTTCTCCGGCGTGATCGACTCGCTGGTGAAGGACATCATCATGCCGACGATCAGCTACGCGACGACGGCCGTGAAGGATGCCAAGAACGCGGCCGTAGATGCCGCCGCCAAGGCCAGCGACGCCGTCGGCCTGACGGCGACGACGCAGCCGGCAACCCAGCCGGCGACGAAGCCCTCGAGTGTCCCATCCACGCAGCCCGCGCCCGCTTCTGCCGAAGCACCGGCCGTCCCGACGACGCAGGAAGCACAGGCCGGCGCCGTCGCCGACAAGATGATCGCCGACTCCGGCGGCAAATCGAAGGAATGGAAAGAAATGGTGTCGGCGTTCGCGACGGCTCTGGAAGCCGACCGCAAAGCCGCCGACGCCAAGGCCGCCATCGCCAAGGCCGAAGCCGACAAGAAGGCCGCCGAGGAAAAGCCGGTCGATCTTTCCTGGAAGATCGGACGAATCAATGTCGGTAACTTTATCGCGGCGATCGTCAACTTCGTCATCATCGCTGCCGCGGTGTTCATCATCATGGTGAAGATCCTGGGCGGCGTCATGAAGAAAACCGCAGGCACGCCCAAGGCTGAAGAGCCCACGAGCAAGGAATGCCCCGAGTGCCTCTCGATCATTCCGATCAAGGCCAAGCGATGCCCGAACTGCACGAGCATCCTGGCGCCAAACGCCACGCCCACCGTCTGACGACTGGGACGCTGGCTGCAGAACGCGAACGACATCTTTTGCTTATCCGGTCGGGCTGCCGATCCGATACCGAGTGGACCGTGGCGCGCGTGTCGTGCCACGGCCCGCTCTTGGTCTGTCGTGACCGTTCGAATGGCGGTCGGCCCCATCGGCCGACCCCCTTGTCCTCCCCGTGAGCCACATGAAGTTGTCGGCCGAGCATTTCGAGCAGATCGTCGGGTCGTTGCGGTCTGATACCAGTCAGCGCACGAGCGAACGACGCGACGGGCCCCGCGTTGGGTTTAGGATGACTGTAACGGTCGTTCCGTGCACGGTGTCGGACGCCCCGACGCGACACGAGGTTCGGGTGCGCGACCTATCGATTGAGGGCATGGGAATCCTCCACTACGAGGGTCTGGCCGAGGGAAGCTTTTTCGTTGCCATTATGAATCGGGCGACTGGGGAGCCACTTAAGGCGCTGTACCGGGTGGCCCGTTGCGAGAAGGTCTCCCACAGGCAGTTCCTGATCGGGGGCCTGCTCGAACGCGTCATCGAGAGCACCTCCGCAAGACAAGGGGCCGCCTGACGGCATGTGCAATCGGCCGGGCGTCGGGCGAGCTCTGGCGACGGTCGGCGTCCGAAAACTCGTGTGCAACTCGCTGTCATAGATAGACTTGTGTGCATATCCGGGTGCGCAATCCTGCGACCGGCCTGTTATTGGACGGCTTCGCCCTCGATTTTTTCTCAAGTTCGGGTGACAATCCTGGGGTTGTTTCGGGGGACGGCATCGGCTTGCGGGTCGTTTCCGCACCTCTGACGCCCTATTGTCTCTCATCGTCCGACGCCGACTTACCCCGGCCGGATGAAACCCGACGTGAACCTCAGTCTTACACTTGAACAACCTGACAAACGCCTGGCCCTGTTCGGCTCGGCCGATCGCTACCTGCGCATGATCCGCGACACGTTTGGTGTTCAGATCACCAGCAGGGAGGAGGAGATCCGCATCGCCGGCGAGAAGGACGGCGTCGCCAGGGCGGCGGCCGTCCTGGACAAGTTGCAGCGAAAGCTCCGTCGTCAGGACTGGCTTAGCGCCGAGGACGTCGGCCAGGCGATCGGGCAGGCGTTCGACGACACCCACGGCCGCTCGGCCGACGAGATCGACGTCTACGTCAAGGGCGCAGTCGTCCGTCCCAAGACCGAAGGCCAGAAGGCGTACGTGACGGCGATGTTCGCGCACGACCTGACCTTCTGCATCGGCCCCGCCGGCACCGGCAAGACCTACCTCGCGGTCGCTGTCGCGGCGACGATGCTGAAACGCGGACAAGCGCGGCGCATCGTCTTGGCCCGCCCTGCCGTCGAGGCCGGCGAACGGCTCGGCTTCCTCCCGGGTGATCTCCAGGCCAAGGTCAATCCTTACCTGCGGCCGCTCTTCGATGCCCTCCACGACATGATGGACTTCGAGCAGGTCAAACGCCTGATGACCAACGATGTCATCGAAGTGATCCCGCTCGCGTTCATGCGCGGCCGGAC
This sequence comes from Humisphaera borealis, assembly GCF_015169395.1. GTDB lineage: Bacteria > Planctomycetota > Phycisphaerae > Tepidisphaerales > Tepidisphaeraceae > Humisphaera > Humisphaera borealis. Next base: position 1,346,209 of record NZ_CP063458.1, read on the forward strand.
GCTGAACGACGCATGCGTAATTCTCGACGAAGCACAAAATACTACACCCAGTCAGATGTTGATGTTTCTGACGCGACTGGGTCATGACAGCAAGATGATCGTCACCGGCGACACCAGCCAGGTGGACCTTCCCGACGACACCCGCAGCGGGCTGGACGACGCCGTTGATAAGCTCCGCGGCATCAAGGGCATTGGCCTGGTGGAACTGCAGCGGGAAGACATCGTTCGGCACCGGTTGGTGCAGAACATTGTGAACGCTTACGAACGAAGGAGTGCTGAGTAGGGTCCGCCTTGGCGGACGCGAATTGTTCGCGTGCGCCGGACCTTTGCAGCATCAACCTTCCGTCCGCCAAGGCGGACCCTACTATGGACCTCGGCACCAAGAGTACCGCCCGGCGTCAGGAGATTCGTAAGAATCGCCCCGACGCCCAGCCACGCGACTGGCAGCAGTTGCGTGAGCGTGGAATTCCGCAGTCGATCACGATTGCGGTTGCCTTCTTTCTGCTCGCGACGGCGATCATGCTGTTGCGGCAGAACGTGGTGCCCTACCGCCCGGGCCAGCCGGTGACGCATGACATCGTCAGCCGGGTCAAGTTCAGCTACTACGACGAAAGCAAGTTCCGCCTCGCGCAGACCGAGGCATCGACCCGGGAGCCACGGGTGTACAAGGCCGACGACGAGGCCTGGCAGTCGCTCGAGAAGGACCTGCTGTCGCTGCCCATCCGCATGAGCGCGGCGACCGAGCCTCCCGACGAACTGGCAAAGATCTTTGACGACGCCGGCTCGCGCACCGCGCTGAGGCAGTTCGGCGCACCCGACGCCGCCAGAACCTACGAAGACACCGTCAAGGCTTTCCTGCAGGGCCTGATCGAGTACCGCAACAAGTCGGCGTCCAATCATCCGCTCGTCCTGATTCCTGCCGACGAGTACCGCGAGGAACGAACCCGCGGCCGGATCAGGATTGGTACCGATACGCCCATCCCGCTGAGCCACGTGTATGCCGTCGACGACCGCGCACAGCTGGTTCCGATTCTGCAGGGACTGGCTGAGAAGGCTTTCCCGCTGGCGCTTCAGGGGAAGATGGTCGAGTACTCCTTCGGCCGGTTGAAGCCGACCCACTTGGTCGATACCCAGGCCACCGCCTACCGCAAGAACGAGGCGTCGTCCGCCATCCTTCGGAGCGCCGGCAATCGCAATGTCGTCCCGACCGAAGTCCTGGTTTCCCGGCTCAAAGGCGCGCTCGACGACGGCGACGTGTCGCTTCTGCGCGCGGAACACGGGGCGTACCTGGATTCGCTCAAAGGCTCGGCCTGGAAGCAGTATCTCGGCGTCGCCGCCTGCACGCTGATCATCACGTTGGTCATGGCGGCCTACATCGCGGCGTTCCAGCCGCGGGCCGTGAAGAACTATGCCCGCGGCGGCGCGATCGCCGGGCTGATGCTCGCGATGCTCCTGCTGGCCACTCTCGCCGGCATCGGCAACGGCCCGATCTACCTCTTCGGCACAGGTCCCACGCTGCTGGTGGCGATGATTCTGGCGATCGCCTACGACCGCCGATTCGCGATGGGCATCGCAAGCCTGCACGGGTTGCTCGTGACCATCGCGTTGGACCAGCCGGCCTCGTTCTTTCTCGTGCTCTGGGTCGGCGTACTGATTGCCGGCTTCCTGCTGGACGACGTCCGGACGCGGAGCAAGCTGGTCGAGGTCGGCGGCGCCGCGGCGATCGCGATGATGTTCGCCACCGGCGCGTCGGGAATGCTCGACATGGAGTCCGGCCGCTTCGTGCTCCGCAACTGCCTGTACACCGGGGCGGCGGGAATCGCCGCCGGCTTCATCGTCCTGGGCATCCTGCCGTTCATCGAAAAGATCTTCCGCATCACCACCAGCATGACGCTGCTGGAACTCGGCGATCCCAGCCAGCCGCTGTTCCGCCGACTGCAGGTCGAAGCGCCCGGCACCTACAACCACAGCCTGCAGGTTGCGAACCTTGCCGAGGCCGCCGCCAAGGCGATCGGTGCCGATTCGCTCCTGTGCCGCGTCGCCGCCTACTACCACGATGTCGGCAAGATCAACAAGCCCGATTACTTCGTCGAGAACCAGATCGGCGGCCAGCAGAATCGCCACCTGAACCTCGACCCGAATCTGTCGCTGCTGATCATCGTCGGGCACGTGAAGGACGGCATTGAGCTGGCCCGAGAATACAACCTGCCGACAAGCATCATCCCGTTCATCCAGCAGCATCATGGAACGACCGTGGTCGAGTACTTCTATCGCCGGGCCTGCTCGCAGCAGGAGCAGCGCGATCCGACGACTTCGATCAGCGAGCACCACTACCGCTACGAAGGACCTCGTCCGCGGACGAAAGAGGTCGGCATCATGATGCTCGCCGACTGCGTCGAGAGCGCTACGCGTGCACTGGGCGATCCGAGTCCGGCCCAGATCGAAGGCCTCGTCCGCGACCTTACGATGCGACGGCTGCTCGACCGTCAGTTCGATGAGTGCGAACTGACGATGAAGGAGCTTGAGCTGATCCAGCGATCGCTGATCAAGACGCTCGCCGGCATGTATCACGGCCGCATTCCATACCCGAGCCAGCAACAGACCGCGCCGGAAACGATGCAGACGACCATCGGGCAGATTCGTCCGACCGGTACCGCTTAGTCCGCCGAATGCTCATTGCCATCTGAACCAACCTCACGGATCGCGTCGAGCTGTTTTGGCTCGCGGTGATCAGGCGAGAATTTCCTTGACGACCTTTCCGTAGACATCCGTCAGCCGGAAGTCTCTTCCGCCGTAGTTGAAAGTCAGCCTGGTGTGGTCGAGGCCAAGCAAGTGGAGGATGGTCGCGTGCCAGTCGTGAATGTGGACCGGCTTCTCGACGGCCTCGTAGCCGACATCGTCCGTCGCTCCGTACGCCATCCCACCCTTCATACCGCCGCCGGCCATCCAGGTGGTGTAACCTTTGTTGTTGTGGTCGCGTCCACTGCCGCTCTGGCCGTAGGGCGTTCGACCGAACTCGCCGGCCCAGATGACCAGCGTGTCGTCCAGCATGCCCCGCTGCTTCAGGTCGGCCAGTAGCCCGGCGATCGGCTTGTCGGTCGCCGTCGCGCTGTCGGCGAGCTGCTTGTCGATCATGAAGTGGTGATCCCACGTCGCAGGTGCGGTGATCTCGACGAACCGCACGCCCGCCTCGGACAGCCGCCGGGCCATCAGGCACTGACGGCCGAACCGGTCGGTCGGCTTGCCCGATCCGATGCCGTACAACTGGCGGATCGATTCCGGTTCGGCCTTGAGGTCCATCACATCCGGCACCTCGTCCTGCATGCGAAACGCCAGCTCGAACGACTCGATCGCCCCTTCGATCTCCGGGTGATAGACATCCCGATGCAGCTTGTGCTGGTTGAGGCTGCGAATCAGGTCAAGCTGCGCCCGCTGAACGTTGCGATCGGCCCCCGCTTCGCCAAGGTTCTTCATCGGCGGGCCGGGGATCTCGTCTTTCTTCAGCAGCGCGGCATAGAAACCGGGAATCTGATTGCCGCCGAGCTTTGTCCCCTGAAAGATCGGCGGAAGGAAAGAACTTCCGTAGTTGCGCGCCCCGCCGTTGTCGGTCGGCGGATTGATCGTGACGAAGCCGGGCAGGTTGGCGTTCTCGCTGCCCAGACCGTAGATCGACCACGCCCCGACCGAGGGCCGGGTGAACTGGAAGCTGCCGGTGTGCATCTGCACGAACGCCTGCGAGTGGTTCGGCAGGTCGGTGTGCATGCTGTTGATCATGCACAGGTCGTCGGCATGGGCGGCCAGGTGCGGAAAGACCTGCGAAAACCAGAGGCCCGATTTGCCGTGCTGCGAGAACTGGTACGCCGACCCCAGCAGCTTTGCCCCGCCGCGGCCCGACATCGCTTTGCCGGAATTCTTCTGCAGTGCCGGCTTGTAGTCGAACGTATCCACGTGCGACGGACCGCCGTTCATGCATAGAAAGATGACGCGCTTGGCGCGGGCAGGGAAATGAACTGCCTTGGGAGACAATGCCCCACCGGCCGCGCCGCTTCCGGCGTCCTTCGTCGCCGCCTGGCTCGCCAATCCGGCGAACGCAAGGTAGCCGAAGCCCGACGCAGCAGACTTGAGCGCATGTCGGCGAGAGAACATCATCGGTAAACTCGAAGCGGTTGCGGTGTACATACGGTTCAACTCCGATGACAAGCGGATCGATGGTGCAGACCGCTCCGTTACGATAGAAGCATCTCCCGGCTGTATACCGTCGGAAACGGTCGGCGCGGCAGGTGAGTCGCTGGTTTAGTCGCGTCTGGTTCGGTTGGCTTCTGTCGCGCGTTAGCAAGACGAACCAAACTCCATCCACCCATGATCGAACCTCTCCTATCCGATCAGGCCTTCCTCGACGACGTCGACGCGACGCTCAAGCTGCCCGGGCAGATTCACCTCTGGTGGCTCGGACAGAGCGGCTACCTCCTGCGCGTCGGCGGGCGATCGATCGTGATCGATCCCTATCTGTCCGACTCACTGACCGTCAAGTACGCCGCCACTGACAAGCCGCATACGCGCATCAGTCGCCGGGTTGTAGATCCGGCGAAACTCGGATTCGCCGATGTTGTCCTTAGCAGTCACGCGCACACCGATCATCTCGATCCCGAAACGCTGCGACCCCTGCTGGCGGGGCGAACGCCCGGGCCGTTCGTCATCGCGCCGGCGGCTATCCTTCCGCTGGTCGCAGAGCGAACGGGTCGAACCATAGGTGACACCAGCCTCGTCGGCGTTGATGCCGGGGTTTCGACTTCGTTCTTCGGCATGACCATCACCGCCGTAGCCTCCGCCCATGAAACTGTCGAGCGCGACGAGCAACGCCGCTGCCGGTTTCTCGGCTTCGTCATAGATGTCGGCGGCTTCCGCATCTACCACAGCGGCGACACCATGCTCTACGACGGCCTCGTCGAGACGCTGCGACCGTTTGACCTCGACATCGCCCTGCTCCCGATCAATGGCCGCAAACCCGAACGCCGGGTCGCCGGCAACACCAACGGCCGCGAGGCGGCCTGGCTGGCAAAGGAGATCGGTGCCGGGTTGGTGATTCCCCATCACTACGACCTTTTCGCGTTCAACACCGCCGACCCGGCCGACGAGTTCATCCCCGAGTGCCAACGGCTGGGACAGCCTTACCGCGTGCTGCGCCTCGGCGAACGACATTCGGCCGACTTCTCCGCCTCCGGCGTAGAGAAGCGCTGAATCGATTTCGCTGCTCGAATGAAACTCCCTCACCCGAAGAACGCCCACAACACGCTCGTCAGCAGTGCCAACCCGAATCCAACCCACACCCAGATCGGCCAGCCCCGGGACAGCTCTTCTTCCATCACATAGTGCCCGCACTTGGGGCAGCGCTCGGCGTCTTCCAGGATCATCTTCCGGCAGTTCGGGCAGGCGACCAGATCGGGCTCGTCGCTGCGGCGAAGGTCGACGGCATCGGGGCCTTCAGGATGGAGGTCCTGGTCGTCGTCAGTCACATCGGCATCGACGTCGTCGACCTCGTCAGCGTCCTGGTCATCGTCTCGATAGCCACCAGCTCCGGAAGGTCCGTCGTCGCTGTAGGACGTCGATTCGACGCCTTCGTCGTCGTCAGGACGCTTGCGGTGATAGTCTCGGTCCTGCCATCCCATGCGCGCCTCCGATCTTCGTCCTGCCGCCGATCAAAACTCCCGCAGCGCCGCCCGGGCCGCATGGTAACCGCACATGCCATGCACGCCGCCGCCGGGAGGCGTGCTGGCCGAACAAAGATACAGACCCTTCGCGGGCGTGCGGTACGGATTCCTGCTGAGCACCGGCCGCGCGAAGGTCTGCCAGAATGTCGATGCCCCGCCGGCGATGTCGCCGCCGATCAGGTTGGGGTTCCATGCGGCAAAGTCGGCGGCCGTCGTGACCTTCCTGGCGAGCACGCAGTCGCGGAAGCCCGGCGCAAACCGCTCGAGCTGCGCCTCGATGCGTTCGGTCACGTCGGCCGTCGATCCGTGCGGCACATGAGCATAGGCCCAGAACGTCTGCTTGCCTTCAGGAGCCCTGGTCGGATCAAACCGCGACGCCTGCACCGCCAACACGTAAGGCCGCGGCGCACACCGTCCGTCCCACGGAAATTGCTCGGCGTCGGCGATGTCGTCGAAGGTTCCGCCGAGATGAATCGTTCCGGCCCTGCCGACGTCGGCGCATTTCCACGGCACCGGCTGCGACAGCGCGTAGTCGATCTTGAACGCGCCCGGTCCGTGGGCGTAGTGCATCAGCTTTTTGACGTACGCCGGCGGAAGCCTTGAGCCGGCGATGGTGGCCAGGTTGCGCGGCGCGACATCACACAGGATGACCTTCGCCGCCGGGAGTTCGTCGAGCGAACGGATGTGCCGTCCCAGTTCGATCGTTCCGCCGAGCGTCCGCAGGTGTGCCGCCAGCGCGTCGGCCAGTTTCTGCGATCCGCCCTTGGCGACGGGCCATCCGCCGGCATGGGCTGCGGTCATCAGCACCAGGCCGTACGCCGCCGATCCCATCCATTCCATCGGAAGCACCGAATGTGCTGCACAGCCGGCGAACAGTGCCTTGGCGGCGGTCGTCAGGAAGTTCTGCTCGACAAACGCCCGCGCCGATTTCATCGCCTTCATCCCGAATCCCGCCATCAGCAACGGGTGCTTCGGAAATGCCAGTGGAGACGACAGCAGCTGTGGCGACAGCTTCGACCAGTGCCGGGTCATCAACTCGAAAATGTTCCGATAGTGACCGCCGTCACGGCCGAGCTGCTCGGCCGTCTGTTCCACCGAACGGTGCAGCAAAACGGCCGACCCGTCGTCCAACGGATGCGCGACGGGGATCTCCGGGTGCACCAGTTCCATGCCGTAGTCGCTCAGCGGCAATGACGAGAACAACGGCGACGCCAGGCACAGCGCCTGCACGGTAGAACAATGGTCATGCACGAAGCCGGGCAGAGTCAGCTCGGCCGACCGCATGCCACCGCCGACGGTGTCGGCCGCCTCGTAGACGATGACGGATTTTCCGTTGCGTGCCAGTTCGATCGCCGCCCCAAGACCGTTCGGTCCCGAGCCGATGACGATCGCGTCGTAACTCTTTGCAGTGGTGCTGGTCATGTGGGCCGCTGTGATAGCGGAGGATCAGTCCGCTGGCTACGGGTTGGAATCTGAAAGCTGGTTTCCCGACGATGCCGACAGATTCCGTGCTCCTGTTAAGTGATCGCGCCGGCCCGCGCAATTTTTCAGCCGCCGGGGCGTCGTAGATGTCGATTCGACAAGTTCATCGATCGTCCTGACCCTGCGGAGAAGCCATGCGTGCCTTTGCCCTTCTGTTCATCCTGCTGTCGGCGTTCGGAGCGCGGCCGGCGGCTGCCGCGACTGCCAAGCCCAATGTCATCCTCGTCCTGATCGACGACATGGGCTGGGCCGACTTCTCCTGCTTCGGCAACAAGGCGGTCAAAACGGAACAGATCGACCGCCTGGCCGCCGAAGGACTTCGCTTTGAGCAGTTCTACGTCAATTCGCCGATCTGCTCCCCGTCGCGAACGGCCCTCTCGACCGGGCAGTATCCGCACCGCTGGCGGATCACCTCGTTCCTGAACAACCGCAAGAACAACGACGACCGGGGCGTCGCCCAGTGGCTCGACCCTAAAGCGCCCATGCTCGCCCGCACGCTTAAAGGTGCCGGCTACGCGACCGGACACTTCGGCAAGTGGCACATGGGCGGCCAGCGCGACGTCGGCGAAGCGCCACTGATCACCGAGTATGGCTTCGACGCGTCGCTCACCAACTTCGAAGGCCTGGGCCCGCGCTTGCTTCCACTCGGTAATGCGTTTGACGGCAAACCGCCGAAGAAACACGCGCTCGGCTCCGACCTGCTCGGCCATGGCCCGATCACCTGGGAAGACCGCGCCAAGATCACCGCGTCGTACACGACGGCGGCGATCGAGTTCATCAAGAAGTCCTCCGCCGCCGGTACGCCCTTCTACGTTAATCTCTGGCCGGATGACGTCCATTCCCCGTTCTTCCCGCCCGAAGCGCAACGCGGCGACGGCAAGAAACAGGCGCTGTACAACGGCGTGCTCCGCACCATGGACGGGCAACTGGGCATTCTGTTCGACTTCATCCGGGCCGATGCCGGGCTTCGCGACAGCACGCTGATCCTGGTCTGCTCCGACAACGGCCCCGAGCCGGGCGCGGGCAGCGCCGGCCCCTTTCGCGGCAGCAAAGGAATGCTGTACGAAGGCGGCGTCCGATCGCCGCTGATCGCCTGGGGCCCCGGGCTCATGAAACATTCCGGAGCCGGCAAGAGCATTTCCCCCGGCAGCGTCAACAAGACCTCGTTCCTGGCGGCGATCGACTTGGCCCCGAGCATCCTTGCGATCACGGGCACTACGCCACCGGCAGGCGTGGAATACGACGGCGTTTCCATGGCTGATGTCCTCCTGGGCCAGTCGGAGCGGTCTCGCGATAAGCCGCTGTTCTTCCGCCGACCGCCGGACCGAGGCGACTTCGGCGGCATTACCAACCTGCCCGACCTGGCCGTCCGCGACGGCAAGTGGAAACTGCTGTGCGACTACGACGGCTCCAATGCGCAGCTTTACGACCTCGAAACCGACCGCGGCGAGACGGTCAACCTCGCCGGGAAGGACCCCGCCCGCGTCCAGACCCTGACCGCCGCGGCGATCGCGTGGCACAAGTCCATGCCGCCGGACAATGGGGCAACGTATCGCCCGGCGAAGTAAACGAGCGTGTCCAAGGGAAGAAGCAATCGCGACCGTTTAGCGGTCGCACCGCAGGTGCACGTTCTGTGCGATGCCCGACACGGCATGTCCCTTTCACACTCTGCCAAACGAACCCAAGACCGACTTCGCCAAACGATGGACTTCCCCCCAAATAGTGGGCGCGCCGAACGAAGGCCATAATGGCCAACGCAAGGAGTGTCCCAATGAGCAAGAAGCATCCGAACAACGGCAACCCGTCGAGCAACCCGAGATTGCCGAACGAACCCAAGATCGCGTGGTGCCACGGGTCGGCGGTACCCCGCAGACCCGTGCGCGGACCGACCGTCGGCACGGGTCTCCGGCGTACCGGCGACCTGTGGCACCAGATCGACCTCACTTCGCTGAACGAACCCGACATTGCCGAACGAACCCAAGGTGGCCGAACGAACCCGAGCGTCGGCCATCGAGCCTGTCACACCGCAGCGTCCGAGCCTTTCTCACGAACCGACGCCCTCCTCTCCTTGACATATATGTTAGCTTAATGTATGGTATATGCAACGACTAAATCTCCGCTCCCCGCGTCGGGCATCACGATCGTGACGTCGCGCTGTTTTCCTTCGCCGGTGGGTCAGGCCGGCGGGCTTCTCGGCTTTTCAGCCACTCGATTTGCCCGCGCCCCTGCGATACCTTCCGCCCCATGGCACTTCACCCTCTGGCCGGCAAGCCGGCGACCGCGGAACTCCTGATCGACGTCGCCAAGCTCGAGCGCGAATACCTCCAACGCACCCCCGATGTCAGCGACCCCCGGCAGGCCGTCAGCTTCGGCACGAGCGGCCATCGCGGCACCTCGCTCGACGGCACCCTCACCGAGCCACACATCCTGGCGATCACCCAGGCGATCTGCGAGTACCGCAAGGGCAAGGGCATCGACGGCCCGGTCTACATGGGCAAGGACACCCACGCTTTGTCGGCGGCGTCGCAGCGGTCGGCGCTTGAGGTGCTCGCCGCCAACGGGGTCGAGACGATCCTGCAGGCCGGCGACGGCGTGACGCCCACCCCGGTCGTCTCGCATGCCATCCTGACGCACAACAAGGGACGCAAGACCGGTCTCGCCGACGGCATCATCATCACGCCGTCGCACAACCCGCCGCAGGACGGCGGCTTCAAGTACAACCCGCCCAACGGCGGCCCGGCCGACACCGACATCACCAAGTGGGTGCAGGACCGCGCCAACGAACTGCTCAAAGGCGGCAACGCCGGCGTGAAGCGCATCTCGCTCGAAGCCGCGTTCAAGGCCGCCACCACGCACCAGCAGGATCTGGTTCAGCCCTACGTTCGCGACCTGTCGAGCGTGATCAACATGGACGCGATCCGCGGCTCGGGCCTCAAGCTCGGGGCCGATCCGCTCGGCGGCGCATCGTCCCCCTACTGGGGACCCATCCGCGACACCTACGGCTTGAACATCGATATCGTCAACACCAGGGTCGACCCGACGTTTTCGTTCATGAGCGTCGACCACGACGGCAAGATCCGCATGGATTGTTCCAGCCCGTACGCGATGGCCGGGTTGGTGAAACTGAAGGACAAGTACCAGGTCGCATTCGGCAACGACCCCGACGCCGATCGGCACGGCATCGTGACGCCGTCGGCCGGCCTGATGAACCCCAATCATTACCTGGCCGTCGCGATCCGCTACCTCCTGGGCAATCGCCCGCAATGGCCGACGTCGGCGGCAGTAGGCAAGACGCTGGTGTCGAGCGGCCTGATTGATCGCGTGGTGGCCGACCTGAAGCGAACGCTGTACGAGGTGCCGGTCGGATTCAAGTGGTTCGCGCCGGGATTGTATGACGGCTCAGTCTGCTTCGGCGGGGAAGAGAGCGCGGGGGCGAGCATGCTCCGCCGCGATGGTACGGTGTGGTCCACCGACAAGGACGGCATCATCCTGGCGCTGCTGGCGGCGGAGATCACGGCCGTCACCGGCAAAGACCCCGGCGTGCACTACAAGGAACTGACGGCGAAGTTCGGCACGCCCTACTACACCCGCATCGACGCCCCGGCCACGCCGGACCAGAAGGCCAGGCTGCAGAAGCTGTCGCCCGAGGCCGTGAAGGCGACCGATCTGGCCGGCGATCCCATTTTGGCACGCTTGACCAAGGCCCCCGGCAACAACGCGTCCATCGGCGGACTAAAGATCACAACAGCCAACGGCTGGTTCGCCGCCCGGCCGTCGGGGACGGAAAACATCTACAAGATCTATGCCGAGAGCTTCAAGAGCGACACTCACCTGCAGTTGATCGTTGCCGAGGCACAGAAAATCGTGAGCGATACGCTGTAGCAAGTGCATCACATCGCGAACGAGGAACTCCGATGGAAAACCGCTGCTTCTGCGTCTCCGACACAGCGCCCAGGCTCGTAAGCCTCTTGAGTTCCCCGTTTCAACACGAGCGCACACAGTGCGGCCAAGCCGCAGCAGAAGACAGAAGCCACAGAGGCACTGAGACACAGAGGGGTTTTCGACCGATGTGCTGCTTTGCGGGAAGTCGGGATGGATTCGCAGAAAATCGGCGGATGCTATTGGCCCTCTGTGCCTCTGTGCCTCTGTGGCTTTCTCTGATGCGCGCGGGGGTATCAACAAAGATCACAAAGAAGAGAATTAGATTTTTTCGTAATCTTCGTGACTTCGTGGTGAGATCGAACCTCGTAAGGCTAGCACTCTTCTGTTGTTTTCTCGGAATTGCATCATCAGTTGCCGCCGCCGACGCGATGGTCGCTGACGACGCCAAGGGGATCGCATTTTTCGAATCCAGGATCCGTCCGGTGCTGGTCAAGCATTGCTACAAGTGCCATTCGGTCGAAACGGGCAAATCCAATGGCGGACTGCTCCTCGATTCGCGCGAGAAGACGCGCGCCGGTGGTGACACCGGCCCGGCGGTGGTGCCCGGCAAACCGGAGCAGAGCCTCCTGCTGACCGCGATCAGCCACACCAATTCCGATCTGAAAATGCCGCCGAAGAAGGATCGGCTGCCGCCTGCGGTGATTGCCGACGTCAAGGCCTGGATTTCCATGGGGGCACCGGACCCGCGCAAGGAAGCGGCCGGCACCGTCACGGCCGCCCGTCCGCCGGTCACCGTGGAAGAGGGCCGCAAGTTCTGGGCCTATCAGAAGCCGGTGGCGGTCGCCCCACCGGCGATCAGTATTCCCCCCTGGGCAAGGAATGAAATCGACGCCTTCGTCATTTCGAAGCTCGAGGCTTCCAATCTCAAGCCGTCACTCCATGCCGCCCCGGGGACGTTCCTGCGCCGGTTGCATTACGACCTGGTCGGTCTGCCGCCGTCGCCAGAAGCACTTGCCGCTTTTTCTGCCCGCGGCAGAGTTGACGGCGTAGAAAAGGCGATTGAGACCGAAGTCGACGCGCTGCTCGCGTCGCCGCGGTTCGGCGAGCGCTGGGGCCGCCACTGGCTCGATGTCGCCCGCTTCGCCGAATCCAGCGGCAAAGAGGCCAACATCTCCTTCCCGTACGCGTTCCGCTACCGCGACTACGTGATCGATGCGTTCAACGACGATGTGCCGTATGACCGCTTTCTAACCGAACAGATCGCCGGTGATTTGCTGCCGGCAAGCGATGACAAGGAACGGGCGAGGCTGCTTATCGCAACCGGGTTCCTGGCGCTGGGGCCGAAGAACCTGGACGAAGCGGACCCCAGGCAGTTCGTCGCCGACCTGGTGGACGAACAGATCGACACCGTCACCCGCGCCGTGCTGGCCAACAGCGTGGCCTGCGCCCGGTGCCACGATCACAAGTTCGACCCGTTCTCGATGCAGGACTACTACGCGCTGGCCGGCGTTTTCGGCAGCACGCGCACGTTCTTCGGCACGTACGTCACACCGTCGAATCGCATCGCCGGCGATCCGCTGGTGCTGCCGAAGGGCGCTGGCGCGCCAATCTTTCACGCCGGCATTCCGCCGCAGCAGGTCGAGAAGCTCAAAAAGCAACTGGCCGACCTGAAGAAGGAAGACGCCGACCGCCGAGCCGCGGCCATGCGGGCTTCCATGACCGGCGGCGACCCGGAAAAGTTTTACTCGATCACCGATGCTCTGCGGATCTTCTGGACCAGCGGCGGGATTGAAGGCCAGCTCGAAAAGGTGGACGAAAACGGCGCGCCACTGCCCCTGGCGATGGGCGTGACGGACGGCGCACGCATCGCCGATGCTCCGTTCATGGAACGCGGCGACGTCGCCCGGCCGGGCAAGCCGGTGCCGCGCGGCTTCCCCCGCGTGATCGAGATCGAAAGTCTGTCGAAGCTTCCCGCCGACCGCAGCGGCCGACTGGAGTTCGCCCGCTGGCTGACCCACCCCGACAACCCGCTGACCGCCCGCGTGATGGCCAACCGCGTCTGGCGGAATCTCTTTGGCGCGGGGCTGGTCGCGACGGTCGACAACTTCGGCTTCAGCGGAGAACGCCCGAGCCATCCGGAACTGCTCGATCACCTCGCCGTCCGGTTCGTCGCTGGCGGCTGGTCGGTGAAGAAGCTCGTCCGCGAGATCGTCCTGTCGCGCACCTATCGCCAGTCGTCCACGTACGACCCGGCGGCCTTTAAGGCGGATCCCGACAACCGTCTGCTCTGGCGCTTCCCCAAGCGGCGGATGGACGCCGAGGCGATCCGCGACGGCATGCTCGCCGTCTCCGGAGAGTTGAACGAATCGCGGCCGGCCGGTTCACTGGTGGCCAAAGAGATCGGCGATCGGCCGATCTCGCTCATCGGGCTGGACCCGAAGATCCCGAAGGATCTGGACGGCTCGCTGCATCGATCGGTGTACCTGCCGGTGTTGCGCGACACGTTGCCCGATGTGCTCGACCTGTTCGATTTCGCCGAGCCGAGCCTCGTCACCGGCGATCGGCAGACCACGAACGTACCGCCACAGGCGCTCTATCTGATGAACGGCCCGTTCGTGAAGGCGCGGGCGGCGGGCCTGGCCAATCGGATCGCCGGCGAGAAGGACCCGGCATCGCAGGTACGCAGCGCCTTCCTCCTGTGTTTCAGCCGGGAACCCGACGCCGAGGAATTGAAATTGGGTATCGCATTCATTGGCGGTGGTACGAAGGAATCGAGTAAGCCGATCCTGACGGCGTATTGCCAGGCGCTATTGGCCACGGCGGAGTTCCGGAACGTGGATTAAGGTGCTGCACCCGCTCCAACTCGACCTGAAGGTTTGGTTTCACTCCCAAGTTTCTCATGAGGTTGAAGGCCGCACACCGGGATTGTGAATACGGATAGATTCCGCTCTTCGGCCTGAAGAGTCGGAATCGCTCAGCCCGGGGCAACGCCCCGGGTCATTGTGATGCAATCCGTGCGGCCTGAAGGGCCGCGATCGACCCGCTCGGACGTCGCGCATCGCGGACTTTCAGCCCGCATCGTTTCGGATCGTCGGAACCCAGGGCGTTGCTCTGGGCTGAGCGATCCCGGCCCTTCAGGCCGAATGCGGCGACGATCACCGCATCGGCGTTCTGTTCTCGGAGCCGTCATGAAGGAACTATTCTGAACGGACGCGATCATTTCTGCTTCTACTTCGTGTCTTCGTGCCCTTCGTGTTAAAAGTGGCAGTCGAGCGGCGTTACCTTCGCTACCCATGTTCCTCATGTCCTCCAAAACCGAACCCATCCTCCGTCATGCCACCCTCGACGATCAGGACGAGATCGCCGAGCTGATCTGCATTTCCACCAACTACTGGTACCGCTCCAGCGGTAAGCCGCCAATCTTCAATCGCGGGCCGGAAACCTGCCGGGTATTCTGGGACATCTACGAAGCGATGGACCCAGGGCGGTGTATCGTCGCTGTCGAGCCGCGAACCGGTCGGCTGATGGGGTCGTGCTTCTATCACGCGCGGCAGACGCACTATTCACTGGGCATCATGAACGCCCATCCGAACTACTTCGGTCGAGGTGTCGCCGGCCGGCTGCTCAAGGCGATCACCGACCTCGCCGACGCCGAGGGCAAGCCCATTCGGCTGGTTTCCAGCGCGATGAACCTCGATTCGTTCTCGCTCTACACCCGCGCCGGTTTCAGCCCGCGGGCGATCTACCACGACATGATCATCCCCGCCGAGCGCGTCGTCGCCGGATTGGACGGCGTCGATCGGTCGCGCGTGCGACCGGCAGTCGCCGCCGACGTGCCCGCGATCGCCGCCCTGGAGTGGAAGGTCAGCCGAATCCGCCGGGATCATGACTGGCGGCACATGATCGAGAACAAGGCCGGTGTCTGGAGCGTGTGGGTGTCGCCGGTGGGCAACGGCGAGTTAAACGGTGCGCTGGCGTCGATCAACCATCCGGCCAGCAACATGCTCGGCCCTGGCATCATGACCGACGACGACGCCGCCGCCTCCCTGATCGCCGCGGAACTGACCCGTCGCGGCGGAACGACGCCGCCGCTGTTCCTGGCGCCCGCCGCCCGTCCGGGGCTGATTCGAAAGCTGTACGACTGGGGTGCAAAGAATATCGAACTGCACCTGCATCAGGTGCGCGGCGAATCGGTACCGTTCGACGGCGTCGCGATGCAGACGTTCATGCCGGAGACGGGGTGAATGCCCATGCCACTAGAACGCGGAGTTTGCATGAGAATGAAACACGTCCTGATCGGCCTTCTAGCACTATTCCTCGGCGTGCCGGCCTCGGCGGCGCTGGTAGCCGACGGCCGATACCTTTACGTCGCCGTGCCGGGCATCCGCGACTACCTGGAGTTTGGCGGGCATGGCGTTCTGGTGTTCGACATCGAGGCCGGTCACAAGTTCGTCCGCCGCATTCCCGCCGCCGGCGTCGATGACAAGGGTAAGCCGATCAACGTCAAAGGTGTCTGTGCTTCGTCAGCTACCGGGCGGCTCTACGTCAGCACGATCAAGACGCTCACCTGTTTCGACCTAACCACCGACAAGATCCTCTGGGAAAAGCCGTACGAAGGCGGCTGCGATCGCATGTCGATGACGCCGGACGGTAAGGCGATCTATCTGCCGTCGTTCGAGAAGGCGCACTGGAACGTGGTCGATGCGATGACGGGCGACGTGATCACGAAGATCACCCCCAACAGCAACGCCCACAATACGGTCGTCGGCCTGGACGGAAGCAAGGCGTACCTCGCCGGGCTCAAGTCGCCGCTGCTGGAGGTTGTCGACACGGCGACGAACAAGACCATCCGCCAGGTCGGACCGTTCGCCAAGCCGATCCGCCCGTTCACCGTCAACGGCCGACAGACGCTCGCGTTCGTCAACGTCAACGACCTGCTCGGGTTCGAGATCGGCGACATTGCCACGGGCAAGAAGCTCCATCGCGTCGAAGTTCAGGATTTCAAGATCGGTCCGGTCAAGCGGCATGGCTGCCCGAGCCATGGCGTCGGTCTGACGCCGGACGAGAAAGAGGCGTGGGTGTGCGACGCCTACAACCAGCGATTGCACGTTTTCGACCTGACGCCGATGACCGCCACCATTCCGCCGAGGCAGACGGTGAGCATTCCACTGCGCGAGCAGCCGGGCTGGGTGACGTTCAGCCTCGACGGCAAGTATGCCTACCCCAGCACGGGTGAAGTGATCGACGTCGCGACGAAGAAGATTGTCGCCACCCTGGCCGACGAAAAGGGCGGACCGGTCCACAGCGAGAAGATGGTGGAAGTGCACTTCGGCGGCGGGAAGGTCGTGAAGACGGGGGATCAGTTTGGGCTGGGGCGGGTGGCGAAGTAGGCGGGCGAAAGCGGGGAAGAGAGTCAACATCCTGCGGTACTCCGAAGGACCTTGAACCGCCAGGCGCAATGCACCGGACGTCGGAAAGCGATCCGACGTCCAACGCTTTCGGCCGCGGTCTGCAAGGCCTTTCCGAGTACCTCAGGGTGACAGAGCTACACTCACGAAGCGGGTGCCGGTACGCCACTCACACCTTTGCCCAGGTGGCTTTCTTGAAGTAGGTGAAGAACTGGCTCGCGGTGAAGGTGTAGTACCCGTCCTGCGGGTTGGCGTCGTTGCCGGCGCCGTCGTAGCCCCAGGGGTTTCGCACGGTGATCGTGCCGCCGGCCGTATCGACGCTGTTGACCACGTACAGGTGTTGGTTGACGTAAGGCAGGCCGTTGGGCAGCGCGTTGATCGACGACGCCACCACCGCGCGGCCCTGATTCATCTGGCTGGCGATCGATGCGAGCACGTTGGTGCCGCTGGTGCCCCAGAAGTCGGCATTCTGCGCGGCCAGGGCATCGAAGGGTTCGCTGGATCGGCCCAACTCCAGGATCGCGTAGGTGCCGCCGTCGAAGTAGCGGTGGTAGGCGAACGCCTTTTCCATGATCGCAACCCAGATCGAGTTGCCGTTGCCGAGCTTGGCGTACTTGGGTGTTCCGTTGACCGCCGGCAGGTCGCCGTCGACGCGGTAGTAACTCGCCACGCCGCTCCTGAAGAACCGCACGGCGTAGGTGCCGTCGCCGAGATCAACGACCGATTGGCGGATGCGGTTCGCATTTACCTTGGCGGTCGCCGACAGGCCGCCGACGAAGTAGCAGTCGCCGACGTCGCCCTGGCGGATGTCGTTCATCCTGATGCCGGCCGCGCCGAACAGCGGCCGGTCGCGGAAGCTGACGTACGGGGCGAGCGCGATCGGGTCCATCAGGTTTTGGCCGACGAGCACCTTGCTCGGCCGTTCCTGGAGCGTCTGGCCGTTGTTGCGGATGACGTTGTTCTCGAACTGGCTGACAAAATGGAAGTTACTGCCGGCATACTCGGCTGTGTCGCCGTCCATGTTCAGTTCGGTGGTGCGGGCATCATCCATCCAGAAGCTGTCGATGCCCTTTTCGCCCCAGAGGCGGTCGCTGGTACCGCCGCCGATCGAAACCAGGACGTCGTCGCCGTCGCCGCCGAGGAGGAAGTTGTTACCCGCCCCGCCGTATACGCGGTCATTGCCGGCGTTGCCGTAGACGACGTCGTCGCCGCCGTCGCCGTACACCGCGTCGGTACCGCCCATGCCTTCGATCGTGTCGTTGCCGTCGCCGCCGCGGCAGGTGTCGTTGTCGGTGTAGAAGATCGCGTAACTGACGGAGGTCGTTTTGGTCAGGCTCATCGCTGTCGAAGCGGTCGAGAAGGCCGGACTGGGAGCCGCCGTGGAACCGGTGGAGAAGGTCACCCGCTGCAGGTTGGCATTGATGATGACAGGGCCGATCGGGTCGGCCTGACCGTTGCCGTTGACGTAGTCGTTGTCCTGCTCGCCGTCCACGTAGTCGTTGCCCTGTCCGCCGTAGAGGATGTCGTCGCCGAACCCGCCCAGGAGGGTATCGTCGCCGCTCATGCCGCGAAGGGTGTCGCCGCCGCCGGAGCCGCGGAGCAGGTCGTTGCCGGCACCACCGTCGAGGGTGTCCGGGCCGTTGCCGCCCTTGAGGGTGTCGTTGCCGTCGCCGCCATTGAGGAACGCCGGGATGGTGATCAGCTCCGAGACGGCGATCTGGTCGTTGCCGGCCAGGCCGTTGACGGTGACGGCGAAGACGGGCTGGTTGGCGTACGTGGTGGTAACGCCGTTGAGCGTGACCTTGATCGCCGAACCCTGCTGGCTGACGTTGATCACGTCATTGCCGGCGGTGCCGTTGACCGTGACGTTAAAGTGCCTGCGGTCTTCCAGGCTTTCGAGAACCGCGGCGGCCAAGCGGGAAGATTCACGGCGGGCTGACGCGGTCTTCATGGGCGAACTCCATTGAAACGGATGTCGGACGGCAAACGTCTTCAAGGAACACCGTAGCCCGCATCTGACGACCGGCAAACGAGCCGGAACCGGTCAGCCCTGATCAGGTCTGCTGGTCTGTGTGGTGCCGAAACGCCCCGGTACGGATCTGAAATGCCGGCAGTATTCAACGCGGCGACGCGCCAGCATTACCGTATACCGGCGGCTCCCGACATTGGCTCCGATCTTGAAGCGAACTACACCTGACGCTGGAGGAACTGTGAGAAAGCGGGCTTTGGCATCGTTCGGCGGCATCCTGATGGTCACGGCTTTGGCTTCGCCGGCGAATGCCGAAGTGAAGCTGCCCAACGTCCTCAGCGACCACATGGTCCTGCAGGCCGACCGGAAGGTGCCCATCTGGGGCGCGGCGACGGCCGGCGAGAAGGTCACCGTCAAGTTCCGCGACCAGCAGAAGGAGGCAACCGCCGGCAATGACGGCAAGTGGCGCGTCGAGCTTGATGCGCTCAAAGCCGGTGGTGCGGCCGACGAGATGACGGTCTCGGGCACGAACAAGCTGGCCATTAAAAACGTGCTGGTCGGAGAGGTATGGGTCGGCTCCGGGCAGTCGAACATGGCCGGTGCCGTCGGCAGCTACGCCAAGAACGACCCGGTCCTGGCCAAGCTCGCCGAGGCGACCTACCCGACGATTCGCATTCTCAAAGGCAACGGCAAGTGGGCCGAGGCCGATCCCAAGTCGCTCCCGGGATTCTCGGCGATCCTGTTCGCGTTCGGGGTGAACCTGCAGAAGGAACTGAACGTGCCCGTCGGCCTGATGGTCGGTGCGGTGGGTGGTACGCCGTCGGGTCACTGGCTGTCGGAAGACGCGCTTCGCAGCGACGAGGCGGTTAAGGGCCAGATCGCCGAGTCCGCTAAGACGTATGACCCCGCCAAGCAGCAGAAGGCGTACGAAGTCGCGCTGGCCAGGTGGGAGAAAGATGTTGAAGCCGCTAAAGCGGCCAAGAAGAATCCGCCACGCAAGCCGGAAGCCCCGACACCGCCGGGCGCTGTTCGCGGCGGCAAGGAGGGCAAGGCCGGGCATCTCTACGAGGCACACATCCGCCCGATGATGCCCCATGCCATTCGCGGCGTGCTGTGGGACCAGGGCGAAAGCGGCACGGCGGTCGCCGGTGTCGATCAGTACGTGCTCATGGGCGCGCTGATCAAAGGCTGGCGCAAGGAATGGGGCCAGGATTTCGCGTTCATCTACGTTCAAAAGCCCAGTGGCCTGGGGTGTGCCTGGGACCCGACCGAGCCCGTCACCGACAAGGCCGACAAGTTCGAGCCGCTGCCGGCGGCCGTCCCTGCGGACGGCGCGTATCGCGAACTGCACGTTCGCATCATGGAGCACCCGAACACGTACATGGCGATCTCGAGCGACCTGGGGCCGATGACCCACCCGACCAACAAGTCGGGCTACGGCGCACGCTCGGCACGCGTCGCGCTCGGCGCCGTGTACGGCAGGAAGGTCGAAATCTACGGACCAAAGTACAAGTCGCACACGATCGATGGCGGCAAGATTCGCATCAGCTTCGATCACATCGGCCAGGGCTTGGCGTTCAAGCATGGTGACAAGCTGCAGGGCTTCGCAATCGCCGGGGCCGACGGCAAGTACGTCTGGGCGGACGCGGTGATTGATGGTGACGCGGTTGTCGTTTCAAGCAAGACCACCGCCCAGCCCAAATCGGTCACGTATGCCCTGGCGGCGCGGCACACCTGGGCCAACCTGTTCAATAAAGACGGGCTTCCGGCGTTACCTTTCAAGATCGATGTAGCGAAGTAGATTTCGTCGCGAGACAGGTTCGCTATCGAAGATTGAATGGCTCGATCGGGTGGCATGGGCAAGCGAGTACATTTGCCCATGCCACCCAGGACGTCCTACAGAAACACGGAACTGACATCGGAGAATTGATCAATGCGTAAGATGCAATGGACAGGCGTTGTAGCGATGGTGCTGGCGATGGGCGGTATCGTGTCCGCCGATTCAACGCCGAAGAAACCCACCGAGAAGCCCGCCGCGAAAAAGCCAGCCGCCAAGCCCAGCCCGGCGCTAGCGCAGGTTGAGGACGATCCGAAGTTGCCCCGTGTCCTGCTGATCGGCGATTCGATTTCCATGGGCTACACGCTCGACGTGCGCGAGCTGCTCAAGGGCAAGGCCAACGTTCATCGCCCGCCGACGAACTGCGGTCCGACGGCCACCGGTCTGGCGCAGCTCGATAAGTGGCTCGCCGTAGGCAGCCCGACGGGCGGGCCGGCGAAGAAGTGGGATGTCATCCACTTCAACTGGGGTCTGCACGATCTCAAGTACGTGGACGACAAGGGCACGATGGTCGATGTTGCCAAAGGCAAGCAACTGGCCTCGCCGGAGCAATACGAAAAGAACCTCCGGGAGCTGGTTTCCAAGCTGAAGGCAACGGGTGCCAAGTTGATCTGGTGTGCCACCACACCGGTGCCCGAAGGAACGACCGGCCGCCAGGCCGGCGACGACGCCAAGTACAACCTCGTCGCCGAGAAAGTGATGAAGGAGCAAGGCGTGCAGATCAACGACCTGAACGCCTTTGCCAAACCCAGGCTCGCTGAGATCCAGTTGCCGAAGAACGTTCACTATTCACCGGCGGGGTCGAAAGTGCTGGCGGCCGAGGTGGCGGGCGTGATCGAGAAAGCGCTGAAGCCGTAGATATCCCATCCTCCGACGGGCAGGCCTCCGGCCGGCAAAACCGCGGCGGGAAACGAAATTCCGGGTGCCATGGGCTGCGGTACTCCGCTGCCCGTGTCCGCCTCCCTGCAGGAACGACGCCACGGGCAGACGAGTACGTCAGCCCATGGCACCCAGAGTCAGCTTGTCTATCGACAAAGCCTAGAACTCCGCATGCCCCGGCGTCCGTGGGAACGGGATCACGTCGCGCACATTTGCCATTCCTGTCGCGTACATGATGGTCCGCTCGAAGCCCAGTCCGAACCCGGCATGGGGCACCGTGCCGTACCGCCGCAGGTCGCGGTACCACCAGTAGGCCTTGGGATCGAGGTGCGATTCGATCATCCGGCGGTCGAGGACGTCCAGCCGCTCTTCGCGCTGTGATCCGCCGATGATCTCGCCGATGCCGGGGGCCAGCACGTCCATCGCGGCGACGGTTTTTTCGTCGTCGTTCAGCCGCATGTAGAACGCCTTGATCTCCTTCGGATAGTTCATCACCACGACCGGCTTGCCGATGTGCTCTTCGGTCAGGAAGCGCTCGTGCTCGGTCTGAAGGTCGATGCCCCATTTCACCGGGAACTCGAACTTCCTTCCGCCGGCGACGGCTTTCTCCAGGATCGCGATCGCATCGGTGTAGGTGATGCGCTCGAAGCTCGATTCGACGAACTTCTCCAGCCGGCCGATGCAGGTCTTGTCGATCCGCTCGGCGAAGAACTTCATGTCGTCCTGCCGCTCGGCCAGGACCGCTTTGAAGATGTACTTCAGGAACGACTCGGCCAGGTCAGCGTCGGCCTTGAGGTCGGCGAACGCGATTTCGGGCTCGATCATCCAGAACTCGGCCAGGTGGCGCGGCGTGTTGCTGTTCTCGGCACGGAAGGTCGGGCCGAAGGTGTAGACCTTCGATAACGCCATGCAGTAGGTCTCGACGTCGAGCTGACCCGAGACGGTGAGATTCGCCGCCTTACCGAAAAAATCCTGCGAGTAGTCGATCTGGCCGTCGGGAGTACGCGGCATCTTCGCCAGGTCCAGGGTGCTCACCTTGAACATCTGCCCGGCACCCTCACAGTCGGAGGTGGTGATGATCGGCGTGTGGATCCAGAGGAATCCGTTCTCGTGGAAATAGCGATGGACCGCCTGGCTCAGGCAGTGCCGCACGCGGGCGACGGCGCCGAAGGTGTTGGTTCGCGGCCGCAGGTGCGCGACTTCGCGCAAGTACTCGAAGCTGTGCTGCTTCGGCGAGATGGGGTAGGTGTCGGGGTCGTCCACCATACCGAGCACTTCGACGTTCGCCGCCTGCACTTCGAATGACTGTCCCTTCCCCTGGCTGGCGACGAGCTTGCCGTCGATCACGACCGAGCACCCGGCCGTCAGATGCATGATCTGCTGCTGGTAATTGGGCAGCTTCCCGTCGGCGACAACCTGGATGTTGTCGAAACAGGACCCGTCGTTGATCGCGAGAAACGAGAACCCGCCTTTGGAATCCCGGCGGGTGCGGATCCAGCCCTTGAGCGTGACATCGGTGTCAACGGAGGGCTTGCCTTTAAGAGCGTCGGCGATGGAGACGTGTGGCATATGAATGATTGTAGGGTCCGCCTTGGCGGACGCGTTGTTCGAGGCCAGTCGTTCGGGGCCAGTCATGAATTGTGCGTGATGCGTCGCGTCCGCCAAGGCGGACCCTACATAGAGCTACTTCGTGTCGTACTTCTGCTCGTGCTTCGTCGCCGGCACGGTCAGGGTGTACGCCTTGGCGTCCGGCGCGACGGCGCATTTGATGTAGTTTCCATCACATTCCTTCTTCGGGTTGGCGATGAACTCGTCCGGCACGTTGTTCTTCTCTTCGCCTTTGCGTTCGTTCCGGTGCAGCTGATAGATCCCGACGATCGAGTCGGTTGTTCGGACGGTCTGCACCATCTCAGGCATGCACCCCTTGGTCGACCCGTTGGTGATCACCACCACCGTCGGCGCGACGGATTTGATCACCACCGGGTTATTGCTGACATCCAAGCCGTGGTGCGTCGACTGATAGACATCGACCTGCCCCAGGATGTTGGCAGGCACGGCGAGCTTCTCTTCAATGTTCCACGTCAGGTCGCCGCCGACAAACATCGACCAGTCGCCGAAGCGGATGAGCGAAGCGATGCTATTGGCGTTGTCGGAAAAATCGTCGGGCTTGCGGCGGGGGTTCTCGAAGTTAGTCGTCTTGGCGTCGGCCGGGGCCTTCATGACCTCCTTGCGGGCGGCGACGCAGGTCAGGCTGACCTTCGGGCCGGCGTCGAGATTCTTGAGCGGCAGTGTGTCGCCGGGGTTCAGGACGACCCGCTTATCGGCCTTGAACGCCAGGTACTCGGCCGAGGGGCGTTCGCGGCCGCCGGGGAACTCGCCGTTGTCGTAAACGGTGCCGACGGGGATCTGCGCGGCAACTTCGGCGATCCCGCCGAAGTGGTCGCGGTGGTTGTGAGTCAGGATGAAGAAGTCGATCCTGGTCAGCCCGGCGACCTCTTTGGCGACTTTCACGATGCGGGCCGAGTCGCGCGGCGGCTTGCCGGCATCGGCGGGATTCCCGGAGTCGATCAGGATCGACTCCCCCGCCGGCGTAACGATCAGCGTGCCGCCGCCGCCTTCGACGTCGATCCAATAGACATCCAGTTTTTTATCGGCCGCCCCGCCCAGGACCGATGCAGCCGGTATCAATGCCAGCAGAGCCGTCAGGATGCGTCGCATGGTTCTCCTCCTCGGTATGCAGATTCAGTGTCGGTCGTCGCCTCGAACGTGAACGCTATCACGCCGTGGGCGGCGTTTCCAGAAGTCGGGTGTTGATAAGGCGTTCTGACGTGAGTCACCCATTTTTGCTCCCTCATACCGCGGAGCGTTTCGTCCGATGTAGGCGTGTGCGGACTCGACGGGAGACTCCGCGCAACCGCCGGCGGTCGCTGTCGCGGCGCGGACTTCGATGCGTTGCTTCAGCTCCCGGTTTCACGAGATGACTACCATCCCTTGCGGCGGCGGACCGTGTTCCCTAGTCTCCGCCGATTACGCCGACTACCGTTGTCAGGGCGTTTAGACGGGCGGTCGACAGCGACCGCCGAGAAGAAGGATCCGATGAGCAGTTACAACCTGACGCATCTCAAGCAGCTCGAAGCCGAGAGCATCCACATTATTCGTGAGGTGGCGGCCGAGTTTCAGAACCCGGTCATGCTGTATTCGATCGGCAAGGATTCGGCGTGCATGGTACGGCTGGCGCAGAAGGCGTTCAGCCCCGGCCGGTTGCCCTTCCCGCTGATGCACGTGAACACGACGTGGAAGTTCCGCGAGATGATCACCTTCCGCGATCGCTACTGCAAAGAGAACGGGTTTGAGCTGATCGAGCACATCAACCACGAAGGCGTCGCCGCCGGTGCCAACCCCTTCGACTGGGGCAGCAACAAATACACCACCACGATGAAGACCGAGGGCCTGAAGCAGGCCCTGAACAAGTACGGATTCGATGCCGCGTTCGGCGGAGCCCGGCGTGACGAAGAGAAGAGCCGGGCCAAGGAGCGCGTCTACAGCTTCCGCGACAAGATGCACCAGTGGGATCCGAAGAATCAGCGCCCCGAGCTTTGGAATCTGTACAACGGCAAGGTGAACAAAGGCGAAAGCATCCGCGTGTTCCCGCTGTCCAACTGGACGGAGCTGGACGTCTGGCAGTACATCCACCTGGAAAACATTCCGATCGTGCCGCTTTACTTCGCCGCCGAGCGACCCGTCGTCTATCGCGACGGCACCATGCTGATGGTGGACGACGAGCGCATGCGGCTCCGCCCCGGCGAGAAGCCGGAGATGAAGCGCGTCCGCTTCCGCACGCTCGGCTGCTACCCGCTGACCGGCGCGATCGAGAGCAACGCAACCACGCTGCCGGAGATCATCGAAGAAATGCTGGTGGCGCGCAACAGCGAACGCCAGGGCCGCATGATCGACCACGACGAGCAGGGGTCGATGGAGCAGAAGAAGCGGGAAGGTTACTTCTGATGTTCGAGTTGCCGCGGCCGTAGCCGTAGGGTGGGCTTCAGCCCACCGCATCGCATTCGAACGCAGATTGTGTGCCCATGGCGAAGCGCCGCAAATCAATCCGCTGTATTGAGCCGTTTGCCTGAAAACAGGTTCTGATTCTCAAAGGTGTGCGGTGGGCTGAAACCCACCCTACAGACGTCATGATGCAAGTCGATCTCGCTAACGAAGACATTAACGCCTACCTCGCCCGCCATCAGAAGAAGGAACTTCTTCGGTTCCTTACTTGCGGGTCGGTGGACGACGGCAAATCGACCCTGATCGGTCGGCTTCTGCACGACACCAAGGGCATCTACGACGACCAGCTCGCCGCGGTGAAGAAGGACTCGGTTAAGCACGGCACCACCGGTGCCGGCGAAGTCGACCTGGCGCTGCTCACCGACGGCCTTAAGGCCGAGCGCGAACAGGGCATCACCATCGACGTGGCGTACCGGTACTTCAGCACCGACAAGCGCAAGTTCATCATCGCTGATACCCCCGGCCACGAGCAGTACACCCGCAACATGGCGACGGGCGCGAGCACCTGTCACCTGGCGATCATCCTCATCGACGCCCGGCACGGCGTCATGTCGCAGACCCGGCGGCACTCGTTCATCGTCTCGCTGCTTGGCATCAAGCACGTGGTCGTCGCGATCAACAAGATGGACCTCGTCGGCTTCAGCCAGGAGCGGTTCGAAGAGATCAAGGCCGAGTACACCGGGTTTGTTGCCAAGCTGGACATTCCCGACGTGCAGTTCATCCCGATGTCGGCCAAGAACGGCGACAACGTCGTCGAAAAGAGCGAGAAGTCGCCGTGGTATCAGGGCCCCCCGCTGCTGGCGCACCTGGAATCGGTACACATTGCGTCCGACGTGAACCTGCAGGACATGCGCTTCCCGGTGCAGTACGTCATCCGCCCGAACCTCGACTTCCGCGGCTTCGCCGGCACCGTTGCCAGCGGCATTATCCGCAAGGGAGATGAGGTCGTATCGCTGCCGAGCGGCAAGAAGAGCAAGGTCGCCAGCATCGTCACGTTCGACGGCGAACAGGACGAAGCGTTCGCCCCGCAGGCGGTGACTGTCACGTTGGAAGACGAAATCGACTGCTCTCGCGGCGACATGCTGATTCACCCGGCGAATCAGCCGCACGTGTCGTCGCAGATCGAGGCGATGGTGGTCTGGATGGCCGAGAAGCCGTTCGTTCCGGGCAAGACCTACTGGATCAAGCAGACGACCAAGACCGTGGGCGGCGAGATCGCCGAAGTGCGATACAATGTCGACGTCAATACGCTGGAGAAGAAGGCGTCGAATCAGATCGCGATGAACGAGGTCGGGCACGTCGTCCTGAGCCTGAATCAGCCGCTGGCGCATGACGCGTATCGAAAGAATCAATCGACCGGCGCGTTCATCATTATCGACCGGCTGTCCAACAGCACGGTCGGCGCCGGAATGATCCTGGAGCAGCAGGATCGAGGCGGCGCCGCCGGCGACCACTGGGGCCATGAGCCCGTCGCCGGGAAGCTGAAGCAGAAGGCGAGTTCGATCTCGCTCGCCGAGCGCGAACAGCGGCTGGGGCAGAAGGGGGCGACGGTCCTGTTGTACGGCCTGACGGGCAGCGGCAAGGCGACCATCGCCTACGCGCTGGAAAAGGTGTTGTTCGAAGCCGGTCGCACGGTGACGGTGCTGTATGGCCCGGATATGCGCCAAGGGCTGTGCCGCGACCTGGGCTTTACCGCAGACGACCGCAGCGAGAATCTCCGCCGAAGCGCCGAGGTGGCGAAGCTCTTTAACGATTCAGGGATCCTGACAATCTGCGCCTTTGTCGCACCGCACGATGCGGTGCGCGTCAAGGCCAAGCAGGTCATCGGCGGTGAACGCTGCGTGTCGGTTTACCTCAAGTGCGATCCGCAGATCGCGGAACAGCGCGACCGCACTGGTGCATGGGCCGCCGCCCGCGAGGCGAAGATGGCCAGCTTCCCCGGCGTGAGCGCGACGTTCGAAGAACCTTCAGCCGCGGACCTGGTGCTGGAAACCGACAAGCTGACCGTTGACGAATCGGTAGCGAAGATTCTCGACGCGTTGAAAATCCGCAGCATCGCATGAGACGAGCCGATCGGGATCGCAGCCGGCGATTCGGGCTGCTCAGTTGATTCGACCTGCGACCGCGAGTGGCGCGCTGCGCGGATATTTCGCGGACGTGGCCGAGCAGTTTTGCCGTCGCCCGTCGAAATGCCCTCGCCTTGTGCTTCGGTCGGCTGTCATTTCCAATTCCCCGCCCGTACACTTCCGCCCTCCGCCGACGGGGCGGATTCTGATCTTGGATTTTGTGACCCCTTCTCCCTCACATGAGTGCTCCGAAGAAGCGTCGGATCGGCTCGATACTGCGGTGGCTGATTGCCATTGTGGGGATCACTTACGTGCTCTGGAACATCCGTTTCCACGACCGCGTACGGGTGATCACTCCCGGCCCTGATTTCCAGGTGTCGGAGGTGCGCGTCTGGAACGACGCCGGCGAGAAAGACGCGACGTTCGTCATCGATGCAGACCAGCGCACCGTCCTTCGATCCGACCTTTGGACCCTTCCCGACCGGAAAACCGTTGAAACGGCCGACCCGCAACAGTCGGGCAAAACGCGCAAGTGGAAGCTCATCGCGGTGCGTCCGGCGGGTGATCTACCGTCGCCGGCCGTCGAACTGTTGGTGGAGGACGGCGACAGCAAGCAGCGGCAGATCATCCCCCCCGCCGCCGTTGTGACCAGAGACCCGATTCGCGTCACGTACCCGCTGGTGGAAGTCGGGGTCAGCCGGATGGTTCGCGAGGCGGACTGGAGCTTCCTGGCCGTCGCGATCCTGCTCATGCCGCTGAGCTATCTCCTGACGAGCTATCGATGGCACGTGCTATTGAAGTCGCAGCAGATCCGCATCGGCATGGCGCGTACGTTTGTCATCAACATGGTCGGGGCGTTCTACAACAGCTTCATGCCCGGATCGACCGGCGGCGACCTGGCCAAGGCGTACTACGCGTCGAAGTATTCAGAGCACCGAACCCGCGCGATTCTGACGGTTGTCGTCGATCGCATCATCGGGTTGCTCGCACTCTTCGTTCTCGGCGGAGTGCTTGCGGCGTTCCAGTGGCATGTGCCCGAATGCCGCAAGGTGGCGATCGCCGCGGGCATTGTCGTCACTGCGACTGCCGCCGGATTACTGGTGTTCTACACGCCGGCACTGCGTCGCGGCACCGGCCTTGACTGGCTGCTGGGCAAACTGCCCATGCAGAAGCAGGTCGGCCAGGCTGTTCACGCGATGGAACTCTACGGTAAACAGCCGAGGGTGATCATCTGGGCGTTTCTCTGCAGCTTCCCGGTGCACGTCACCACGATCCTCTCGGCGACGATGAGCGGGCAGGCATTTCATCTGCCGTTGTCGCCGCTGTACTACTGGGTGATCGTCCCGGTGATCGCACTGGTCGGCGCGATTCCCATCAGCCCTCAGGGCGCCGGGGTGATGGAGTTCTTCGCGGTGCAGCTGACTATTCACCGGGGCGTCACCGTGGCCCAGGCGGTCGCACTGGTCATGAGCATTCGCCTGGTCACGATCTTCTGGAACGTATTGGCGGGGATCTTCGTGCTCAAAGGCGGATACCACGCGCCGACAGAGGCCGAGCAGCACGAACTGGAAGACGACGGGAAGGAAGCGGACACGGGCAGCGTTCCAAGGCCTGCTCCTGCGACGAATGACGTGGTCGCTGCCGACAAGGGTAAGCCCACTTAACCGCCACTCCCAGCTACCCACTTGCGGGTTCCGTCCCTATCCGTGCTTTGTGAGCATATTGATTGCCGCCCGCATGTCTTTTGGCGGCGGCGCGGTCAAGGTGACCAGCTCTCCGTTCAAATCCGTGAACGCCAGCGACTCGGCGTGCAAAGGCAGCCGGCTGATGAGTGGTCGTTCGTCGTCGCCCCGTGTCGGCCGGTAGTCGCGCTTGAAACGGCTCAGGAAGAGGCCGTCGGTGTTCCGGCCGGCGTAGTAGAGGTGGTCGATCGCCAGCGGATGGCCGAGATGGGCCATATGAACGCGGATCTGATGGGTTTTACCCGTCTTGGGGAACAGCCGAACCAGCGAGAACTGGCGATAGCGTTGCTCGACGCGGAAGAGCGTCCGAGCCGGCCGCCCGCCATGCCGAACGACTGCCATCTTCAGGGCGCTGCCGGGATGCTCGCCGATCTGGGTCTGGATGTCCCCTTCGTCCTGTTCGACCCGACCGACAACGATCGCGAGGTACTGCTTCTGAATCGTGTTGTTCTGGAACTGGTGACAGAAGTGTCGCTGGGCGGCGGTGTTCAAGGCGTACAGCAGAACGCCGGTGGTTTCCTTGTCCAGACGATGGACGACCCGAACGCGCGGGTCGGCTGAGCCGGTCGAGGGAAGTCCAAGTTGACGCCCCAATGCTTCGAGCACGCTGTCGGTTTCAGCCCGACCGGGAATCACGGCGAGGCCTGCCGGCTTGGAGACGGCGACCCAGTCGTCGGTGCGGCGGAGAATTTCCAGGGGCGGGGTTCGCAATGCGGGAGGTTCTGATCACCGTCAAAAGGAAGGCTGGATCGGCATCGAACCGCGGTGCCTCCACTCCAGAGGCGACCGCGGACCCAGCGTCGATGTAAGTCAAGCTGCGCAGGTCCGCGATCGCCCGGACGCGACGGCGGGTTACTTCCCGCGGAGCGCCTCGGCCTTCTTGTACTGCTCGTCGGCTTCGGCCGTCTTTCCCTGCCCCTTGAGGGCATCACCGTAGATCCGCCGGGCCATGGTCGAGTCCTCGATCTTGACCACCTCGGCGACCACCGGCAACACCTGATCATACTTCTTCTGTGCCAGCAGGCTCTGGCTGAGGTTGAGCATGGTGCCCGGCTGGTTCGCCGCAAGGGTCAACGCCATGCGGTAGGCCTGCTCGGCATCGGCGGGATTGCCGCCGGCGTCGAGCGCGACGCCGTAATTGCTCCAGGCGTCGGCTTCCTTCGGGGCAGCCTCGGTGGCGAGCTTGGTCGCCTTGACTGCTTCGTCGACCTTGCCCTGCGCCAGGCGTACCAGGCCCAGGTTCATGCGGCTGCGCCACTCGCGGGAATCGAGCTTGAGCGACTTCTGATAGTTCTCGGCCGCGGGTTCCAATCGGCCGAGCAACTGCTGCGTCACGCCGAGCTTGTAGTAGCTGGTCGGCCCGTAAGGATCGAGTCGGGCCAGCTCGCGGTACTCGACCATCGCGTCTTCGTAGCGGCCGACATCCTTGTACGCGTCACCCAGGCGCTCGCGTGCCATGAGCATCTTGGGGTCGGCGGCGACGGCGGCTTCAAGGTCCTTGATCGCCGCGACGCGGTCGCCGGACTGATAAGCCTGGTCGCCCTTGGCGTAAAGCGCGCTGGCACCGGCCGCCCTGGTGTTTGGCGCTCCCGACGAACCACCGCCGGAACAGCCAGCTGCTGCGAGCAGGCCCAATGGGATCGCCAGCAGGGTGCGGTACGGCAGTTTCTGACCCTTGCCACCGGACCGCTTCGACAGATTCATAGACATAAGGTTGCCTTCCGTTTCCCGTGCGACATTTCCAGGGCGTGTGCTGCCCTTTTCGCCAATGTTCGCGTTTGCGTACCCGCCGTGCACCATCGACAGACCGACATTCGGCCCGCAACGGGTCTACGCCCGTTCAAGCGGCGCAAACTTTAGCGATCCGGCACGGCTAGTCACGCCCGCGCGACATCTCATTCGCCGCCGGGCCAAAGATCTCGTTGATTCCGCGCTAAGACACTTCTAGTATCCCGAGCGTCGATTCTGCGGCAACACCCGCCGACGCGATGGCTGAAGGTGACAGAGGTCTCCGACCGGACCCTGGTCCAGGCCGGCGAGTCAGAGTGCTGTTTTCCGAAAGGCGCCGCGTGAAGCTGCTGATTGCAATTCCTGTTCACAATGAACGCAAGTACGTCGAGAAGGTGTTGCGCAAGGTCCGTTCGTTCCACGACGACATCCTGGTGGTTGACGACGGCAGCACGGACGGCACCTCCCAGGTGCTCGGCACGATTGCCCAGGCGGGTGAAATCCACCTCATCCGCCATCGTACCAACCAGGGTTACGGCCAGAGCCTGATCGACGCCTTTGCCTTTGCCGATCACCAGGGCTACGACTGGGTCATCACCATGGACTGTGATGAGCAGCATGAGCCCCGGATGATCCCGGCGTTCAAGACGCTGATCGAATCCGATCGGTACGACCTCATCAGCGGTTCCCGCTACCTTCGCCCGCTATCCACTGACGATCTTCCGCCTCCCGATCGCCAGTCGATCAACGCCAAGATCACCGCACTATTGAATCGGCTTTTTAACTGGCGTATTACCGATGCGTTCTGTGGCTTCAAGGCCCATCGCGTTTCGGCGATGAACAAACTTTCGCTGACGGAAACCGGGTACGCGTTCCCGCTGCAATTGTGGCCGCAGGTGTGCGCCGCGGGGCTTCGTCTGACCGAACTGCCCGTGAGACTGATCTACAACGACGCGACGCGCACCTTCGGTGGCAACCTCGATGACGCCGGCCGCCGACTGCGGCACTATCTCGGCGTATTGTCGGCAGAGTTGACGGCGCAAGGTGCCTTCGCCGAAGCGGCGGCCGTCGAGACCGACGGTGTCGATGCGAGGGTCGTCAGGACCGACGCCGCCAAGGTGCCGGCCGCCTGTGGTTGCATCGCGTAGAGGATTGCGGGAATCGACACCGTTGTGGTGCAGTCGTCCCGGCTGCATGGCACGCGGGATGCCTGCACCACGAGCGCCGAATCCCGCAAAGTCATTTGGCGACGTTCGAACGCCCGGAACAACCATGTTCGCTGCCGGCTTGCTTCGCATCGGGCGTCGAGCCTCGACTGTAGAGACTCGGCAGGGCTTTGCCGATAGATTGCCGATTCAATGGACGACCTCGCTTCCCGCTACGACGCCTGGAAGGCACCGCAGAATGACGGTGCCGTCCTGCTGTGGCCCGAGCCGCGAACGCTGATCGCACAGGCCCGGGAGAATCAACAGAGCCTGGCGCGGGCCGCATCGCCCATTCAGAACACGCCGCTCTCCGAGCTTCGCAGGCAGCTTCGCCAGTTTCTAGGTATCCAGGACGACAGACAGCTCGCTTTTTTCACCGGACATCAGACGGAACTGCACCACCCGGGCGTCTGGGCGAAGAACGTACTGATCGACGCGGCTGCGTCCGCCATCGACGGTGTCGCGATGCACGTCGCGGTCGATACCGACGCGCCGAAGCATCTGTCGATTCGGTTCCCGGGGTTCAATCAACCCTTCACCGACGACCCGGCCGCCGCCTCGGCGGATTGGGCGCAGCTTGTCGCCCCGCCGACACCGGCACATCTGGCTTCGCTTTCCGGCGGGCTTTCAACCACTAGCGAGCACCTGCCGTTCTCGCTCGGGGTGCAACCGTTCCTGGACTGCTGTCGCCGATTTTCCCTCGACGCCGAGCACCTGCCACAGCTACTGACGGCGGCGCTGCACGAGTACGACTGGTCGCTGGGTTTGCGTTATTCGGCGTTGCTCGCATCGCCGATCTGGTCGTCTCCGCAGTTTCTGGCTTTCGCGCATCACCTGCTATGTCACGCCGACCGGTTTGCCGCCGACTACAACGCCGCCCTCAAGTCGTACCGCGAGCGCAACGGGATTCGGACGCCCGGCCGACCCATGCCGGAACTGGTGCTCAAGCGTGATGCGACAACCGGGAAAGCCGGCGACGCCGATGGCCACCAGGACGGTGACCGCTGCGAAACCCCCTTCTGGCGCGACGACCTGCAGCGTGGCCGGCGCGTTCGCGCCTGGGTCGAGCGCGCCGGCGGCCAATGGGCGCTGGTTGTCGGCGAAGACGCCTTCGGACTGGATCCCGCCCTGCCGGCCGACGAAGCAGCCGACCGCCTGGCGATCTTCCTTCGCCGCCACCAACTACGGCTCGCACCCCGAGCGCTCACGCTGACGATGACGCTAAGGCTTCTGGTGGCCGATCAGTTCGTCCACGGCATTGGCGGTGGACAGTACGACCAGGTCGCCGACGAGATCATCGCCCGGTTTTTTGCCGTGGATCCCCCGAGGTTCTGCGTCACTACCGCAACGCTCTACTGGCCGACCGCCGCGGGCCGGCGGCGAACGGATCTCCCGGAACTGCTCCAGGCGTTTCATCGGCTGAAACACCAGGTGCTCGGCGATGCCAAGTCGGAACTGGTGTCGGCGATCGTCCGTGCGCCCCGACGCAGCACCGAACGCCAGCAATTGTTCCAGCGAATGCACAGCGACCTCGCCGCCGCTTCGGCTGCCTCGGCAGAACTGGCGTCATGGGAGCAGCAGTTGAAAGACGCCTCGGTGCGGGTGATCGAGGAGCGGGCGATCTTCGATCGAGAGACGTTCTACGCGCTGCAGCCATCCGACCGATTGCATAGCCTCATCGGCACGTACGGCAGGATGATCCGCGGCTGACGGCGGGAAGTTCTTAGACGTGCCCCGATGATCGGTTAGGATGTCTCCCCGACGCGTTATGCACGACTCTATTGTTCCCAGCGAGCTTCCCGTTGACACCGACGAGATCGTTCTCGTTGACGAGTTCGACAGGCCCGTTGGCTATTCCAGCAAGCTGCCGCCTCACCAGGATGGAGGTCGGCTGCACCGCGCGTTTTCGGTTTTCCTCTTCGATTCCCAGGGCCGGGTGCTGCTCCAGCAGAGGGCAGCGGAGAAGTATCATTTCGGCGGGCTCTGGACGAACGCCTGCTGCAGCCATCCCCGCCGTGATCAACCTGTCGCCGAGGCGGCAAGGGCTCGACTGCGGTACGAGCTGGGCATCGATTTGCCACTGCGACCGCTGTTCAGCTTCATCTATCGTGCCGAAGACCCCGAAAGCGGTCTGACCGAGCACGAACTCGACCACATCTTCATCGGGGACTTTGACGGAACACCCCAGCCGCGTCGCACCGAGGTCGCCGACTGGGAATGGGCGGATCCACAGGCGCTGCTTCGCGACATCCTCCGCCGGCCGGGCCGCTACACGCCGTGGTTTCGACTGGTGTTGGATCGCGTTCTGAGCGAGTTCGCCTGTCGCAGAAAATAGTTCTGTAAGCTCAGGACGCAGAGCCGCTTACGTACTACCGTAGCATTGATATATCATACCGCCTGCCGGTCTTAGCGCAAATCTAATCAAATCATGTCATAACCCCAATCGTTCAGAGGGTTCGGTTTCGTCCAATATTGGAGCCGGTCCATTCAGGAGCATCCTGACTGGTCGGTTCGGACGGACTTGTTCACAGGAGCGTGGTTATGCGACTTCATTTCCGATTTATCGGCGGTCCACAGGACGGAAAGACCTTGCCCGTACCCAGCCCGGTGACCGGGGGAATGGAAATCTCCGTGCGTCCGGTCGAACCCTACCTGCCCTGCGCCACCTATACCCTCGGCGACGACGGCTTTTTCCGGTTTAGCGCGGTCGATCTGACCGACGCGACCGACGATCTGGAGTGCTGCCAGGCTGGCTCCTAGTACCGCCGGCCGTACGTCCAGCGACGATGGAAGAGAGCAGCTATCTCTGCTCGCCGGTTTCGCTCCCGTTCTTTGACCAAACCGCTCGGTAACTGAAATGCCCGGAAGTCTGTGATTGGGCGTATACCGCGGGGACGGGATTGCGCTTTGGTCGGAAAACGATTTTGTTTGCATCGATCAGATCGTTTCCTTACACTCGCTTACGGTCGATGAAGGATCCCTGAGCGTCGGCGACCGCGGAAGTTGCCCCGTTTTTGTGCAGGGTTTCTCAGTCTCGGCTGGGTGAATGGAAGCGGAGTTCCCGCCTTTTGTCCTTCGGTTTTCGAAGCACAACGCACTAAACGAAATTAGAGGTTTGCCCGGGTTTGGGTGATGTCGCCTCCGGTTCGATGACGCGACCCCTTGGCGCGGGATCGTTTGGCGGAGAACATGCCGAACCGCGGCGAAACGTCCGGCTGTGAATCGAGCCGGCGGGTCGTCGCGGTAGAGCGGGATTGAATGTTTCTGGGTTGTTGGTCTTGATTGTTTAAATTTGTTCGTCCAGTTGTTCCACGCATGACGTTCGTCGAGCATTGTCCGCCGATCGCCGTCTGGCACCGAAAACCGTCTTGCAGCCCTTCGCGGGGTTGGCTGTTCGGTCGCTCGGTCGGGTGTCTGCGAGTCTGATGTCAACGACGACGCCGACACCTCCGGCATGACGCATCAGGAGGCGGTTGGCGGAGGGAGAACCCGGCTCGGGATGCCCATCGAGTCCGTCGGGTGTGCGTGGATGAGTTTTAATGGCGCAGCTTCAGGAGGAACCTCCGTGTTCTTCAACGGTAACGGCCTCGATCGGGACGAGACTCGCCTCGGAACCAAAACTCCGGGGATCGCCAATTCCGGCGCAGCGGATTCCATCGCACGGGATTCCGCCAAAGCCACAGGCCGGTCCCGGGCACGAAGCCTGACGCTGCTGGCCATGGCGGCAACGGCTGCATTGCCGCCAGGGTTGCTCCGCTCGGCGATGGCACAGGTTTCTGCGGACGACATCCCCGTTCCCGCCGCGCGGACACCGCTGTTCGCGTTCCAGCAGCCCGCCCCGGCCGCGCAGACGCTGGACGAAGCCAAGTCGCTGCTGTCGCAGTCCCGCTATGAGGACGCCGCCGACCAGCTCTCGCTCCTGACGCCCGACGGCCTTGCCGCGGGCGAACTGCAGACCTACCTCGACCTTAAGAGCAAGATTGATAAGGGAATCGAGCAGCGTCGCGCTGCCCGCGACGCGTTCCGTGCCGGCGAGGACGCCCGCAAGGCTGGCAACAGCGTCGAAGCCCAGGCCCAGTACAAGTCGGCGATCGCCAACACGTTTGCCGATGAAGGCACTCGCCAGCGTGCAACCGAGCAGTTGGCCCTGGTGAGCGGCACCGCCGCCAACGATTCTCCGGGCAAGGTCGCATACCTGCTCGGCAAGGAGCAATACAAGGCCGGCGACTACCGCAGCGCCAAGCGGAACTTCGCCGCCGCCGGTCAGGCCGCCTACGAGCCGCCGCTGGGCCAGGACCCGCCGACGGTGTACCTGGAGCGTATCAGCAAGCGAGAGGCCGAGCTGGCCGCGATTCCGGTCACGCCGCCGGTGGCGCCGGTGGCAGTCGCCCCCGTGGTCCCCGCACCGACTGAACCCGGCACCGCGCCGGCGGTGAACCCGCCGGTGGCCGTTGTGCCGCCCGACGCCGTCAAGCCCGCCCCCGCACCCGTTGCCGGCGAAGCAACCCCGCAGACCCTGGTCGTCGATAACACGCCCGAGGCCGACCTTCGTCGGACCGCCCAGCTCGAGGCGATTGCCAAGCAGCAGGCGGCGTACGATGCCCGCGTGCTCGTCACCGAGGCCACCAAGGCCAAGGGACAGGGCAAGACGCAGGAAGCCTATAACCTGTACTCGCAGGCCGTTGCGAAAGATCCGGAGAACCAGGCCGCGCTCGCCGGCCGCGATGAACTGGCTTCGGTTCTCGGTCTGGACGTTGCCCGCCGCGATCCGTTCACCGGAATCGAGAGCGCGACCAAGCAGCGTCGCGAGGAAATCGACTTCAACTTCAAGTCGGCCAAGCAGGACTTCGACGCCGCCCTGGCGCTGCAGGAGTTCGGTAAGGCCGATGCCGCGCTTAACGCGGCACGTACGGCCGTCGTCGCCAACCCCGGCGTGCTGACCCGCGATGAGGCTCGCTCGTACAACGATCAGTTGACGGCGATGAACCTCGCGCTGACCCAGACCCGCGACGAATCCATCCGCAAAGCCGAAGAGGCCCGCAAGATCGCCGAGGTCGAACGCCTGACCCGCGAACGCGCCCGGGCAATCCAGGAACGCGAGCGGACTGTCGCCGACCTGATCATCACCGCCCGCGCACTGACTGACGCCGGCAAGTACCGCGAAGCGATCGGCGTGACCGACCAGATCCTCCTGCTCGAACCGAACAACGATTACGCCAAGGGCGTTCGCCCCCTGCTCGAAGACCGCGCCAACTTCGCCGAACAGCGCAAGTACCGCGAGCTGTTCGACCGCGAGGCGACCCGTCAGTTAAACTCGGCGGAAGAAAAGCTCATTCCGTACGACGACATCCTCCGCTATCCGACCGACTGGCCGGATATCAGCGCGATCCGCGATCAGACCGTCGCGCAGGAACGTGGGATCGGTACCGAAGAGCGTGCCATCCAGGCCCAGCTCGAGCGCAAGCTGCCGGAAGTCAAGCTCGACAACATCGGCTTTACCGACGTCATCGAGTTCCTTCGGGACGTGAGCGGCGCCAACATCTTCGTCAACTGGAAGGCGCTCGAAGCCGCCGGCATCGACCGTAATTCCCCGGTTTCTGTTCGCCTGTACAACGTCAAGTTCTCCAAGGCGCTGACGATCATCCTCGACAGCGTCTCGACCCCCACGGCGAAGCTCGGATACACGATCGACGAAGGCGTCATCAGCATCTCGACGGGTGAAGACCTGTCGAAGAACGTGCTGACCCGCGTCTACGACATCCGCGACCTGATCATCGACATTCCCGACTTCACCGATGCCCCCGACTTCAACCTCCAGAGCACCAGCAACTCTCAAGGCGGTGGCGGCGGTGGTGGTGGTGGCGGTGGTGGTGGCGGCGGCGGCGGGTTGTTCAGCGGCAGCAACAGCGGTGCTGCCAATAAAGACGTCGGCAAGAGCCGCACCGAACTGATCGAAGACATCACCAAGCTCATCCAGGAAACGGTCGCCCCTGACACCTGGCGTGAAGTCGGTGGCTCGGTCGGCGCGATCAAGGAGCTCTCCGGTCAGCTCATCGTTACGCAGACCCCCGAGAATCACCGCTCGCTGGTGGCGCTGCTCGAGCAGCTTCGCGAGCAAAAGAGCATCCAGGTCACGGTCGAAGCCCGCTTCCTCACCGTGCAGCGCAACTTCCTGGAAGATGTCGGCCTCGACTTCGACTTCATCTTCAACATCAACGGTTCCAACAGCAAAAAGATCAGCCCGATCGTTGTCAACAACGACAGCTCGACCTTCACGCTCGGACCCACAACGCCGCTGCCCGGAAGCATCGGCACCACCGCGCAGGGCCTGACAACGGCTGCAACATTCCTGGATGATTTCCAGGTGAACCTGTTGCTCCGCGCCACGCAGGCGAGCCAGGTCAGCACCGTGGTGACCGCGCCGCGTGTGACGCTGTTCAACGGCCAGCGGGCTTACGTGCTGGTTGCCACGCAACGTGCCTACGTTTCCGATCTGAACCCCAGTGTCGGTCAGAACACCGCTTCGTTCGACCCGACCATCAGCATCGTCGAGTCGGGCGTGCTTCTGGACGTGCAGGCGACCGTCTCTGCCGACCGCAAGTACGTCACGCTGACCCTGCGTCCGCAGTTGGCGACCCTGGTTGCTCTTCGGGAGTTCACCTTCCAGAACGGCACGAACGCCAGCAGCAACCCGGCCGGCGGCGCGCCGATCATCATTGGTGGTAACGGCGGCTCGGCTCCGACGGGTATCATCCAGACGCCGGAAATCCAGATCACCGAAGTGCGGACCACCGTCAGCGTTCCCGACGGTGGCACCCTGCTGCTCGGCGGTCAGACCCTGTCGGGCGAGATCGAGAAAGAGGCCGGCGTGCCGGTGCTGTCAAAGATCCCGGGTCTCAAGCGGCTGTTCACCAACCGATCGACCGCCAAGGACGAGCAGATCCTGCTGATCCTTGTGCGGCCGACGATCATCATCCAGAAGGAAGTCGAGCAGCGACAGTTCCCCCTGCTCAACACCCGCGTCGGCGGCTAAAGCCGTCTTTATCGCAGGCATCCCATACCCCAGGCGTCCCGGCTCGACCATCGAGCCGGGACGCTTGTCTTGTTTCAGGTCGCGTTGTTCACCGGAGAATGCAGGACCACCACGGAGGACACTGAGAACACGGAGAAATCACGGAGCACTTGCCCGAATGTGATCTACGCAGCCTGCGAGTCGAATGAATTGCTCAAGTCGTTCGTGAGCCTCTTCTCTGTCTTCATCCCCGTAAATTGCTCCGAAAATCGAACTGATGAACGCCAAGACGCCAAGTTGCCAAGGACGCAATCCAAGGCAAGGCAACTCTTGGCGTCTCGGCGTCTTAGCGTTCAATCCTGGTGCCGTACGAAGGTTTCGTTGTCTCTCTAAGAGGCCAGATGATGGGCCCCGTGGTGGATTTCCGGGGCTCGGCGTTGGTCGGAATCCGGCGGCAGTCGATTCCTCCCCAAGAAACGCGGGTTTGCGGACGATGAAGATGCCTGAGGAGGCGGATTGGACGCCGCAGATGTTATGCGGTAAGACCCCCGCTTCGATTTTCTCGGACTTGTCCTTTGCCTATGTCTGCCACGACTCTCGAATCGCGTCCTGAGCCTGCGGCCATTAGTTGTGCCCGGGGCGCCGAAGCCTGGCCCCTGCGGCGAAGTCTGACGCGCGTCACGGTCGCGTGGATGTTCGGTGCGATCTGGTTCAACGTTATCACCGGGGCTCCGATCGTTGCCTTCGCCAAGGGACTCGGGGCGAGCTATTTCCAGTTCGGCTTGCTCGCCGCGATTCCGTACGTCGCCGCATTGTTCAGCCTTCCCGGGAGCCTGTTCGCCGAACGGCATGGCGGTCGTAAGTCGATCTTTCTCAATGCGTTTTACATCCAGCGAGGGCTCTGCTTCGGGGTTGCGGCAGTCCCGGTGCTGCTGTTGTGGCTCAAGGGTTCGCAAGGCGCTTCGGTCGCGGTGTCCGTTCTGTTGGTGTTGATGTTCCTGATGCACGCCGTCGGCGCCGCCGGCAGCCCGTCGTGGGTAAGCTGGATGGCGGATGTCGTACCAAAGCGGATTCGCGGGTCTTACTTTTCCAAGCGGCGTCAGTGGGGAATCGTTTCAGCCGTCCCCGCTGCCCTGGCCACCGGCTGGGGGCTGGAGTATCTCGCCGGCGTGCCGTCGGCGTCGTCGCCGCTGCCGGGGGTATCGGCAGTGGTGTTCTGGACGGCGGTTCTGATCGGCGTGACGGCGTTCTTCGGGATTGCGGACATTGCGCTTTTCCGCCCCCTGCCGCATACCCCTCGCCCGGTGGTGACCGGCTCGAGCCTGCTCCAATCGATCGCGGTACCGCTGAAGGACCGGCCGTTCATGACGATGTCGCTCTTCGTCGGGGCGATCAACTTCACCGTCGGTTTCACGAACCAGTTCGCGATGGTTTATGTGATTGACCGCCTGGGTGTTGGGCAGGTTCAGGTGCAACTGATGCTCCTGGTTGCGCCAATGCTCCTTCAGCTGGCCATGCTGCCTGCCTGGGGCGCGGCGGTGGACCGCATGGGGCGAAAGCCTCTATTGATGATCGCTGGCCTCGGTTTGATTCCCATGGGGTTCGGATGGTGTGCCATGGGACAGGGTGGCACCGGAATGGCGTGGCTTGGCTACGTCCTTTTTGCCGGCGGATCGGCCCTCTGGACCGGCATCGAAGTCGCCAACTTTAACGGCGTGCTAGATGCCGGCGGTCGTGCTGAGACGGGCGGCGGCAGTGGCTATCACGCCGTCAACACGGTGGTCATCAACCTGGCCGGCTGCGGCGGCGGGCTGATCGCCGGCTTGGTCGCGACGGCGCTTGCGGACTGGCACTGGCAGCCGTTCGCTGCCTTTGGCGCGCTGGACTTCTACGATGCACTGTTTGCTCTCAGTGGCCTGATGCGCGCGGCCGCGCTGATCGTGCTCGCTCCCCTGATCGTCGAGCCGGCAGCGAAGTCCGTCGGACAGACGTTGCGTTTCATCATCCGCTACTCCGCCACGGGTATTCGCGACCGATTGGCATTCGACAGCCGCCAGGATGTTCGAACGCCCACGCTGCCGGCGGTATGCGCTACGATACGCCCGGAGGAGCCAGCCGACGTGCGCTCGGCGGCATGAGCCGTCTGATCAACCGCGGTTCCGCTCAGGTCTGACGCTAGCGCTCTATCTGGGGATTGGCCGGTTCGGCCGGCTTGGCCTTCAAGAGTTCTCTGCTCATCACGGCGTTCATCAAAAGGGCCGTCGGTTTCTCACCAACTTGATGAAAAGTGACGTCGGCGCCAACAGGCCCGACCTAGATCCGATAGCCCAGGGCAACGCCCTGGGATTGGGTCGGCCCAACAGTAACAGGCCTGAATGGCCGGGATATCGAACGGCGTACATGGCGGCCCATTCAGGCCTTGACCGCGTGGGGGCCAGGTCGTCCCATACCGATGCCACGGGCGGCAGATGACGGCCCCCTGGGCCTGCGTACACGCCCGTCAATCGCTTTCACCCCGTTTCCACCGTGGTGCCTTATCCGGGCTACAGCGATGTGCATGAAATAACCCAGGCCGGCCAAGTTCATTGGCCGGCCCGGGTCGTTGTCGTTCGAAGGCGAATCAACCGTCGCGTGTGACCGCGATCAGTTACCGCCTGTCGAATTGTTCTCTTCAGAAGCGAAGTTCCTGTCGTACAGGAAGCCGAAGCCGTAGGTGAAGCGGAATGCACCACGGATGGCGGCGATGAACGGCGCCAGCGCGTTGGTGCCGACCAGCACCTGGTCGTCGGGCTTCAGGTACAGGTCCGGGGCCGAGCCGTCGAAGATCGCGGCGAGGTTGATGCGGACGAAGACTTCCTTGTTGCCCGGCAGGCGGCGGATGATGTCCGTGCGTTCCGGGATTGCCAACTGGTCGAGCATGCGGGCGGCGATGATCGCCTGCTTCAGCGTGATGCGACGCTGCGACAGCGTGTAGGCACCAGGCGAGCCGACGTGACCGCCGACGTAGTATTCACCCAGCGGCAGGTTCTGGACAATGATCATGTCCTTCGGCTTGATGACGACGTTGTACTGAAGTTCGCCGTTACGCAGCCGTTCCAGCGGGATGTGGATGATTCGGACGTTCTCCGGAGCCGAAAGATCTTTGAAACCCTTGAAGCTGGTGCCGGGTTCGGCAGCGGCCGGTGTAGCCGGGGCGGCGGGTTCGGCCGCGGGAGTCGGTGCGGGCGTCGGAGCCGGGGCAGGGGTCGGCGACGGCACGGGAGCTGGTTCCGGTGCCGGGGTCGGGGCGGGAGTTGGAGCAGGCGTCGGTGCGCCCGCGCCGGCGGCCGGCGTTGCGTCGCCGATGTAGACCTTCTTGCCGTCAACGTAAATAAATCGGCCCTTCTCGTCAGAGTTGCCACCCGTGGCCTGAGCGAGCTCGGGGAACTGTTCGGCCATCAGCAGCGGTGCGCCCGTGTTGACGGAGCGGACGGTGGTTCCGAACTTGGTGGCTTCCGATGCGGTAACCGGCCCGATCGGCATCCGAGCCGCCGCCGGAGCGGTCGGCTGGATCGCGCCAAAACGGGGCGAGGTCGGCACCATGCCCTGGGGCTTGATGTCTTCCACGCCGCCGCCTGCGGGCTTGGGCTTCGACTGGCCGCCATCGACCGGCGGGGTCATGTCGGTCTTGCCGGCGCCTCGGCCGTCGGTTCGACGGATGATGTAGAGGTCGGTCACCAGCGGAGACGCGGTGTCACGGGC
Organism: Humisphaera borealis; assembly: GCF_015169395.1. GTDB lineage: Bacteria > Planctomycetota > Phycisphaerae > Tepidisphaerales > Tepidisphaeraceae > Humisphaera > Humisphaera borealis. The sequence goes on from NZ_CP063458.1 coordinate 1,388,930, forward strand.
GAGGGTCAGGGCGTCGAGCACGCGGAAGTCGGGGTCGACCAGTGCGTACTGGCCTGGTCCGTTGACGGCACCGAGGATGCTGATGACTGCACCGCGGCGTTCGACAACGGCTACCGTCACCTGGGCGCGTTCGATGATCTTGGCGCCTTTGTACGCCTCGATGATCGCCTGCTCCATCTCGTATTCGGTCTTGCCCTCGGCCTTGAGCTGGCCGACGAACGGCATCGAAATGCTGCCGCTCTCGGACACGCGGCTGGTCTTGGTGGTGATCGTTCCCGGGCCGTTGAGGTCGCTGATTTCGATCTGCAGCAAGTCGTTCTTGCTGATGACGTAATCCGACGCCTTAACCAGCAGGTCGTCCTGCGTGGGCGGCTGCGCGGTGACGAAGTCGCGGTTGGGCTCTTCGATCGCCGGATCGACCTGATTCAGGATCGGCACGATCATCGTCTTTTTATTGACGCGGCCGGCCAGTTCGCTGGGGTCGATCCAGGACTTGGTGTCCAGAATGTTGAAGCTGTTGACCTGCGGGTTGGTGCAACCGCCGACGGCCGCAAAGCCCGTCAACGCCACACACACCGCCAGCCGACCGGCTTTCCGATTCAGATTCTCGGGGAGAAAACGCAAGGCGTGCTCCTTTCAGTCCCTTTTTCGATCCACACACAAGGCTTCGTTCACAACTGCAGCGGTTGTCCGTTCGAAGGACAAGCCGACGTAAGTCCGGCGTCAGAATGAAAGTCAGACGACGACGCGCGGGCGACCTCCGCCGGGAGGCTCGTCCAGCCCTTGGACCGGCCCGCCACGTACCTCGCATCTTGCCGCAAACCCCATCTCAACGCAAATAGACGTATCGGTGGTCGCGGAAAGTGCGCCGGGCTCAGATCAACATCGGGTCGCGGCCGAATGACTGCAAGCAAAAACCAGTGCGAACACGACTTATAGCCCGCTACCCTTCTGATCGGCTATCCGCCGGTAACGAGTGTAATGATCGAACGGACCGAATCTCGCATTGCCGGCTTATCGGACGTCGCGTTAGGCCGCCTGATGGGATAACGCAACTCCGCGGTACCTATACGAGGACGATTTTCAGTACGACGCCCTTGTCGGTCAGTTTCTTGCGTCCGATGGTGCTGAGCCACAAGCGTTCACCGTCGCTGCTGCGGCCGATGTAGTCGTGCTTGTCGAGCCAGTCGAGCGCGGCGATAAAGACGGGCATGTTTTCAGGTGGACGCATGATCTGTTTGATCTCGACGCCGCTGGAATACTTGCCCAACTCCAGGACGGCTTGAGCGGCGCGTTTGAATCGTGCCGATCGGTCGCCGCTCTTTCGGCCGCGGATCGCGGCGAAACCGTCGAGCAACTGCCGGGGACCCCACGTCAGCAGCATCGCAAACCCAGCGGCCTGTAACTTAATCGAGTCCGAAGCCGCCTCGCCGGCGGTGTATGGCGTCCCGTCGTCTTCGGTCAGCGATCGAACGACGTAGTCCTTGCGGTTCTTTCGCTCGTGCCAGACCAGAAGCGGGATCAGGACGAGCCAGTAGATTCCGAACCATCGAATCCATGACCAACCCAGCGGAACGACGAACCACAAGAGGCTTGCCAGGACAATGCCCACGCCCAGGCACCAGGCAAGACCGACCAGAAACATACCCAGCGACCCGGCGAGACTCATTCGATCTTCCGCAACAAGCAGGTCTTGGACCTGCTTGCGAAGCGACGTTTTTTCGGCCGTCAGTTCCGTTTGCGACATGGGACTACCGTTTGTGAAACAACTTGTGTGCGATACACGGGCGGATCAGCAACAGCGTGTTCAACGATAGCCGATACACAACGGCTTGACAGCCCTTGAACATACCCCTAGCTTCGCCCACTTGGCGCAGGCAGAGGCCGCGCCGAGGCTCATCCGAAAGGCGATCCAACGTGTCTGAGTTTCTCGACGGAAATACCTGCGTTGTCGGTCTGCAATGGGGCGACGAAGGCAAAGGCAAGATTGTCGACTTCCTCACCGAGAATGCGGAGGTCGTTGCCCGATATTGCGGCGGTGCCAACGCCGGCCATTCCGTTCGCATCGGCAACGAAAAGTATGCGACCCACCTGCTTCCCGTCGGCGTTTTCCGCCCGGGTGTGATGAGCCTGATCGGCAACGGCGTGGTGCTCGATCCAGTCGTGCTCTTCAAAGAGATCGACGAGATGGTGGCACGCGGCGTCCCGATCTCTCCGGCCAACCTCCGCGTGAGTTACAAAGCACATCTGGTGATGCCGTACCACCAGCTCGAAGACGCCGCCCGCGAGGCCAAGGCGGGAGCCGGCGGTATCGGCACGACCAAGCGCGGCATCGGCCCGGCGTACGCCGACAAGATGCACCGCACCACCGCGTTCCGCGTCGCCGACCTTCTGCACGAAGAGCGGCTCAAGGAACGGCTGGAGCGCGTGATCACCGACCGTAACACGGTGTTCAAGGCGTTGTACGACGCCCCGCCGCTGAATTGGCGCGAAACGTTCGAGCAGTACCGTGCGTTCGGCAAGCGGATTGAGCCCTACGTCGATGACGTCGGCCACCTGCTGATCGGCTATGCGAAGGAAGGCAAGCGGATCGTGTTCGAAGGCGCGCACGCCGTCCTGCTTGACGTCGATCATGGCACCTATCCGTACGTCACGAGCAGCAATTGCTCGGCGCTGGGCCTCTACACCGGGGCAGGTGTTCCGCCGCAGACGGTCAAGAACTTCTTCGGCATCATGAAGGCGTACAGCACCCGCGTGGGCGGCGGTCCGTTCCCCACCGAGCAGGAAAACGCCACGGGGCAGTACATCCGCGAGCGCGGCAACGAGTACGGCACCACGACACGCCGTCCCCGCCGCTGTGGCTGGTTCGATGCAATGGCCGTCCGCTACTCGGTCGAGCTTTGCGGCATCACCCACATCGCGCTCACGCTGCTCGATGTGCTCTCGGGTCTGGAGCAGGTGAAGGTCTGCACCGGCTACATGCACAAGGGCATCCGGCAGGACTTCTTCCGCGCCGACATGGACGTGCTGGCGGAAGTCGAGCCTATCTACGAAACCTTCCCCGGCTGGAAGCAGGACATCTCGCAAGTCCGCCGCTGGGAAGACCTGCCGCCTGAAGCGAAGTCGTATGTGCAGGCTCTCGAAAAGCTGGTCGGAGCGCCGATTCGGATGGTTAGCGTGGGACCGGAACGGACAGCTACGCTGATCCGTTGAGATTCCCGGGATCGCGGATTTCCATCTCCCCTGCGAGAGCATAAGAAGCTGCGGCTTCGTGGTCTCACTGGTGAACGTCAATTAACGCACAACGATCCCGTCGGCATCGTATAGTTTAAAGAGCTGGCGCAAGGTCTCCTGGGGATTGCAGGGCCTTCGCGCCGATGTACATTGGTCGCGGACAACCACGGGCGGTGGTAGGCGAGGAACCGGGAGTCTTCGCGCATGAGCAGAGATGGACTGTCAGACGGGCCGTTTGCCTCGATTGGGGTGCCTTACAGCGTCGAGTTCTTGTACCCACAGTCCCCGCCGCTGGACGCCGATCTTCTTTCGAAACGAGTCCGTAATTTCTGTCCACAGGCCGAGGCCGCCGACTCCGGCGGCAGGCCGCCAATCCTGATCTCCCACAAAGACCACCCTGTACCGATCGAGATGCACGCCGACGGCGGACCGACCTCCGTGCCCGCGCGCACTGTCGTCATGCCGAGTGAGGCGGTGGTCAACGTGGGCTCGCTGCATGAATCCCTGTCGCAAACGCGCGACTGGGATGCGGCGGTCGAAGCACTTGCCATGTCGACCCGGCGCGTTGTTGTGTCCGATCTGCTGGCCAAAGACCTGCCTGCCCGCGAGCGGCTTGCATTGTTTGAAGCAGTCGTCCTCGGCATCATCGAAGCCGCACGTCCCGTCGCGATCCATTGGAAACCCGCCGGCAAACTGGTTGATCCCGCGGCACTGCTCAAGGCATCGGGTTCGAACAGCGTCGATGCGTTGCCTCAGGCCGCGATCAACGTTCGCATGTTTCGAATTGCCCGCAGCGACGATGACCTGTTGATGGACACGCTGGGGCTGGCGTCACTCGGATTGCCGGATATGCAGGTGCTCTTCCACGGGATGGAGCCGTCGCGCGTCGCGGCGCATCTGTATGCCGTCGCGCTCTACACACTTCGTAATGGAGCACTGGTGGACGAAGGTGAAACGATCGAAGGTCCCACCCGTGGCACGGAGTGGACGGCGCGACGCGGCAAAGCACTGGTCGAACCGGCGCGGCCGGTGTTCGACTTCGATCCCGGGCCGGATTACTCGGTGCATGCTGCATGATAGCGGCTGAGCTGCCGCGACTCTTAACCGTTGCGCAGGAACCAGTTTTTGCAATACGTGTCGGATTTGAAGAACTTGAGAAGCGTCTCGGCGACCTTCTGTCGGCCATTGTTGCTGGGATGTGTGCCGTCCGGGCCCAGGTCGTCCGCCTGGTAGATTAACCCGTCGGCTTTACGCCCCTTCGTGCCGTCGGCCCAGAGATACGCACCCCAGACAGCCACGGGTGCAATCACTTCCCCTTTGCCAGGATCGCAATTCAATTCAGGGTCGCCGACCGCCTGCTTGGCGATCGCCCATTGCACGGAAAACGCCCCTTCATAGGCGAAGGGCTCGGGGTTCAGAGCGGACTTGGCGTACCCGGCATAGATCCGACTGCTGAGGAACGCGAGTTTCAGGTTCGGATAACGCTTCCTGGCGGCGCGCAGAATGTTTTCGAGATCGTCCTGCAACACCTTGGCATGTTGCGGAAAGGCACCAAGCGTTCCCGGGCCCTTGCGTGCCTGCTTGATCCAAACGGCCTGCACCTGGTTTGCAGAAACCTTCGCCGCCGACAACCGTCGTGCGGCCTCGTCGTAGGTTGGCATTTTCGCATCCGTCCAGTCGTCTGCGGCCCGCCCGCCCTGGGCCGCATCAACGATCGTGAGCGACGGAGAAACGTCTTTGTCACCGTCCGCGAGCTCCTTGAAACGGGAGAACTCCTGTGTCGTGTTTGACATGCCGATCGACATCAGCACGACACGTCCAACCTTGGCGTCGGGCTTGCCGTCAACGTCGAGCGGCCGGATCTGTGCGGCGGCCGCCAAGGCGAGTTTCGCGTGGGCCGCGGGCGGTTCGTTCATCCCGTGGCCGTAAAGCCCACCCTCAAAGCCGTTGTAGCGTTGCGTCCCCACAAGCTCTGGCAAAGGCACAAGGCCCGTGGACTCCCTCGGCGATACATTCGCTCGCGCGGCAGGCTGTTGTGACTGACGTCGTGCCTCGCGGGCGCGGTCCAGATACGCTTGCTCTTCGGGCGTGAGCTTCTCACCCTGCTCCGATTTCCGGAGTAGCACACGCGCCCTGTTGAAGTCGATCGCGCCGGCGGGTTTGGTCGCCGGCGTCTGTGCCCACGCCATGACGAAGTCGCCAACGGCAACTGTAATAGTGGTTATGAGCACGATGCTTGTGCCGAGGCGAGCGATTTGACGCATCCAATTCTCCTTGCCCCCGACATGGCTCACTGCAGATTCAACGGACTGTCAGGTTGCATATTACTGTTCGCATCAGCGTGAAGCGTTTTGACGCGGGGATGATACATGCAACGCTCACCACGACCGTTGGTCGTACTGCCGGGCTGGAGGTTTGATGACCGTCGCAGAACTACTGGAATTGGCGGGACAGGACAGCGGACGCGTGATCGAGCGGATGGCAGGGATGACCGATGACGCAGCCGCTCTGAAACTCTATGCCGATGCCGTCAACGAGGCCTACTGGGTGCGGAAGGACCTGGTGGTTACGGTGGCACTGTGCCGGGCCGGTATTCACTGCGGGCTTAATGCGGCCGTTCGATTACCGGATGGCGATTCCGTGCGGCAGGCAGAGCTGCGCGGTAAGGCTAAATCGCTCGCCTACAACCTGGCATCTTTCACCTGGCCAGGATGGGATGAGGCAGGAATCGCCTGTGACACCGGGAGCATCGCCGCGGGATACGACGCGGCCAGGTTGAACGTTCGCTTGGCGCGCGAACTGCAAAAGGGCGAACTCCCCATGAGCCGAGGGCTTTGGATGCTTGCCGGGCACGAACTGTGTCGCAAGCAGTATGCGCTGGCCCGCGATCATTACGAACGGGCGGCTGCACACGCTGCCATCGCCGCCAGTCCCGCAGATGAGGCACTTGGAAAAGCGTTCGCTTCGCTGGTTTCGGTGATTCAGGATCCTCAAGACGCCGACGCACGAATGAGGCTGGAGCATTTGACCGCATTGCTTGGCGAAGTGGAGGAGGGCGCTGCGTTTGTACAGCAGGTCCGAAACGCCGAACGCGTTTTCCTATCAAATGTGTGACAGAGGTATGGAGCTCTTAAGACGGGCTGGCCGCCGCGCGCTGAACGATGACGGCCGTCTGGTCGTCCAACGGGTCTTCGCCGTTGGACCAATCCTTCGCGTACTTCTGAAGGGCACCCAGCAGCTCCTCGGGGCTCGCACGGCGATAGCGGTCGGCGACCTCGGACATGCGCTCAAGGCCCATCTGTTCGCCACTCGGATCGGCGGCCTCGAAGATGCCGTCGCTGGTCAGGATCAGTTGTCCACCGGGCTCAATGGTGACCGGGGGCGGGGCGCCATCGAACCACTTGAGGACGACTCCGAGAGGCTGAACCGGAGGGTCGAGCTGCTCGAGCGGCAGTTCGGGTGAACGTCGAACCAGCAACGGTCCGTGTCCGGCGCTGCTCCACTGCAGGGTTCCGTCGGGCGACAGGAAGCCCAGAAACGCGGTGACGAATTGCCCCCAGTCCAGGTCGTCGGCAAGGCGGGCATTCACGTGGACGAGCAACTCGTGTGGGTCGGTGATCAGTTCCGATAGCGCACGCACTAGTGTCCGGGCCTGCGAGACGACCAGCGCTGGTCCCAGGCCGTGACCACTTGCATCCGCCAGCAGGATGCCCAGTCGACCATCCGGCAACGCCCAGAGGTCGAAGCAGTCGCCACCGGTTACGCTCGCGGGAAGCGTCCAACCGGCACAGAGCAGGCCGGGCACGCTCGGCGGCTCTTTCGGGATCAGTGCCTGCTGGGTGCGGCGGGCCAGATCCATCTCGTGCTTCAGAGCCAGGGCTTCGATCGCCTGTAGCTGGAGCGTGTGGCGCTGAAGTGCAATGCCAGCTTGCTCGGCGAGGAGGCGAACCAGGGACTCGTCCTGTTCCCCGAACGCCCCACCCTTTTTATTGACCGCCTGCACAACGCCCATCGCCCTTCCGTCCAGATCAGCCATCGGAACGGAAAGGAGGTTTCTGGTCAGAAAGCCGGTCTTTCGATCGAACTCTGGATTGAATCGGTGATCTTCGTAGGGTTTGGCAACGTGTACCATGCAGTTACCGCTGAAGGCGGCGCCGACGATGCCGGCCGTGCACGGGACACGGATTTCATTGCTGCCGATTGCGACCTTGGTCCAGAGTTGCTGCGTCGCCGGGTCGTGAAGGAAGATGCTCGCGCGTTCGCAGTGGAGCAGTTGCGTGGCGTACTCGGCGATTTTGCACAGAAGCGTGTCCAGATCCGTCGGGACGGCGAGCATCCGGGACAGATCGAGGATCATCCTCATCTGCGTATCGGTGACATGGGCAACGTCTTCGGCAGTGGCCGTTTCCACCCGCCCATGACGCCGACCATCTACTGGGGTGGCGGGTACGTCTGCGCGCAGTTCCTCTTCATGACCCGGCTGAGGGTCGAGCGTGTCTGAGCGCGGATTGGGAGTTTTCAACTGCACATCCCACCAGCCCGGTAACGGAAATCGAGCCAAAGCCTAGCCCTGAAGAGACCCACGATCGTAGATGCCCTGGGTCGTCTTGGACGACGATCGGCAAAGGGGTTCCAAGTCTGCATCAACCCGAAACACCGATCGACGATCCGTGCATCCCGGCGCAAAGCCCCTGCCGCATAAGACGTTAACATCTGTGTATGGGTTTGGGAAGCAAAAGTCGTCCGGAAGACAAGTGCCCTCTTGCGGGCAGTTCACCAGAAAGAACCCTGCTGGATGCAGAAGAGAGGTCTCGCCAGAAATGTCATCAGAAGCGGCATCCGGCAGACCTGAGATTTCACCACGGTGTTTACCCATGCCGTTCAACTAACGTGGACGACAGGCAGGGCGATTGCATGTTCAGGTCGTTAGCAGACGGAGCAGGTAGTGCTCGTCCCAACCTGCCTTTAACCGTTTCCCGTGGATTCCGTTTTTGATGCTCCTGTCCCGCTTGAGAAGATTGAGCGTCAGCCGGCACAACCGGGAGTAGTTCTCCGCACCATAGCCTTTGCGGATCCGCCGCTCGTCCTCGCGGGAGCTCACGTCCAGTTGCCAGTGCAGCTTGTTCTCGATGGCCCAGTGGCCGCGGATCGCCGCCGCCATCGCCCTGGCGTCGGTCCCTGCGACGCTGCTGATGAAGTAATGCCGCTCGACGCTGCTCTTGCCGGCAAGCACCTCCCGCTTGCGTTCGACCGCGATCACGCCGGCCAGTCCCGGCCACTGCTGACATAGGTCGCCGAGCCAGTGCACTTCGTCCATCACCCACACTTTGCGGGTGTCCAGCCGGCCGTGGTCGGCGTCGAACTCCTCGTGGACGCCGTGGCTCACGTCCTTCATGCCGCCCAGGATCGCTTCGTCCAGCAGCTTCCTGACCTTCGCGTGCAGCGTCGGACGAGGCGAAGCCTGGTCCTCGGCTGGTTCTCCTTCACCGACAGCACGTAGTTGCCGCCGGCATCGACGATCTGTCTGGCGATCTGCGTCTGGCAGCCGGCGGCATCGATCGTCACCGTCGCGTCCTGAATGTCTAACAGGCCCAAAAGCCGCGGGATCGCCTCGATCTCATTGCTCTTGTCATCCACGGCGACCTGGCCGAAGACCATCCGGTGGGCGTCGACGAACGCGCTGACCATGTGGGTCATGTTGTTCCTGGCCCAGGCGTGTTCGAAGGACCGGCGGATGGCCTTGCCGTCGATCGCGATCAGTCGTCCGCCGGCGGACTGTGCGATCGCGCCGACCCAGGCGTTGAAACACTGCTCGAAGGCGTCGGGATGGAGCTTGGCGAAGACGCGACCGAAGGTGTCGTGAGAGGGGATGCCGTGGGGAAGATCCAGGAAGGTTCGAAGCCAGGAGAGCTTGCTCTTGCCATAGAGTTCAACGTCGACCCAGCCGTCGGCGCCGCAGATAACGGCGCAGACGGAGATGACGAGGATGTCGTGGAGTTTGTGAATCACGTTGCAGCCGCGAGGATCGGGGAGGTTGGAAAACGCGCGCAGGGTACCACTGGTCGCAGGGCCATCCATGGCGAAGCTCCGTTTCAGGAGATGAAAGTTGTTACCAGCGAAGCTTCGCGACCGGTGAAGGAGTGATAGCGAGAGAAGTTAGAAAGCGCAACCCGTACAAAACACAACCATCGACAAAAGGAGATGCGATTGCCCTCGGACGACAGGTTCGACATTTCATGATTCCCGTTCGCCTTTATGAGACTAATTGGTAGAATCCCTCGTTGCTCCCGGGCCGATGGCCCGATAATCGGAGTACCGTGCCGCCCTTCTCGTCACCCGCGTAAGCGGGCCGTTCGTGCGGCGATTGCGACAAACGGTTAGGCCGTATTTAGCCTTGTGCTCCCGGCCGAACCAAGAGTTCCTTTTTCTCGGACCACCTCTCTGGTCTCGTCGACGAACCCCGTCGGGTGTCCAGAGGTCGCGTCCGTGATGGGTCGTCGATGTTGCAGCGGCGGGTTCCGCCCGACCGCATGCAGCACTTTCGACTATGGCCCGTTACGCCGCTAACGTCCGGAGGGATCAATAGTCCATGGGCCTAGACCCCCGCTTTCTCACGTCCAACGGGCGTGAAGTCTTCACCGGAAACGAACTTCTCATCAAAGGCGGCCTGGAGGTTGAAGGTGGTGTCCACCTTTACACCGGCTATCCCGGCTCTCCCGTAGCCGGATTCTTTGACGTCCTCGGTGACATCCAGGACATCCTTAAGAAACAGGGTATCCGCGCCTTTCAGGCCAACAACGAAGCGCTTGCGGCCGCCGCGCTGAACGGATCGCAGATGCTTCCCGTCCGCGGGTTGATCGCGATGAAGTCGGTTGGCGTTCATGTGGCAGCGGACGCGCTCGCCCTGGGAAACCTCGCCGGTGCCCACCCGCAAGGCGGGGCCGTCGTGATCTCCGGAGAGGATCCCTGGTGCGACAGCACCCAGGTACCCGCAGACAGCCGATTTCTCTTCGAACACCTGCGCATGCCGGTCGTCGAGCCGGGGACCATTCAGGAAGTCAAAGACTGGATCGACGTCTCGTTCAAGCTCAGCCAGGCTGCGGGCATGTACATCGGGTACATCGTCACGACGGCCCAGGCCGACGGCGGCGGAAGCGTCTATTGCAAGCCCAACGTCTTCCCCGAATTGTCCCAGAAACATCGCATCGAAATGGAAACGGCGAAGGTCGACCTCGGCCGCGTCCTGCTTCCGCCCCGGACTTGGCAACGCGAGTTGCTGACTCCCGAGCGATTTGCCTCAACGATTGCCGCGGCGCGCAAGCTTGGCGTGAACAGGATCATCCCCGCGACCAAGTCCGACAATCCTGAATCCTCGAAGCCCTCCTCTCCACTCGGCTTCATCGTCACCGGCATGGGCGGGCCGTACCTGCAGCATGTGCTGACCGATCTGGGCCTCTCGGGTCAGTTCCCCATCCTGCAGATGGGCCTGAGCTACCCTGCCGACGTTGGGCTGGTCCAGGAGTTTTCAAAGCTCTGCACGACAATGATTGTGATTGAGGAACGCCGAAGCTTCCTCGAGAAGAACATCCGCGACTCGGCGTTCCGCGATCTGCCGGCCGAAGAGGCGATCGAGCTGACGAGCAGGATGTTCGGGAAGAAGTTCCCGACGGCCAAGGGAACCGAAGCCAACGGCATTCCCGAAGTGCGCGGGCTCAGCGTATCGCTGCTCGCTCAGAAGCTCATTCCGTTGATCAAGTCGTTTAAGGAGATCCCCGAGCACCTGCGCAACGGCCGACTGACGGCCGAACTGGAGCGCATTCGCAAGGCGAGCAAGCCGAAGCTGCAGGTGGTCAGCGATCGCCTGATCGCCCGTACGCCAACGTTCTGCCCCGGCTGTCCGCACCGCGACAGCTCGGCGACACTGCTTCAGCTTCGCGAAGACCTCAAGAGCGCCGAGTACATGCAGAAGGTTCACGGCAAGCCGCCGGTGGACCTGGTCGCCCACGGCGACACCGGTTGCTACACGATGCTGATGTTTGCGCCGACCGAACAACTCATGCACAACTACAGTGGCATGGGACTGGGCGCCGGAACGGGCAGCGGTGTCGATTCGTTCATCACGAACAAGCAGCTTGTGTTCATGGGAGACGGCACTTTCTTCCATTCCGGGCAGGTTGCCATCTCCAACGCGGTCAAAGCCGGCCAGGACATTACGTTTATCATCCTGGAGAACGGCACGACCGCGATGACCGGGCACCAGGAGCACCCCGGTACCGAGATCGATCTGCTCGGCAACGAGTCCTACATCCAGGACATCGAATCGATCTGCCGGGCGATGAAGGGCACCAGCCCGCTGACGGTCACCAAGTTGCGACCCGACAATCGCAGCGACTACCGCCAGGCGCTTGAGAAAACGATTCTCGCCGACGGCGTCAAAGTCATCATCGCCGACAAGGAATGCGGCATCACGCACCAGCGCACGGTACTGAAGAACGAGCGAAAGGCCGTCAAAGAGACCGGCTTCCTGCCGACCAAGACACACATGAACGTCACCCCGGAAGTGTGCGAACACTGCCTGGAGTGCACCAAGCAGACGGCCTGCCCGGGGCTGACGCTGGTGAACACCGACTACGGCCGTAAGGTCGATACAGACCTGACCTGGTGCGTGAACGACGGCGCGTGCGAGCGCGTCCGGGTGAACAACAGCTACGGCCGCGATCACAAGCCGTGCCCGAGCTTCGAGCAGATCACGGTCGTCCGATCGAAGCGCAAGCGATACAAGCTCCCGAACATGGAGCTGAGCAAGCTCCCGGACCCCGAACAACTGCACAAACTGACCAACCCCGGCGACGCCTGGCGGGCGCACCTGTCCGGTGTCGGCGGGATGGGTATCGGCGTAGTGAACGCCATCCTCGTCCGCGCCGGTCACAAGGAAGGCTACAACGTCCTCTTCCAGGACAAAAAAGGGCTGGCGATCCGCAACGGCGGTGTGTACTCGCAGATTTCATTCATCCGCGAAGCGGACGAGGAGCGCGAAGCTGGGAGCGGGAAGCTGGAAGGAAAGCCGGGCACTCAGCACTCAGCGCCTACTACACCCACTGGCACCACCGGCTCCATTCCCTTCGGCAAGGCAGACCTGCTTCTGGGCGTGGACATCCTCGAAGCCGCCCGGGCGATCGATCCTCGGGAACAGTTCCGTATCGCGTCGATCGACAAGACGTCGGCGGTTCTCAACCTGCACAAGCAGCCGACCGTCTACACCCTTCTGGGCAAAGAAGACTTCGATCCCGAGCACATGAAGCAGGAGATCGCCGATCACTGTCTTCCCGGCCAGGTGTATGCCCGCAACCTTTCCGAGATCTGCGAGCAGCGGCTGGGGTCGAAGCTTTACGTCAATATCATGATGCTGGGCGTGGCTTATCAGCTCGGGCTGATTCCTGTCAGCTTCCACAGCATTGCCTGGGCGATCAAGGATTCGATTCGCCGGGAGTTCCGTAAGAATCTCAAGGCGTTCAACATCGGCCGGCGGTTGGCCCTCGACGGCCGGGCCCTGCCGAGCCGTCCGGAGCCTGTAACCTGGCAGCAGGTGGTCACCAACAAGGGGCGCATTCTCCGCAAGACCAAGCGGTACAACGCCCAGTGGTGGGGAGAGACCTTTGAGAAGCTTGTCACGGACGCGGCGCTATCCATGCCGAACCTGCCCGATCAGGCCAAGTACGACCTCGCGGTGAGAATCTACGACCTGTTCCAGTACCAGAACGACGCTTTTGCGCTGCAATACATCGCGCTGATCCGGAAGATGTACCAGCGCGACGATGCCCGACGTGACTATGGCGTCACTGTCGCCGCAATCTGGAACCTCGCAAAAGTGATGCTGATCAAGGACGAAGTGTACGTCTCGTACCTGCTCACGCGGTACGAGAAGCACGTTCGCGACGTCGCCAAGTACCATGTCGATGAAGCCAACGGCGACAAGCTCGTCTACCGCCATCACACCAGCCCCGAGTTCAACCTCGGCCCCTGGCGTATTCGGCTGAAGCTGACGACGCGGGATTGGCAGCTCAAGCTCGTCCGCCATATGAAGTGGTGGCGGAAACTACCAGGGTGGCATAAGCGTGAGGTCGCGTTCCGCGACTGGTACATCGCTCTGCTCGATCGCGTGGCATTGGGTTCTCCGGCAGAATACGAGCGGGCCTTGAAGGTACTGAAGTCGCCTGAGGAAGTGACTGGCTACCGCGAAGTCCGTTATCCGAAGCAGGATAAGGCGCGGGAGTGGGTGGAAGCAGAGATGTCGCGTCCGCTGCCTGTGCATCGCCCCGAGTTGCACCTGAACCGCGACGTGCTGGCGACGGCGGCGGCCGAACGCGTCGAAGTCTAAGTGTCGTTGTCGGCTCTGTAGTAAAGTAAAGCCGGCCCATCGTTCGATGGGCCGGCTTTGTTTGTCGAATGCCCTGCTCGTCTCGCGAGCTGGCCAGCTATTGACGTCGCACGAGTTGCATCTCGGTCACCTGTGTGGCGCCGGGGATCATCTGCAGCCCGTTCTTCCAGCCCACCAGCATGCCGGACTGCACGTCGAAGTAGCATTCCGTGCTCTCGTTGGGTCCCTTCTCGACGATCACGGCAACGCCGCCTCGAACACCCGCGAAAATCGTCCGGTAGCCGGTGATGCGGTCTTCGTCGAGGACGGCGTTCGGCTGGAGTTTCTGGATCACACCAGGCGACATCCAGAGCGCGCCGAAGTACATCGCCCCTCCGAAGCATCGCATGCCCTGGCCGCCGTCATTCAGTCCGCCGCGATCGATGTTCTTTACCATCGAGAACTGCGCGACCGCCGTCTTCTTGGTGCCGCCCTGGAAGGCGAAACTCATCGCGACTGGGAACCCTTGCTGCGGGGGCAGTGCGTAGGGCCCCTGCTGTTGCATTTCCAGACGATATCCGCCGCGGAACTCCATCGTGAAGCCTTTGACCGCCCAGGCCGGAGCGTCCTGGTTGGCGCCGGCGAAGTCAATGCTTCGTGCGCCCAGCAGGTTGAACCGCTCGATCGTCACGGAGCCGTTGAAGTGGTGAGTGCCGTCGGGACTCTGAACCGCGAAGTCCGGTGCGCGGTCGCAGCGATAGCCCGCCAACAGCAGGCCTGAATCCAGGTCGTAAGTGAGGCTTGCCGAGCCGTCGCCATTGGTGCGGAAAAGGGCGATGGCGTTGAACTCCTTGCCGAGTGCGGCGTAGCGAACCCGAACGGTCGTCGTGCCGTCCACTTCGCGGCCCTGGGGTATCTGGGCCAGCACCGCCGGGTTCATCCAATAGTCTCCAAGCGCGACCGGATTGCCCGCAACCAGGCTGATGCCGCCGGTGGAGATCACTTTGCCCTGTAGGTTGGCGTCGATCGAGAAGAGCCGCATCTCGGCGAGGATGCCCTTCTCGGTCGCCTCCTGAACGGTGACCGTCTGCATGCTCTCCTGGCCTCGGCCGTTATGGCCCCGAAGGCTGTACCGCTTGCCATTCCTCTCGATAAAGCCATTCGGGTCAGGAACGAGGCTTGCGCCGTTGGTCGTTGAACGGCCGGTGCTCCAATACATGCGATAGCCGGTCTTCATGAACGCAGGAAGCGCCGGACCCCCGGCGGCTGGTTGGCCATTCGGGGTGATCTGCCCGGGCTGATTGGCTGGGGCGGGCTGCGGTTGGGGAACCGGCTGTTCGACGGGTGCCGCGACTTCCTTGCGTTTGAGAATGTGTCGCTTCTTTTCGCTTTGGAGAAGAAGTGTTCCGTCGTCCTGAACGTCGATCGAGATGTCGAATGACTGATTGTCGACTTTGAAGCCCCCGAGCAGGCCGGACGCTTCCGTATACACGCCCGCAAGCGGATGTGACTTCCCGCCGACCGCGATCGTGCCGGTGTAGTTGCCGGTCGAGTCGCCCCGAAGTATCAGGGTGATCTGCTCATTAACGTAAATGCCGGAGATGTCTTTTGGTGCGGCACTGACCGTTGCCGCAAACGCGACAGTCATCAGACCGACGATGGCGGTTGCGATCGAAACTGGGAGGCGACGCATGGTGAACTCCTGCTGAATGAGCGACTTCCAGCTCCGATCTTATCGGGCTGTCGAAATATTTCGACAAGAATCTTGAGACATCCCAAGTGTTCGACCGGCAACAGAGGTTCGGAGAAGTCCGCCCGATCTGGGCGACTGCCCTGTTTCGGTCTGTCGATGCGTCCGGCGCAGCCGGCGAGCCTGCTGGCATAAGACTTGCTCGACGGCCCGCGGCAAGTGGGTGATGAACGGAGCTGGAAGTGACACAAATGCCGTGCTTTCCTTCTGTTCCGGCCTGATAATCTTCAAGCCACCTCTCCGCGCCGCCGACATAACCAGTACAGGTTCCTTGCGCGCTGGAAGGTCCGGCGTAGTGGAAAACCCGACCAGTCGCCCGCTCGCGCGACACCTCGATTCGACGCCCTGACGAAAGCAAACGCCTATGCCTCGCGATATTCCAGTCGGCAACGGACGAATGCTGGTTACTTTCGACGACAAGTACCAGATCCGCGACTTCTACTACCCCCACGTCGGGCAGGAGAACCATGCAGGCGGAAACCCGTTTCGCTTCGGCGTCCATACCGACGTCCCCGGCGAGGGCCGCAGCGCACTGTACTGGACCAGTTCGCCCGGCTGGCAGATCCGTCAGCGTTATCTTCGCGACACGCTCACCACCAGCGTCAGCCTGGAGCACCCCGAACTGCAGTTAGTGGTCTACTGCAACGACTGTGTCGACTTCCACCGAAACATCCTGGTCCGAAAGATCAAGATCAAGAACCTCGCGAACCATGGTCGCATGGTGAAAGTCTTCGCGAACCAGGACTTCAACATGTTCGGGGCGAAGATAGGCGATACGGCCTACTACGATCCCGATCTGCGGAGCATGGTCCACTACCGGGCCAACCGCTACGTGTTGGTGACCTTCTTCGGGTCGGCGCCGGAGGGATCTTCGGCCGACACGATTGGTGCTCAAGGCATCGACGAATACGCCACCGGCACCGCCGGCTTCCATGGTGCCGAAGGCACCTGGCGTGACGCGGAAGACGGCCACCTTCAGGGGAACCCGATCGCACAGGGCGCGGTCGACTCGACCTGCGCCTGCCATGTCGCCGTCCCGCCCCTAGGCGAGAAGGTCATCTACATGGCAATGATCGCCGGGCTAAGTCGCGGCGAACTTGTGGACATGCACTCTTGGCTGCTGCGGATGGATCCCCAGGGCGTCATCGACCGAACCAGTGGCTACTGGCGGCTGTGGGTCGGCGGAACGAACATCAACTTCGGTAACCTGCCGCCCAAGGTCGTCGAGTCCTTCAAGCGGTCGCTCCTGGTTCTGCGAACCCAGATCGACAACGGCGGTGCAATCATCGCCGCCAACGATTCGGACATCATGCAGTTCGCTCGGGACACCTACTCGTACATGTGGCCGCGCGACGGCGCTCTCGTCGCCAATGCCCTGGACCTGGCCGGCTTCTCGGACATCGCGCGCTCGTTCTACACCTTCTGCGCCAAGGTCATCACCGAAGACGGCTACTTCCTTCACAAGTACAACCCCGACGGCTCACCCGCTTCGTCCTGGCACCCGTGGGTGCTTAAAGGCAACCGCGTACTGCCGATCCAGGAAGACGAGACTGCGCTGGTGGTCTGGGCCCTTTGGCGGCACTACTTCCGTTACCGCGACATCGAGTTTATCCGCCCGCTCTGGGTCGATGTCGTTCAGAAGGCCGCCGACTTCATGGTGCGGTACCGCGACCCGCGAACCGGACTGCCCCTGCCCAGCTACGACTTGTGGGAAGAACGCTGGGGCGTCCACGCGTTTACCGTCGCCACTGTGTACGGCGGATTGAAAGCCGCGCACAACTTCGCCGTCGCATTTGGCGACCGCGAGCGTGCCGCCAACTACGCCAAGGCTGCCGAAGAAATGAAGATCGGCGCCGCCAAGTACCTTTTCAGCCCCAAGCTCAATCGCTTCGTCCGTCGACTGGTCCCCAAGGACATGCAGGCACCGCCGGACAGCCCGACCTATCACGAAGATCAGCCTTTGGCATATGAGCCTTCGATCGACGAGGTCTACGAGGTGGACGAGACCGTCGATGCCTCGCTCTACGCGATCTACAAGTTCCACTTGTTTGACGCCGACGACCCCCGCGTCGTCAGCACGATGCGCGCGGTCGAGTCCAAGCTGTGGGTGAAGACCCGCGTCGGCGGCATCGCCCGCTACGAGAACGACTACTACCACCGCATCAGCGACGACATCGCGAGCGTGCCGGGCAATCCCTGGTTCATTTGCACGCTCTGGCTCGCCGACTACCACATTTCCCGAGCCAAGAACACTGCCGACTTGAAGATGGCGATCCCCATCCTGGAATGGGCCGCCGGCCATGCCCTGGAATCCGGCGTGCTCGCCGAGCAGGTGCATCCGTACACGAATGAGCCCTTGAGTGTCGCCCCGCTGACATGGAGCCATGCGACGGTGGTCGCGACGGTCATCAAGTACCTCGAGGCCCTCGAGCAGGCTCAACTCTGCGACACTTGCCAGCATCCGATGTTCCGGCTCCGGAAACGCGGCAGCGTCGAAGTGCGCAACCAGGCCGTCTTCAACCGTCTGGACGCGGACTTCGAGTCCGAAGACGACAGTTCACTTGAAATGGCCAGCCCGTCGGGGCGGGTGGTGGTGCCCGATCCGAAGACCGGCAAGTCGTTGCGGCTGACCCTCTCGATCGACACCCGTGATTGCATCGGCTGCGACGTGTGCGTGGCGCATTGCGACAAGGGCGTACTGCGGATGGTCGAGCAGAAGGCGCTGGTTGATCTGCGGAACCTGAACCAGTGCGACATGGATGGCGCCTGCGTGGACGTCTGCCCGACGAAGGTGGTCGCACTGAGCGTAACGCCCGAGGATGGGATCTCCTTGAGCGATGCGGAAACCGCCAGCCTTAACGACGGGCCCGTCCTGACGCCGCTGGATGAATTGTTCGATGGAACCAGCCACGGGAAGACGCCGAGCCCATCCGAGGCAAAAAAGGGCAACGGGCGAAAACTGCCGATCGTGGGCCGATAATCGTGGCGCCTGCGACGAACTGACGGTTAACGAGGTAGAATGGGCGAAACACTGACGTTCTTCGTGCGTCACTGTCTTAGACAATAGCGGCCGATATGGGGAGCCGCGTCAGTAGTAAGCCATGCGGAGGTAGTCATGAACTCGTCGAGACTGAAGAGCGCCTTTCGGGCCGGCCTTGCAATGGTCGTAGCGGTCACCCTCGTCGCACCGGTATCAGCCCAGGAAAAGAAGAAAAAGGACAATCAGAGCGAGCAGGCCCAGAAAGCGATCCAGAAACAGAAGGACATCGCCAAGGGGTTGGCGGACAAGGCCGCCGGCGATCCGGCCGTGCTGCAGAAGCAACTCGATGAAGCCAAGGCCGCCCTTCAGGCCGAAAAGGATCGGCACACTGCTGAACTTGCCAAGCTGAACGGCGAGTTGAAGACGGCAACCGACGCCGGCCAGAACGGGAAGGTCAAGACGACCGAGAAGGCGATCGAGAAGGAAAACGATCAGTACAACAAGAAGATCGAGAAGCTGCAGAAGGATATAGACGCGGCGCAGGCGAAGGTCGACGGCAAATGAGTGGGGGTCGGTAGTCGGACGGAACACGCCGGATCACGACTCAGAGACTCGACATCCGCAGTGCGGGACACAACCCGATTAAAGAAAAAGCCCACGGACTGCGGTCCGTGGGCTTTTTCGCGCTCCTGACTACGCGACCGCAAATCGCGCTCATTCGCGAACTACGCTCGCCTCGCCTCACTTATCCCATTTGAGCTTGAGCAGCCCGCGCTGCTCCCTGACGAAGATCTCGTCACCGCAAACGACCAGATGTCCCCACGTTTCCTGCTTGCTGATCTTCTTCTGATCGAGCAGCTCGAACTTTTCCGGGTTGTGCTTGATGAGCATCAACTCGCCGCTCGAATCCAGGGCCAACACATTTTTCCCGTCGGTAACGAGCGAGGCATAGTCGCTGAAACCGGCCTTGACGGTCCATTTCTCCTGCCCACTTGCCAGGTCAATACAGCTGAATCGCTTGTCGCGTCGGTGGAGATAGGCATGGCCGTCGATGACGACCGGGGTGCTCATGTTCGCCTCGATCCGCAGCTTCCACGCCTGGGCCGTTGTCAGCGCATCGCCGTCGGCTTTGAGGGTGAGTAACTGGGTCACGCCGCCGTAGGTGCTGGTGAAAATGCCGGCATCGCCGAAGATGACGGGGGTCAGGATGTTCATGCCCCGGAAGCTTTCGATCTTGTTCTGCCACAAGACCTTGCCCGTCGCAGGGTCGACGCCGGCCAGCAGGTTGCGGGTCTGCACGATGAGTTGGTCCCGCCCCGCGACCTTTGCCAGCACGGGGGATGAGAAGGCGCTGCCTTCCATGCCGCCGCCATCGACGAGGGTCCGCCAGATTTCCTTGCCGGTGGCCTTCTCCAGTTTCAGGAAGGACCCGGCGGCCTGAACGTACAGCCCGTCGTCGGTCGCGAGTGGCGAACAGACGAAGCCGAATGTCGGCACGGGGGTTTTGTACCGTTCGACGAAGTCGACGCGCCAGTTCTCCTTGCCGGTGGCGGCGTCCAGGCTCACGAGCAGTTCGCGCATGCCGCCGACATAAAGCGAGGTGCCGTCGAACGCCGGCGTGGACCGCACCCAGCTTCCATTCTTCATGGCAAAGAATGGGACCGTCATCTGCCCCGTCCAGTCGAAGGACCAGAGCTCCTTGCCGGTGGCGCGGTCATAGGCATGGACGAGCTCTTTGCCGCCCTTGGACTCGGCTGTGAAGACCTTATCCACGGTAACAACCGGCGACGGGTAGCCGTCTGCCAGAGCGACGCGCCACACCTCCTTGAGTCCGCCGAGTTTGTCAGGCCATTCGAACGACGCCGGCGCGACGCGGCCGTCACGTGAGGGGCCGCGCCATTGGTGCCAGGTCGGGCTTTCGGCAGCGATTGCCAGCGTGGGGAGGAAAAGCGCGGAGGCAATGACGAGCGAAAAGGGTTTGGCCATGATGCGGGATTGTAGGCAATTGCTTGCAAGACTGCAGTATTGGGGGCAATCCCGACTTGGACGCCGACCAGGCAATGCCCTCTGGAACCTTATCCACAGAACCTTCGCCCCGCTTGCATCCGTCAAGCTGAATAGTGACAATCTGCGTGGCAAGGCGAGGCCCTCCGGGTCTCAGCCGAGCCGGCCGATTATTTGAATCGTATCGCGATTGATCAGGCTCGATAACGATTCATTGCCCCTGCCGCACACTTTGCATTTGGCCGAGTGTGCCACCGGGGTGTTCGGCAGCCTGCTAAGACTGATCGCCGGCCGATGGAGCGGCCGATAGACCGAAGAGTCGCAGCGTTGTGAGGCTCGTCGTTGACGTCTCACTCACCTGCGGCGGCTCGTATCGGTTGCTGGTTCGGGCTCGGACGCCTCCACGTCCCTCCCGTTTCGGCAGCCAAGGATGGCTTGGGCAATGGATAGCTTCCTCATCCGCGGTGGTAACCGCCTCAAAGGCAAAGTCGAGATCTCGGGTTCCAAGAACAGCGCGCTGCCGATTCTGGCCGCGTGCCTTTTGGCCGAGGGCAAGACCGTTCTCAAGAGCGTTCCGCGCCTCAGCGACATCGACTCGATGGTCAAGCTGCTCGGCGAACTGGGCGTTCACGTCTACCGGCACGAACCGACGGAACCCCCTCAAGGCGCGATGCCGCCGCTCAATGGCAACCTCGACATCGAGGTCCGCGACGAGCGCATCAGCGAAGCCCGATACGACATCGTCAAGACCATGCGGGCGAGCATCTGCGTGCTCGGCCCCCTGCTGGCCAAGCGCGGCCGGGCCGTGGTCAGCATTCCCGGCGGGTGCGCGATCGGCGATCGCCCGGTGGACCTGCACGTCCGCGGTCTGCAGAAGCTTGGTGCCGAGTTCCGGACCGAAGGCGGCAACATCGTCGGTACGGTACCTGGCGGACGCCTCCGGGGCTGCCGCATGTACCTCGGCGGGGCGATGGGACCAACCGTCCTGGGCACCATCAACGTCATGTGCGCAGCGGCGCTAGCCGAGGGAGAAACCGTCCTTGTCGGCGCGGCGTGTGAGCCGGAAGTGGTGGACTGCGCCGACCTGCTCATCAAGATGGGCGCGAAGATCAAGGGTCACGGCACGCCTGAGATTCGCATCGAAGGCGTCGAGAAACTGACAGGTGCCGAGCACCGCATCATTCCCGACCGCATTGAATGCGGCACGTTCATGATGGCCGCCGCCATCACCAACGGCGAGCTCGAACTCAAGCACTGCAACCTCGATCACCTGATCGCGGTTCAGGACCGCCTCGACGAAGTCGGCGTTAAGATCACCCGCGAGAACGGTACGATCTTCGTCGCGTCAAGCCGTCGGCTGACGCCCATTGAGATGACGACCCAGCCGTTCCCCGGCTTCCCGACCGACCTCCAGGCGCAGCTCATGGCGTTGCTCTGTCTGAGCGATGGCATGAGTGTGATTACCGAACGCATCTTCCCCGACCGCTTCCTGCATGTCGGCGAGCTCAACCGCATGGGCGGCCGTATCCGCAAGGAAGGTCCGACCGCGATCATTCAGGGCGTCAAGGAGTTCCAGGGTGCTGCCGTAATGTGCAGCGACCTGAGAGCCTCGGCCGCACTGGTGCTGGCCGGCTTGGCATCCCGCGGCGAGGCCCGGCTTGATCGCGTGTACCACATCGATCGCGGCTACGAGAAGATCGAGCAGAAGCTTAAGGCCGTCGGGGCTGATATCGAGCGCGTCAGCGAGCGGTAGGCTCCGCCCTCACGGTTTAAACCAATTCGCCGTCGACACTTTGTCGTGTGTGGCGTTGGGCAAATTGAACCAAAGTGTCCATCGCGATGACGTCGCGATGGACACTTCTCTTTTAGCATACAGTCGCCCGCAGGCCCGTTCGGCTTGGATGTCATATCGGGCTTGAAGACCGCAGGCGTCTCCCGAGTGGATGAGCGAAGCAACCTCATCGGTTAAGCCAAGTCCGTCGACGATTGCCCTGAAGTATTCAGTCAATCCGACTGAACTTTGGCGAACCGCTGGGTCGTCGCTTCGGATGGTTGCCGGTACTCCAGTCGTCAACAGAGTCCGGCCTTGGCCATCAAGGAAGTTCTAATGGTCCGAATTCTCATCTGGGACCTGCCCACTCGACTTTTCCACTGGATGCTGGCGATCGGCGTTCTCGCCGCCTTCGGGATTGCTCAGTTCGCGGGTGAAGACAGCCCGTTGTTTCCTTACCACTCGCTTGTCGGCGTGATTCTGGGGGTGATCGTTCTATTGCGCATTGCCTGGGGACTGGCGGGCACACGATATGCAAAGTTCTGTTCCTTTCTGTTCAGTCCGCTGAGCGTGATCGCATACATGAAGGGCGTTGCGACGGGCGGCGGAGTCAGACATCTGGGTCATAACCCAGGCTCGAGCTATGCCATCTTTCTTATGCTCGCTCTGGTGCTGCTGATCGCGACAACCGGCCTGCTGATGGGAGGAGGAAATGAAGCGTTCGAGGACATCCACTCGATTGCGGCCTATGGCCTTATTGCCGTCGTGGTCGTTCATGTCGCCGGTGTTTTGATTCACACCATTCGATTCCGCGAGAACATCACGGCAAGCATGTTCATCGGGACAAAGCAGGGAGAAGCGAGCGAATCGATTCAATCGGCCGCACCGATCAGCGCGGCAATCTTCATGGTGGTGGTTTCAGTGCTCGCCGCAGGACTCTTTCGCAACTACGACGTGGCGGCACGACGGACGACGGTTCCGATGACTGGAATCGTGATTCACCTGGGAGAGGTCGAGGGGGAGAACGGACCAACGCAGCACAAGCCGGGAAACGACGACTAGACTCAGCATCGTGCCACGCTCAGATCCTGAGTACCTGTCGATGCGTCATTCCGCTCGATCGCGCCGCAACTGCCTGGAAGCGGTGTCACGCCATGCGCCCGTTCTTGACGCTCTGTCCCGGCATGCACTACAACACCGAAACCTTCGCCGGGCGATCAGACCGGAAGTCGTGCCGGCTGATGGCCAGTTTCTTTTCCACCTAGGCGATGCCTTTTCCTCTCATCGAATCCTGGCTCGGAAGCGTCGCCGCAGCCCCCACAAATGACCTTGCTTTTTCCATGCGCGATTGGGTGTTCGAGCGGATCGGCTTGCCGCTGAATCCGTGGACCGATGTCGCATTCGGCCTCTTCCTGATCGCAACCGTGTTCATCGGCATCATCTCGTTGACCGCGTTGCTTGGCATTTGGGGCGAGCGGAAGGTCGCCGGGCGCATTCAGAGCCGCCACGGACCCAATCGCGTGGGGCCGGTCGGCCTGCTCCAATCCATCGCCGACGGCGTAAAGCTGCTGACCAAGGAAGACCTCGCCCCCAAGGCGGCGGATCACCTGCTGTTTCGGTTGGCCCCATACCTGGCATTCGTACCGGTGTTCGTTTCATTCCTGGCACTGCCTTTCGGGCCGGAGATGACCTTTGAGCCTCGGCTGGCGGTCGGCGTGTTCTGGATCCTCGCGATCCTGTCGGTTGAGGTTCTGGGTGTGATCCTTGCCGGCTGGGCCAGCAACAACAAATGGGCCGTGTACGGGGCCATGCGTGAAGCCTGCCAGATGGTGAGCTACGAAATCCCGCTGGGCCTCGCGATCATCACCGCCGTACTGACGGCCGGCTCAATGAATCTGGTTCATCTTGGGCACCTCCAGTCGGGCGGACTGCACACCTGGATCATTTTTAAGAGCCCGTTCGTGTTCGCGGCTTTCTTCGTTTACTTCGTCGCCGCATTGGCGAGTAACAAGCGTGCCCCGTTCGACCTGCCCGAGAGTGAGAGCGAACTGGTTGCCGGTTATCACACCGAGTACTCGGGCCTGCGGTTCAGTTTCTTCTTCTTCGCCGAGTACGCCGGCATGTTTGTCGTCTCGGCGATTCAGGTGGCGTTGTTCCTGGGCGGCTGGAACGATCCGTTCGGGCTGCTCGGCTACTACCACCATCATTTTCTCCACGATCCTGCCGGCGCTAACGGCTTCGGCCTGGTCGCGGTCAATCTGATTGGCGTCGGCGTGTTCATGGGTAAGTGTGCGATCCTGATCTACATACAGATGTGGATCCGCTGGACCCTGCCGCGGCCTCGGATTGACCAGGTGCTGTATGTCTGCGTGAAGGTATTGCTGCCGCTGTCCTGCGTCCTGCTCCTGGGGGCGGCAATTTGGGCCCTGTTGATTCCCGGCCAGGCCGGCGTCCCGTGGCGCGACTACATGCCGTTTACAATGGAGGCCTGGAAGACAGCGTATGGCGCGCTGGCCACCCAGAGCGTGCTGGCGGCGGCGGGCGTTGTGCTCGTGGCCACGGTCTTGGCGTGGATCGCACACGCTTTCGTCACCGGTCGGAATCTCAAGCAGCGTTTGACCGAACCGGCCCCAATTGACCCCGCACCTGCGAAAGTGCAAAAGCCCTCCGGACCGACCGCAGAGACCAAGGCGGTGCTGACATGACACTTGCCGCTTCACCGCTCAGCGAGGTGCTACTGTTCTATATGCTGGCTGTCATTGCCGGCGGCTCGGCGATCGCGGTCGTCGTCAGTCGGAACATCGTGCGGATGGCTGTCGCGCTGATGTTCACTCTCGTCGGCGTTGCCGGGATCTTCTTCCTGTTGAATGCCGAGTTCCTTGCCGCCGTGCAGTTGGTCGTCTACGTCGGTGGGACACTCATCCTGATCGTTTTCGGTGTCATGCTCACCAGCAGTTCGCCGTTTGCCCAGTTCTCGGCCACCCGGGCCGAGATCGCCGCCGCCATCACCCTGGCGGTTGTATTGCTCGCGACGGTCATTCTCGCGATACCTTACGGCGGTCCGCCGGGCGGGATCGCACCGCGAGCCATCGACGGTCAAGCCCCCTACCCGATGACGTCGCTCGGGGTCAGTTTGATTGGCGAGTACCTGTTGCCGTTCGAATTGGTCAGCGTGCTCTTGCTGGCGGTCATGATCGGGGCGGCCTACCTGGCAAAGGCCAGGAAGTAGTTCCCGCCGATCACCTCTTTGCCGCAAGCAGGGACACGTTACGCATGATCGCAGTTGCGGTCGCCGGGCTGTAGCCGGCGATGCCGTCGGTGTTCTGCCCGACGCAGCCGCCGGTGATGTCTTCACGGCTGAAGAACACGATCGTTCGGCCGGCACGATCGATCCCCATCATTCGCGGCGAGTTGAGCTTTCCGGTGACACGGCTGGACAGGAACCGCCGGTACTCGAACTTGTCGATCCTCGCTTCACGCAACCGGTAGACCGGATCGTCGCCGGCCAGCAGGGCACCTGTCGTTCCGAAAATCGCCTTGAGTTCGGCGGATGCCGAATCGGCGAAGTCGGTCGAGCCCCCTGCCGCGTCAACCACGAGCGTTCCGCCCCCCTTAATGAACCCGTCGATTGCCTTCCGTTGAGCGTCGGTCAGTGTCACGCGGGAGGTGCCCGTCCAGTGCAAGAGTTTGACGCCGGCAAGCTGTGCGGGGGAGGGTTCGACGGCTTTGACTTCAACGAACAACCTGAAGTCGTTGGCAAGAAGTGTTGAGAGCCTTCGCCAGGCCCCTGGCTCGGGATCCCAGTTATCGCCGATCTTCAATCGGCCGACGGTCATCCGTCGGGCGTCGGACGGCACTCGCAGGTATTCCTGCCCTTCGGGCGATGTGGGGGCAGCGGTCCCGCTGATCTCAGGAGGAATAACGCCGGGCAAGGTCGCGGGATTCGTAGAGGGTTGCGACGTCGCGATCTCCAGCAGGTATCGGGGCTTGATCACATGGGTCTGGCCCTTGGGTGGGGGTCGCTCGCGCGAAACCGCGTACTGCAGAATGTCAGCCCCGACTTCGAACTTGACCGAATCGTTCTTGAGGCTGTTAAAGTTCCAGGAACGGCCATGATCGCCGAGCGGTAGCAGTACGATCAGCTCGCGAACGCCGTTGCTCATGCCCCAGACCACCGGCTTTTCAAGCCACTGTTTCGGA
Organism: Humisphaera borealis; assembly: GCF_015169395.1. Lineage (GTDB taxonomy): Bacteria > Planctomycetota > Phycisphaerae > Tepidisphaerales > Tepidisphaeraceae > Humisphaera > Humisphaera borealis. The sequence goes on from NZ_CP063458.1 coordinate 1,415,226, forward strand.
CGGAATTGCTGGTCGGTGAAAATCGGATGGTCCAGCGGCAATTCGCGAAAGGTGTATCCGAACATCCGACGGCCGAGTTCGACGATCGACCTGCTGAACGCGTCGCTGCCGGCCGCGCCTGCGATCGGCATGGCCTCGCTGCTGGCCATCAGCATGCCGCCGCCTTCGAGATACAGCTTCAGCTTCTCCCGCTCGCGTTCGAGCAGGACTATAGGCTTGGAACCCGACACGTACGTGACAGGCACATCGAGCATTTCATCGACAGAGGAGTTAAAGCCGACGATCTGCCAGTTGTAGGGCTGCTCGGCCGAGTTTGCCGTGTAGCGGACAAGGTTGGCAACATCCCGCGGGCGCTGGTTCCAACCGGCATCCTGGCTGACGCCGTTGGGCGCGGCGCTGTAGTTCAGTTTGCTGATCAGCACGGGTGCCCGACCGTGTACCAGGAACAGCACCGCCAGCGCTGTTTCGGACACGTCGGTACTGGCGACCTCGGCGTTGCTGGTGTCCCAGCTTCCATTCTTGAGTTGCTTGGCCAGGAGACGGTCCGACCCGATCTGGTACCAGTCGTGCCGACCGAGGAAGCGGTAGCCGCCGGCGGTGCCGATCCGCTCGGCCGCGTAGAGGGCGTAAGCGCCTTCGCGGGGGAGGCGATCGAAGTTCTTGTCGAGCCAGCCCAAGCCGCGCACGATCGCCAGGTCGGTCGTCGCCGCGACACCCGCTCCGGTCGCCACACCGCTGGTCAGCGGTGCCGCGCCGACGCTGTCCTGGATGATCAGCAGCGTTGCGATGCCGGCCGCGGTGATGCCGGGTGTAGAACTGCCGTTGTCAGGTAGCGCGATTCCGTTGTAGGACCAGCCGCCCCCGACGTTCTGGTTCGACCGCCAGATCTGCTCGAGTTCGCGCCAGCGGGCCGGGGGAATCTCGATACCGGCCTTGGAGCATGCCCAGAGCCCCAGCACGCCAAACTGACTGACACTGTGATCGAATGTGCCTGTCTCGGAGCGCTTCCCTCCGATCGGCGCGACGCCGTAATCCCAGAGGCCCTTTCCGCGGCCTTCGGGAATGGCCGAGGCGAGGATGCGGTCGGCGTCGGCGCGAAGCACGCCGAGATTCTCGGGCGTCGGCGGAAGCTTGGCGAACACCATGCACCGCAGGCCGATCGAATAGACGCTTCGAAGGTCGGCGGTACGCAGGAAGGCTATCGCTTTGGCCAACCGCGGATCGGTCGGTTTCTCGCCGGCCTCGAGCAACGCAAAAGTGGCGATTGCCGTCCATCCGCCGTGCGTGGGGCCGTCCATCGTCGCCGCGGCACCATGGGTCGCCTCGGGATCACGGCGGGGATTGTCCTCCCAATGCCCGGCTGGCTTCTGCTGTGCATATAGCCACGCGACGGCCTTGCTTACGGCGGCGTTGACCTGCTGCGGGGAAGCGGCCCGTGCGAAATCCGGCATGACGAACCATGTCGCTGCCAGAATCATCAACGTCGCGCGGACAGATAAATGGATGACGGAGATCCTCATTCGCTCGCTCCTGTCCGACTGCCGCGGCGACCACCCGCGGCGTCGCCTCGTTAACAACACTTTAGTCCAAGCGCCAGCGGAATGTGAAGGTGGCTCATCGGCCTTCTTGTCGCACAGCGCGATGCAAGTAAGATCGCCAAAAATCTGCCAGAAATGCTGGCCCGGGAACGGGCTGCGGCGAACTTTCGATCCCGTGCGACGTTTATCTGCTTCCCATGAAGAAAAACACGAGCAAACCGCGTCTATCCAGCTCTCCGGTCGTCCAGGTCGGATTGACCCAAATGGCCTGTTCGGACGATCCGAGGGACAACCTGCGTCGCCAGCTCAAGCTGGTGGAGGAAGCAGCCAAGAACGGCGCACAGATCATCTGCACACAGGAGCTCTTCAAGAGTCTGTATTTCTGCCAGAGCGAGGATCACCGCTTTTTCAAGCTAGCCGAACCCATTCCCGGCGAGAGCACGCAGGCATTCCAGAAGATCGCCAAGAAGTACAAAGCTGTCGTTATTGCCAGTCTTTTCGAACGGCGCGCACAGGGGCTCTACCACAATACCGCGGCGATCATCGACGCCGACGGTTCGCTCATGGGCACGTACCGGAAGATGCACATTCCCGATGATCCGCTCTTTTACGAGAAGTTTTACTTTACGCCCGGCGACCAGGGCTTCCGCACCTGGAATACAAAGCACGGAAAGATCGGCGTGCTGATCTGCTGGGATCAATGGTTCCCGGAAGGCGCACGGCTGACCGCAATCCAGGGAGCGGAGATCCTGTTCTACCCGACGGCGATCGGCTGGCACCCCAGCGAGAAGGCTGAGTATGGCAAGGCCCAGCACGAAAGCTGGGAGCTTATCCAGCGGAGTCACGCCGTCGCCAACGGCTGCTATGTTTGCGCTGTGAACCGAATCGGCCACGAGCATGTGACCGATGCCGCCGGCAGTCGGGTGAGCGAGGAAGGGCTGGAGTTTTGGGGACAGACGTTCGTGACATCGCCCAACGGCCAGATTGCCGCCAAGGCGAGCGTGGACAAGGAGCAGGTGCTGGTGGTGCCGTGCGACCTGGAGAAGGTGGAGTTCAGTCGCACACACTGGCCGTTCCTGCGCGACCGTCGCGTCGACGCATATGGAAACATGACCAAGCGATTCGTCGACCAGTCGCTATGAGCGGCTCTGGACCTCCGGGCGGGCCTGAAATTGGCAAAGCGGGCGAGTCACTGACTCGCCCGCTTTGCGTTGCTGCCTTCCCACAGTGTCATGGGAGCGGACTGGTCGTTCCCGGAGGCGGCGGCGGAGGAGGGGGCGGCGGTGTTGTCGGGGGAGGCGGCGTGGTCGGAGGCGACGTGGGAGGGGGCGGCGGCGGTGCGGGCGGCGGAACGGCCAGCCCGGGTGTGTACGACATGCCGGGGCCCCAGAAGTAATAGCCCCTGCTGCCTCCACTGGAGTTGTCGTGCAGGAACGAGTACCGCCCGGTCTCCGAATCGATCCGGTTCGGGAACAATCTCATGTTGTTCGCGGCCACGTGCCCGTCGCCGTACAGCACGCCCTGGTAATCCACCTGTTGCTCGAGCGCGCTGTTGGGATGATTCACCTGGTAAAGCCGTCCCCACCCGCTCTTGCCCGCATAGAACACGACGTCGGCGGCGAGCAAGCGTTCTTCCGGCTTGGGATCATGGATCGTCAGCGCGGGCTGCAGCAGGCCCCACCGTGCCCGGCTCTTGGTCCCGACGAACGCCGACTTGCTGCTCAGACCGCCGAGGTACATGTAATCCATCATCAGAAGGGGACCCCAGGCCTCACCGGGCGTGGGAGCACCACCGGGGACGTTGTAGCGGCTGAGATCCTTCTCGAAAGCCGGGCACTTCCATGTGGTGTCCGGGGCCCCGTACTTCGTCCATTCCGAAAGTGGTACCCCGTACAGCTTCCAGGTCGCCTCGTCCTTCATCAGCAGCGGATCCATGCTGATGCCCGATAGCAGTCGCTTAAAGCCGGACTCGTTCGTGGCATAGCCGATGGGGTAAATACCGTTGTGATCCATCGCAAAGGCCCGAGCGGCCGTTCCGATATTGCGCAGGTTGGAGGCACAAACCGATCGACGTGAGATCTCCCTGGCCCGGCCGGCTGTGGGGAGCAGTATGGCAATCAGGATGGAGATGATGCCAACGACCACCAGTAGCTCGATGATCGAAAACCCGCGAACAGACGTACGGCGACGCATGGTCACCTCCCGGTTGAAGGGAACGCAGTTCAGATATGTTTTTTCAAAGTACGGCTCGGACGAAATGCGTAGGAGCATGCCCTACGAGGCGCATCCTACCCAGATTACCCAAAAGCGGCAAGAAAAATCCTGCTATTTTCAACAAAGGTTTACGACGTGTCCCAGCGTGGAGGGGAGTTGGTGATTCAGCTGGGTCGATATCCAATCGACAGTTGCCGAACTGAGAAGGGTCTGTCGCTCGTAATGCAGAAGCGCTCAACGGACCAGCAGCCTATTGCCCCCGAGCCCGTTTCCCATCACCGGCCTGCTTCTGTCCCGCTTTGAAGCGTTCCATCTGGTCTTTTAGTTCCCGTGCCTCGGGGGCGAGCTTGATTGCTTTCTCTGATAGCTCGATAGCCTTGTCGAATCGGCCAAACTGGAACTGCACCTCGGCCGCCGTATCAAGATACGCGGGGTTTTCGGGTGCCAGTTTGAGCGCCTTGGCCATCAACGCTTCGGCCTCCTCCAGCCTTTCGCCGCATCGAGCACACAGCCATGCGAGGGTGTTCATTCGCCGGGGATCGTCCGGGTTCATGTCCAGCAGGGCTTTGCTCGCGGCGTACGCCTGGGCGAACAGCCTAGAGGCCAGCTCTTTCTGGCCTGCCTCACGCAGGGAGGTGACCGCGTCGATGGCAAGGTCGGGGTCATTTCCGCGAACGCCCCCGAGACGGCCTTTCTCCCCCAGATCGGCCAGCGCGGTGGCATGGCGGACGAGATCGTCGTTGGCGCCGGCCTTTCGTGCGGCGCGAAGGCCGTAACGGTGCATAATCGACTTCATCACGATCAGCGCCTCGTCGCCGGCAACCTGTTCGCCGTCGGTCTCGGCCGTCAGAATGCCGCCTGCGCCTTCCCAGGCAGACAACGCTTCCTCGTACTCCTTCGCCGCTTGGGCATCGTCTTTACGACCGGCGGCGATGGACGCCAGCCGGAAGTGCACGTTCACTGAGTAAACGTCATTGGGTGCGTCGGCCAGCGCCAGAACCCCGCGCAACTCCTGTTCCGCCGATTCGACCCAGCGGCGCTCGAGGAGGAACGTTCCGGTCTGGTAGCGTCGGGCCTGAAGACTTCGATTCCGTTCGGCGATCGATCCCCCGGGCGTGGGCAGGCTGCCGCTCAGGACTCCCGCAACAAACCGCAGCGATCCCCCACCGAAGTCGAGCCCTGCGCGGTCGATGAACTGTGCGTACGTGTACCAAGTCAACGCCGAGTCCAAGGGGCGCGGAAACTGCCTGACATCGTCGGCGAACTTTGGCAGGTCAGGGGTGTTGGCGTGCAGGGCAAACAGTGCGTCAACCAACTCCTGAGACGGCCGGACCGTATTCCACCGGCGGAGAAGATCGGCCGCCGCGGCCGACCGCCTGGTACGCTCATACACCTTCTGCAGTTCCGACAACATGGTGCCGGCGACGGATCCCCCCTGCTGAGGCGTGGGGTTGGCAAGTTCAATGTCGGCGGCGGCCGCGTGCAGTCCGATGGCTTTGCGGGCGTCTCGGGGCATCCACCCTACCGCCGCCAGCCAGAGCGCCGGCGCATTGGTCCGCTCGGTTTCGAGGCTTCGTACCGCCTTCAGCAGATCGGCGTTCTTGGCCATCGCCTTGACGTTGGCGGCGATGATCCACCGCCGCTGGGGATCGATTTCGCCCCTGACGAGTCGTACCAGCGCGTCGCCCCCGACGCCGTCGGGTAGCTGCCGCATCTGCATGACGGCCTGAGCCCACTGTCCGTCGGGATTGTTGGTGCTGTAGAGCTTGAGCGCCTGCTTTACCGCGTCGGGATCTGTGTCTGCGTGCCATGGTAGCTTGCGAAGGATCGCCCGCGCACGGCCGGCCAGCTCGGGGTTGTCGGATCGGGTTGCTTCTTCCAGCGCCGGTCGCGCCGTGATGCCGACTTCCATCAGCCGTTTGGCAGCCGCTTCTCGCGCATCAAAGTCCCCATCGGAGAGCTGATCAATGAGCCGGGTAATCTCGTCGGGTGCCGATTGCTGCCCGGCTCCCGCAGCCGGCGGCGCGGCCACATCGGCAGGCAACGCTGCAGCGCCGCAGGCAAGGGCGATCACGAACGATGAAAGAACGGGTCCCCGCATGCACAGAGTATAGCCGCAATCCGCGATTTTCGGACCGGCCGAAACGGATCGCCGGGGCGTTGAACCGCCAGGAGCGCAGGCGTTCTCACTGGCGCTCCGATTCGCGGCGCCGAAACGGCTACACCAGGATGTTCTTCACCACGTGCCCGTGAACGTCCGTCAGGCGGAAGTCGCGGCCCTGTGACCGGAACGTCAGTCGTTCGTGGTCCAGGCCCAGGCAGTGCATGATGGTCGCCTGCAGGTCGTGAACATGGACTTCGTTCTCGGCAATATGGAAGCCGAGGTCGTCTGACTTGCCGTACTGAATGCCGGCGTTGATGCCGCCGCCGGCCATCCACATGGTGTACGCCGACGGGTGATGATCGCGTCCCTGGCTGCGGTTGAGGGACGGATTGCTCTCGACCATCGGCGTGCGGCCGAACTCGCCGCCCCAGACGACCAGCGTCTCATCGAGCAGGCCTCGTGCCTTGAGGTCTTTCACGAGGGCGGCCGAGCCCTGATCGGTTTCCTTGCAGTTGTTGCCGTGGTTGCCGGCGACATTGGAGTGGGCGTCCCAGCCTTCGTGGTAAATCGAGATGAAGCGCACGCCACGCTCGACCATCCGGCGGGCGAGAAGGCACGCACGGGCGAACGAGGGCTTCGCCGGGTCGCAGCCGTACATCTCCAAGGTGGCTTTGTTCTCGGAATTCAGGTCCATCAGCTCCGGCGCCGACGACTGAAGCTGATACGCCATCTCGTAGCTGGCAATGCGCGTGGCGATTTCCGGGTCATTGTCGGCGGTGAGACGTTTGCGGTTGAGCTGGCCGATGAGGTCGAGCGTGTCGCGTTGCAGCTTGGCATCGACGCCAGCCGGGCTGGAAACATTGAGGATCGGGTCGCCGGAGTTGCGGAATCGCACGCCCGAATAGACGGTGGGCAGGAAGCCGCTCGACCAGTTGGCCGCCCCGCCGCTGATGCCTCTTCCGGTCGACATGACGACGAACGCGGGCAGATTGGCCGCCTCTGATCCCAGGCCGTAGGTCACCCAGGACCCCATGCTCGGCCGGCCGGGCTGTGAGAACCCGGTGTTCATGAAGATCTGCGCCGGGGCGTGATTGAACTGGTCCGTCTTCATCGACCGGATCACGCAAATGTCGTCGGCAACCGTGCCGAGATGCGGCAGAACGTCGGCGATTTCGAGGCCCGACTTACCATACTTGTTGAACTTGAACCGGGGCCCCATGACGGCGGCGTCGGGGCGAATGAACGCGTAACGCTGGTTGCCGTAAACAGACGGCGGCAACGGTTTGCCTTCCAGCTTTACCAGTTCCGGCTTGTAGTCGAACAGATCGAGCTGGGACGGCGCACCGGCCATGAACAGCTGGATGACCGCCTTGGCCTTACCGGGAAAGTGAGACGCCTTGGGCGTCATCACGCCGCGCACCGAGCCCGCCGCACCGCGCGCGGCTTCGCCGGTGTTGTCGGCCGTCGTCGCGCTGGCGAAGCGCGAGCCGAGGCGGTCGGTCAGCAGCGACGCCAGCGCGATCTTCCCCACACCGACGCCGCAGTCGCGGAAGAAGTGTCGGCGGGTGGTTTTCAGGAGTGGATGGATGTCAGTGTTCATCAGTGGCTCGCGTTCGTCGTGACATTGCCGTCTCGGCCGTGTTTTGGATTGATGGCAGGTACAGACGTGGGCGAGACGCCCACGCCGCAGAGGGGTCAGTCCTTCGTTACGGACTCGTCCAGGTTCAATACCGCGCGGGCGACAGCGGTCCACGTTGCCAGTTCCGTGATGTCGCCGTCCTTTGCATTCGTGAACTTCGCGGGGTCGAGTTCCTTGGCCTTGAATCGCGCCCGTTGACCGGATGCAAACGCCGTCAACATCGCCAACTCGTCTTTGGCCGGCTCACGGGTGAGGATTCTGCGGAATACAAACGTCGCCCGGGCCGCGTCATCACCTTTGACTTCCAGTGCGAGCTTGCCGAGCGACTGCGCCGCCTCGACGAAGACCTCATCGTTGAGCACGGTCAGTGCCTGCAACGGCGTGTTGGAAAGCTCACGCCGTGCCACGCACGCCTCGCCGCTGGGGGCGTCGAAGGTTCCGTACATGGCGTAGGGGGCCGTCCGCTTCATGTAGGTATAAAGACTTCGTCGATACCGGTCTTCCCCGGTGCTGGTCTTCCATGCCAACTGGCCGTACGCGCCTTCGGTGGTGACTGACGCCGGTTGCGGCGGGAAGACGCTGGGGCCGTACATCTTGCCCGACAGCAGCCCGGCCGCCTTGAGCGCCGCATCGCGGACGATCTCTCCCTCCACGCGGAATCGAGGCCCGCGGGCGAGCAGGACGTTCTGCGGGTCACGCGTCTGCAGCGCCGGCGGAACCTCCGACGACTGCCGATACGTGCCGCTCATGACGATCAACTTGTGCAGCCGCTTCATCGACCAGCCGTCGTTCATGAACTGGACTGCGAGCCAGTCGAGCAGTTCGGGGTGAGACGGCATTTCCCCCTGCAGGCCGAAGTCTTCGGTCGTGCGGACGATGCCCCGGCCGAAGAAGGCCTGCCACTGGCGATTGACCGTCACGCGCGCCGTCAGCGGGTTCTCCGTCGACACCAGCCAGCGCGCAAACGCCAGCCGGTCGGCCGGCGCGCCTGCCGGCAACGGCGGCAACGCCGCGGGAACGCCGGGCTGAACCGGTTCCTTCGGCGACGTGAACTCGCCGCGGTGATACACGTGCGTGGTGCGGTCGTGTCCCGGAGGGCGGGGTGTCATCACGAGTGTGCTGGTGGGCTCCGGAATACTCTTGAAGAGTTGGTCGATCTCCTTACGAGCGCCGGCCAATTCGGGGGCCGTGAGCAGGAATTGACGGAAAAGGACGTTCGAAGCGTCCAATGGGGCGGCCGAGCGATTGCCCGGCTCTTTTGCGTCATTCGCATCTTTCGAAGAAGCCGAGCCGGCGCTCGGCGTTCCCACCAGGAGAGCCGACTCCACCGTCGGCGGTAGCGCTACGGGACTCACGATCGCTTTCGGATCGGTGGTCACCGAAACCCGGAAATGACCGAGTGCCGGGGCAAAATGCCGCTCAAACAACATCTTGATCAGCAGGTCGCCGCCAGCGTCTGTCGGCTTTTCCAGGGCGAAGACGGCGCAGTGCGGTTTGCCCTGCTGGCCGTTGATCATCCAGCCGGTCTGCGGGTTACCGTCGATCGACTTGGCCGACTCGAAGTTTCCCGCCGCGTAGCTATGGGCCGTCTTGCCGAACTTCTGTTCTTTGCCGGCGACCAGCAGGTTCAATTCGCTCAGGCAGAAGTCACCCTTCGGGCCTTCGTAATAGATCATGCCTGGTCCGTTGCCGGGCAGGCTTTCGTGCGGAAGCGCTTCAATACGGATTGCCGTGATTCCCCTGGGCGCGTTCTTGAAAGTCAGATCGTAGGTGTCCGACTTGGTGATATCGCCGCTGCCAAGGATCGCGCCGTCGGGCTGCAGCGTAAGCGTCGGCGTGCTGCTCTTCATGTCGGAAGGACGGATGATCGTCCACTCGACCGCTTTGGGCGTCTGCTCGGCGAGCCACTTGCGGTAGGAGGCTTCGACCAACGCCTTTCGGCTGTCGGCCGCGGTTGGGTCGTCGGCTTTTGTGGCGCCAAGGCTGATCCGCAACTGCCCGATCGTGTGCGACTGGCCGAACTTCTGCGCCAGGACAAGCGTTACCTTGCCACCCTTCTGCAGCTTCTGCGGCTCGGCGAAATAGAAGGTCGCGGTCTGCGCCTTCGTTTCGGCGCCGCCGATCCCCCAACCCGTGCGCGGTTTTCCGTCAATGGCGTCGGCGATCGCGTATTTCGGCTGCGAGAAACTCGCCTCAGCGCGCGAGACTTTGACTGCCCCCGTTTTGCCGTCAGTGCCGGCCAAGGTCGCGGTGAACTCCGTGAGAACGAAGTTGCCGTGCGCCGTCCTACCCGGACCGGACTTTCCGTCGGTCAGGGCCTCAATGCGGATGCGATCCACCGATGGAAGGCTCGACTCGATCTCAAACGTGTACGTATCGGAGGGAACAACCGGCCCCACCGCCCGCCAGGTGTTGTCCGCGGAAGCTTCGAGCTTTACTTCGCTTGTGGTCGCGGCCTTTGTGTGCGCGGCGGTCGCGACCTCCCACTGCACGCTCGACACCGGCCAGCGGTTCGGCAGTTCCGACGTCAGCTTTTCAATCTTTGTTTCGATTTCCTTCTTCTTTTCGAGCTGTTCCGCCGTCGGCATCTCGAGGTCGGGTTCGTCGGCGTTATTGAAGAACGCCATCATCTGGTAGTAGTCGGTGTGAAGGATGGGATCGTACTTGTGCGTGTGGCACTGGGCACAGGCAATCGTCATCCCCAGCCAGGTGGTGCCGGTCGTGCCGACGCGATCGACCAGCGAATAGAACCGGAACTCCAGCGGGTCGATGCCGCCTTCCTCGTTCCGCATCGTGTTACGGTGGAAGCCGGTGGCGATCTTCTGATCCGTCGTCGCGTTGGGCAGCAGGTCGCCGGCGAGCTGTTCGACCGTGAACTGGTCGAACGGCATGTCGGCGTTGATCGCCTTGATGACCCAGTCACGGTACGGCCAGATGCTTCGGGGGCGATCTTTCTCGTAACCGTTGGTGTCGGCGTAGCGGGCCAGGTCGAGCCAGCGGCGTGACCATCGCTCGCCGTATTGCGGCGAGGCGAGCAACCGGTCGACCAGTTTCTCGTACGCATCGGGCGATTTGTCGTTCAGGAAGGCGTCCGCTTCTTCAGGCGTCGGTGGGAGACCCACCAGGTCGAGGTACACCCGACGAACGATCGTGTACCTGTCGGCCTCGGCCGAAGGGTTCAACCCTTCCTTCTCCAATCGCGTCAAAACGAACGCGTCAATCGGATTGCGAACTCGATCGGCGTTGCGAACGGCCGGTGGCGTAGCGGCTTTGGGCCCTACAAATGCCCAGTGCGGCGCGTATTCCGCGCCCTGCTCAACCCAGCGCCGCAATGTCTGCTTCTGGGCATCGGTCAGCTTCACCTTCATCGAAGGCGGCGGCATGACTTCGTCTTCGTCGTTACTGACGATGCGTTTGATAATCTCGCTCTGGTCCGGCTTACCCGGGACGATCGCGATTTCGTCGGAACTGCCGGCGCGGGTCGCCGCCTCGCGAACGTCGAGCCGCAGCTTGGCCTTGCGGGACTTGTCGTCGATGCCGTGGCACTTAAAGCAGTACTGCGAAAGAATCGGCCGAACGTCGTGGTTGAAGTCGACCGGGCCGTCCGCCGCGCGCGCAGCCGGTGCAACGATCCACGCCAGGACGCAGACCACGGAAACAGACCACAGCCGTGTGAGGGGAAGTTTCGGCATAGAAGAACTAATTGAAGGCTTCTTACAGTGTTACCAGCCTACGCATGATACCAGAAGCAAAAGTGTCGCACTTCTGTTTGACAAAGCCCCGGCGGACCGTCGATTCTTACGGCCGCGTCGAAGCTCACCGTTACACCGTTCACTCCGTTCGACATTCATCCAAGTCCCTCCCCATATGGGAGGGACAGGTCGTCCGACTGCAAAGGACCCATGGCCGACACCGCTTTTCACTCCGCTCGCCAGCGATACGCCGATCTTGGCGTCGATGTTGACGCCGCTTTGTCGCGTCTGGCCGGTATATCGATCTCCCTGCACTGCTGGCAGGGAGACGATGTCACCGGATTTGAAAGTTCCAGCCAGTCGCTCGGCGGCGGTATTGCCGTGACCGGGAGCTACCCCGGTAAGGCCCGTAACCCAGCCGAACTTCGCGAGGACCTCGACAAAGCACTGTCGCTCATCCCCGGATCTCACCGGCTCAATCTGCACGCCAGCTACGGCGAGTTCGGCGGTGTCAAGGTCGATCGTGACCAGATCGATGTAAGCCATTTCGCAGGCTGGATCGATTGGGCTCGAAGCCGGCGTATGGGGTTGGACTTCAACCCGACGTTTTTCAGCCATCCGCTCGCTGCCGACGGATTCACGATCGCCCATTCAGATGACGGAATTCGCGGGTTCTGGGTTCGCCACGGCCAAATTTGCCGAAAGATCGGTGCCGCCATGGGGGCGGCGCTGGGGTCGCCGACCGTCACGAATGTCTGGATTCCGGACGGCTACAAGGATACCCCTGTGGATCGCCTTGCCCCGCGCCGACGACTTGAAGACTCGCTGGACCGCATCTTTGCCGAGCCGCTAAGCCCGGCTCATAACCTCGACGCGGTCGAACCCAAGCTGTTCGGTCTGGGCTCGGAGAGCTATGTCGTCGGCTCACACGAGTTTTACCTTGGCTACGCGATCCGTCGTGGCAAGCTCATGTGCTTGGACGCCGGTCACTATCACCCCACGGAGACCATCGCCGACAAGCTGACCAGTGTGCTGATGTCGGTGGATCGGGTTCTGCTGCACGTCAGCCGGGGTGTCAGGTGGGACAGCGATCATGTCGTGACGCTGAACGAAGAGCTGCTGGCGATCAGCCACGAGCTGGTGCGGAACGACCTGCTCGGGCGGGTGCATATCGGCATGGACTATTTCGACGCCAGCATCAATCGAGTGGCGGCGTGGGTCATCGGTGCTCGAAACGTGCTGAAGTCGCTGTTGATTGCCCTTCTGGAGCCGACCGAGCGGCTGCGACAGGTGGAGCTGAACCGAGATCTGACTGCCCGGCTTGCGATACTGGAAGAGTGCAAATCTTTGCCATGGGGAGCCGTGTGGGACGAGTATTGCCGGCGACAGAGCACGCCGGTGGGCCAATCCTGGCTGGATGAGGTCCGAGCCTACGAGCAACTGGTGCTCTCCAAACGGTGAAATAACGCATTGGAGGGGTCGCAAACGCCGCAGCCAGGAATGCAACCCGCGACGACAGATCGGGTTTCGTTTGCCTCCGACAGCTTTTCTGCTATATCTACACGCTCTTCCGAGGGATTCCTCTCCCCCGCAACCTTGCGTTGGTATTCGAGCGGCGGTCGATCCGTCGTGGTTCGCGACAGGCTTCCGGGTTCTAGCATCGCCTGTTCCGGCCGGATCGAAAAGCTCTTTTACCGACCACCCATACATTCGGACGCACCGCCTCATGACCAACGGTCCAGCGACCAACGGACACGTCGAAGGCCTGCTTTATCAGGCCGACGAACGGCAGGACGGACAGCTTCGTGACCCTGTTCACATGCTCCGCCCGGCAAAGGGGAATCTAGTTGTTCCTCGTCAACTCATTCGCGAGCTTCGGCTACGCCCGGGGCTTCTGCTGCGCGGCCAGCCGCGCGGGCGAACCCTCGGCCGGATCGAGGCGATCGAAGGCCAGCCGGTAGACAATTACCACGACACCGTCCCGATCTATGACGGCACCGCGCTTGACCCTCAGCCGCAGATCAAGCTCGAGCACAACCCTGCCGAACTGACGACCCGCATCATCGACATCCTTGCGCCCGTCGGCTTCGGCCAGCGCGGGTTGATCGTCGCCCCGCCGCGCACCGGCAAGACGATCCTGATGCAGAACATCGCCAAGGGGATCGCCGCCAACTATCCCAACGTGCTCCTGTGGCTCCTGCTCGTCGACGAGCGGCCGGAGGAAGTCACCGACATGAAGCGAAACGTACCCGGGACGGTCTTCGCCAGCAGCAACGACAACACGATCGACAAGCATCTGGACCTGTCGCAACTGGTGATCGAACGCGCCAAGCGGCAGGTGGAATACGGCCGCGACGTGGTGATCCTGATGGACTCACTCACGCGCGTCGGCCGAGCCTTTAATACCGGCGGCCAGGGCGGCGGGCGAACCATGTCCGGCGGCCTCGACAACCGGGCGCTGGAAATCCCCAAGAAGCTTTTCGGCGCTGCCAGAAAGATCGAGAACGGCGGAAGCCTGACGATCATGGCGACGTGTCTTGTTGACACCGGCAGCCGCATGGACCAGGTGATCTTCGAAGAGTTCAAGGGCACCGGCAACATGGAGCTGACGCTCGACCGCAAGCTCAGCGATCAGCGCATCTTCCCCGCGCTCAACATCGCCGAGAGTGGCACCCGCAAGGAAGAGAAGCTGCTCGACGAGCGCTCGATGACGGCGGCCCGCAACATCCGCCGCCATCTAATGAACATGCCGCCGGCACAGGCGATGAAGAACCTCTGCGACGCGTTGACCAAGCAGCCGACAAATCAGCAGTTGTTCAGCACGATCAAGATGGGGTGAGGACGGGGATCACCATAGAGACTCGGAGACAAATAGTGGACGCTGATGGTGGATCGATTTCCCGTCACCGATGAATACATGGGTGACGGCCCAAACGGTTAGGATGAAGAGAGGCTGAAGTTGAGCAAGTCGCCGACAGACAATCCAGGAGCCGCTCCAAGCCGTGACTGGTTTGGGTATCTCGCCGCGGCATGTGGCGTGATATCCGCCACCCTCATCCTATATCTCATCGCGACTACCCCGCACATGCAAAGTGTGCTTTGGTTCGTGATTGCAGGCGTTTCGCTGTACTCGGGGGTACTGCACTTTTTTCGCGCAGTCAAATCAGATCGCTTGGCGGATGGATAACTTTTAGAGCTTGGTTTCGAGATCACCGCCGCTCGTCCCTTTCGTCCGAGAGAACTTTCACGATTACGAGCTGCCCTCCGTGTCACCGTGCCTCCGTGGTGAACTCTCCCGCATTCGTGATACAACACGCTCTCGACGCAAGCAGGAGCCACCGCAGATGCAGGACTTCGAAAAACTCGGCGCGTTCTACCTCGGCCGCGAATATGACCTAGCCGCCCGCAAGGCCGAAGACAACCTGATCCTTTACGATTCGAAGGATCTCACGACCCACGCCGTTTGCGTCGGCATGACGGGCAGCGGCAAGACCGGCTTATGCCAAGCGCTCCTCGAAGAAGCCGCGATCGACGGCATCCCCGCAATTGTCATCGACCCCAAAGGCGATCTGGGGAATCTACTGCTGACCTTCCCACAGCTTCGGGCGGAAGACTTTGCACCATGGATCAACGAAGACGACGCCCGCCGGAAGGGCGTCTCCCCCGCCGACTTTGCCGCCGGGCAGGCCAAGCTGTGGAAAGACGGACTGGCGTCATGGGGGCAGGACGGTTCGCGCATTCAGAAGCTGCGCGACTCGGCCGACTTTGCAATCTATACGCCCGGTAGCACGGCCGGTATTCCGGTGTCGATCGTCAAGTCGTTCAACGCCCCGCCACCGGCGATCCGTGACGATACCGAAGCGTTCGGCGACCGTATCAGCACGACGGTCACCAGCCTGCTCGGCCTGGCCGGCGTTGATGCCGACCCGATGCAAAGCCGCGAACACATCCTGCTGTCGGCGATCCTGTCGCACGTCTGGCGGCAGGGACAGAATTTGGACCTGGGTTCTCTGATCGCCCAAATCCAGCAGCCGCCGATGACGAAGCTCGGCGTGATGGACCTGGAATCGGTCTTCCCGCAGAAAGATCGCTTCGGCCTGGCGATGCGGCTGAACAATCTTTTGGCCGCGCCTGGATTCGAAGCCTGGATGAGCGGCGAGCCGCTCGACATCGGCGCGATGCTGCACTCCCCGGCCGGCAAGCCGAAGATCAGCATCTTCTCGATCAGCCATCTGTCGGACGCCGAGCGGATGTTCTTCGTCTCGATGCTGCTGAACGAGACGCTCGGCTGGGTGCGGCAGCAGCCGGGGACGACCAGCCTGCGGGCGCTGGTCTACATGGACGAAATCTTCGGCTACTTCCCGCCGGTACAGAATCCGCCGAGCAAACTGCCGCTCCTGACACTCTTGAAGCAGGCCCGCGCGTTCGGCGTGGGCATGGTGCTGGCGACGCAGAACCCGGTCGATCTGGATTACAAGGGGCTGAGCAACTGCGGCACCTGGTTCATCGGACGACTGCAAACGGAGCGCGACAAGGCCCGCGTACTCGACGGGCTGGAGGGCGCATCATCCACCGCCGGCGGAAGCTTCAATCGCGGTGAGATGGAGAAGATCCTGTCGCAGCTCGGCAGCCGGGTGTTCCTGATGAACAACGTGCATGAAGATGCGCCGGTCATCTTCGAATCGCGGTGGGTGATGTCGTATCTCCGCGGCCCGCTGACTCGCAACCAGATCAAGTTGCTTCAAGGTGGCGCGCCATCGGCGACTGCAACACCAGCGGCCGTGACGGCACCTGCAGCGGCCCCGGCGGTGTCGGCGGCTCCGGTTGTTGCTGCTGTAATCCCTGCCTCGCCGCCCGCGGCGCCATCGTTAACGGCGGGTGTTCGCCCGGTCCTGTCGCCGGGAGTCCCGCAGTACTTCCTGCCGGTTCGCTCGCAGCAGCCGGCTGGCGCGAAGCTTCAATATGTACCGGCGATCCTCGGCCGGGCGGACATCTACTTCCGCGACAGCAAGTCGGGCGCTGACGCCCAGCAGACGTACAGTTACCTCGGTGACCTGGAGCCCGGGCCGGTGCCGCTGATGTGGGAGAACGCCCGCGAAGTTCAGGTCGATGAGCGCGATCTGGATCCGCAGCCGTCTGGAAACGCAATCTTTGCCGACGTCCACCCCGAAGCCGCCCGTGCCCGCAGTTACGACGGCTGGAAGAAGATGCTGTCGGATTGGATCTACCGCGGTGCGAAGCTGGAAGTCTTCAAGAGTTCATCGCTGGGCCTCACGAGCAAGCCGGGTGAATCGGAGCGAGATTTCCGCGTCCACCTGCAGCAGGTCGCCCGCGAAGGCCGCGACGAGCAGGTCGAGAAGCTGCGAACGAAGTACGCTCCGAAGCTGGCGGCACTGCAGGATCGCATCCGTCGCGCCGAACAGCAGGTCGCCGTTCAGCGGGAACAGGCCAGCGGGGCCAAGACGTCAACTCTCATCTCCGTTGGCGCGACGATCCTGGGCGCGTTGCTGGGCCGCAAAACCCTGTCCATGGGCAACGTGAGCCGGGCCGGCACGGCGGCGCGCGGCGTCGGCCGGTCGATGAAGGAAAGCTCGGATGTCGATCGCGCGCAGGAAAATGTCGATGCCCTCAAACAGCAGTTCGCCGATCTGGAATCACAGTTCAACGAAGAGACGGCGGCGCTTGATGCGCGATCCGATGTCGCTAACGAAACGCTGGAGCGTCTTCCCATGCGACCGAAGAAAACGGATATCACTGTCAAACTCGTCTGTCTCGCCTGGACCCCGAATTGGGTCGCCGCATCCGGCACGATTGCAGCGTGGGAGTGATCCTCTTGTTTCGTGTCGCTTCCTGCGCCTTCGTGGTTAACGATCCAGATGCCAGATCAAGACGATGACAACCGTAAGCCGGCGACCGTCACCCGGCGATTCCGATTTCTATGTGAGTATCTTCTGGTTTTCGGCTGGACCTTCGGCCTGCGCCTGCTGCCCCGAAGGGCGGCGCTCTGCTGGGGCACCGTGCTCGGAACGGGGGCATATTTCCTGCTGCGCTCCGACCGTCGCGTAGCGATGGCGAATCTCGACATCGTCTTTGGCGACCGCCGATCAATATGGTTCAAGCGGGAACTGGCGCTGGAAACGTTTCAGCGAATCGGCGAAGTCATGATGGGCCTGCTTTGGGCGCCGCGACTGGATCGCCGGCTCGTCGCCCGACTGGTGGACGGCGAAGCGTTCCTTCAGACGCTCAGGCAACTGGACGCCTCGCACCGGGGCGTGGTGATCGTTACGCCACACTACGGCGACTGGGAGCTGGCGTGTATTGCCGGCGGGTTCGCGGGATATCCGATGGTCAGCGTCGCCGAGCCGCTCGCCAATGAACGCATCGATCGTCTGCTGACCGAATGCCGCACGTCCTCAGGAAACGGGATCATCCCGCCCAAATATGCCTTGTTGAAGCTCGTACGAGCGCTGCGATCGGGCCAGCGTGTCGGACTACTCTGCGATGTGAATGGTCGCCGGGGGCGCGGCGGCGTATGGAACCAGTTCTTCGGCCTGGCGATCTACAACGGCGTGGCGATGGCAGAACTGGCGCTGCGAACGAAGTCGGCGATCGTCTTCGTCGCCGCCGAGCCTCTGCGCGACGGCCGACTGCACATTCGGTCGACGCTGCTCGATCCTGTATCGACAGCAGACCGCGCCGATGACATCCGCCGGGTTACTCAGGACGTCACAAACCTGGTTGAAGAGCAAGTTCGCAGGAACCCCCGTCCCTGGCTTTGGACGTACAAACGATGGAAGCGGCGTCCGACAGAAGCGCGCAATCCTTACCCGCACTATTCCAACTACAAGCGAGTTGAGTAGTCATGTCGAAGTGATACCGCACCGCGGATCAACACGCTTGCCGTAGCAAGTATTACATCATCATAAAGTCGTCAGCCGAGATCGTGAACGACGACTCGTCCTGCTGACCGGACTGCGCGCGATCGCTGCGATCCGATTTGGCGCGGTTGTCACCCTGTTGCGGCTGGCGCGTCACCGGCGATTCCTGGCCGGACTGCGTGGGGGAATAGGTGGACTGTGACTGCGGTTTCTGTTCGATCGTGGTCATGGGCCTCGTGCTCCTGTTGAACGGGTCGAAGAAGATACTGCAAAAACGCTGCTTCGGCCATTCGGAATCGGGCTCATTCGCTTGCCCGAACGTCCGAATAATCGTTCTCCGCCTCCCGGGGGTACCGCTCTATATCAATTGCTGCATCGGCCAATTGCTCTCAGCACTTCGAAGTGTGACACAAGTTTAGCGCTCGCGCCGCCCGGCGTTCAAGCGGGACCTTGGCTTTGTTTTGCCGAATTCGTAGTTTTGGGGTCAATCCAGTGGAACCGTCGCCCGGCGGATCCTATCGCGAATAGCGATCCACTCGGGTTTTTCGGGAGGTACTTCGATATAGATCGTCCTTAACCGCATACCATCCAACTCGTGTAGTACGGCATACAGATGCTGCGCGTACTCGGTCGGATCGTTGGGCATCGCCACGATCGGTCCCCACTTCTTGAAGATCTTAAGCGGACTCAGCACAACGATCCCGTTCGACTGCGCATCGGTCTGCGGATGGATCAGGCCCCGTTGTGCCGTCTCAAACCGCACAGCCGGCGTTAGCGGCGCATAGTGCCGCTCCATCTGCCCCGGAGAGGTCTGGCTCGCGGCCGGCGCGGCGACCAGGTCCGGCTCGCGGACCGTGCCCAGGATGAACTCCAGTTGGCGTCGGCTGACACCTCCGGGCCGAAGGATCGTCGGCACCTCCCCTGTCAGGTCGAGCACGGTCGACTCAATGCCTACCTTGCAGGGCCCGCCGTCCAGCACCAGGTTCACCCGGTCGCCGAGGTCGTCGCGAACATGCTCGGCGGTTGTCGGGCTCAGGTGGTTCGACCGGTTCGCGCTGGGTGCCGCCACCGCCCCGCCGAACGCCTTCAGCAGTTCGAGCGCCACAGGATGATCGGGCACGCGCAGTCCCACCGTCTGCAAGCCGGCGGTCGCTTCATCTACGATCGACGGATGCTTCGGCAGCACGATCGTAAGCGGCCCCGGCCACCAAGCCGCGGCGAGCGTTTGCGCCGCGTCTGACCAGCCGGTGGTGAACTTCTGCGCCGTCTCGATGTCGGCGACATGTACGATCAGCGGATTGGTCGCAGGTCGCCCCTTGGCGGCAAAGATCGCCCGCACAGCGTCGGCATTGGTGGCGTCGGCCCCCAGGCCGTAGACAGTCTCCGTCGGAAACGCCACCAGCCTCCCGGCCCGCAAATGTTGAACGGCTTGATCGATCATCGCTGTGCGCTAACTTCGCAAATGGGAAAAAAGTATCAAGTCAGGGCGCCGCCGGTCACGACGGCTTTGAGTCGGTCTGTCGATCACCGTCATCAACGGCGATCCCTTCGGCAATCAGCCAGATCCTGGTCTGTGTCGAATCGGAGCAGATCAGGAAAACCTCCTGCACCGTCCCCGTCCCGGTATACAGGCACTTCAGCCCCGCCTCCGTCGGATACTGCACCTTGAAGTTCGGCGGCGTTTTGCCTCGGCGGACCTTGATCCGGCCGGGGACAATCCGGCTCACGTGCGGGCACTCCTTCACGATCCGATCGAGGATCTCGTCGAGACCGCCGACCCGGCCGTGCTGGCGTTTGATGCGTCCGAACTTCATCTCGACCTGATCATAACCGTTTCGGCTTCGCCGTGCGGGTTGAGGCGTTGCCGGATGTACCGGCACGGCACTACCATGCGAACCTCCATAGCCCGCAACGATCGATGTGGTCGAGCGAAACAAAGCCTGTGCTTACACCAGAGGAGCATCTCATGGACAACCAACCCCTTAAAATCGGCGAACCCGCCCCCGATTTCGAACTGATGGACGAGAACAAGAACAAGATCAGCCTGTCGAGCCTGCGCGGCAAGAAGGTGGTCCTCCTGTTCTACCCGATGGATTTCTCGCCCACCTGCACGACCGAGCACTGCGCCTTCGGCCCCGCCCTGCCACAACTGGCCGGCGACGGCGGTACGGTCGTTTACGGCGTCAGCATCGACAGCCCCTTCTGCCACGCCGAGTACAAAGCCAAATACAACATTCCCTACAGCCTGCTGGCCGACCCGACCCGCAAGATGGTCAAGGCGTACGGCATGTTTGCCGGCGAAGAGCCGTACAACTGCGGCAAGCGCGGCACCGTGATCATCAACAGCACAGGCCTGGTGGCCGCCTGGCAGGAACAACCGATGCGCGAACCCCGCGAGGTCGAGAAGCTCAAGCAGTTGATCGCCTCGGCAGAGTGAGACTTTCCGTGTGGCACGGGCAAGCGAGTACGCTTGCCCGTGTCACACGAAGCCCATGCCGCGAACGGCACCCATCACAGGCAGCGGGAGGTCTCATGTCTCGAATGATCGCAATACTGGCACTTCTGCTGTCGGCGACGGTCGCCACCGCGCAGGACGCCAAGCCGAAATGGGCCAAGCTGAAGCCGAAGACGCCCGACGGCTTCAAGATGATCGAAGCTGTCGTGGCGACCTACCCCGAAGATGTCGTGAAGCTGACGGTGTACGTGCCCGACAAGCCCGGCAAGTATCCCTGCATCCTCGATATTCACGGCGGAGGTTGGGCGAATCGGCAGGTCGAATCCGACAAGCCGATGATGGAGCGCCTCGCCCAGCGCGGCTATGTGACGGCGATCATTGCGTATCGACTGTCAACGACGTCGAAGTTCCCCGCCGCCCTGCACGACTGCAAAAGTGCAGTTCGTACCCTGCGTGCCCGCGCCGCCGAATGGAAAATCGACCCCGACCGCATCGGCGTGATGGGTGGCTCTGCCGGCGGCCATTTGTCCGGACTGCTGGCGATGACCGGCGGCAAGCCCGACTTCGAAGGCGACGGGCCCCACAAGGACCAGTCCAGCGCTGTCAAGGCCTGCATCGTCATGGCGGCGACCCAGGACCTTCACGCGGCGAACGAATTGAAATCCGCCGAGAACGCTGTCGCGTTCTTTGGCGCTACTTGTGCCGATAAGCCCGACCTCTACCGGGCCGCCTCGCCGATTCATCACGTTCGCGTTGGCGTCCCTCCGGTCGTTTTCATCGAAGGCGAGAAAGACACGCTCAAAGTCGGCCGGGCGGAAATGATGGAAAAACTGAAGGCTCTGCACATCCCAACGGCGGTCCACACGCTGAAGGATGCGCCGCACCCGTTCTGGATGAGCGACCCGTGGTGCGCCCAGACCGTAGACATCGCCGACGCGTTCTTTAAGGAACACCTCCGCAAGCCCACAATTGAACGCTGAGGTCAACCGGCCAGCACGAGTGGTGCGGCGACCAGGCTGATGACCGCGGCGATGAAGGTGCCCACCATGACGCCGCGCCAACCGTATGCGCCGTACATCCAACCGGCGAGGCCGAAGTTGAGGATCAGGATCGCCACCCACGTCCCGCAGATGCCGCCGACGTCCCACCGCCATCGCATTGATGCGACTTTCATTGCGCCGACCATCGCGAAGTAGAGCACCATCGCGCCGATGGCGTGACCGAAATCCATCATCGCGGTGTCCTGCAAGGGCGGTGGTGGTCGGCTGGAATAGTTGAGGAACGGCACGGCCGGCACCAATGGCGACGCGGACGGCTCGGCATCGGACGTAGATGCAACGGCGGGTGCGGGTGGATCAGGTTCGTCGTGGGACTCTGGCAAAACGGCTCCGAATCGCTGTCATCAGTACGAGACCTCGGCCACCCATATCTCCGAGCGGCCCTTGGTCTGACCGTGATAGTAGAACATCAGCCCGCGGTCTTTCTCGGTCGGCACGATCCATGTGTAGCCGTAGTCGGTGTTCTTGTCGTCGGGGATGCTGGGGAACTCCAGTACGACGCGCTCCCGCTTGAACTCCAGCGACTTGGGATCGCCGCGCCAAAGCCAGACGCGGCCGGGCTGAGGCCGCTCTGCGGTCAGGATGACCAGTTCGCCGTCTTTCGATGGGTTCATCATCGCGAACGGATGGGCGAGCGTTCCCTTCTTTTCAACGCCGATCTGCGATTCGTCGGTCTTCCACGTTTTGGCCATGTCGTCGGAGACCGCGATGTACTGTCGGGCGGCACTGATCGTTCGGCTGCGGATGAAAATGAGCAGCCGATTCCCGCCGCCCGGGGCGGCCTTGGGGGCATGAACGAGGACTGGTTCCCCGCCGTCGACGTCATTAACAGTGGTGGGTTCGCCCCATGTCTTGCCGCTGTCAACGGATGTCGCGACCCAGATCCCTTGCTCGTGCGGTGTGCTCCCCTTGCGGTAGTGGCCGGTCGCCATCAGTCCAGCGCCCGGGACGCGGACGATAGACGTGACCGAGCCGGTTTTGTTGGGTCCAAGGGTGGGCGTTTCGACTGGCTGCCAGGTTCGGCCCTGGTCGGCCGATCGCCAGCCGAAGATGTGGTTGGCTTTGTTTCCCGTGTGGGCCATCGCCAGCAGGACGATCGCGCCGTCGTCGGCGACGGCCAGGCCGAGGTTGCCGCTGTTGGCGAAGTCTTTGCCGGGGCCGAACTCCCGCAGGATGTTCGGCGATGAGAACGTCTTGCCCCCATCGGAGGAATAGCTGACGGCGGGCGATCCGCCGCCGCCGTGATACGCCCCCGCGAGATAGGCGACCACGATCGATCCGTCGGCGGCGCGAACGGCTTTCGGCCAGGCGAGATGGGCGAACTTGGCGTCCTTGGGCGCGGGGACGGCAATGCGAACGGGGCCGCCGTCGGTTTGTTTGGCGGCCCATTCCGGAAGCGGCTCGGCCGCGCGAGAGACACCCGATAGGGAAATGACTGCGAACAGGACGATCGATGCAGCCCCGCCCGATGCAACTCGAAGGTTCATGTCGTTGTTACACGCCACGGGTCGAACGGTTGCCATACCGCTGGCGAGCGACATGACGGCTCAGTGGGGCACACGATGGCGCTGTGCCCTTACCCGCCAAGGCGTGCAACAAACGCGGCATGCTCTGGCGTCGCGACGCCGCGGTCGACCGCCGCGAAGATTGCCGGCAGATCTCCCCGAAGCATCGCCTTGGCAGAAGGGCCTAGGATAGTGCCTTCACCTGCTGTGCTGCCGCAGACGGACGGCGGACGTCCCACACGAGCCGGGCGCGCTCCATGAACCGGATGACGAGGTACGACAGATCGATCTCATACTTCTTCAAGCCGTGCTGAGCGCTGGTCGGGAAGGCGTGGTGGTTGTTGTGCCATCCTTCGCCCAGTGCCAACGCGGCGACGATAGGGTTGTTGCGGCTCATGTCGCCGGACTTGAACGTGCGATAGCCGAAAAGGTGGCAAATTGAGTTCACGCTCCAGGTGGCGTGGTGCATGACGACGACACGCACAATCGCACCCCAGAACATGGTGACAAGCCCGCCGGTAAACGTGCCTTTGACGTACAAGCCGACGGCGAACGGAATGAGAATCCCGAGCAGAATCCAGAAGCCGTACAGGCGGTCGACGAAACGGACCAGCGGCGACGCGACGAGGTCGTTGACGGAGCGGGCGACGTCCGGCGCATCTCGATGCAGGAGCCAGCCCGTGTGGGCGTGCCAGAGCCCGCGGAGCACGCCGAGCGGGCCACTCCCGTGCAGGTTAGGCGAATGCGGGTCGCCGTGGTCGTCGGAGTTCTGATGGTGTCTTCGGTGCGTCGCGGCCCAGCGGACCGGCGGGCCCTGTGCGGCCATGCAGCCGAGGATGTAGAAGATCGCCTCAACCCAGCGATGCGTGGTGAATGCGCGGTGGGTGAGCAGGCGGTGATAGCCGATGGTCACGCCAAACCCGACCGCCAGGTAACAGACGGCCATCACGAGCATGTCGATCCAGGCGATGCCGCCGGCGAAAGCAAAACCGACGGCAACAGCCAATCCGATGTAGGGAAGAAGAACAGTCACCCACATGGTGACGGCAATCACCAGAGATGGTCTGTCGAGGTGCTCGTTCGCTTCGGCATCCGTCTGTTGACCGGTCTTTTGCCTCGGAATCCAACGGCCTGCGGTTGTCCACAAATCCACTCAACATCCTTGCGCTAAGGTGACACCCCGAACAGGCGAGCCGGATCAACGGCGCGGTCCCTTTGTTCAGTTGGACGCGAGAATACTCGCAGCACTTGCCGCAAAAAAGAAGCGGCGCGCCCCAGTGCTACGAATTGATGAAGGCTGATGTTCGGCGTTCACGGCGGAACCGTTCAGCCCTGCTTTCCGGTGGGGCAGGCATTCTTGCCTGCCGCGAGCCCGCGATGCCGGCATTCCTGCCGGCCTGAGCGGGATCGCAGCCGGACGCCGACACACACTGCTTCGCATGACCTCAACCGGGCAAGAATGCCCGGCACTCGGTCATGCGAGGCAGGCAGGAATGCCTGCCCCACCTTGCGAAACGACCCTGAACGTTCACGTCGCAATTCGCGGTGACGCAGCCGTGATGAACGCCAAGACTCAGAGACGCCAAGGTCGCGATCCAAGGCAGTGCAACTCTTGGCTTCTCAGCGCCGTCGCGTTCAATCCTGAAACGAGAGGGAGCTTTCATCATCTTGGTATTGGAGCCAGCGTCCTTGTGATGAACTCCGTCTCTTTTCTCTGCCGGATATCGAACTGTTCTTCATTTGCGCTCGAAGGCCCCCAGGTCCGGCGCGGCCCCCTTGAATGGAAAGCCGTTCGCTACTCCCTTATCGATCAGTTGGCTGTCATCCGAGGGCCGCATGAAATCGACCAGCGGCAGGCTTCCGTCGGCGTTTCGCGGCAGGACGAGTTGCTCCTCATTAAGACCGGAAAAATCCTTGTCCGTCAGGACCAGTTTTAGATCGAACGAGTTGTTCGCCGAGTCGGATTTCGCGGCGTCGAACTTGGTCAACTCTCTGCGGCCTTTGTAGCCGACGTTGTTGCGCAGCTTCTGGCCGTAACCGTCCACGTCGGTTCGATTGTCGGCCAGGCGACAGAGCATGTTGAAGTTGGCGCCGTTGCGATAGGCGGAATTGTTGAACCAGTCGCCGCCGCCGGGCTGGTGGTTGGCATAAAAGCCGCTGGCCTTGTTGCCGACGGCGAGACAGAAGCGGACGGTGTGGCGCGGGATCGGCTTGGGCAGTCGGTCGGCGGGAAGGGTGGCGAACCCGCCGGCCTTGAAGCCGTTGCCGTCGGCGAGGCTCTTCCTCTCGCTCGAGTAGCCGTTGTACATCGCCCAGCAGTTCTCGAACGTGACCGCTTCGTGGGCGCTGATGCAGTCGTAGCCGTCGTCGCTGTTGAACCAGGCACGGCAGCCTCGGAAGACGTTGCCGGTGCTCCCCTTGGTCGGATGGCAGCCGAAGCCGTCGACATTGCCACCTTTGCCGTCTTCGCTGGTGTAGTCCCAGTTGCGGTAGGCGTCGCAGTTGAGGAAGAGGTTGTTCGAGCCGCGTACGCTGTAGATGCCGATCGCCTGCCCGTCGTGGATCGAGAGGCGTTCGTAGATGTTGTTGCTGCCATCGTTGGCGAAGCCGATCGATTGTGAGTGCGTCTTCAGGGTCGCCTGAACGCCGACGACTTCCAGCCCCTTGAGATGGATCCAGGACGCCGGGACGTAGAAGGCGTCGATCCGCATACCTTGGGGCTTGACCGCCGAGTAGTCGAAGACCGGCTTCTCGTCCTTGTAAGCGGCGTACGTAATCGGCTTGCCCGGTAGGCCGCTCTTGTCGAGATGGGTGACGTACGCCCAGATCTTCTCTTTGCGGGCGATCTGCTGTTCGGTCATCGCATAGGTGCCGCCACGAATGTGGACGGTATCACCGGGAGCGACGGCTTTCTGCGATTGCTGGATGGTGGCGAAGGGTTTGTCGAGGGTCCCGGGGTTGTCATCGTGCCCGTCGGGGGCGACGAAGAACTCGGCGGCGGAGGCCGACGAGGCGAGCAGGAGTAGAACCCCAATACAGAAACGCATTTGATTTCGCTCGGTTCGTCTCTGTTACCTCACAGCCCCGTCTCATTCACCACAATCCCGTGCGCCTTGAGCGTGTTGATTTTCACCAGCTTCTGCACGCCCTTGGCTGCTTCTTCGTCCTTCAGGGTGTCGCTGTGACAGGCTGCTTTCTTGCCCTTGTGGGCGAGGCGCATGATCTCTTCGGCGCTCAGGTTGCCGCGGGCTTTGAGGATATCCGCTCCGCCTTCGGTGACGCCGGGGCTGGCGATCGCCTTTTTGGCGGGCTGGCTCTGCTCGTCCTTGCCGCTGAAGAACTCGGTGATTTCCTTGCTGATGCGGACGCTGCACCAGTCGTGGCCGCACATGGCGCAGAAGTCGGTGTCGACTTCCAAATCTTCGTCGTGGTAGGCGCGGGCCAGTTCGGGGTCGAAACTGAGGTCGAAGTGTTTCTGCCAGTTGAGCGCGGCGCGGGCCTTGGTCAGCTCGTCGTCGCGGTCACGCGTGCCGGGGATGCCCAGGGCGACGTCGGCGGCATGGGCGGCGATCTTGTAGGCCACGCAGCCCTGCTTCACGTCGTCCTTTTTCGGCAGGCCGAGGTGTTCCTTCGGCGTCACGTAACAAAGCATGCTCGCGCCGTGGTAGCCGGCGGCGGTGGCGCCGATGCAGCTCGTGATGTGGTCGTAGCCGGGGAAGATGTCGGTCACCAGCGGTCCGAGGACGTAGAACGGCGCGCCATGGCAGAGCCGCCGTTGGAGCTTCATGTTGAACTCGATCTGGTCGAACGGCACGTGGCCCGGCCCTTCGACCATCACCTGCACGCCCTTGCGCCAGGCCCGCTCGGTCAGTTCGCCGATGGTGGCCAGTTCGCCGAGCTGGGCGGCGTCGGTCGCGTCGGCCAGACCGCCGGGGCGAAGGCCGTCGCCGATGCTGAACGTGACATCGTGCTCGCGCATGACGTCGCAGATCTGCTCCCACATCGTGTACATCAGGTTCTGCTTGTGGTGGGTGATCATCCACTTGGCAAGCAAGCTGCCGCCACGGCTGACGATGCCGATGAGGCGCTTGCGCACGAGCGGAAGGTGCTCGCGCAGCACGCCGGCGTGAATCGTGAAGTAGTCGACGCCCTGCCGGGCCTGGTGCTCGAGGGTCTCCAGGACGATCTGTTCGTTGAGGTCTTCGATCTTGCGGCCGATGATCATCGAGTAGATCGGAACCGTGCCGATGGGTACGGTGCTGTTCTCGATGATCGCCGCTCGGCAGGCGTCTAGATCGCCGCCGGTGGACAAGTCCATCACCGTATCGGCTCCCCACTTCTCGGCCCATTTCAGCTTCTCGACTTCTTCGTCGGTGCCGGACGAGATCGGTGACGCGCCCATGTTGGCGTTGATCTTCGTCAGCGACGCCCGGCCGATCGCCATGGGGTCGAGGTTGTGCTTCAGGTGGTTGCGGTTGGCCGGGATGACCATGCGGCCGGCGGCGACTTCCCGGCGGATCTGTTCCGGGGTCAGGTGGGGTTCACGCAATGCCACTCGCTTCATCTCCGGCGTCACAACACCGACGCGGGCGAACTCAAGCTGGGTGATGGGCTCGAACCCCGCCGGCGGCTCGGCGGATTCTTCACCGGTGCGGGTCCAACCCTCCGGCAGGAAATCCCACGCCGTCTTATCGCTCGGCTGTGGCATGCCCGGCGTATCGGGGCTGGCGTAGGTCAGCGGCTTTCCGATTGCACCGCGCTGCGCGAACGAACCCGGCGTCGTTCCCTGCTTTTCCGTCGAGGGGTTGTCACCGAGCGGCGGCAGGGTCCACGAACGGTCAACGACAGGGGCGGATTCGGTGGCTTGCGACATGTACTGCTCCTTCAGAGTGTGCTTCATTCCGTCGAATCACGGCTACTTGTGGCGTGGGCATATACGCATGCCCGTAGTCGTCGAAGTCGACGCTTAAGGGCAAAGCCTGTTTGCCCATGCCAACCAGCACCCGTGATCTGGGGTGAACTGGACCGCTGTGCAACTATTGGGGAGAGGAGCAGACCAGGCGATTCCGCGAAAGAAATCACCGCGAAGGCGGACGACAAGCCGGTTTCGCTTCCCTACGCCGGTCGTTAGCCGGATCAGGTTCCAAGGGTCTGCTCTCAGGTACCTTTTGCAACGCTACTTGCGTCGCAGGGGCACCACCCCTAGCGATCGAATGAAAGTGTAGGCCGGTGCACAGCCGCACGCAACCAAGCGTTGGTGTTTCCGTCGGTTGCGTCGAATTGGGGTGGGCGAATTGACGGCAGACGCGCCCGAACTTGCGGCGATTGAGCCGGCCTCTACAATCCGCCGCCTTAGCGCAATGCTTACGGATTCTTAACGAAACGACCGGGACCGCAATGTTCAATCTTCTGCCCAGGGACACTGTCTTTTTTGACCTTTTTGAGGGAATGGCGCTGCTGGCGATCAAATCGGCCGAGCACTTGCTGGAGTTTGCCAAGTCCTATCCTGCCTACGAGATCGCGCTCCAGAAGATCCGCGACGAAGAGCACGCCGCCGACCAGTTGGCCCACAAGGCCCTCGACCGGCTCGATACCACGTTCATTACCCCATTCGACCGTGAAGACATCCATGCCCTGATCGGCAATCTCGACGACATCATCGATGACGTCGACGCCCTGGCCAAGCGGTTCCCTCTGTTCCACATCCACGCGATGGACCCGCAGTTCCTCAAGCAGGCGCATGTGCTGGTCGAGGCGACCAACGTTCTGTCGGTCGCCGTTCACAAGCTGCGCAAATCGCGAAAGCTGTCGGACCTGTCTGCCTCGCTGATCGAACTCCACCATCAGGAGAGTATCGCCGACGACAACCACCATGCGGCACTGAGCCGGCTCTTTGATGGCTCTACCGCACCGTTGGAAGTGATCAAGTGGAAAGAGCTGTTTGATCTCGTCGAAGACGCGATCGACAACTGCGAAGACGCCGGGAACACACTGGAGCGGATCCTTCTCAAGAACGGCTGAGGACCGCAGATCGATCGCGCCGCCCTGCACCATGATTCACAAGATGTCTTGCGGCCGGGCCGATCGATTGCTCTGACCTGCCGCACAGCGCCCCTGACGCCCTCTGAAATCTGCCATGACTGTTTCCCTAATCGCAGCCTCTGCCACGCAACCGACGCCGGCGTTCATCGGTTTGATCATCTTTATCATTTTCGTTGCGCTGATCTTCGACTTTCTAAACGGCTTCCACGACGCGGCAAACTCGATTGCAACGATCGTTTCCACGCGCGTCCTTTCGCCGACGCAAGCCGTCGCGTGGGCGGCGTTCTTCAATTTCATCGCGGCGTTTCTTTTCGGTACGACCGTCGCCGGAACGATCGGCAGTGGACTGATTCATAGCGCCCCTCAATTTCTGGATGTGTACGTCGTACTTGCCGGACTGACGGGGGCCATCGTCTGGAACATCATTACCTGGTGGCTGGCGCTGCCGACAAGCTCATCGCATGCGCTGGTCAGTGCTGCTGCCGGAGCGGCAATCGCCAAGGGCGGTTTCGGGGCGATTGTCATCGGCTCCAAGTGGGGGCTGCTCCTGCTGTTTATCGTCTTGTCTCCGCTCATTGGCATGCTGTTGGGCGGATTCCTGATGATCGTGCTGGCCTGGACCTTCCGCCGCGCCCACCCCCATAAGGTCGATACCGCCTTCCGCAGGCTTCAGCTGGTTTCGGCTGCGATCTACAGCCTGGGTCATGGCGGCAACGACGCCCAGAAGACGATGGGCATCATCATTCTGCTGCTGTCGGCCGCGGGTCTGTCCAACTGGGGCGCGCCCGACCCGCACAACTTCGTAGAGAACGGTTTTGCATGGCTGCGGTCGCTCGCCGGCGAAACCGGATGGGCCCACAGCTTGTTGAACCTGGTCCACCACCAGCATTCGGTGGCGTGGTGGGTGATCCTGTCGTGCCACGCCGCGATCGCGCTGGGCACGATGTTTGGCGGATGGCGCATCGTCAAGACGATGGGCTCGGGCATTACCAAGCTTCAGCCCATCGGCGGCTTCTGTGCCGAAACTGCCGCCGCCACCACGATCATCCTCGCGACGCGCATGGGCATCCCCATCAGTACCACACACGCCATCACCGGCTCGATCCTCGGTGTCGGGACCACCAAGGGCGTGCGGTCGGTTCGCTGGATCTGGGGCCAGCGCATCATCCTGGCCTGGGTTCTGACGATCCCCTGCTCGGCATTCATTGCAGCCGTCACGTACTTCGTCATCCATCTGACTTTAGAGGCGTGGTTCAGGTAGGTGACCGCGCGGCGGGGTACGCCTGTATCGCGACGATCCTAAAACAGGGTGTCCCGCTCCACAGGATCGATCAGTCGCCTGTCGTTGTTCTTCACCGACCCCACCCGGCTCGATACCGGGTACGCCTCCATGTCATCCGCCGGATAGGGCTCGAGCAGTCCGGTGAACTCTTCCGCCGACCGCTCCTCGGGCGTCAGCCATTTCTTGTACGCCGACGGCGGCAGGATCACGGGCATGCGGTCGTGGATGTCGGCCATCAGCGCGTTCGGGCGTGTGGTGATGACTGTTCCAGACGGCAACTCCGAGCCGTCGCTGGAACTCCACATCTCCCACAGCCCGGCGAACGCAAACAGGTTTCCAGACTTGAGGCGGATATACATTGGCGTCTTGGTCTTGTCCGGGTTCTTCCGCCATTCGTAGAACCCGTCGGCCAGAATGAGACAGCGCCTTCGCGAAAGCGGGCGACGGTAGGTCGCCTTCTCGGCGACGGTTTCGGCGCGGGCGTTGATCATCTTGCTGCCGATCGAGACGTCCTTCGCCCACGACGGCACCAGTCCCCAGTACAGATGCGTCACCTCGTTCGGATGCTCGTTGGTAATCGCCAGGATCGGCTGCGTCGGGGCGATGTTAAATCGCGGGGCAAGCTCCGGCGGCAACGCCGTGATGCCGGGAAACTGCCTGAGGATCTGTTCGAGCTTGGAGAGCGTATAGCGGCCGCACATGTTCGCCGATAGCTTAGCCATCCCGTAACCAGAAGGCTTGGCCCGTCCGCCACTGGGTGCAGGTTTGCGACCGCTTTATCTTCCATAGCGTCCGATTGGAGGTCTTGTGTTTCCAGTAACCCATGGCATCGCAAGGATGCTCATCTTAACACTCGTACTGACCTATCTCGCACCCGGCGTAACGCTTGCAGAAGCGCCCAAGACGCCGGCGGAATTGGTTCAGGGCCGATGGGTACGGTACCAGATGACCCCCAGCGGCCGGGTCAAGCTCGTCAAGGAGCACACCGAGAACAAGACGGTGGTTACGGCCTACGACAAGAATGAAACCCTGATCTACGCCCACGCGTCAGACTTCAAGGTGGAGCAATCGGGCAAGGTTTCGGTTTTCACCTTCACCAATCGTCGGATCATGGCAGGTCCGAACGCCGGCCAGAAGCTGGACGGGGAAGTGTCATTCGTTTGTCGCGTTACCGAAAAGCAATTCGTAGAGGTCTACGGCCTATTGGAAAACGACAAGGAAGCCCCCTACCTGATCGTCTGGGAGCGCATACAGTACGATCCGCTTCCTCGATGACCGCACCGAACGATCGGGCCATCAAAGCAACGACACCGGGTTGACGTCCACCGCAATGCGCTCGGACTTGTTCAGCAGGCCTCGCGCCCGTACCGAGGCGAGAACTCGCTGCAGCGGAGTGGCCGCCGGGCTCTGCAATACGATCTGGTGTCGGAAGTAACCGGCGATTCGCCCGACCGCGCAAGGCATCGGCCCCTTGATCTGCACGTTGGTTCCCGCGGCAGCGATCGCCAGTTCGCCGGCCAGTTCCTCGGCGGTCTGCTGCACCTTGTCGGCCTCCTCGTCCCGCAGCACGATCCGCGCCATTCTTGCGAACGGCGGCAGGCCCACTTCCTTTCGGCTGATCAGTTCCCGCTCGGCAAATCCCACATAATCCTGCTTGATCGCAGCCTGGATCGTCGGATCGTCGGGCAGAAACGTTTGCAGAATGACACGACCGGGCAGATCGCCGCGTCCTGCCCGGCCGGCGACCTGGGTGATGAGCTGGAAGGTCCGCTCGGCGGCGCGGAAATCGGGCAGAGCCAGCGCCGTGTCGCCGCTGATCACGCCGACGAGCGTGACGTTCGGATAGTCGAGCCCCTTGGCGATCATCTGGGTGCCGAGCATCACCTGGATCTCTTTGCGGCCGAACTTGCCCAGTAGTTCTTCATAGTCTTTTGCCGAGCGCATGGTGTCGCTGTCCACGCGGGCGAACTTGATGTCGGGGAACTTCCGCTGCATCTCTTCTTCCACCCGCTGCGTACCAAGCCCGAACAGGCTCAGCAGCTTGCCGCATTCAGGGCACTGCGTGGGTAGCGTGTTGACCGCCAGGCAGTAGTGGCAGTGCAACTGCCCGGCGTGTGCCGACGCCATTATCTTCGCGCTCAGCGTGTGTTCACCCGTCGAGCGGTGATACGTCATCGTCTTGTCGCAGTACTTGCAGGTGACGACGTGCTGGCAACTGGGGCAGTGCACATAGTTCGAGTACCCGCGCCGGTTCAGCAGCAGGATCGCCTGGTGCCCCTGGGCGACCGTGTTCGTCAGCATGTACTCCAGCCGCTGGCTGAACAGGTTCACGCCGCGACGCATCCTCATTTCCTGCTTCATGTCGATGACCTCGACGTGAGGAAGCGAAAGTCCGCGAACCCGGCGCGGGAGGGAGAGGAGGTGGTAGTTCGAAGACGAAGAATCACCACGGAGGCACGGAGGCACGGAGGGCAACTCGACGGATGACGACTTTGCCCCTGCGGCGACTCGGCTCTGATCAATCTGTTTTAGATCGTGGCGTTGCGAATGGTCGGCGGAATTACGGGTTGCCCTCCGTGCCTCCGTGCCTCCGTGGTGATTCTCCGCATTCCCGGCCGTCGCTTCACGCCGGACGCGCTCATACATCTCCAATGAAGGCGTCGCGCTTCCGAGCAGGATCGGCACCTTTTCGAGTTGCGCCCGTTTTACCGCGACGTCGCGGCCGTGGTACCGGGGCAACTGGTCCTGCTTGTAGCTCGATTCGTGCTCCTCATCGACGACGATCATCCCCAGGTTCGGCACCGGAGCGAAAATCGCCGACCGCGCTCCCACGATGACCTGCGCCTGGCCGGTGGCGATCTGCTGCCAGTACTTGTGCCGCGTTCCGGCGCTCAGGCCGCTGTGGAGGATGGCGACCTTGCCGAACCGCGCGACAAACCGTCGGGCCGTCTGCGGCGTCAGTGCTATTTCGGGAACGAGCACGATCGCCTGACGACCCTGCGCCAATACCCGCTCGATGCATTGCAGGTAGACCTCCGTCTTGCCGCTGCCGGTGACGCCCATCAGCAGGTTCACCGAAAACCCGGCCGAAGGGGACGGCTGTGTAGACCCGTCCACCCCCGCCGGTGGCGACAGCCTGGGGAGTATGTCATCGAAGACCTTCTGCTGGTCCTCGTTGAGCGCGATAGATACTTCCGTCGCCGGCACCACAAGCGTGTCGGCAGTCATTCCCGGCAGATCGACCTCGGCTTTAAGCGAAATCCAACCCAGACCGGCAAGCTTGCGGACGGTGTTGGGCTTAACGCCCGCTTCCTTGGCCAACCGAAGGAGTTCGACCGAATGTCCCGGCTCCAGTTGCAGCAGCCTTGCCAGCACGGCCCGGCGTTTGGGTGCCTTGGCCTTCTCCAAAAACGCCTGCACTTCTTCACGCGGCTTGGCCAGTTGAACGAACGTGATGTACCCCACCCCGGTCCGCTTCTTGACCGCCGAGGGGATAATGCATTCCAGCACCAAGCCCAGCGGGGCGATGTAATACCGGCTCATCCAGCAGGCCAATTCCATCAGCGTGGGCGGGATGAGCACACGTTTGTCATCGATCCCCAGCAGCGGCTTGATCTTGGACGGGTCGCGATAGTCGGTCGTCGGCTTGATCGCGGTGACGTAGCCGAAATTGGGTTTGTTTCCGCGTCCCAGCGGTACGCGGACGCGCTGGCCCACGACCACGCTGCCGACGAGCGTTTTCGGGATCGCATAGTCGAGGGCGCGGTCGACACTCTTTTCGATCGCAACTGCCGCGAAAGGGCCCTCCGCGGCTGTAGGCAGAGCCCGTGCCGGAAGTTGTGCCGGCTGATCGAAGACGCCGAAGAGATTGGGAGTGTCGGAGGTCGATCCATCCATGTGTCACCGGCAGTCCTAACATTATACGCACTTGCCAGGCGGTTTTCACGACGGCGGTCCGCCGAGCAACCATTTCGTCCAGGCGGCCATTCGCCGACATCTGTCTGCTTGGACCGAATCTCTGTTTCGGTTACCGTCGAGATGTTCGCATTCCGAGTCGACGGACGGTACCCACGCTTATGCCCCCAGCCCCATCAGATGCTCCTGCCGAGACGGTTTCTGCACCGACCGCCGAAACTACGTCTCCACCGGCAACCGATGCGCCCCCGCAGCAGCGGACCGCAACCCAGTGGGTGATGTTCGCCTGCATCGCGGCGGCGTTTGGCGTCTTCTGGTGGGCCGGCGACTTGTTGTCCATCCCGCGATACCGCGGCTTCAATGCCAGCCTGCTGCGCCAGCCAGGCGGGTCGGCAGTGCTATCGATTATCGCGGCGGTTGTACTGATGTTTGCCGTCGCGTTCGTGGTGGGAATCGTCGCACGGCGGTTCTGGCTGCTCGCCGGTCCACTTGCAGCGCTGGCGGGGCTCAGTGCGTGGTCATTCCGAGGCGGTGCGGGTTACCACGCGTTCCTGGCTTCATCAACGTCGAGCAACGGCACCGGCGTGTTCTTCATCCTCGCGATCGAGTGCCTGATCTATGGCGTTGCGCTCGCTGGTATCTGGTTGATGGTCTACCGCCTGTTCCGATCGCCGGAGGCGAATTCCGAACGGCCCTACTCCCTGAAACCCACCGGCGAAGCGATTCAAGTCGTGCTGACGCAGGCCGCGTTTACCATCCTCGGTGTCATCCTGTTGGTTCCCACGTCGGACAAAGGACAGGCGTTTTTCGGCGTACTGACTGCGTCCATGCTCGCGGCGGGTCTCACCCGCTACTTCCATGACAGCCGATCGCCCAACCAATGGATCTGGGCGGCCCCGATTCTGGTGGGGTTCCTCGGGTTCGTCGTGAACGGGTTCGGCGACGGCGCTCAGCTTGCCATCGAGACCGGCCGCCTGACCGGCACCTTCGCCGCCCTCGCTCGCCCGCTCCCCCTGGACTACGCCACGGCGGGCGTCGTGGGATCACTCATCGGGTTGGCAATGACAACGCACGACTGGGAAGTCGTTACCTGGGGTTATGCAGCACACGCCTGGCAGAAGTCCAAGAGGCAACCGCCCGCCCAAAGCCCTGGGGTCTAACCTGAATGTTTCAAGACGCAGTGGGCGGACTCCAGGTGCCGCTGTGATCGCACATCTGGTGTGATCGTACGTCCGCCGCTACTGATCCAGCCGCCAGAACGGTGCCGGCTTGCCTACCAGATTCGCCTTGGCGAACGCATTGCTTGGAGCGACATCGCCGCCTCCGGGAATCTCGGCCGTCTTGATCGAGATGGCGTGACCGTCAAACATCAGGAGGTTCGTTGTCGTCTTGTTGTTGTGCCGAGCACTCACACGATTGGGGTAAGACTGCACGTTGACGGCGCCGACGCCGTCGAACAGGAACACGACGTCCGACGCGTTGCGGATCTGGTTGCGCTTGCGGCCGTACGGGAAAAGGGTGCTCGGAACACGACACATGGGGATCCCGGCATCGTTTCCGCTCGTCCCATTGGGGGCGTACCACGACCAGACCGCCAAGCCCGGATTGCCCCAGGCGGACACACAAACTTCGGCCGCGTCCGCCTGCCCGTCCTTGCGACTGGTGTTGTAGGCATTGCTGGCGATGTCCATCGTGCCGGCCGGGCACTTGAGTGCGGTGTCCTGTGCCAGGGGCGATGTCGAACTTCGGTAGTCCGGGTAGCTCAGATCGCCATAGTGAACCATCAGCGAAGCCCATGATTCATATCGAACGGTGCCGGCGGCATTGGCGATATCGCATGGCAGCAAAGCGTTCTTGTTCGAATTGCTGTACATCATCGCGCAGTTCCCCAACTGCTGCAGATTCGCGAGGCACTTGATCGTCTGCGCCTGTTGACGAGCGGCGGCCAGCGATGGGAGCAGAATGGAGATCAGCAGCGCAATGATTCCGATGACCACGAGCAACTCGACCAATGTAAAACCAGAACGGCGGGTGGAAGGGTTGGCAGACACCGAAGCCTCCAGAGAATTGCGGCCTGTCAGAATCCGTCGTCCCCACCCCGCAAAATGGCCCGGACCGACGAACCCGTCGGTGAAACAGCTCCGGGATTGCCATTCTCCATCGAGCGGAACTGCTGTCCCGTCGGCTGGTAAAATCACGCCTGGATGTGACCGGCTTGTCCCATTGTACCCGAGCGTAGACTTTCAGACCCCGGCGAAAAACTCGGGAAGCTCAATAAATGGCGAACGGGCAAGCCACCACAGGTGGCAAACATGTGTAAGCAAACGGCGGCGCAACCGTTCAGATGGACGACCCAAATATGCCTCGCCGCCTACACGTGGATCGCTCGCTTATCGACTGCCATTGCGGCTTCCTTGACGGCTTCGCTGAGCGTCGGGTGGGCGTGGAAGGATCGCGCCAGGTCTTCGCTGCTCGCCGCTAGTTCCATGGCCACCACGCATTCGGCGATCATGTCGCTGGCGTGCCCGGCGAGGATCTGCACGCCGACAATGCGGTCGGTCTTGGCGTCGGCGACGATCTTCACCCAGCCGTCGGCATCGTCGATGGACTTGGCCCGGCCGTTGGCAGTCATGGGGAATTTGCCGACGTTCACTTCCATTCCCGCCTTCTTCGCCTCGGCTTCGGTCAGGCCGACCTGTGCCAGCTCCGGGTGCGTATAGACGACGCCGGGCACCGTCTTGTAGTTGACGTGACCGGCTTTGCCGACCATCAGCTCGGCGGCGGCGACGCCTTCCTCTTCGGCCTTGTGGGCGAGCATCAGCCCGCCGATGACGTCGCCGATGGCGTAGATGCCATCAACATTCGTCTTGTAGTGGGCGTCCACCTTCACGAAGCCGCGCTGGTCGAGCTCAACACCGACCGCATCCAGTCCCAGCCCGGCGACGATCGGCTTACGGCCGGTGCAGACGAGGCACTTGTCAGCGATCTCGGTCTCGATCTTGTCGCCGACCTTGTAGGTGACGTGTACTTTGTCGCCTTTGATCTCGGCCTTCTGTGCGCCGGCGCCGAACTTGAACTTCAGTCCCTGCTTTTCGAGCAAAACCTGCAGCCGGCCGGCAAGTTCCTGGTCCATCAGCGGCAGGATGCCGGGGGTGAACTCGAGGACGACCACTTCGGAGCCGAGCCGGGCCCAGACCGAGCCCATTTCGACGCCGATGTACCCGCCGCCGACCACGATGAGCTTCTTGGGCACTTCTTTGAAGTCGAGCGCTTCGGTCGATGTCACGACGAACTTGCCGTCGAACGGCAGGCCCGGAAGCTCGGTCGGGATAGATCCCGTCGCGATCAGGATCTTTTTGGTCTTGAGCGTCGTGGTCTTGCCGTCGGCGGCTTTGACCTCAACCGTGTCCTTCGCGGCGATGCGGCCGGTGCCGGTGTACGGGTCAACCTTGTTCTTCTTAAACAGGTAGGTGATGCCGCCCGTCATGCCTTTGACGACCTGATCCTTGCGCGCCAGCAGCTTCGGCAGGTCGAGTGACAGGTTGCCGATGTTGATGCCGTGCCCGGCGAGCTTGGTCTTGGCTTCGTAGTAGCGGTTGGACGAGTCGAGCATCGCCTTGGAAGGGATGCAGCCGACGTTCAGGCAGGTGCCGCCCCACCAGCCCTTGTCGACGCAGGCGACCTTCATGCCGAGCTGCGCGGCGCGGATCGCGGCAACGTATCCGCCGGGGCCGGCACCGATGACGACGAGATCGTAACTGTTGGAAGCGACGGGATCGGAGGCTTGGGTCATAGGACGCGGAATTGTAGGGATCGGAGGCTTCGAGGGGTAGGTCATCACGCCGGCACGAACAGGATAGGCGTTAGGGCCTGCAACTCGATGCGTCAATCTTCTGCATCGTCTCTTGTAACGGTATACTGCTCACACGCCAATTCCCATCGAAAGGACCCGTCGCCATGCTTCGTCTCCCCCGGCTACCCACGTTGCTGTTGTCGGCTCTTGCCCTGACACATCTCGCGACCGCGGTCTTTGCCGACGGACCGGCGTTGCCACAGTGGGCTGACAACCAGGTGCGAGCCCGCCTGACGGTGGAGGGTGATAAGCTCAAGGCCGACAGCAAAACGACGGAGGCGAAGGATCTTGCGGCGCAGCTGACGCGACGCGACGCCGATGTTCGCCTGGCCAAACCTTCGACCGGCGTGCTTCCGGGTGACAAGCTTTATGACGCCGCCGCCAGGTCCACCGTGGTCTTCTCGAGCCTCTACAAGTGCAACAAGTGCGAGCACACGCACGCCAACGCCGCCAGCGGTGTGATCATTTCTGCCGACGGCATCGTCGCGACGAACTACCACGTGATGGCCAACAAGGAGGCGTTCGCGTTTGTCGCAATGACATACGACGGCAAGGTGTATCCGGTGGTTGAAGTGCTGGCGGCCGATGCGGTGCGCGACGTGGCGCTGGTGAAACTCGGCGGTGCCAGGGACCTTCCCGCCGCCCCGGTCCGCGCCGGCAGCACCCCGCTGACGGACGTCGTCGTGATGAGCCATCCCGACGGGCGGTTCTTCAGCATCACCAAGGGTGTTGTGTCGCGCTATTTCCGCCGCGGCAAGGACGGCAACGGCCCGGTCTTCATGCAGATCACGGCGGACTACGCCAAGGGCAGCAGCGGCGGCCCGGTCCTGAACACCGCCGGCGAAGTGGTCGGCCTGGTATCAAGCACGAACAGCGTCTACTACAACCAGGGGAAAGACGGCGAACTTCAGAACCTGCAGATGGTGTTCAAAGATTGCGTGCCGGCGGACGCGATTCTGGGGTTGGTGAAGAACGCGCCGGCGGCCAAGTAGCCTTCGTATCGCGGACCGCAACTGTTTGGCAGGTCAACAACTCAGTAGGCAGACCAGAAGCGGAGCTGACAGGGCCGACAAGGGGGATTCCTCCATGACCGAATCCATTGAAACGCTACCGCGGAAGGGCTCGGGGTGGCGACGCGCTACCAAGGTCGTCATCATTGGGTCAACATTGCTCATCCTGCTTGTATCGATTGCCAGCAACTACGTCCTCTTCCGCCAGTTTGATCGCACCTATCGCGAGCTCTCCGCGACGCAGCTCGATCCGCTCGGGCTCGTCACCGCGAATTTTCCCCCTGATGTCCCATCCGATGCCGCCGCGAAGAAGCTGCCGGCCGTCATGTTCCTGGGCGATTCCCGGGCGCGACAGTGGCCTGTCCCTACTGTGCCGGGCTGTCGGTTCGTCAACCGCGGCATCGGCGGGCAGACGACCGAGCAGGTGAAGGGACGCTTTGACCTTCTGGCCAGTGACGAAGCGCCCGATGTGCTGGTGATTCAAGCCGGCATCAATGACCTGAAGGCGATCCCCCTCTTCCCGCACCGGCGCGACAAGATCGTCGCCGACTGCAAGGCCAACCTTCGGCACATCGTCGATCAAAGCATGGCCGGGAAAAGCGTCGTGGTCCTGACGACCATCTTCCCGACCGGAGATGTGACGTTGGACCGCCGGTGGGTTTGGTCGCCGGAAATCGAGCGGGCGATCATTGAGGTCAACGGCGAGCTGCGCAGGTGGGTGGCGGACAGGCACTGGCCGGCCGATCGGGTGGTTCTCCTGGATTCGTGGTCGCTGTTGCAGACGAACGGCAAATTGCGCGAAGGCTTTGGCAAGGACACCCTGCACCTCAGCCCACAGGGCTACGAAGCGCTAAACGGGGAGCTTGCAGCCGTCGTGAGGTCCGCACTGCGGACCAGAGCGGCAAGCAATGCGGGACCGTCTTCGCGACCGTAAGGCCAAAAGTCCGCAAGGCAGACCTTCAAGAAGCGGCGGTAATATCTTTCACCACTCGAACGTTCCATAGCCGCCATGCTCAACCGCCGCACCCTTCTCGCGTTACTTCTTTTGCTCGCTGGTTGCCCTGTCTGGGCTGCCGACAAGCCTGCCAGACCCAACATCCTGTTTATCGCGATCGACGACCAGAACGACTGGGTCGGTTGCCTGAAGGGGCATCCGCAGGCGAAGACGCCGAACCTCGACGCCGTCGCGGCACGGGGAACCAATTTCGCGAACGCACACTGCCAGGCGCCGCTGTGTAACCCGTCGCGGACGAGCCTGATGTTCGGCTTGCGACCGAGCACGACCGGCGTCCACGGGCTGTTGCCAGGACCGCGTGCGGTGGCGGCGACCAAGGACCGCGTCTCGCTTCCGCAGGCGCTCATGGCCGGCGGGTACTGGACCTACTCCTGCGGCAAGATCTACCACGACGGCGCGATGCGCAAGGCACCCAAGGACAAGAACGCGCCGGAGTTTGACGAAGTGGGCCCCGCGCCGGCCATGCCCAAGCCGAAGGAGAAGATCGTCAAGGCTGGTGCCGGCAATCATCCGCTCATGGATTGGGGCGTCTTCCCCGACGACGACAAGGAGCAGGCGGATTGGAAGATCGCCGACGCAGCAATCGATGCGCTCAAGCGTACGCCGAAGGAGAAGCCGTTCTTCGTCGCCTGCGGATTTCGGCTTCCACACGTTCCCTGTTTCGCGTCGCAGAAGTGGTTTGACATGTACCCTGAGGCGTCGCTCCAGATGCCGCCGGTGTTGGCGAACGACCGGGCCGATGTGCCGGCGTTCGCATGGTATCTGCACTGGTCGCTTCCCGAGCCGCGGCTGAGCGCGCTGGTTAAGGCCGGCGAGTGGAAATCACTCGTCCGCGCGTACCTCGCATGCACAACGTTCATGGACAGCCAGATCGGGCGGGTCGTCGACACGCTGAAGGAGACCGGCCAACTCGACAACACGATCATTGTCATCTGGGGCGATCACGGCTGGCATCTGGGGGAGAAGGGGATTACCGGCAAGAACACATTGTGGGAGCGTAGTACGCGTGTGCCCCTTGTGTTCGCCGGACCGGGAATCACCGCCGGTCAAACCTGCAAGCGGCCGGCGGAATTACTGGACATCTATCCGACGCTGGTCGAGCTGACTGGCGTGAAGAAGGTCGACGGCCTGGAAGGCGTGAGCCTTGTGCCGCAATTGAAGGACGCGTCGGCGACGCGGGATCGCCCGGCGATCACCACGCACAATCAGGGAAACCACACGGTTCGTAGCGAGCATTACCGCTACATCCGCTATGCCGACGGGTCGGAAGAACTCTACGACATGCAGAACGACCCGAACGAGTGGAAGAACCTGGCGAAAGACCCCCGGCTATCGACAGTGGTTGAAGATCATCGCAAGTGGCTGCCGAAGGTCGATGTTCCCGCCGCCCCCGGTAGCGCCAGCCGTGTGCTGACCAAGGGGGAAAACGGAGAGTGGATCTGGGAGGGGAAAGTGATCAATCCGAAGGCGTTGGAGGAGTAGAGGTCGCGTGGAGGACAGACATACTTGTCCGTCCTCCAATGTTTTTCCGCTGAGTTGAGAACATTTCGAAGGAGGAACCATGTACCGCTTCATCCCCGTCATAGCCCTGCTGCTCATCCCTTCCCTGCTTCACGCCGAAACGCCGCCGGCGAAGAAGCCCAATGTATTGCTGATCGTCTCTGATGACCTGGGTGCGCGCCTCGGCTGCTATGGCGATCCGCTGATGAAGTCGCCGAACCTCGACAAGCTCGCCGCCCGCGGCGTGCGGTTTGCCAATGCGTATTGCCAATTCCCGCTTTGCAACCCGAGCCGTGCATCGTTCCTGACTGGCCTCCGCCCCGACACACTGAAGGTCTACGAGAACGCCACCCAGTTCCGGAAAAACATTCCCGACGCACAGAGTGTCGGCCAGACGTTTCAGAAGGCCGGTTACGATGTCGCCCGCGTAGGCAAGCTCTATCACTACGGTGTTCCGGCACAGATCGGCACCGATGGTCTCGACGACGAACCGACCTGGAACCGTCGGTTCAATCCCGCCGGCAGGGATGTGAAGGAGGACAAGGACAAGGTCCTTCGCACCGAATACGACCCCATGGAGAAAAAGACCATCGTCAAAGACAAGAACGAGCTAAACCAGACTGGCGGCACGTTGAGTTGGCTGGCGTCGGAAGGCAGCGACGGAGAACACACCGATGGCAAGATCGCCGACAAAGCAATCGAGTTGCTTGCCGCCGCGGGGGATAAGCCATTCTTCCTCGCGATCGGCTTCTTCCGGCCGCACACGCCTTATGTCGCCCCGAAGGTTCCCTACTTCGGCTTCTATCCGCAGGACAAGGTGCCGGTATGGGTCGAGCCCGCGGGCTGGCGCGATACCGTGCCAAAGATCGCGCTGAACCTGAAGCCCGATCAGGAACACATGACCGAGGCCCAAAAGCGTGAAGCGGTGCAGGCGTACTATGCGTCCACCAGCTTCATGGATGCCCAGGCGGGCCGGGTGCTCGACAAGCTGGACGAGTTGAAGTTGACGGATAACACGATCGTCGTGTTCATCAGTGATCACGGCTATCAGCTCGGCGAGCATGCTCAATGGCAGAAGATGTGCCTCTTTGAGCTGTCCGCGCGGGTACCGATGATCATCGCCGCACCCGGCGGCGCGAAAGGTGCCGTATCGACGCGTCCGGTCGAGCTGGTCGATTTACATGCGACTCTGGCGGACTTGGCGGGTGTTGCTGCGCCCAAGACCGACGGCACCAGCCTTAGGCCGCTTGTAAAAGACCCCGCCGCGGCATGGGACAAGCCCGCCATCACCCAGGTGACACGCGGCGGTGGCGCGGGCCGCAACAATGCCAAGGCCGAAAGCAAGCGAGTCATGGGGTACTCGGTTCGAACCGAGCAATACCGATACACGCAATGGGGTGCGTCCGGTGCGGAGCTCTACGACCATGCTGCGGACCCGGCCGAGATGAAGAATCTCGCCGCCGACCCAAAGTACGCAGCCGTCGTGGCAAAGCTGAAAGCTTTGTTGCCGCCGACGAATTAGCTCAGGGTTACGCCGTGCCGATCGGCATGTTCCTCCTTCCGCGAGAACTCGCCAAATCAAGACAGCCTGCACATTTGATGTGCAGGCTGTCGTTTTCGGTGCCTGGCGTTCCTCTCGCAGGCACTTTGCCGGCCGTCGGACACTCCGTTCGGTCAAATCCAATTCTAAACACTGATCACGATTACGGCGATTCCAAACCGTTGGAGTGGTGTCCGCAGGTTGATGCTGGCATGTCCTCGGACGTGGCACGAGCGTTGCTAATTCTTGATCGTAGTTTGGGGCTAGGCTCTGTCTAATGGACCCAGAATCCTCAAGTATTTCAGCATGATTCCGAGTTTTACGAAGCCAAGGAAGCTTAGTCCGAGCTTTTCGTACCGGGTGGCCAGTCTCCGGCACTCTTTCAACCAGCCCACGGCCTGCTCGATGCGGGATCGTTTCCGGTAGGTTTTCTTGTCGAAACGTTCGCCTATGGGGCGTTTCTGGTTGCTCTTTCGCGGGATGACCGGCTCGATGCCGCAGTCTTTGAGGAACTCGCGAGTTGATTCGTAGCTGTATCCCTTGTCGCCTGCCAGTTGATCGGGCCAGCCGATCCGACGAGGTCTGCGGACACTGTGGATCAGGTTGTGGAGTTGCGTCGATTCGTGCGTCTGACCGGCCGTGAGGGTGGCTCCGAGGATAAGGCCCTTGCCGTCAGTAACCAGGTGGAGTTTCGATCCCCATCCGCCGCGGCTGCGGCCCAAATGGTGGTCGTCGGGTTCGAGGGTGTCGAGCGGGTGCTTTTTTTTGCGAGCACCGGCCGCGGCCCGGCCGGCGCGGATGTTCGTGCCGTCGACCAGCCACAGGTCCCAGTCGATCTTGCCGGCCTTGTCCAGTCGGATCTGAAGGGCCTTGAGGATCTTGTCGAAGGTGCCGTCGCGACGCCAGCGGTTGAAGCGTTGGTTGACCGTTCCGAACTTGCCGTAGCGTTCGGGCAGGTCACGCCAAGGAGCGCCCGAGCGGAGAATCC
The DNA here is from genome assembly GCF_015169395.1 of Humisphaera borealis. Classification (GTDB taxonomy): domain Bacteria; phylum Planctomycetota; class Phycisphaerae; order Tepidisphaerales; family Tepidisphaeraceae; genus Humisphaera; species Humisphaera borealis. The sequence goes on from NZ_CP063458.1 coordinate 1,459,454, forward strand.
AGAGCATGCCGTTGAGGACGGTGCGATGATTGAGCCACTTGCCGCCGCGAGCCTGCCTGGGAAACAGGTCCTTGAGAAGGGCCCATTGATCGTCCGTGATTTCGTAGCGAGCCATCAGAACCTCCGTGTGGAGGCAGCATGGCATGCAATAATAGAAAGCGCAATTCCTAACGAGCGCCGAACTTGGCATCCATTAGACAGAGCCTAGGTGCCGCAACAGAACCCTCACCTCGGCCTCATTGGGACTACACCGCGACAGGTCAGGATGCATAGATGGTTCATCGAGATTACGGAACGGCACGATGTGGTGCCGCTCACGGAATGACATCCTCGGGAATGGAGTCCCGGCAGAGGCAGCGCGCGACGATCGCTGCTGATCCGCCCGCGGTTCCCTGGGCCTCACTTACGGCAATCGTCGCTTTGGGGGCCGTGTTGATCTGCTGGCATTTCGGTCTTGCGTTTCGTGTATTGTCCAGCGATTTCGACTTTCACCAGCGCGTCGCCGAAGGGGATACCAAGGCGGTGGAACGCCTCATCGAATTGGGTGCCGACGTTAATTCGGTTGATCGATCCGGGAATACACCGCTGATGGTTGCGTGCTCGTTTGGCAATTCACCCGTGGTGAAACTGCTTTTGTCCAAGGGTGCTGATCCCCGTCGAGAGAATCGGACTGGTGCTACCGCATTGCACGCTGCTGCTGGTGGACTTATCACGTCTGACGAATGCGTCCGCCAGTTGCTGCATGCTGGTGTCGATGTTGATGCCAAAAGTTCCATGGGGCAGTCGCCGCTGATGCTTGCCGCGTTGCACGACCGTCTTGGAGCTGTGGCGCTGCTGATCGACAAGGGTGCCGACTTTACGGCCCGCGACAGCCGGGGCCGGAACGCCCTGTGGTACGCGGCGGGTGGCGGAGAAGGACAGTCCGTGCGGCTACTGGTCGCACTGGGACTGAGTGTGTCCGATGTGGATATGGCGGGTAACACGCCGCTGCACGACGCGGTAGCCGCCGAGTCGGAACGGTCGGTCGCCGTTCTTTTGGCGGCGGGTGCCGACGCCGAGAGGGCTAACCTTGATGGCCTCACGCCGCTCAACATGGCGACGCGATCCGGAAACCTCGTGATGATCCGATCGCTTACGGGCCATAAAGTGCCCGATTTCCATCGCTGGGCGGAACCGACATCCTCACCGACGTGGACCTCCATCGCCGAATGATGCGATGGTGGCTTCCCCGTCTGCTCCAGGGGCGGCGGTTAGTTCTTGAGCGGGTCCCAGTATCGCGCGTCGAATGAGTCGGAACGGGAGATAAACTCCGCGTGGCCGTCACAAAACGCTACGTTGGCTCTTCCCTTCGTGAAGTCGGTGGAGTCTTCGTACTGCCGGTCGTGACGCGCGGAAATGACGTTCTTCCCTCTGCCGAGCTCTGCCTGCCAGGCCCAGCATCCGTCATCGACGGTTTCCGAACTTTCTTCGACGATGAGGATCTTGTCGGAGGGGCTACGCACCTGCGTGGTTTTAAGCGTCTTGTTACCGCTAATCCGGCAGATGTTGAAGTTCACACTGTAGCTGTACTTGTAGGCGGTTTTGTGAGACTCCAGGGTGTCGCTCGGACAACGTAGAACCTCCGGGTTCATCGGGCGGCTGATGTAGGGCGCGATACGACTATCTTCCAGTTTCCGCGCCGCTTCCCAATGTACCCAATCCTCGGGCAGACCCCCCGCCACGCCGCCGGCGGGACGCGGGTACTGCTGCTTGTTGTCGTTGCAATACATCGTGAACGCCATGCCCAGCTGACGCAGATTGCTGAGGCACTTGGTTCGATTTCCGGCCTCACGCGCACGCGAGAGCGAAGGCAGCAGAATGCTGATCAGCAGCGCAATAATGCCGATGACGACGAGCAACTCGACGAGCGTGAACCCCGGCCGCCGCCCGCCTCGCTTCGCTTGATTTCGCATACGCCTCCGAAGTGAAGGCAGGATTGTAGCATCGAGCGTGGCGCTTCGATAGTGATATCAGATACCAATCCGCATGCCGGCGCGGTCCCGTCGACGGCCGGATTCCGATCGGCAACCCCCACGTCTTTCGGCCTTGGCGAAGACCTCCTAAGGTTCATTTTGCTGTCTTGCCCTGACGTTCAGCGGGGTCGGACCAGCATCTGCTCCACGACCGCCCTATCCGGCAGGTTCACACAGAGCATCACGCAGTCGGCCATATCTTCCGGCTGAATCATCTTGGCGCGGGCTTCCATTGGGGGAGGCACCGGTCGCTTGTCCAGTAGCGGTGTGGCGATGTCGCCCGGATAGATCGCACAGGCGCGAATGCCGTGTTGGCGTTCCTCGGCGTTGATCGACTGTGTCAGTCCGGAGACGCCAAACTTGCTCGCCACGTATGCGGCGCCGGCTTTGGCATTGGCGAACATGCCGGCGTCTGAAACGATGTTGACGATCGTTCCCGATCCTGCCTTCCGCATCGCCGGCAGTACGCCCAGCACGAAGTAAACCGTGCCGTTGAGGTTGGCCGCGATGACGGACTGGTAATCGCCGGCGTTGAGCACTTCGAGTGAGCGCCGGGGAATATTGGTGCCCGCGCAGTTCACCAGCGCGGTCACGCCGCCCAGCTTGTTTACCGCCGCCGCGACAGTCTTCTCGGCCGCCACGGGATCTGCGATATCGCAGGAAAACACGTGTAGATTGCTGGCGTTGGTGCCGGCGAGTTGCCTGGTTTCCTCCAGGCCTTTTGCGGTCCGGCCGACAAGGGCGACGGTCCATCCCTCGGCTGCCATGCGAAGTGCGACGGCACGGCCGACGCCGCTGCCCGATCCGGTGATGATTGCTGTTTTTGCCACGATAGTTCCCTTTGCTACGACGACACGCCCACGGATAGCCGTCCGCGGGTTCTCGAATACCCACGGACTGCTGTCCGTGGGCGTTTGCTCATACTTAAGTCACGAGTGCAATAATCCCCTCACGATCGCACTTGCGGCACGTCGATCCACTTGCCCTGCTCTGCCGACTGAATCGCTGCGTCCATGACCGCCTGCGCCCGGACGCCATCCCACAAACTCGGCGTGCAAGGCCGGCATTCGCGGATTGCCGCGATGAACTCGTAATTCTGGTCGTAACGGAATGTCTTAACAGGGTCGCCGTCGCTCGGGTCGCGCTTTGAACCCGGGTAGACCAGGAACTCCTTCGGAACAGGTACGGTCTGAAGGTCGGTGGTCCGTCGGTTTCCGATCCTTAGTTCCAGAGGCTTCTGCGTGGTGAACGTCAGCGTTCCGTCGGGACCGTTGACCTCGGCGACGTCCTGCCCGTAAAGGCCTTCGCCGCGGCCGGTCGCCAGTTTCGTGCTTTCCAGAACGCCGGTGCAGCCGGTCTTGTATTGCGCCAGGATGGCGACCCAGTCGTCGAGGTCGCTGACGGAATTACCGGCTCGCGTGTCGATCATGCGCTTTTGGTCGGAGACGAGGCGGCTGATCGGCCCGACCAGGAAGTGGCCGTAATCGATGCGGTGACTGAGCATGTCGCCGAGCTCACCGGAGCCGGCGAGTTTTTTCACCTGGCGCCAGCCGAGATTGCGGTCGCCCCAGTCCTGGAAACGCTGGGCCCGGAAATGGTAAGGCTGGCCGATGTCCCCCTGCTTGACCAGGTGGGTCATGTAACGCATCGCCGGGACGAAGCGATAGGTAAACGCCGTCATGTGGCGGATGCCGGCATTCTCGCAGACGGTCGCCATGTCCAGCGCGTCGGGGTAGTTCAGGGCGATGGGCTTCTCGCACAGGACATGCTTGCCGGCGGCGGCGGCGGCCTTGGCGATCTGCGGGTGCAGGAAGTTGGGCGTTGCGATGACGACGGCATTCACGTCGTCGCGGGCGATAAGTTCCTCCCATTTGGCATGCGTGGCCCGAATGCCCCACTTCTGGCTCGCCTCGGCGAGGACAGCGGGATTGCTGTCGCAAAGCGCTACGACTTTGGTGTCCGGACAAAGGGCAAAGCCGGGAAGATGGTTCTGCAGGGCAATGCCGCCGCTGCCAATGATGCCGACGCCGATGGTGCTCAAGAGAGGTCTCCTTCTCGCCAGTTTGGGTGCAGGCGTAATGTAGCCGGCGGAGCGGAAAAGGGAACTTCAGCCGTTTCGGCCGGGGCCGCAACACACGCGGCACGCCCGTGCCAAGCAGCACGATTCTTTGATATCCTTTCCGACATGGCACGCCTCAATCCATTCGGCATTGTGTTGGCCCTGATTGCGCTCGCGATCCCCGCGGCCGCCGAGGATGTGCCACGAATCAAGCTTGAGAAGGTCGTCCAGCTCGATAAGCCGGTTGAGGTTCGTCATGATCCCGCCGGTCGGCTTTTCATGGTCGAGCAGACCGGGCGGGCTTTGATGTTCGAAAACGGGAAGGTCGTCGAAGAACCCTACCTCGATCTCTCCGAAAAGGTCTATGTAGCCTTCGAGTGCGGCCTACTCGGAATCGCTTTCCACCCGAAGTTCCAGTCCAACGGGCTGCTCTACGCCAGCTACACCACCGGCCAGCTCAAGCCTGGCGAGAAGGAGCCTGCGGTACGCTCGGTTGTTTCGGAGTTTAAGGTCGATCCAAAGGCCCGCCGGGTCGATCTGGCTACCGAGCGCGTCGTGTTCACGCTTGATCAGCCCTTTCCTAATCATAACGGTGGGCAAATTCAGTTCGGTCCGGACGGCCTGATGTACTTCGGCTTCGGCGATGGCGGCAAAGGGAATGACACCCTCAACGCCGGCCAGGACCCCGCCACCTGGCTCGGCAAGATCCTCCGTATCGACCCCACGCCCGACCCCGTCGCCAAGACGGCGTACACCGTGCCGAAGGACAACCCGTTCGTCGGCAAGGAAGGCTGGAAACCGGAGATCTGGGCGCTCGGACAGCGGAACCCCTGGCGGTTCAGCTTCGACCGTCAGACGGGCGATCTCTGGGCCGCCGACGTAGGGCAGGACATCTGGGAAGAGGTGAACCTGATCGTCAAGGGGGGCAACTACGGTTGGCGGATTCGCGAAGGCAGCCACGACCTCTGGCCGGCCACGCCGACGACCACACCCCTGATCGACCCGGTCTTCGAGTATTACCACGATCGCCGGGCGGCGAGCATCACCGGCGGATACGTGTATCGCGGCAAGAAGATTCCGGCGCTGCAGGGGTGGTACGTCTGTGGGGATTACTCTTACGGAACGCTCTTTGGGTTTAAATACGACGGGAAGAAGCTGTCTGGCTCTGGCGTCATCGTCAACCCGCAGACTGCCGATCGCGCCGCCGGTCAACGGCCGACGCAACCGTCGGGTTTCGGAGAGGACATCGACGGGGAGCTTTACATGTGTGACATCAACGGGTGGGTCTACCGCATCGTCGCGCCGTAATACTTAGTTAATGTCAATCTGTCGTTGCGCTTGAACGCGCCCCGCGTCGCGGCTGGACCCACGGCGGCGCCGTGGGCGTGCGATCGGAAAGCTCACTGAACGATCGCTAGAGAAAGTCCCTTCCATTCGCTCGCGAGCATCGTGTAGATCGCGTGATCGAGGTACCGCCCGTCGGGAAGCAGTTCCGCCTCGCGTGCGACGCGCTCGTCGACGAATCCGAGGCGCTTGGGTATCGCGCAGCTCCGCACGTTCTGGGTCGCACAATGGATTTCGACCCGGTTTAGCTTTAGCTCGTCGAACAGGTGCGACAGCAAAACACGGCATGCCGCCGTCATGATGCCCCTGCCCTGATATGCCGCGTCGATCCAGTACCCCACCGTCGTCTTGCGGTTCCACCAATCGATGGCGTGAACACCGATCACGCCAATGAAACTCGGCCCGTCAAAGATGCCGGCATTGAAGCCGTCGTTGCGGGCAAACTGCTCGATCGCCTTCCGCTGCCACGCCCGGCATCCGTCAAGCGAGTACTCATCCGTCGCCCAAGGCATCCACGGCTTGAGGTGCTCGAGATTCCGCCGAACCGTCTCGTAGACGGCTCCCACGTGGCGGTCTTCAACAATGCGCAGGGAGAATCCGGGGATTGAAAGCGGCGCGGCAAACATGACCGAAAGGTAAGCGATGATCGCCTGAATCGCGACCGGTGGCAGCGGTGTGACTCCCCTCCCGACGAACCCCAAGCGATGTCAAACAAGGACTCAGACGACCTCGTCTATTCAGACAGCATGCAGGTGGCGAATGATCCGGCCACTGTGAACGTAAATCACGTCCTCGGCGATGTTCGTGCAGTGATCGGCGATCCGCTCGAGGTTCTTCGCGATCATGATATTCGACAGATCCGTGCTGGCGGATGGGCCGTTGCGCTCCATGTCGCTCAGCATATCCTGGACGATCTGGTGATACAGGGCATCGACGACGTCGTCACTTCGCAGAACCTGCCGAGCCATCTCCACGTCGTTGAGATTGAAAGACTTGATGGTATCCCTGAGGGTCGTCAATACCGTGCTCGCCATCAGCTTCAGGTCGGCGGGCGGGCGGTAGTTGCCGACCCGGGCAAGTGGCAGGACGCGCTGGGCGACATTCACCGCGCAGTCGGCGATTCGCTCGAAATCAGAGTTGACCTTGATGATCGTAGTAATGAGCCGAAGATCGCTTGCGGCCGGCTGATGCAACGCCAGCAGGTCGATCGCCATCTTTTCAACTTCAACTTCCTCATCGTCGACTCGGGCGTCGGAGAGGATGGCATCCTGGGCAAGCTTGACATCGGCGTGAAACACCGATTCCACCGCAACTTCTACCAGGGACTGAATGGCGGCGGTCATCCTTGCGAGCCGTCCACGCAGATCGGAGACTAAATCCTGAAAATGACGTGACATGGGATCGGGTCCTCCAACCTCTGGCGTCGAGCCGGGAACCGGCGCGAGACTCTCTAATGTACCACAGTTGCCGGTACCGGGCGAGGACTTCCGGCAGTAAACTGCTGCAAAACGCAAGATTAGCGCGATTCGCCTGTTCTCGAAACCTGCCAACCCGCCCGCTTTTCTGGAGTGCCCCGTTCGCAGCCGCGGATCACCGAAGCATCATGGCACCCAAGGCAAGACCCAAGGCGGCCAGGAAAAAGCCGCCGAGTTCGAGGACCTGCGACAGGATCAGAACCAATTGAGATCGAATCATGGACAGAGCATCGTCAGAACCCCCCTTTGAACATCGCATGAAAAACGGGAACTATTGTTGACGATGCGCCCGCATGGTTTGCTGTGTGTTGTACCCTAGTGGATCCGCACGAAGAGCATCGCCAGATCAACGACAAACAGCACGACGATCGACACCTCCAGGATTAGCATCCAGCGATTGTTCTGTTCGCTGCGCAGCAGCTGGTACAGCTCGTCCAGCGTCTTGAGCTTTTCGTCGATCGTTCGGTGCCACTCTTCGAGGTGGAAGCGGTCCGACAAGGCCTGATAAATGCGGGCCATGTGCCAGTCGCCGAAAAACTTGGTCGTGTTCAGAAGTTCGTCGCTGAGGCGGGCAAGGTCAATGCGGAGTTCGCGAAGGTCCCGGGGAATGCCGATGGTCTTAAAGGTGCTCCACTTACGGGCACCAATGTCCCGGTAGGAGCGTTCCACTGCGCCGTCCAGCAGGCGGTCATAGGCTTCCAGCTCGGCGAGCTGAAGATTCGCCATCTCGATCAGGTAGAGCGCCTCTTCGAAGAAACGCGGCTCGTCAATCACCAGCGCGGCATCCCAGTCGATCACCACGAGATCCTGCTCGTAGTAGCTCAGCCACTTGCCCGTAGATTCCTCCACCTCCTGATCCGATAACCGGCCGTGATCGACCTCTTCGGTCAACAGTGCAGCAACCTCGCGGCGATGCAGCTTCAGCCAATCTTCGCAACGGTTGGCGGAACCACTCTGAGCGTTGAGGCAAAAGACCGTGTAGGCCTCTTCGTCCCGCAGCGAACCGTCAACCGGCCGGACAAAAAACGGTTCCAGCTCCTCGCGGACCTCATTGGCCAGTCGGCGTACTTCCTCGTAGAGATATGTTCCGTCCCCGAACCTCAGATCGTGATAGCTGGTCAGTTCATCGAGCGACTTGACCGTGAAGGGGACACGAATCGTGATGCTGATGGCACCGACGGGCAGGATCTTGATCACACGCTCGAGCCGCAGCGGGCCATTCGGAGTGATCCTCTCCATCGCCGGCAGCCGAACCGTGTTCGGGCGGAAGAATGTGTGCTGCCGAGGCGCTCGCTTATTGGTGTCCAGCGCGAACTCCACCACTGGCTGGCCCAGGAGCGTCTGGATCGGACGCCGGTGCATTTCATACGCCACGTCAAAAGCATAAAAGTAGACGACCTCGCCGCTGTAGGACTCAACAGTCTCCGCACTGGCAGGTGTAGGTTTGCCGATGGCAGCAGCGGTCATAGGGCCCTTCTCGCGAACGTTCTCTGGCAAATCGGGCGGAGGTTCTTTTGTTCCGGCTGTGACACGCCGCGTCTACTACTGTTCCTGCCATTCGAAGAACAATCGACCCGATTTCTGCGCGATCTGCTGGTTAATCTGATCGTGAACCAGCTGTTCCGTGGTGCCGCCGGTGGTCGGCGTGAAAGGAACCGACGCCCCGATGGGAAAACCCTGCCCGCTCTCCGGCGGCCAGAGCACTTCGGCAGTCTGTGCATCGACCACCCATACCGCTGCTTCAGCCTGACCGCTCGCTGTTTCGCCGAGCATTGAGCTCGTGGTCGTGTATCGTCGCAGGTCGATGTAAATGAATTGTTTGGCACCGCAGGCGCGTGCCAGCTCGGACGGACGCAGCCTCTTGTCCAGAGGCTGCGAGGATTGGGCACTGGTCGCCAGTCCCGGATCAAGCATAAACGTCAGCCCGTTGTCGCGCATCATGCCGGTCGCCAGTGCCGCAATGCGAATCGAATCGAGGGTTCCCTGGCCGGGGTTCCCGGAGAAATCGACAAGCAGGATGGTGGGCACGGGTGCGAGCTTGTAAGCCGGAGGCACCTTGGGTGGCGGTGTCGTGGCGTGGGCGATCAGGCCAGCCGCCGCGCAACCGATCGCCGAGAAGGCAATCACGCCGAGCACCAGCGAAGTCGCGACCCACCTGATGGCGTTACGCACATTCGGCACGAGAACCTCCAGATTCGGAACAGGTTGACGTTCACAGGTTCAATGAGTCCGGATCGCTCATTCCTGAAGCAGAGGCGACAGCGACATCGTTCAGTTCGTCTCATACTCAACAAACTTCTGGACGATTGCGGTTCCAAAGGCGTCGATTGCACCGCGGTACGTGACGGCTCTGGTCAGGTTAGGCGTGCCGTCGGGTCCGGAATGCTCGGGGAAAACACCCGATACCGCGTCGCTGAAGACGACCTTGCCCACGCCATCGGTGATCTCAACAACCCGAACGCGGCCAGTGACTTCTCCGCGGAACAGTTCGAGCACGTCAGCAGGATTCAGTGCGAAGCCCTCGATCTCAATGTAGATCAGCCTGGTAACGCCCAGCTTCGGGGCGATCTTGGCGATCGGTTCGACATCGTACTCGGGATGATTGCGCTGGTACGCGAAGATTGCCGTTGGACCTGCGGCGGCTGGAAACTGGGTGCCCTTAAGTTCTTCGGCCTTGTTCGCTTGTGCGCCCTGCATCTTGCTTTGTACGGACTGAGCGATGTCGAGCTGCAGTCGCGGGAAGTCGACCTGGGTGCCGCGGTCAGTGGTCACCATGACGCCAACGGTCTGGTTTCCAAATCCCATGTACGCCGGCTTAACCGTCGTCCGCGATGCCTTACTCGCCGCAACGCCGAGCACTGCGCAGCCTGGAGCCACTCCTAGCAGGCACAGCAGCGAAAGAATCGACAAAAAGGTCCGTCGTTGGAACGCTCGGCGGTGTCGAAGAGGAAGGTTGAACATATTTCGATTCCAGTTGACGAACGATGGTGGCGTCTGACCAGAAGACGACGAAACTTGCTGGCAGGGCATCCTCAATCAAGGCGCTAGAGCGGGCCGCAGGTTCATTCACCGATCTCGGCCGAATCCTATTGCCAGCCATCCCACCCCTGATAGCGGATCAAGATTTTCCAGGCCCAGGCGAGGATGAAGAACCCGAGGATCCAGAAAAGTAGACGTCCCGCCGGCAGCATTGCCAGGAGTCGATGCACCGGTTTCCCGGAAATCGCCACGTACGCGCCCGCCCAGACCGTGCAAGCACATGCCAATGCCAGGAGCATGCCCATCGGCTGTACGTAGAAGCTGGCGATCAAGTTCCCGTGAGCGAACCAGGTGAAGCTTGTCGTCATCCCGCAAGACGGGCAAGGCATGCCCGCTCGTTCGAGGAGCGCACAGCTTTGCAAACCGAGACCGCGATGGCTACCGACGCCACTAGCGTTTGGAGTCAGGCCTGCGGCAATGAGAAGGACAGTCAGGCAGGCGATCGAAATCCCCAGGCCGATCGCGCGGGTCATGGGTGGCGCAGCCGCAGTGAACCTCTTAGGCGCATACAGACGATGCGTAGACTGCTTTGGCCCAGCGACGTCCATCGAATCGCCACTCTACTAGGCACCATCCGCGGTCGCAATCGAAACCGCACAACCATCGCGCGACGCGCGGCGCACCAGGCTCGTGACTTGAGACCGCTTTGCTAATTCAAACGTTGCTGCCGCCATCACCCCGAATACCTAGTTTGCCCGCTTCGGGCGCCTCATGCGGGCGAGACCAGCTGGCAACGCAGTTGATGACGGTATCCGCTTTGCTAGGCAAATTGTGCTTCCAGACACAGGCGACGACTTCTGCAATCTACCGTACCCGTTATTTCGGGCGGTTTAGTAAAGCTACGTCGGCACATGTTGACAAGGCTCTGCGGTCGGGTCTACTTTGGAAACCTTGGTGTCGTGTTGATGGGTAAGACGTTGAGAACCGATCAGGCCCCGGCTTCTTCCGGTCGGAAATTGCCCTCGGACAGCCCTTTGAAGGCTTCCGAATGCTGCGCGCGGTTGACGCGGTTTCAGTTGGGCGTTTCGAGTCGAAAGGCTCGTCTGTTGATTGGACCGAGTGCCTGAGAAGGTGTCTTCGACGCGGGTGCTCATTGGCTGCGAATTGAGATGAGTCTGTCGTCTTGACGATATCAGGGGTGACGTCAGGACGATGTCATCGGCTTACTTGAACAAACGGAACGACGATGCGCGTTTTCATGCTCGGGTGGGAGTTCCCCCCCTTCATCAGCGGGGGTTTAGGTACAGCCTGCTACGGACTCACCAAAGCGATGAGTTCGATCGGCCTGGATGTCCTCTTCGTTCTTCCGCGCCCAGTGGCCACGCCCTTCTCGACCCACGTTACGCTGGTCGCGCCGCGTCCGGGATCGCCTCTGGCGGCCCCGACGTCTGAGTTTCGATTGGACGAGTTTGATCATGTGACCTTCCGCACGGTAAACGCAGCGCTTGCAAATCCTTACAATACGCCCGCCGGTTACGCGGAACAGTGGCAGTCCAAGCCGACTGCGCTCGACACGGATGTGGCACGGGTCCGCAAGACCGACCCGGTCCAGGACACCTCCTCCGATCCTGCACCGCAGTCCAAGCCACAACCAACGCCGGGTTTCATCGCGCCGCCACAGGGCGGCGGAAGCGTGTACTCGGGAGATCTTTTCTCTGAGGTTCAGAGGTACGCCAACCTCGCCAGCGAGATTGCGCGGCAGGAGACGTTTGACGTCGTTCATGCACACGACTGGATGACCTTTCCGGCGGGATTAGCAGTTGCGGGAATCAAAGGCGTCCCGCTCGTCGTTCACGTTCACTCGACGGAGTTCGACCGGTCAGGCGTGCACGTCGATCAGCGGATCTATGATATCGAACGCCGGGGGATGCACGGCGCGATGAAAGTGGTGGCCGTCAGCCACCTCACCAAGAACCAGTGCGTCCAGATGTACGGCATCGACGCAAACAAAGTCGAGGTGGTCTACAACGCGATCGATATCGCCAGCAATGGCTTCAATGAAGAGGAATACTCGATCAAGAAGGACGAGAAGATCGTCCTGTTCCTCGGGCGAATCACGATGCAGAAGGGACCCGAGTACTTCCTGGCCGCAGCCAAGAAGGTGCTCGAGGTCATGGACAATGTGAAGTTCGTGATGGCCGGTAGCGGCGACATGATCCGCCGGACCATCGAGATGGCCGCCGCGATGGGGATCGGACACAAGGTGCTGTTCACCGGCTTCCTTCGCGGGGGCGACGTGGAGAAGGTCTTCAAAATGGCCGACCTTTACGTCATGCCCAGCGTCAGCGAGCCGTTCGGAATTGCGCCCCTCGAGGCGATGAGCCACGACGTGCCGGTCATCATCAGCAAGCAGTCCGGCGTCAGCGAAGTGCTCACGCACGCGCTGAAGGTCGACTTCTGGGACATCAACGAGATGGCGAACAAGATCATCGCTGTGCTGAAGCATCCGCCGCTGGCAAGTACGCTCCGGCAGCATGGCAGTTTCGAAGTCCGCAAGCTTTCCTGGGTCGATGCGGCGCGGTCATGCCAGTCTGTCTACGAACAGGCGATTGCTGGGATCACTTCCAATCTGGGCGGGAACTGAAGCGAGACGTGACGGTGGCGAACCTCGGGGGACTTCATCTGGCCGCCGCGCCATTTGCCCTTGTGTTGCTCGCGTCTATACTCCAGGTATGATGCTCAATCGAGCCGTTCGCAGCCTCGTTTGTGTGTCCGCCATCGTCGGCGGATCCCTCCTTAATGGTTGCGTCGAGCGCGAGTTGATCGCTACTTCCTCGCCATCCGGTGCCCTTGTGACCGCCAACGGGCACGAGATCAGCCGAACGCCGATGAGTCGCGAGTTCCAGTGGTACGGCTACTACGATGCCTCGGTGCGGCTCGACGGCTATGAGACGAAGAAAGTCGTCACACCTGTCGTCGCACCGCCTTGGCTCTGGTTCCCATTCGACCTGGTGACCGAACTGCTCCCCATCACAATTCGCGACGAACATCGTGTCGAGTACGTGATGGAGCCCACGACTGCCGCGATGACTGAACCTGCCGGCATGGTGGAACGCGGTCGCGAACTGCGTGGCCAACTCCAGTCTGGTGAGTTCACGAAAGTTAAACCACCAACCACGCGACCGGCGACCAAGGCCACCACAAAAGCAACGGCAAAGCCCGCCACTCGAAGCGAATAGCGTAGCTCCTGTGGGCAAAGTTTCTGGGTCAAAAAGAAACCAGTCGTCGCCCTGCAACCACTTCGAAGTGAATCGAACCTCAGGCCGCAACGGTCTGAAGGTTTGGGATTGTGATCGACTTGGGCTTCAGCGCGGACTTGGTGTTGGTGACGACGACCGTCTCCCAAAGGTCAAGGGCGCTGAGCTGGTAGCGGTAATCGACTTCAAGATTGGTCCTGCGAACCAGGTCTTGCAACGGCAGGTCGCTGCGCCATCCAAGCTTGGTACACAGAGGGCAGAGCCACTTCTCTACCAACGCCACCATTCTGTTGGTGGACTGGAAGTGGTTCAGAATGATGATTCGAGCGCCCGGCTTGGCAACCCGCTGAGCCTCCACGACAAGCTTAAACGGGTCGCTGACAACGCTGATCACATGGCTGATGAACACATGATCAAATGTGTCGTCGGCGAACGGCAGTCTCATCGCGTCGGCCTGAAAGACCGAGGCATTGGTCATCCCGCGTTCGTGAATCTTTTTGCGGGCTTCCTTCAGCATACCGGCCGACAGATCGACGCCGATTATCCGTCCGATGTTCGGATAGGAGTTCAGCGACTGGCCGGTCCCAATGCCCAGATCGAGCACCAGGTCCGAAGGGACGATGTTCATGTGACTGATCGCCTTGGCGACACGCTTGCGGACGAGGCGACCGAACGTCGCGTCGTAAAAACCGGAGTGAAAATCGTAGATCTTACGAGTACTGGCTTCCTGCATCAGGAACATGGCCTTGGGTCCTGCAATGAGACTGTGAACGCAAAATGTACCCAAGGATTACAATCCTTGCATAACGCTCGTTCGGTATAAACACTTTAGCGATCGCGGCTCCGCTTGCCAACCTACGGAACTCTGCGCGACAAGTCAGACCTCCCATTCATCGCGCAAAACAAGTCAGACCTCGGACCATTCCCCTTCTTCCGCGTCATACATTCCCGCCGCGGCTGGATCGAGTAACCAGGTTATCTTGGTGAGGGCCGGGTCGATCAGCTGTGCGGGGAACTTCTCTGGCTCGCGCGCCCCCTCGATCACCTGTTGTACCGCACCGGACTTGTCCGTGCCGGCGACCATAAAGAGGACGGCTCGACTTCGGTTCAGAAACGGCGCGGTCATGGTGATTCGCCAACTCTTGCCCGTCGTTGAATTCTCGACCAGCTGTCCGACCATGCGATGGTCCTGCTCCCTGACCGCCGGCGTTCCGGGAAACAACGATGCAGTGTGGCCATCGGCACCCAGGCCCAGCAGTGCCAGGTCGACCCCGCCCGATCCGAACTTCTCCTTCAACATCAATCCGTACTCCTTGGCGGCCTCGGTGGCTTCGATCTCGCCACGGATACGGTAGATGTTGTCACCCGGTATCGGCACCTTCGAGAGCAAAGCCCGATACGCCATCGCGTAGTTGCTGTCGGGATGATCCGGCGGAACGCCCCGCTCGTCTCCGAAGAACAATTCCGTATGCACCCAATCGATTTGCGACCTGTAATGCGAGCTGGCCAATAGTTCGTACAGCGCCTTTGGAGTTGATCCACCAGAAAGCGAAAGACTGAACATACGACCCTCCCGAACCGCTGCGGCCGCAGCAGCTACGATTCGCTCGGCTGCCTCAAGGGCGATTGCAGGAATATCGGGCAAAACCTTGATCTCTGGAAGACTCATGATTGGATGAAGATTAGACCGGAAATCACTCACGAGCAACGGCAGGTTCTGCACTAACGCAGATCACGATCAACGCCATGCCCTTGCGAAGCAAAGCACCCACGAATCTCTCGATCCGTGGGTGCGCTCGCTTGAGGTCTTCAAGTCGTCGATGACACTGCTTTACGGCACGGTGGCTGTGCTGGTGATCGATACCAGGGACAGACCGTCACGAACGGTAATGGTCAACTTGTACCCGCCGAGAGGGCTCGCCGCGGTATAGGTGTGAGCCGCCGTGACGTTGAACTGCTTCAAGACGGTGTCGTAGGCGATGGTTGCACCAGTGGCCGCCGTCCCGTCGCCCCAGTCAACGGAGACCAGGTAATCTGCGGGGGTCACATCGAACGGGTTGTTGTCAATGAAGCTCGCAACCAGCCCGTTAAAGTTGGTGTTGCGCGTCGCACTGAACAGCCGGCTGATGCCGCGGAGGGCCGCGTCACGGATGACGGCGGTGGAATTGATCACCGAAGCGGTCCCGCCTGCTGCGGGAGTGACCGATACCGTGACGGCGTAGGTGCCGTCGTCTGCGTACTGGTGAGTGCCGGTCACGTTGAACGCGGCGGTACCGGTCTGGGCGATTGTTCCCGCGGTCGTGGCGGTGCCGTCGCCCCAGTCGATGACCGCCACAAAGTCTGCGGCGACCGCGCCAGGATTGCTCGAGGTAAACCGGCCGACGATGACGTTGTTCAGCGTCTGACCTTCGACGCCGTTGAAGCTCACCGGCGTGGTTCCATTGACCACGCTGGAATTCGTCACCGTCGCGATCGGGTTAACGATTGCATCCGGCGAGTTGCCGTGACGGATGGTGACCGTCATGTTGAAGGTGCCGGCAGCGGTGTAGGTGTGGGTCCCATCGACGCTGAAGACGCCCGTACCTGCGTTGAAGGTGATGACGCCATTGGTCGTCGGCGTTCCGTCGCCCCAATTGATGATCGCGACGTAGTTGCCGACAACATCGGGGCCGCCAAGGGCATCGGTGAACGTCGCGACCGGGCCCGTGAAAGCCACGTTCGCCGTCGCCGTGATATCGATCTTGGTGGCTACGACTGCTGGGTTTACCGGGCCGTTGGTGATGATCGCCAGGCCGGTAAGGACTGCGTCCGGAGCGGTGCCGTGCGAGATGGTCACCGTTGTCGTGTAGTTGCCCTGGGTGAGATACGTGTGCGTGCCGGTGACCGTGAAGCTGTCGGTACCGCTGTTGTAAGTGACCGTTCCGGGGATTGGCGTCGTGCCGTCGCCCCAGTCGATCAGTGCCGTGTACGCGCTGGCGGCCTTGGAACCACCCGGATCGGTGAACGTGGCAACGATCGCATTGGGGATCTGGATACCCGTCTGCCCGTTGACTGTGACGGCCGTTCCGACGACGGCTCGGTCGTCCACGGTGATCGGCACATTGATGATGTTCTGGATGCTGTCGGAACCGTTGATGGTCACGACGGCCGTGTACGAACCTTCGTCGACGTAATTGTGGGTGCCAACGACATCGAAGCTGAACCCGTTCGGCGTGAGCGTCGCGGGCGACGATGGCGTGCCATCGCCCCAGTTGATCGATCCGGTGAAGGTCACCCCACCGCCGGCGCTGCCGCGGAAGAAGGTGGCGATCTTCTTGGTCTCGCTGACGTTTTCGGTGAACTTCAATCCGGCGACCGGTGCACCGCCGCGGGCGGGGACACCGACCGTGGCAACGGAATTGCCGGTCAGCGTTGCTTCGCCGTCGCTGGTAATCGTGACCTTCACCGGGAAGTTGCCCGGCGTCGCGTAGGTGTGACGACCGGCGACGTGATACGTACCGGTGATGTCCAGCGTCACAACGCCGGCGGAGGTCGGCGTGCCGTCACCCCAGTCGATGGTCGCGATGAAATCGGGCATTTCACCAAGGCGTCCACCCGGGGTCGTGTACGCACCCGGCGGCGCGATACCCAGGCCCGGCCAGGAATTGGTGTCGGTGAAGATCATCACCTCAGCGTCGATCGGTTGACCGTCGTTGCCCTGGATCGCCGGCGACTCCTGGAGGGTCAGCGGGGCATCGGCCACGTGCAGGTTGTCGGTGTACGTGTTGTTGGCCGGGTTGGTATCCGGCGATCCGCTGGTGACCGTGGACGTCTGAACCAGATCGTTGTCTTCGGACGTTCCCATCAGGAACGTGTAGGTCGTTCCTACGCCGGCCGGAAGCCGGGCGTTGGCCGCCGTCGGCGCGCCAGTGATGGTACCGCGGCGCGGCGGGTCGGCCGGAAGGTTGACGTTGAATGCAGGACCGCTGATGAGCGTTATGGGGTTGTTGCCGTAGTAGACCTGCTCGCGGGCACCGGCCTTGCCGGTCACCGGCGTATCCCAGCTGAACGCCACATTGACTGCGTCGCTCGGGCCGCGGTTGTAAATCGTCACCGTGTACGTGAAGAACGTGCCCTCGTAGATCGTGGTCGCCTTGTTCGACGTGCTCACGATCGAAAGATCGGTCTGAACCGAAATGTTGCCGCCCACCGTGGCAAGGTTGTTGCCCAGCGCGGGATCGAATGTCGTTGTGGAGGCGGTGGCTGTGTTGAATACGGTGCCGGTCACGTCCGACGCGATGTGCATCGTGATCTGGAACGTCGCCGACTGTCCGCTTCCCAGGCCGAGAATCGAGGACTGATACGTACCGGCCGATCCGACGGTGGGCGTGGAATTGACGGTGAAAGTCGGGCCGGCCGTCTGGGCAACCGACACGAAGGTCATGTTCGCCGGAACGATGTCTACGACCGACACATTGTTCGCAGTGCTCGGTCCGTTATTCGTGACGATGATTTCGTAGGTAACATCGAGACCGGCCGTGGCATTGCCGACGGGGCTGATTTGAGTCTTGGTGACCTGCAGGTCCGCACGTGTGCTCACGATGACGCTGTCGTCTTCGGTATTGTCGGCGTTGCTGGATTCTGGCGTGGTCGTCGAAACTGTCGCAACGCCGTTGATGACGTCAAGCTCCGGCGTGGATGCTCCGACGCGATAGACGATCGTAAATGTGCCGGCGAGACCGGCATTCAGCGTTCCGAGGTTCGCGACGACATTCCCCTGCGCGTTGACCGCCGGATTCGTGAACGTGAATCCGGGCCCGCTCAGCTGAATCGCCGAACGGAAAGCGGAGCGTTCGGCCGGTGGCACGTTGAGGTCGTCGGGGTCGAACGTCAGCTGGACGTTGTCCGCCGGGTCGGTGCCCACGTTACGCACCGCGACGCTGTAGGTGATGTCGGCACCCGCGTTGACGGTTGGTTGAGGTGCGGCGGCAACGCTGACGACAAGGTTGGCCGCCAGCAGACGCCGGTCTTCCAGCGCCTCCGTGAAGGTCGCCTTGCGCAGCGCGGGCAATGACCGCTCGCGGGCCGAACGAATCAATGTGGCAAGGGGCGAACGACGGGACAGGAACCTCATAGCACTCCCTCTCGAAATCACTCAATGGCGAACTTCAACGCAGCGGAACGCGGTGCATACACAGACACCGCTGGGATGCGATGCGATCCCGAACGACCTCCGATGTCGCCCGGTCGCCTCCGAAATATCCGAACCGTAAAGCCGACGCGATCTCGGCAATGACAGGCCGAAAAAACACCAGCAGTCGGGAACAGAAACCCGCCCGACAAACGGAGTTTACCGATAACTCACGCCGGTTGCATCAAGGCACCCAGTATCACAGGGGCAGGTCCGCAATGCAATCGCAAACTGGCACGTACAGATCCACCGTAAAAGTGTGTCGAATAAATGCTTAGGAACCCGAAGGCTGCTCGGTAACGCTGGTGCCGCACTTCACTGGTGGTCAACAGCGTATGAAAACCGTAATCGACAGCCGAATCGCCCGCATATCCTTCGCGCTGTCTCCCTGCCACCGCGTGGAATGGCCTCGATTCTCCTCTCGAATGCCGTCGCGTCCGGGATCGGCCCTTGGGTCAGAGACACCCCGCAGCCGTTCGTGTATTCGGTACCCTCAGCGCGGAGGTTTCTTCCATTGACGATCATGGAATTTGAGGACGGTTCCACACGTCTGACCCGGCCAGTCCGGTGAGTTGGAATCCAAGTCGAATCCCCCAAAGCGGTAACCGTGACATTGATGGCTACTTGACGGCGGGCGTTTTACGCCAAGACTAGGCGGTTTAGGCAAAGGACACTTTGATGGGCGAGAAAGAGCTTCGAGAGAAGTACGGCGGCAAACTTGCGAAAGCGATCAATCGGGCAATTCGCGCCGAGATTCCTGGTGGCAACGAGGCTCTCGATAAGCTTACCGAGCTCGCAGGGCCCGCACGGCACAGCGGCTGGAAGAACCGCCAGGGCAAGAATACGGCCGAGGCCGACGCGTACTACAAGCACAAGAAGGAAGTCGTCGATCGCATGGAAGCCGACATTCGTCGCCGATGGGGTGTACCCGCCGACACCGGCTACTGAAGTGCGCGGCCTGCGGCGTCAATAGTGACGACAATCCCTCGGGACGGTCGCAGCCTGGAATGAGCGTGCATTGACGTTGGCGCCGCTCAACGATCCTGACGAGATTCGGCTGAAATCAGAACCAGAACCCACCTACCTCATTGATCAACCGAGCTCTTCGGACGCCACTGCCTTCTGAGCGCCGCCTCCGCCTGCACCTGTTCGCTGGCCAGTCGTGGAGAATCGATCGCGTTGGTTAGTTCGTTGGGATCCGTGACGGCATCGTACAGCTCGCGGGCGATGGTTCGGCCGGTGGTCCAGTCGCGCCATTCGGTGTATCTCACGCTCGGGGTTCGAACACTCACTCCCATCGCTTTAGGGCGTTTCTCGGGCTCGCGATCGTAGTACGCCGGGCGGGGATGCTGCGTATAAGCGGCGGCTTTGAGTTGGGCCAAGGGATCTTTGAGTATTGGCGTCAGGCTCGTTCCCTCCAAACCTTCAACAGGGGGCAGGCCGCACAGTTCCACCAACGTGGGAAATAAGTCGACCAGTTCTGTCAGTGATTCGGTCTTCTTACCCGCCGACGACATGCCCGGAGCGGAGATCATCAGAGGAACCCGTGCGTCGAACTCGAAGTTCGACGTCTTGGCCCAAAGCCCGTGCTCGCCAAGGTGATAGCCGTGGTCGCCGGCGAAGACGATGATCGACTTTTCGCCCATGCCGCTGGCGTCCAGCGCGTCGAGCACTTTTCCGAGCTGTGCGTCCAGGTAGCTGATGTTCGCGAAGTAGCCGTGCCGCATTTCGGCTTCGTCGCCGGGCGTCAAGGTAACGCGTTTATCGCCAGTCCCCAGGATTTCTCGACTGTCGTGGAACGCGATTTCGGGTGCACCGGTAGGACGCGCGGCATTCAGCGGCGGCAGTTTGTCACGCTGGTATAGATCCCAATACTTTTTCGGCGCGTTGAACGGTGCGTGAGGCTTCCAAAAACCGACGGCGAGGAAGAGCGGCTTGTCCTTGACCTCGCTCATGACGCGAATCGCCTCGGCGGCGACCCGGCCGTCGTAGTAGGCGTCGTCCGGAACGTCGCGGCATTCGCACTTGGGAGCCTTGGCGGTGTCGGGTGGCAGCTCCCCTTTGACCTGGGGTTTATCGTCGCCATGGTTTGCGTAAAAGAGGAACTCCGGTGCCGACCAGCTTCGGGCATCGCCTTTTTCCTTGGTATGCCAGTTGTGGAAGATTTTTCCGCTGCAACGAGTCTCGTAGCCGTGTTGCTTGAACCAGAGCGGCAACGTCATCACATCCGGTTTGAGTTCGCGGAAGTGGGTACCGTTGTTCCAGAGGCCGAGGGTATCGGGCCGCAGGCCGGTCAGCATCGACGACCGGGAGGGATTGCAGACAGCCTGCTGGCAGTAAGCTCGATCAAACTGAAGTGACCTGGCAGCCAGACGATTCAGATTGGGCGTGATCGCCGATGAACCGTAGCTGGCCAGTTCCGGACGATAATCGTCCGCCATGATGAAAAGCACGTTCGGTTTCGCGCTGGCTGCGAAAGTGCTGAGCGGAATGAGGCAGGCAAGAGCGACCAGTGCAAAAAAGGTTCGCGGCATTCCGGAAAGATACCGCCGGACCGTGTCGGGGGGTTAGTAAAACCGCAAGCAGCAAGCTGCCGGTTCCCCTTGCAACGCAGGCGCGCCGGCGACCTCGACCTACTTGACCATCGCGATTTTGTCGTCGAGCATCGTCGTCTGAAGTTGGCCGACGTTGTCCCACCACCAACCTTTTTCGTCCATCAACCCCATGTAGAAGCGTGTCGCACCCGCGGGCACGACAAAGCTCTGAAGCGTGCCATCGCTTTTCATACCGTCGCCAATAAAAAACACCTGCTTGAGGCCGGGCGACAGCGTGGAGAAGTTGCGGCTGTTCTCTGTAGTGAAGTCGAGTTCGGCAGCCTGCGAATACGTATTAGGCGCACGATCATCGAGGAATATGCCGACAAGCGACATAATCGGCGCCTTGGTGGAGTTGATTCCGTTGGCCGGATCCTGGCGAACGATCCAGTCGGTCTGTCCGTCAGGGCCGTAGGTGCCGGAGTTCTCGTACGACGTCTGACCTGTCGTTTGACGGAAGTAGACGGACATCCCGCCGGTCAAAGGAAGCGAGCTGATCCGAGTCGGCGAGTTGGTCGGTGCGACGCAGCCCAGGGGGTTGCCGCCGGTCGCCGCGATGGTGCTGCCGTCGCCCATACCCGCAAGCCAGGGCGATCCCTTGGCAATGACCGTTGCAGTGATGATGTTGCCGCGGGCGGCAATCGCGGAAGTTGTGATATCGGTGCTACTCAGCCGTAAAGCGCTGGCAAAGACTGGTGCCAGCGGATTGCTCCGCGACTGCGTTCGACGGGCCGTGACACGAATCGCTGTTGCGGAGTTCTGCGCGGCGCCGGTCAGCACCTCGAACGTTCTGGTTCCGGGATCCCAAAGTCCAAATTCGATGTCTGAATCCGTCAGCACCACCGAGGTGCCTGCGGCGCTATTCATCGCTGCCACGGCCTTGGCCTGGCTCGTAGCAGTCGCAACGCTGGTCTTTAAGCCCGCAACGCCGTAACGGGCCGCGGCATCGGACGCCGATTGCAGTTCAGTCTTGGCCAACTGGGCCCGTCCCCAGTCGACGGCGAATGTCGCCATCATGAGGAGAACGACCATGATCACGATCGAATAGACAACAACCGCGCCGTGGCGATGGTGAACCGAGGATGGGTGACCTGTGCTCATCTAAGAGTGCATCGGGTGCAACGGGGTGGCACTTTGGCTTTACCAGCCAATTTTCTGCCGCGACTATCAGACGTTCTGCCTTTGCGGCGTATGACGATCATCGTGCAGAATGTTTCGCTTCAACTGGCGTTGTTCCTCCCGGTAGCGACCGGTAATGCCACTCTGCGACGCCCTGCTCGGAAATCCACCCATGCTCAACCGAACACTCATTCTGCTTCTGGCTGTCGGTCACTTGCTTTGCCCTGTCAGTCGAGCCGGCGCGGCGGAATCTACAAGGCCTAACATCCTGTGGCTCACCACTGAAGACATCGGACCGCAGCTCGGCTGTTACGGCGACGCGTACGCCGACACCCCCAATCTTGATGCATTCGCCGCCCGGTCACTGCTCTACCTGACCGCCTGGTCGAACGCACCGGTGTGTGCTCCCGCCCGAACGACGATCATCGCCGGCGTTTACCCGACAGCCACGGGTGGAGAGCACATGCGCTCCACCGCCCCGCTGCCCGCACAAGTGCGGATGTACCCGCAAATCCTCCGCGAGGCGGGGTACTACTGCACAAACAATTCGAAGGAAGATTACAACCTCGCGCCCAACGGCAAAGTCTGGGACGAATCATCCGGCAAAGCACATTACCAGTCGCGCGGTGCCGGCCAACCATTCTTCGCGGTGTTCAACCACGTCGGCACCCATGAAAGCCAGATTCGCACCCGTCCCCACAAGGCAGTGCACGACCCCTCCAAGGCCGTGATTCCCGCTTATCACCCTGACACGCCCGAGGTGCGGCAGGACTGGGCCCAGTACTACGACAACATCACGACCATGGACGGCTGGTTCGGTAAGCAGCTGGCCGAACTGGCGGCGGCTGGCCTGGCGGACGACACAATCGTTTTCTTCTACGGCGACCATGGATCGGGCATGCCGCGGAGCAAGAGAACCCCATTGAACTCTGGATTGCGGGTTCCGCTGCTCGTTCACGTTCCCGAAAAATGGAAGCACCTGGCTCCGCCGGAGTACTCGGCGGGTGGCAAGACCGACCGCCCCGTGTCGTTCGTTGATCTGGCACCCACGCTGTTCAGCATTGCTAGCATCGCGGTCCCGGATTGGATTCAAGGTAAGGCATTCGCCGGAGGCAAGGTTGTCGAGCCGCGCCAGTACGTGTTCGGCTTTCGCGGACGCATGGACGAACGGACCGACATGGTTCGCACGGCCCGTGACAACCGGTACGTGTACGTGAAGAACTTCATGCCGCACCGGCCGCACGGCCAAAGCGTGGGCTACCAGTTGCAAACGCCAACCACGCGTGTCTGGAAGGACCTGTTCGCAGCTGGGAAGCTCACACCGGAACAGTCATATTTCTGGCAGGCCCCCAAGGCGAGCGAGGAACTCTACGATCTTCAGTCAGACCCGTGGGAAGTCAGGAATCTCGCTGCCGACCCTGCACATCAGGCGACGCTCGAACGACTCCGCACCGCAACTCAAGACTGGATGCTTGCTACGCGCGACGTCGGTCTGCTGCCCGAAGGTGAGATCCACAGCCGATCCAAGGGAAGCGACCCGTACACCTACGGGCATTCGCCTGACTTCCCGATCGCGAAAATTCTCGCCGCCGCCCGTCTCGCTTCCAACGGCGACCCGTCGGCCGCCAAGTCGCTGGCGGGGCTGCTCGGCGACAGCGATTCTGCCGTTCGCTACTGGGGAGCGATCGGCCTGTTGGCCCGGGGCAAGGCTGCCACCGAAGCCCATCACGACGCCTTGGTCTCTGCGATGACAAAGGACGACTCGGTCTACGTCCGGATCGTCGCCGCCGAGGCTCTTGGCAAGTTCGGTAACGACGCAGATCTGGCGGCCGCGCTCAGGACCCTTCTGGCCGCAGCCGACGCACCCAAGACGGGTGCTTACGCAACGACGTCGGCACTGCAGGCGATCGACGAACTTGGTAGTAAGGCGATGTCGATCAAGAGTGAATTGGCCGCCATCCAGGTCATCGACCCGACGTCCTATCCGCGCACTCGCGAGTACCCGACTCGGCTGATGGAAACCCTCTCTGCGTCGCTCGGTTTCGAGTACGGAAAACCGGCGAAACAGCCTAAGAAGGGCAAGAAGTGAGTTGAAGAGAAGAGATGTATCAGGCCCAGTCGGCGTCGGTGTAGAACTTGTGCGACACGTCTTCAGTGCCCCGCCTGATCCGGCTGATGTCGTCGGCCGACAGCCGCTTCTGCCAATTCTTCACATTCGCCGCTGACGCCAACTGAACGAAGTGCGTGCTCTTGCCCGCTACGGCGGCGTCCTTGAGATTCCCTTCGTCGCTGCTTTCGCGGATGGTTTTCTCGGCCGATGGAGTCCAGGTCAGTTTGCAGTGGTCGTACATGCGGCGGTAGCCGCCGACAGGATCGAGCGACAGGTCTTCGTGTCGTACGTAGAGCCAGTCCGGCCGATTCTGCCGGTAGGCGTCGATCACGTGATGGAAGACTCGCCACTGGAGGATGGCCTGGTCGATGATGTCGTCATTGCCCCGCTGCTTGCGGGCGATGTCGTCGGCAAACGGGGCGAGCGGCCCGGCCATCAGTTCTTTCTGGCCCGACCACTGTGTCCAGTCGAACACCCAGTTCTTGAGCTTGATTGAACTGCAGAAAGCGGCCGGGTGCCGAATCATCACCACGATGTCCATGGCGAAACGGTCGGCCAGCCACGGCGTGGCGAACAGCGCGATCGGGTCTTTCATCAGCGGGCGGTGGCCGGTGAACCGCCGGCGGGTCCAGCGGAGCCAGTGATTCGTCGCCTTCCAGGCTTGCTTCAAGCTCGGGTCTTCGCCGTACGTGAACGACCATGAGTACCCGAACGTCAACGTCTTGCGGGTCGGCTTCTCCCATTCCGAGGCGTTGTGGGCGGCGACGTAGGGGAACCAGATGTCGGACCGGGTGAATGTATACGGAAGAACCCAGCCCGGCTTATACGGCTCATGGATGTAGTCCACGCCCGGTGCCGCCGCCAGCATGCGACCCACCCAGGTCGTCCCGGAGCGGTGAGAGCCGGTGACGAGGATTCCGCGCGTGTCGCAGAGTTTGGGGTAGCGCTGCATCCAGTTCTGTCCGACAGGTGCCGTCCCCTGCGAGCGGCGCGGGTCGGTGCTGGTCATCGGCTCGGTCGACTCCATCATCAATTCCGTGGTCATGAGGTTCCGCGCTTACGTCTGCGTGGCACAGCTTAATGATCCGTCGACATTCTTCGCAACAGCAGGAAACAGGACCCGCAAATTAGTTCGCGTCAAACGCAAGGGCTTACGCCGCGGTAACCGCAGGCATTGCCGCGTGGAGTGTAATGCGGTTCCTCCCGTCTTTCTTGCTGCGGTACAAAGAAGCGTCTGCCCGGGCGATGAGCTGGTCGGCATAAGACGGAATGGACTGCGGGACGTCGCGTAACGCCGCAATTCCAATGGACATCGTCAGTGGTGGGATCACCTCATTCGGCAACGTCTTTTGAAACAGCGTGGTACCGCCCTGCTTGTACTCGGCGCGGATACGGTCCGCCACCCCCGCTGCTTCCTCGGCGGAAGCATGTGGAAGCAGCAGGATGAACTCGTCGCCACCATATCGCGCCGCAACGTCCATCTTTCGCATGTTGGCGCCGATGACCTTGCCCACGACCACCAGGATCTGATCACCGACCTGGTGCCCGTGCTTGTCGTTCAGTTGCTTATAGCCATCCAGGTCGATCATCACGCATGACAGATTCTGCGTATAGCGCTGGGCCTCGGAGAACAATTGCTCGAAGACGCGACCGAAGTGTCTGCGGTTATAGAGGCCGGTGAGAGGGTCCGTCGCAGCGACCTCTTCGACCTTCTTAAGTGATTCTTCCAGAAGGAGATTCTTTTCCTTCAGCGCGTCGAGCGTCTGTTCGAGCTCAAGACGCAGCGACTCGTTCTCCCTCTTGACCTTGGCAACCTGAAGATTCTTCTGGACGACCAGGGGGATCGTGAAGAGATAGTCGCCGACCTTGACCACGTAATCGGTCGCGCCACGCTGAATCGCTTCGGCGGCGATGTGTCCGACGTTCTCCCCGGTAACCATGATGACGGGTGTAGTGCAGCGCTTTTGAATCTCGCTGAGCAACTCCATGCCCGTGCCGTCTGTCAGGTTGTAGTCGGAGAGAATGAGGTCGAACGAGGCCAGGTCCTGGTCCAGGGCTGCCCGCTTGCTATCGACGCCGACGACCGTCCCGGCACCGAAGTGGTCTTCCAGCGTTTCACGGATCAGGTCCCGCTGATCAACGTCGTCTTCGATGATGAGCAATTTCAGGCGTTCCAAGTCGAGAATTCCTTCCGGCAGTCCATTTTGCTCTGCAGAAGCTGGCAACCTCGTTCTGATGCCAGCGAAAACTCACCTGATCAGTCCGCAGTGTTATCGCTTGCACAGGGCCTGCGGGATCCTGTGATGCGGGTACTGATGAATCTTGAGCCAGTAGTTGGCGCTGGCCCGCACGGTCTCCAGGAACTGCGCGCCACTGGCGGGCTTCAGGGTGTAGCTGTTGGCACCGTGCTCAGCCGCCTGCCTCATCTGCTGTTCGTCACTGACGCCGGTCATCATCACGATCGGCGTGTCATCGAGTTCTGGTATCGCCCGGATCGCTTTGAGCGTGTCCTGGCCGCCCATCCCGGGCATCTCGACGTCCAGAAAGATCAGGCCGGGTCGAGGCGCGTTGCTCCACTTGCCTCTTCGCTCAAGAAACTCCATCGCTTCCAAGCCGTTGGAGACTTCAAACGGCTGGCAATCCATGCCGCTACCTTCGATCGCGTCGCGGATCAGCATTCGGCAGTCCGGGTCGTCATCGACGAGCAGAACGGCAAGCGCGCCGCCGACGGCGGTCCGTGCGTTCAAGAGGATGTCGGATTTCGTCTGCATTGACCGTCTCGACGAGGCTTCCGTCACGACCGTTTGGTCACGCCGTGTTTCTCACGCCGCCCGCTGTCCCGGCGATTCCTTCGCCGTATCGGGCAGACTGCCGACGTAAAGGTACTTCCGATCGATCGTGAATCGGAACGTGCTGCCGACACCGACCAGACTTTCCACGCGGATGGAGCCGCCGTAGGTCTCTACGATGCTCTTGACGCTGGCCAGCCCGACGCCTTTGCCCGCGATACACTGCACGCTTGGGCTCTTTCCACGTCTAAACACCCGGAAGAGGCCCTTCATGTCATCCGGATCAATGCCCAGGCCGGTATCGCGAACGAAGAACTCCGGATGTTCGCGGTCGGATCTGCATCCGACGTGAATTTCACGAACCAGCTGGCCCGGAGCGCATTCGGACATCAACTCGATTCCTGCCGCGCGGAGCCGAGCCGGGTCGGAACCGGGACCCATGTATTTAATGGCATTATCGACGAGATTCTGGAGCAACTGTCGCATCCGCGATCGCTCGCACACCAGAATAGGGAAGTCCGAGTCGACGACGAACCGGATGTCGCGGCTTTCCAGATCCTGCGAGACCAGGTCAGAAACTTCGTGGACTACCTCGACGATCCGGATCGGCTCCATCTTGTGCCGACGTGTCTTAATCCGGCTCAATTCCAGCAGTTCCCCGATGAGCGACGTCTCGACCTCGACGTTCTTCTGGATGCGTTCCAGCCGATGAACGACATCCGCATCGAAGCTGTCGCGATGCCTGTTTAGAAGCATGGACACCATCCCGTCGATGTTGCGGAGAGGTGCGTTGAGGTCATGACTGACCGTGCGCATGAAATCGTCCTTCTCCGCGATTTCCTGCCTCAATCGCTCGTTGGCCTGTTGGAGTTCGCCAGTCCGGCGCTGAACCTCTACTTCCAGTTCGTGGTTGTTTTGTGCCAGGCTGGCGTTGGCCGTTTCAAGTCGGCTGTTGCTCTCAGCAAGTGCGGACTGCTGCGAGCGGACTCGATGCACCATGTCGTTGAACGATCGAGCCAGCGTTCCGATCAGGTCCGCGCGATCGACGGCGACGCTGGTCTCGAGCTCGCCGCGGGCAATTCGCTGGGTCGCGGCGACGAGTTGGCGGATGGGCGTAAAGACGTGATGCACCAGTAGGTACATCATGGGCACGCAGACGAGCACCGCGACAGCCCCGATAAGCAGCACCGAGAGCCTGACGTTCTGCCCACGGGCGTCCGTCTCGGCCTGGGAAAGACAGATCGTCACATAGCCGATGGGCTCCGTGTCGATCGAGGATTGCGCTGCAGTGCTGACCTGCCGGACCGGGCTCGTCAACTCGACGTAGCGACCCAACGATGCCGCCCAGCCAGCAGTCGGAACGCCAAGTTCGGCAGTACGTTCTCGAGGATTGGCGAAGTAGGCATGGCCGGCCTGTTCGATGTCCGGATCAACCGACGCAACAGCCAGCTGGGAGCCGTTGGCGTCGAAGAATGCAACGGCAACCACGCCCCGCGTCTTCATGAGCTCGGCGCCAATGCGCTGCAGCTCTCCGGCGTCGAGACGACGCAGAGGTGGCTCGCTGGCCATCGCGAGCGTCTGCGCGAGCTGCGACGCGTGCTGCTCGGACATTCGGTCGATGCTTTCCCGCGTTTCGGAGACAAACAGCCAACAGCTTGCGGCGAGTGTCGCGGCGAGCAGAACCAGAAAGCAAAGTACGAGCTTGCCTTGTAGCCCCGTATGACGGGTCAGCGGCGGGAGCCGTTCGGAGAGCCTTCCGAGTGCCGATGATCGTGAATCTGTTGGACCGATGGTGGGCATGCCTGCGCGTCCCCTACTGGCGCAGTGTGAGCAGGAACGCATCCTGTCATCGACCGAAGACGGAGGCTGCTTAACGACCCGAAATGTGTCACGCCCGGAAAGTAGTTCAGGGGCGGTGTATTCTGGTAATTTGGCGCTGAAATCGACGGGGGTGAGCACCTCCGCCGCTCTCAGGGTTTACAAAAGACCAGCCCGCACAAGCCGGGTTTTCGGAAACACACGCATTGACCCTCGCGGCTGAGGTCGCTGGCCTACCATTGCCCCACCGAACCGCGGCAGTCATTGAAAGTGTTCGACCATGATATCTCCCACCTCGCTCGATCAATTTGAAACGCTTGCCAAGTCACGTCGGGCGACTCGACAGTTCCGGCCGGATCCGGTGGACTCGGCATTGCTGATGAGGGTCATCGAAATCGCGCATTGGGCACCCAGTGGCTACAACCTTCAGCCGACGCACTTCACACTGGTAACCGAAGGCGCACGAAGAAAGCAGTTAAGCGTCGCATGCATGGGCCAGCATTCCGTCGCCGATGCGCCCGCAGTGGTGGTGATCAGTGGCGACCGCCGGGTGGTGGAGAATCACTTCGACGCCATGCTCGAGTCCGAGCGAAACGCCGGATCGCTCAAGCCGGCTTACGAGGCGCTGCTGCGGAAGTACGTACCGTTGGGTTTTCGTCGCGGGCCGGTAGGACTAAACCTGCTCTGGAAGGCGACGCTGCTGCCGATCGTCCGGCTGTTCCGCCCGATTCCGGAAATGCCCGCCGTGCACATGCGGTTCTGGCTGGCCAAGCAGACGTCGCTGGCGGCAATGAACCTCATGCTTGCCGCCGAGGCCGCTGGACTTGCCACGCTGCCGATGGAGGGATTCGATGAAGCCCGGGTTCGCCGAGTTCTGGGAATGCCCCGATCGCAGGTCGTCACGATGGTGATCGCCGTCGGCTATCCCACTGACGACCCCAGAAGTAAGACGCGGCTTCCGGTGCACACGGTGTTGCACCAGGAGCGCTGGTGAGGAAGTAATTAAGGGGCAAAAGAAATGCTGGGCGGAAAGAAGAAGAGCCCGTCCGAAAACTCGGACGGGCATCTTCTCGATACAATGAGCTAGGCGAGGTGAGCGCGACTTACGGGGCGGTCGCGTCATCGTTGGGAAGCAGAATCGAGTCATCGCGACGATTCGGCAGGCCTGTCGCGCTGCTGCCGGAGCCGGTGGCAGTCGCGGTCGCCGGGCCGCTGGTGTAGATGTTATCACGGTAAGGCTGGTTCGTGACCGGGATACCGCAGAATGGCGAGGTCTGCCATTCGACGTGACCGTCGACGTACACCACCTGCTGGCCGTCGTTGGAGTGGTTGTTGCTGTTGCCGCGGGCCATTTCAAGGCGAGAGGAGGTGTAGAGAACCGCCGTCACGCTGCTGCTGTTAGGATTTGCATAGCCACCCGATGGGGTACCGGAGGTGCCAGGGCTGATATCGGCAGCGAATGGATAATCCGGGCTAAGGGTAGTATCAAACTTCCAGCCGTTCTGAACAGCGGTCGTGCTTCCGAACGGGGAGTTGTAGCTGTAAGAGTTGTAATCGCGGTAAGGGCCGGGCCAGTTCGAGAAATCTTGGATGCCCTGACCCGAGCCACCGCTGGAGTAAGCGCGGGTGGCGTTGCTGCTCGGGCACAGGAATGCCTCGGCTGTGAGATCCGTGCTCTTGAGCAGGTGATAGAAGGATCCACTGACGCTGTTCGCGCCAACAGGGCCGGGACCATTAGTCAGGCTGAACGCGTTGTTAACTGGCGTCTTGTCCTTACCACCCTTGGTATCGACGCTGTGGCCCGCCGCAGGGTTGTAGTACGTCCGCGCGAACTTGCCGTTATCGCGGGTGCTCTGGTTGGCGTAGATGACGGCGGCCAAAGCGATCTGACGCAGATTGCTGGCGCACTTAATCCGGTTGGCCTGTTCGCGAGCGCGGTTCAAGCTCGGGAGCAGGATCGAAATCAGCAGTGCGATGATGCCGATGACGACCAACAGTTCGACGAGGGTAAAACCCTTCGCCTTACGAGACACAAGCTTCATATGAAGCTCCTTTCGGGGTGGCCGCGTTTTGTCGCGACTCGGTCGGGAAATAGGGTATGGATGATTACCGGTCCAGCGAATCGCTGGGAAATCGACCGAGGGGTAACAAAATCGGCGGCGAGGAAAGAGGGCCGGCGAACGTCGCCAGCACCGCTACATTCGACATAAACATTCGGAACAAACTCTCCGCAACCTTGATTATACAGCTTCTCTGAAAAATGGGTGAGAAAAACGTGAATTGTTTCAACGAAAACTGACATGGGGTTTTCCCACCCGATTCCTCTGACAAGTGCTGTACGCTTGCCATCGAGCCGGGGTTTGCCGCTCCACGCACAGGGTCATTGTCCGCCGCCACGTCAGCAACTATGCTCCGTTGTGTGTCGACGCGGCGCATACCCAGAAAAAGTCCCGGAGCCGCAGCCGCTGCCGGCGATCATCCCTTTGTTCGCAAAGAAGTTACAGCCGCAGTGGTGCTCGCAGTCTTGGCCTGCGTGGTGTTCGGGCGTGGGATCGGGAACGACTTTGTCGATTGGGACGACACGACCGCGATTGTCTACAATCCCGACTACAACCCGCCGTCACTAGACAAGCTCGGCCACTACTGGACCCAGCCGTTTCGTAACTTCTATGCGCCAGTGCTCTACAGCGTGTGGGGGATCGCCGCGTACGCCGCCTACGACGAATATGTCCCGCCCGATATCACCTCGGTAGCGGCTGCCTGGCGCCTCGCGGCAGAGCCGTTCCATGTGCTGAGCCTGCTCGCCCACATCGGATCAACCGTATTTGCGTTTCTCATCCTGTCGAGATTGTTCGAACGCCGAATGGTCCCGGCGTTCGTGGGCGCGGTCGTGTTTTGCGTCCATCCGCTTCAGGTCGAGGCCGTCGGCTGGGCGTCGACGCTCTACACGCCCTTAAGTGTCGCTCTCGGGCTCGCCGCCTGGTGGACGCTTCTGGCAGCGCTCGACCGTCGAGACAAGGCGGACGGCTCGCGGTGGAAATGGCGCTACGTGTTGGCCACCCTGTTGTTCGCAACATCGTTGCTCACCAAGCCATCGATGGTGCTCATGCCGTTGATCGCCCTGTTCGCAGAAGCGATCGTAAGGCGCCGGTCTCGGGTGCAGATCAAGCGGTCGGCGTGGTTGATCGCCCCGTGGATCGCTCTGAGCGGCGCTGCGTCGTGGATCATCAGCTCGTATGCCCAACCCGCACTGGATGTCGTCCGACCGCCAACGTTGCAGCGACTGCTGATCGCCGGCGACGCACTGTCTTTCTACATGGGGAAGGTTGTCTGGCCGGTCGGGCTGGCACCGGACTACGGGCGCACGCCCACCATGGTGCTCGAAGGTGCAATGCCTTGGCTGGGCGTCTCGATCTGTCTGGTCGTGGCGGTAATGAGTGTGGTGATCTTCCGTGCCAATCGAGCCGCCGCCTGCGGACTGTGGATCTTCCTGATCGGCGGACTGCCGACGCTCGGCTTGGTGCCCTTCGACTTCCAGCTCTACTCAACCGTGGCGGATCGATACGCCTATTTCTCGCTCTTCGGCATTGCCATGGTGGTGAGTGCGATCGCCGCCCGGCTCTCGTACCAGCGTAGCGACAATCTCTGGCGATGGGGGATCGTGACGGGTGGCATCCTTCTGACGCTATGTGTCCTCACGATACGGCAGCTCGGATTCTGGCGAGATTCGCCCACGTTATTTGCCCGATGTCTGGACATCAATCCCACGAGCCGGGTGGGACTTGCGGGAATGCTTGCATGGAAAAGCGATCACAAGCAACCTGACGAGGCCATCGTGTATGGCAGGTTGGCGGTGGCTCATCATCACGGGGACTATCGGCTCTGTCACCGCGTCGCCGGCGTGCTGATGCAACTGAAGCAGTGGGACGAAGCGATCGCAATGCTCGAACGGGCGGCGCAACTCGCGCGAGAACCGGACGCGAAGGCCGATGCAGTTAACACCCAAGGCGTCGCATTCGCCCTCTCCAACCGCCCTCCTCAGGCGGAACAACGCTTTCGCGCCGCCTTGGCGCTGCAAAGTGATCTGCACTCGGCGCATCGAAATCTCGCGGCACTGTACCTGTCGCAAAACCGGCTTGCCGATGCGCTGGGTGAGTTCGAACAGGCGTTGCGGCTCGATCCGGCGAATCCGCAGTATCGCGGAGCCGTCGCCCAGCTTTCGGCAGACCTTCGTCGAATGACCGCGACTCCGGCGACCAAGCCGGCGCCCTGAACTGTCGCATCCGGATGACGTCGATCGACGCTGCCCAAAGGTGGACAGTGTTCCTCAGCCGGTGGGAAGCTCTGCGGCAGGCGGAGCGAAGCCCGGGCTGCTTTGTTTCTCGATCAGCTTCTGGACCACGATCTCGGGCAGCACCGCATTCAGTTGACGGATGTCACCGCCGAGGGCGACGACCTGCCGGATCAAACTGCTGCTGGTCAGTGCGTATTGCTCGCCGGCCATGATGAAGACCGTTTCAACGCCTCCGACCGCCCGGTTGGCCAAAGCCAGTTGAAACTCGTACCGCAGGTCGGACACGTCGCGAATGCCCCTCAGGATTGCAGTCGCCCTGGCGTGCTTGACGAAATCAACCGTCAGACCGGCGTAACGCTCGACGCGCACTTGAGGGATGTCCTTCACCAGCGACTTGATCAGCTTGACGCGCTCGTCGCGCGTGAACAACTCGCGTTTTTCAGGGTTGGTGCCGACGGCGACGATCAACTCGTCAAACAGCGCCTTGCCGCGGCGAATGACGTCCAGGTGACCGTTGGTGATCGGATCGAACTGGCCAGGGAATACGCCGACGCGGCGAACGGTCCCGGATGCGGGATGGGTGTGCGTGTTGGGCAATCGATTCCTCCGGTTCTCGCCGACCGATTATTGGCCGGCGGACGGGCATGTCCACTGATGAATCGTCGCGTATCATCGTCGTTCATGCTCGAACGCATCACCGCCACGGACGGCGTCGTGTTCTATCGGTCCGAACGGTTATTCCGGATTGGCACGCCCCATGGGTTCAGTACCCGCATCGGCGGCCAGAGTTCGGGGCCGTTCGCGTCGCTGAATCTCGGTAATCCCAACGGCTGTCCCGTCCAGGACGACGTCGCCAACATCGCCGAAAACTACCGCCGTCTGCAGAGCGCGATCGGCGCGGCCGATCGCCGGCGCGTATACGTTCATCAAGTTCATGGCGACCATGTCGAGACGGCCGACGATGCCCTGGCATTTGATTGCAACCTGAAGGCCGACGCGATCGTTACGTCGGACTCCGCCGCTGTCGCGGCGGTTAGGGTGGCTGATTGCGTGCCTGTCCTGCTCGCGTCCGTGGATGGTCGGACAGTGGCAGCGGTGCATGCAGGTTGGCGTGGGGTCGTGGCAGGAATTGTGCTGCGTGCCGTTGAGAAACTCCGCAACTCGGAGTCGCTAGCCTCCGCCTCGACCCCCATAGCGGCGGCAATCGGTCCCTCCATCTCGTTCGACAACTTCGAGGTGGGCCCAGAGGTAGTTCGCGCGTTCGAGGACACCTTCGCCGGCGACGCGGCGAGGATCGTCAGGCCTGTCGGGGGCCAGGGAAAAGCGCTGATAGACCTTCGCACGGCACTGAAGATACAGTTGAAATCAGCCGGGATCGACGAATCGTCAATCGATGTCAGCGATCGCTGCACATACCGGGATGTAGCCGAGTTCTTCTCGCACAGGCGCGATAATGGTGTCACCGGCCGCATGGCGGCACTCATCGGGGCGGCCTGAAACCGCATGCGAAGGTGCCGGGCTCCGATAGCGACCCTTGATGATTCAAGGGTTAAGCGATGACTTTGTTCAGCGGATAGGTGATCAGCCCGGTCGCCCCGGCGCGCTTGAGTGGCGGAATCAGTTCGCGTTCCTGCTTTTCTTCCAGGATAACCTCGACCGCGACCCAAGCCTGGTCGGCGAGTCGACTGACCGTGGGGCTTTTTTCGGCCGGCAGCAGTCGAAGCACTTCCGCGAGAGACGCCTCGGGAACATTCATCTTCAGCCCGACCTTTGCTCGCGCGTCGATCGCGCCGCGCAGGAGCATGGCGATGTTCTCCATCTTCTCGCGCTTCCAGGGCGTTTCCCAAGCCTTCTTGTTCGCGACAAACCGCGTCGTGCTGGTCAGCAGGGTGTCTACGATCCGGAGATTGTTGGCCCGGAGTGATGAACCGGTTTCCGTGCAGTCGACGATCGCATCGAGCAGGCGTGCCTTGATCTCGGTGGTGCCCCACGAGAACTCGACCGTAACCTTGATGCCCTTCTGTTCGAAGTACTTCCGGGTGACATTCACCAGTTCGGTTGCGATGATCGCCCCGTTGAGTTCCTCGGGCGTGCGCACCACGCTTTCGTCCGGCACGGCCAGCACCCACTTGACCGGGTTCACGCTCGCCCGGCTGTACTCGAGTTCGCAGATCTCGACGACGTCTTTCTCGTTGCCGTTCTCCACGATCCAGTCGTACCCGGTCAGACCGCAATCGACGATGTTGTCGCAGACGTAACGGCTGATCTCCTGTGCGCGGAACAGCACCGCCGACATCTTCGGATCGTCTATACGCGGGAAGACACTGCGGTCGGCAATCGATACGCGGTAGCCCGCGCGGCCGAACAGATCGACGGTGGCGTTCTGGAGGGATCCGCTGGGCAGACCGAGTCGGAGTGTTGATTCAGGGAGGCGGTCAGTCATGGCAATGAGTGCTGAGATAAAAGTGCTGAGTGCTGAGCGGGGCCGATTGCCGTCTTCACTCAGCACTCAGCACTTTCACCTCAGCACTCTCGAGGGTCATTTCTTCTTCTTGCCGTCGGTCATCGCGACGCGGCGAAGCGCGGAGTAAAGGTCGTAGTGCTCTTCGCTCTTCACGGCGTGCTCGAGGAACTTCTGTGCCTCTTCCAGGGTGGCAGTCGATTCCAGCACTTCCTGGTCCTTGAGATAGGCCAGGATCGAGTCGTCGACCGGAACCGCATGCGCGTCAAAGCCGAACAGCATCGTGTATGCCTCGACGAACGGATGCATGTCGGGCATGTCCTTCACAAACTGCCGGGCATCACGCTTGGAAAGCGTCTTGAGCCGATCGAGGCTGAGCGTGTGCTCTTTCTCGAAGATCATGTTGAGACAGGTCGTGATCAGGCTGACCCGCTTGGCCACGCCGGGGAACTTCTGGCCGAGCATGTCTTCGACTTCGAGCTCGGTCGCGACGCGAAGTTCGTTCAGGTCAACGAATTCGTGGCCGATCACGACCATCGCTTCTTCGGCTCGGGCGTCGGAGACGTCGTAGCTCATCGCACCGCGAACCATCGCCTGCAGCGGTTCGTAGGTGGGCTTGGGCTCGGGCTTGTGCTCCTTGAGAAGTTTCTTCAGGAGTGAGCGGAGCTCTTCGGCATGTTTGGTTGCGTTCTTCATTCGGTCCGGAATTAGATCTTCTCCAGCGGGTCGGGCGTCCCGGTAGGTCGTAGCACGGGCTTCCATCCCGTGGTCGCGGAACTCCGCGGACAATTACAGTCAACTGGCCTTCACGACGGGCGACCAAGTCGCGTCCCAGGCGGATCAGGGTTTCGCGTCGGGCGTGGCCGCGTCGGTGGTGGCTTGCGTTTCAGCCGGAGCATCAACCGCGTCGTCGGCAGGCGGTGCGTTCGACGCCTCGGTCGCCTCGCGTTCCCGGCGCAGATTCTCGAGCACATCCAGGATGCTCAGTTCCTTCTGCAACTGCTCATCATGATGAAACCGGATGAACGGCGCCTGTCGCAGCGACAGCGACTTAGTCAGCCTCGTCCGCATCAGGCCCGCTGAATGTTTCAGGGCATTGAGCCCGGCAACCTTCTGGCCTTCGGTCGCCATCATCGTCACGTAGACGTCGGCATACTCAAGGTCATCCGTCACCTTGACCCGCGTGATGCTGACGATCGTCGGCAGGCGCGGGTCGCTGAGCTCACGCATGATAAAGTCGGCCAGCTCGCGCTGGATGGTGCTGCCGAGCATTTCTGATCTTCGGGACATCTTCTTCTACTTACCTTTAACTATCGCCGCTTCCACCAGAAGGCGACGACAAAACCTGCGCCGCCGGCAATCAAGAGCACTAGCAAAATCTGAGAGGCGTGCTCAAACCACCAGTAAACATCACCGAGGTACCCGATGCTGGATTCAAAGGAAATCCATCTGGTAGTCATCAAGCCCCACTGCCGGTGTCGCCCGGATCAGGTTCACCAGCTGGTCGAGGGCGCTTTGCACATACGCCTGATCGTTGCTCACCATCGCCACTGCAAGGATCGCCCGGCGGTGCTGGTCGAGCGCGCCGACTTCGGCGATGGACACATTATGGCCGCGGCGGATTCGGTCCTTCAGGCTCCGAACCGCCTGCCGCTTATCCTTCAGCGAAAAGCTGTCCGGAATGGCAAGCTCGAGCTGAAGGATACCGACGATCATTGAATCAAAGGATGAAGTATCAAGGCAGAAGGATGAACTCATTCATCCTTCCACCTTCACCCTTACTCTATAGCGTCCTCTGGAACGTCTCGCGGATGTACGCCTCAAAGACGTCGCCGATCTTGATATCGTCGTAGCCGTTGAGCTTGATACCGCACTCCAGGCCGCTCTTGACCTCGCGGACGTCGTCCTTGACGCGTTTGAGCGACTCGATCGTGAGGTCTTCCGTGATGACGTTGCCACCGCGGATAAGGCGGATCTTGCTGCCGCGCTGGATGTGCCCATCCGTGACGAAGCAACCGGCGATGTTGCCGAGCCGCGACACCTTGAACACCGCCCGCACTTCCACATGGCCGTGCAACTTCTCGCGGGTTTCGGGCTCGAGCATGCCCGACAACGCCTTCTTCAGGTCGTCGAAGATCTCGTAAATCACCTGGTAGGTGCGAATCTCGACATGCAACTGCTCGGCCAACTGCCGGGCCTTTTCGTCGGGAATGACGTGGAAGCCGACGATGACCGTGCTCTCGTTGACGTCCTTGGTTGCCGCCGCCAACTCGACGTCGGATTCGGTGATGCTGCCGACCGCCGAGTGAATGACCTGAACCTTGACCTCTTCGGTGTTCTGGTCGCCGACCGTCTTGACCAGCGTTTCCACCGAGCCTTGTACGTCGGCCTTGATGATGAGGTTGATGGTCTTGGTCTGACCGGCCTTCATCTGGGCATACAGTGCGTCGGCCGTGCTGACCGTCTGGTTCTTGGCCGCCAGGTCCTTCTGCCGCTGGAGTGTTTCGCGCTCCTCGGCGATCTGGCGGGCACGGTCCACATCGTCAACGACATAGAACTTGTCGCCGGCATTGGGGACGTTGTTCAAACCGCTGACGATGACCGGCGTGCTCGGGCCGGCTTCCTTGATCGACTCGCCACGATCGTTGAGCAGGGTACGGATACGGCCGTAACCCTGACCCGAGATCATGACATCGCCAACCTTCAGCGTACCGTCCTGCACAAGCATCGTACCGACCGAGCCGAGGCCCTGATCGATCCGCGCTTCGATGACGGTACCGCGGGCCGGGGCGTGCGGATCGGCCTTGAGGTCCAGCAACTGGGCCTGGTAGTCCAGGATTTCGATCAGTTCCTGAATGCCCTGGCCGGTCTGGGCGCTGGTGCGAATGACTTCGGTATCGCCACCCCACTCGACGGGATTAAGTCCCTGGGCAGCAAGCTGGCCGAGGACCATGTCGGGGTTGGCGTCGGCGCGGTCGATCTTGTTCATCGCGACCACGATCGGCACCTTGGCGGCGCGGGCGTGGTTGATGGACTCGATCGTCTGCGGCATGACGCCTTCGACAGCCGCTACCACCAGCACGACCACGTCGGTCATGTTGGCGCCACGGGCACGCATGCTCGTGAACGCCTGGTGACCCGGCGTATCGATGAAGGTGACGCGCTTCGACTGTCCGTCGGAACCCTTGATTTCGACGGTCCACGCCGCCGTGTGCTGCGTGATGCCGCCAGATTCGCCGGCGGCGACGTTGGCAGAGCGAATCTTGTCGAGCAGGCTGGTTTTGCCGTGGTCGACGTGGCCGAGGATCGTGACAACCGGGGGACGGGTCACAAGGTTCTCCTCGACTGGAGCTCGACTGCCGAATTCTTCGACCAGCAGTTCTTCCAGCGTCTGCGCCTGGGCGATCGTCAGATCGACGCCGTAATCCAGCGCGACCAGTCCGGCCAGTTCCGGCGAAAGCGACTGGTTGATCGTCGCAAGTGTGCGGTGCTGACGCATCAGCTTGCCGATGACGTCGTTGACCTTCACACCCAACGCCGCAGCGAGCGTGCGCGGGGTGATCGGTTCTTCGATCGAGATCGGGGCGCCGGTCTGGGCCGCCGTGCGGGCGATGAGCTGCTTGCCCTGTCGGCTGGCGCGATCCATCTGCTGGCCGACGCCATGCACATATTTCGCCGCATGCGACAGACGCAAGTTTCGCTCGGCGAGATCGGCATCGCTGAACTCTTTGAGGCGTTCGTCGGCCTCGCCGCGACGACCGTCAATGCCACGCCGGCGACCAGAGAGGCTGGTCTTCTTGGCTGCCGCCTTCTTCTTTGCTGCTTCGTCTTCGTCCTCGACGGTAACCTTCACACCCCGGCCGGTGCTCGGGCGGGCTGTGGTGTAACCGGTCGTGGGGCCGCCTTCTTCGCGGCCTCGGGGGCCGCGCGGGCGCGGCGCCGCAACGACATCGGGCTTCTCCTCGCGGATCACGCGAGGGCCCTGGATCGTTGCCGGCTTCAGCATCGTTGCGTTGAGCTGAGGGGCGACGGTAACCGGGCGACGTTCCACCGTACCGGCGAGTTTCGTCGAGCCGATTGTGACCGTCGGACGCTGTGCCGGGGGCTGAAGTCCGCTGGGAGCGCGGCCGGGGCCGTGGGGAGCATTGCTGCCGGGCCCGGCTGCGGGACGCTGAGCAGGGGCAACGAACGGCGTCACCGGGGCCGCGGGTGCAGAGGCCGGCGATGATTGAGCAGGCGGTGCGACGGGGATGGTCCCCGCTGCCGGGAGCGCCGGCGCTGCCGCGGACGTGCTGACCGTTGGCTTGACGGGAGCAGGAGTCTCATTCTTGGGCTGCTGCGGGCGGACTGCCGGTGCAACCGGCTTTTCAACCGGTGCCGGTGAGGCATCTGGCTGGTCGCCGGCGGCTTCTTCTTCGCCGCTCGCCGTGCCTTCGGAAGTTGCCGGAGAACCACCCTCGGGGTCGGATTCCTCGCCGGCCTTGCGCTTGCGCGGCGGCGGAGGACGCTTGCCCTTGGGTTTGGCGGGCGGTTCCTCGACGGCAGTTGCCGTCGCGGTCGAGCCACTGCCCCCCGAAAGCGCACCGTCGGCGTGCCACTCACGGATGGTTGTCGCCAATCCGATGGAGATGGAGCTTTGGTGGTTGGGCGCTTGATCGCCAAGTCCCTCGTCGCGGAGCTTGGTGAGAATCGCCTTGCTTTCAACGCCCAGCTCTTTAGCCAGCTCGTTGACGCGGATACCTTTCTTCGTCGCAGCCAAACCGGCCTCCAGGAGTACACCAATCTGCGGTCCGGGCATGATGGTTGATATAGACCAACCAGCCGACCGCGCCCGGCGCGGGCTCTGATCCATCGTCCGCCCCTGACGCCCAGACACGGCAAGCAAGCCGGTGTCGGTGCATTTCAAGGCGGAGCAAAGGCGCCGATCTTGGTATTACGTTCGCCAACGCCGGAGGCTCGCATGAACCGACGGAACGATGGCATTCTTTTCGTGTCGCCGCTGTCACTCGGCCGACGGGGGCTCTCGCCCCTGGGCCAGCGCGGCTCTGTCTTCATTTTCGTCGGTCAGCACCGGGCCGGCCGGGGAATGCTTTGGCATGCCCTGCATCGCCGCCTCTTCCGGCGACGGCGCATCCTCTGGCGTCGTCGAACTCATGTCGTGCACGACCAC
This sequence comes from Humisphaera borealis, assembly GCF_015169395.1. Lineage (GTDB taxonomy): Bacteria > Planctomycetota > Phycisphaerae > Tepidisphaerales > Tepidisphaeraceae > Humisphaera > Humisphaera borealis. Next base: position 1,500,105 of record NZ_CP063458.1, read on the forward strand.
TTCCGGCGAAGCACCCTCGGTTGCTTCATTGGCACCCGGCATCCGGTCGCTCTCGCCGGCGGGCTCTTCGGTGGCGGCTTCGACAGATTCGGCCGGCGATGTAGCGGCCGTCGCCAAACCGTCAATCCCACGTTCGCCTGCGGCAGCTTCCACCGCCGGCGCGTTCCCGAAGAACGATGCACCGGATGCACGGGCCCGGGCATCGGCAGCCTTCTTGGCTTCCTGTTCGATCGTGACCAGCTTGGCTTCTTCGCCACAGCGTTCGACGACCATAACAGCCAGTTCCTCTTCCAGCTGAAGTTCTTCCTTCAGTGGTTCTGCACCGACCTCTTCCACGTCGCGGACATCAATCAGGCCCATCGCAATGATCTTGTCGACCATGTCCTGCGTGACGCCTTCAATCGTCTTGAGCGTCGCATGAAGCCGAGCGGTACCTTCCTGGAACTCCTTGGGCGTCAGGATGTCCACGTCCCAGCCCGTCAGCCGGGCCGCAAGGCGAACGTTCTGCCCGCGTTTGCCGATCGCCAGGCTCAACTGGTCGTCGTTCACCACCACCGTGGCGCGGCCCAGTTCGAAGCAGAGGGAGACTTCTGTTACCTCGGCCGGCTTCAACGCGTTGGAGATCAGAATCTGTGACGATTCGTTCCAACGGACGATATCGATCTTCTCGCCGCCGAGTTCTTCGACGATGTTCTTGATGCGGCTGCCGCGGACACCAACGCATGCCCCGACGGCGTCCACCTTGGTATCGATCGAGCTGACCGCAATCTTCGTCCGGTGGCCCGGCTCACGAGCCAGAGCCTTGATTTCGATCGTTCGCTCGCCGACTTCCGGTACTTCCCGTTCGAACAACCGGCGGATGAGTTCCGGATGGCTGCGGCTCAGGATGATCTTGATCGCACTGGGCGTATCCCGAACCTCCATGATCAGCGCCTGGATGCGCTCGCCAACCTGATGCTGCTCGCCGGGGATCTGCTCGCTGCGCGGCATGATCCCTTCGGGGCGACCGAGGTTGACGATCATCGTCGGGCCTTCGAAACGGGCGACCGTGCCCGTGACGATCTGGCCGACCTTGCTCTGGTACTCGTCGTAGATCGCGCCGCGCTCGTCCTGCCGGATGAGCTGGATCATGACCTGCTTGACAGTCTGCGCACCGATTCGCCCCATGACCGAAAGCGGGAGAACCTGTCCCTGGCGGGCGACAGAGATGTCGCCGGTCGTACGATCGAGGGTGACGCCGAACTCGGTGGTGTCTTCTGTGTTAAAGTGCTTACGAAGGCCCGACGCGACGGCCTGTTCGATGTCCGTGTAGACCTGTTCGCGCTCGATCGCCTTGTCGCGTGCGATTCCGTCGACGATACGAATCAATTCCGGGTTCGGCATAGCTCCTCGTTCTCTCCGCGCTATTCAGTTTTGCAGCGCTATTCAATTATCTGCTGACGTCGCAAACCGGTCCGTCATCCGGACCCTGCCCTCGGCAACCACAAACAAAAAACCGCTCTGTTCGAGCGGCACACATTCGGCAGAACCTGTAGCGTCGGCATGTCCGCATCCCGGAATATCCGGGACAGGGATTTGCCGGCAGCGGTCGTCGTTATCCGACCGCCCCGACCTCCCTTTTCAGGGGTCTCGGTGCGGCCGTCGTTCGACGACTCGCTTCCGCCACTCGATGTTGTCCATGCGCTTTATGCCATAGCATGGGCCAACTCGGTGGTGGGCTGTCCGGAAGGGGTTGTTTCCAGACTCAGGTTCATCCCGGTGTCTTCGGGCTCGAATAAATGGATCCGGCGAACATCCACATGGACGGTCACCAGCGATCCTAGCTGCGGCGTCAAACCGGAGGTCTCGCCGGGACTTGACGGTCCCGATGATACCAGCCCGTTCGCCGCATCCACCCGCGCAACGATCTGATCATTGCCGGCAGATTGCAGGTAGAGATCAATACTGCTGCCGATGGGCTCGATCAGCGTCAACCGCATTTGCAGCGGCTGAGACACGACCGACCCGTCGTCAGCCCGAAAGGGTCGAAGAGAGAGGTGCTCAGGGCGTATACCCATGATCACCTTCCTGCCGACCCAACTCGACGGCACTCCGCCTGACGGCGCAGCGTCGCGAGAAAGTATAAGAGTAAAGCCTTTTGTCGGGTAGGTCAACCCGTCACCGGTGCCGCCAACGGATTTACGCCCGGATGGCGCAGACTCCACGAAGCTCAGTTTCGGGCTATTCTCGGTCGCTTCGAGATGACCTTCAATGAAGTTCATTGGCGGCATGCCGATGAAACCGGCGACGAAGCGGTTGCGGGGTCGGTGATACAGTTCAAGTGGCGGGCCGTCCTGCTGTACCTTTCCATTGAGCATCACGATGATCCGATCGCCGAGGGTCATCGCCTCTTCCTGGTCGTGGGTCACATAAACCGTCGTCGTGCGGAGTTTCTGGTGGAGTCGTTTGAGTTCGGCCCGCGTCGTCAGTCGAAGCCGGGCGTCGAGGTTGGAGAGCGGCTCGTCAAAGAGAAACGCCGCCGGCTCGCGCACGATCGCCCGCCCCACCGCCACGCGCTGGCGTTGCCCGCCTGAAAGTTCCCGCGGCTTGCGGTTTAACAGCGATCGGATGTCGAGCAGGTCGGCAACACGCTTGACCCGCTCGTCGATGTCCCGCCCGATCTGCCGGGCTTGGGACGGATGCCGCAATCGCTTCAACAGCGACGGCATCTTGCGGAGCCTAAGACCGAACGAGAGATTCCCATAGACAGTCATATGGGGGTAGAGCGCATAGTTCTGAAAAACCATCGCGATGTCACGATCTTTCGGAGCAATGTCCGTAACGTCGCGGCCGCCGATGGAGATTCTCCCAGTATCAGCCTCTTCGAGACCGGCGATGAGTCTTAAGGTCGTACTCTTCCCGCAACCGCTCGGGCCGACCAATACGACGAACTGGTGATCCTCGATCGACAGCGATAGGTCGTCCACCGCAGTAACCCCGCCGGAATAGGTCTTGGTGATGTGCGATAGTTCGACGGCGGCCATGAGGTCGCGATTCTATGGTGCCAGGCATCTGTTCACCATGGCGACAAATGTCCGTAGCGATTGGACGAGAAGAGATCCTGGTCAGATGCCGGTGACGGCGACTTGGCTACTTCGTCGCATCCAATCGAAGATTCGCTCAAAAGAGGCTTCCCGGTTTACCTCGCGCAGGATTTCGTGCTTCTGACCGGCAAGCAAGACGAAGGACCTGTCGGGATTTGACGTGCCTTCGACGAATGCTTTTGCGGCGGAAGCGTCGGCGACGCGGTCGGCGTCGCCATGCAAGCAGAGGAGCGGCAGTTTAAACCGGGCCGCATTCGCGCTCGTTTGCTGCTGCCTTCGCAGCGTCGTTGCATACCATCGCGGCGTCGCTGCCCGCAAAAGCAGCGTGTCATTGCGCGAGTCTTCAATCATTCCGGCATCGCTGGTCATCATGTCGGCCGACAGGCCACTGCCCACCCTCAACGATGGAGCAAGGATGTTTGTGACGGCCGCGATTGCCGTCCAGAGAGGTCCGAGCGAAGTGGCCGGTCGTAGATACGGCGCGGTGAGGATGACACCGGCAATCTCCGGGGGGTTCAAAACACCGTCCGTCCCGGCAGTGGCCGCCACGAGCCCGCCATGGCTGTGCCCGAGCACGAACATCGGGCGGCCGAGGTAGCCGTCTCGGCCGGCGTTCTGGTGCGACGCCGACAGCATCGACTTCAGGTCGTCGAGGAACTCCTGCCATCGCGACACATAACCCCGCCTGCCACTGGATCGGCCATGGCCTCGAAAGTCGAACGCCTCGCATGCGACGCCGCGTTCCGCGAACCACTGCATGACATGCGCGAATCGGCCCGAGTGATCGCCGTAGCCGTGGAGGATCAGAAGTCGTGAGTGCACGTCGCCAGCGGGCCTCCAATGGCGATGAAAGAGTCGTTGATTTCCCGTGGCGACCCAGTCCGACCTGAACAGGGAACCGCCGAGTAGAGATCCCTGCAACGCTGAACGGCGTGGGTCAACGACATGGCTAGCGAGGTTAGACATAAAGGGAGTGCAGTCGCGGCGGGCGTCCTTACGTGATCTTTACAAGACGCACACTTCGAGCATTCGAACGGCGACTAACCTTAAGGGTCGCGGACGGATGCTGCCACTATCGGTCGTTTAATTCCTCCAGCCACACACCATCTGTTGCGCCATTGTTGCAATATTAACAACATATCCACCGATTGCTCACCATCGTAAGTCATAACAGCGTGGAAGAGATGCAGCCATGGACGGCGTTGTGGCCTTGCCCGGAACGGTTTTGGCGAGGTTCCCTGAAAGACTGCATCCCCAATAGCCAACGACTTGAGCCTCTGGGGACGGATCCCCAAAGCTGTCGTTCCACGGAACATCGGTGTCCTCCGGCCAGAGAGGCGGGCGGATGTCGAGGCGGCGAGAGATCGTCGCTCGCATAGGAGCAGGCCATGTCCCACGCGTCCCCTTCCGTCACCGTCAACGGCCAAGCCGTCGGCGGTCAATCGTCCGGCCGCGATTGCGATGCGCCGCCACGCTGGCGTCGCGCCGATCTCCATTGCCACAGCGTAGCCAGCACCGAGGCCGATGAGGCCGTGCTCAACGCACTGGCCTGCCCCGAATGCTATAGCGAACCGGCGGACGTTCTGGCGCAGGCACGCAGCCGCGACATGGACTTTTACACGATTACCGACCATGACTGTATCGACGGCGTCCTCTCGCTCGGCCGCCGTGACGACCTGATTGTTGGCGAAGAACTCACCTGCTACTTCCCCGAAGACCACTGCAAGATGCACGTCCTGGTGTGGGGCATTACCCCGCTTGATCATGCAAATCTGCAGGCACGGGCTGCTGACATCTACGAAGTCGCGGATTACATCGAGCGTCATCGCATCGCGCACGCGGTCGCCCACCCGCTTTACCGGCAGAACGACACCATCGGTCGCTGGCACCTCGAACGTCTGCTGCTGATGTTCAAAGGGTTCGAGTGCATCAATGGCGCGCACTCGGTACTGCACAAAAATGCGTTCGAGCCGGTGTTGGATCATCTGACCGAGAAGAAGCTGGTCGAACTGACGGCCCGGCATGGGATGCGGCCGCGCTGGCCCGAACCCTGGGTCAAGGCCCGCACCGGCGGCAGCGACGACCACGGGCTGCTGAACGTCGGTCGTACTTGGACCGAGTTCCCGCCGGAAGTCACCACCTGTGAGCAGGCCCTTGAATCGATCCGCAATGCCACCTGCCGCCCGGGCGGCGAAGCGGGTTCAAGCCTTAAGCTTGCACACAACTTTCTCGGCGTCGGTATCCGCTACTGGACGCGGAACATGGCCCCGACGGCGAACAATGGTCGCGATACCCTTGTCACGCAGGCCCTCCAGACGCTCGTCGGTGAACGACGCCGACCGAGCAAACGCGACTTGGTCAAGGCGGCAGTGCGTCACGGGTTTGCCGCCGCCGGCCGGCGGATTGCGTCGCCCTTCCGTCGTAAGAAATCTCCCGCCGCCGGAACGGCACTGCTGGGCGAACTTGCGTTTTCGTCGCTGCTCAAGCGCCCGCGCGAACGCGCCGCGATCTTCGACGCCATGCGGCGCGGCGTTGCGCCTCTCGGCGAGCACGAGCAGATTTTCAAGCTCGTGTCGGTCCTCAACCGCGATATCACCTCCGGCGTTTTCGCGCACGTCGCCAAGGAACTGGCCCGCGGTGAGATGGCTGCCATCTTCGACGCCCTCTCGACACTTGCCGCTCAGCAGTTCGGCCTGCTCCCCTATTACTTCGCGCTGTTCCATCAGAACAAGGAACGCCACCTCTGCGGCGGGATCACCGGCTTCGGCCGGGAGGTCAACGGGGAGAACATCAAGATCGGCCTCTTCACCGATACGTTCGACGAAGTGAACGGCGTGGCGCGGTTCCTGAAGCGTCTCGGCGGCGAGGCCGATCGCCGTGGCCGCCATCTGACGATTGCCACCTGCAGCGACGCTCCGAAGGACGAGCAGACACCGTTCAGAAAGAACTTCGAGCCCGCCGCCTCGCTCCCGATGCCTCACTACCCGGAGCTCAAGCTTTCGCTGCCTCCGGTCCTCGAGATTCTTGAATGGGCAGACCGCCAGCAGTTCGATGTCATCCACATCAGCACGCCGGGTCCGATGGGCCTGGTCGGCTGGCTGGTAGCAAAGATGCTGAAGGTACCCGTGCTGGCGACCTATCACACGGACTTCCCGGCGTTCGTCCGGGAGATGACCGGCGACTACCGCCTTACCGCTGCGGCGACCAGCTACATGGGCTGGTTCTACAACAACGCTGCGACCGTCTTCGCTCGCAGTCGCAGTTACGAGTCGGCGCTCGCCGAACTCGGAATTTCCAAGGGTGTGGTACGCGTTCTGCCGCCGTGCACCGATCCCGAGAACTTCACGCCACGCCATCGTGATGCGGGTCTCTTCGAACGCTCAGGGATTCAGCAGCCTCTTCGACTTCTCTACGTTGGACGGGTCAGTGCGGAGAAGAATCTGAAGTTGCTCGCCGACGCTTTCAGCAAGCTCTGCGTTGAGCGTCACGACGTCGCATTGATCGTGGTGGGTGAGGGGCCCTACTTGCCGGAGTTAAAAAAGCAGTTGAATGGCCTGCCGGCCCACTTTCCAGGCTACAAGAAGGGTGCCGAACTTGCCGCGTACTACGCATCGGCAGACCTGTTCGTTTTTCCGAGCCGAACCGACACACTCGGCCAAGCCGTGATCGAAGCTCAGGCATCAGGATTGCCAGTCCTGGTCAGCGAAGCCGGTGGCCCGAAGGAAGTCATGGACGACGATGTCACCGGTCGTATCGTCGCGAGCACGGAGGCAGAAGTCTGGTGCTCGGCGATCGACGAGTTGCTCGACGACGTCGCCGCCCGCTCGCGTATGAGCCGAAACGCCGTCAATCGCGCAACCCGCTACACGCGCAGTGACGTGTTCGACACCTACTGGGAGCAGCACGTCAAGACAGTCCGCGAAGCGACTATTGGCGATGTCTGGTGTGAACCAAAGCGGCCTGCCTCGTCTGCCGCCGCAACTGAACCGACCGCCGCCGATCTGGAGGTCGCCGCATCATGAGAATGACGACCCGACACGTTGCCACCATGCTCAAGACTCGTACTCGACGGAAAGGGGCTGCATTGCCGCTTTCCGGCGGACACGCCGATGCGGGTTCCAGGACAGCGAAACATGATCCAGCCTTGGTGTCTCCCGCATCGTTGGGGTCACCGAGCGTTGCCTCTGGCGTGTGGATTGCCGCGCGCTTCGCACCGCCGCGTATCCTGGTTCTGTCAGCGTCAGCCGGTGTGGGGCACCTGCGCGCCGCGGAGGCGATTGAGCTGGCGTTGCGCCAGACGCATCCCGAGGCGCATGTCGTTAACGTGGATGTTCTGCAGTACACGAACGCCGCGTTCCGACACTTCTTCGCACAAACCTACTTCGACGTCATCAAGCACGCCCCGCATTTTGTCGGGTTTATGTACGACCGCCTAGACAAGCCGGGCTGGCCTCCAATGGAGCGGCTTCGTACAAAGTTTCAGCGTGTGCAGTTCGGCAAGTTCACCGATCTGCTGCTGTCGCAGCCGTGGGACCTGGCGATTAACACGCATTTTCTGCCTGCCGAATTCATTTCCTCGCTACGCCTTGAGGGCCGATTGAAACTACCCCAGGTGATGGTGACGACCGACTTCTACATTCACTGCATGTGGGTCAAGCAGCCGGTCGAACGCTATTACATGGCCAGCCGCGAGTCGGCGATCAACCTGTCGAATGTGGTACCGCTGTCCGAAATGGAGGTCACCGGCATCCCGATTCACCCGGCATTCGGGGAGGCAATGGACCCGACCGGGTGTCGTCGCAAGCATGGTATCAGCGTCGATCGCAACGTCGTACTGCAACTGGCCGGTGGGTTCGGCGTGGGGCCGATCGAACAGATTCACCGTCGGCTGCTCGAATGCCAAACACCGCTTCACGTTGTCGTCGCCACCGGCCGCAACGCCAGGGTGCGTACCAGGCTTGAGGCGATTCCTCTTCCGTCGCACCACCGGCGAACGGTGTTGGGCTTCACCAGTGACATGCCGGAACTGATGACCGCCGCCGACGTGGTCGTCTCCAAGCCCGGCGGGCTGACAACGAGCGAGGCAATGGCGACCGGCACGCCGATGGTCGTTGTCGATCCCATCCCCGGCCAGGAAAGCCGCAACAGCGACTACCTGCTGGAGAACGGCGCTGCGATCAAGGCCAATACGCTCCAGAGCCTGCCACACAAGCTGGATGTTATATTGTCCGATGGCGCTCGGCTCAAACAGATGCAGGCTAACGCGCGACGGATCGGCCATCCCCGGGCGGCATTTGACGTGGTGGAACGGGCGATGAAGTTGATCAGCACGGTCAAGGCGTGATGGCTAGCGCGAAACAACGATCGATTGTACCTGCAACCGTCATGGTCTACTCCGCGTCCTCCCGCACGCCAAATTCGAGCTTCCACCGTTGATCCGTTGCACCCTCGACGCCGCTGCGGACACACCACAACTCCAGTACGCCAAGTTCAGTGATTCGGCTCTGGAACTTCACGGGGACATAGTCTTCTTCAACGTTGTCAGGCCGCGGAAGGTTCGCCTCCAGCGAATCGCTTTCTTCAAGTTCGCCTTCGGCCCAGCGATCGACGAGGTCGCCGGGCATGTCGGTCTTTCGCGAGCCGGCTGAAAAGAAGCGGAACGTCGCCGGTTCGCCGACCACTAGGCCGATGTCGTCGCTCGGCACATCGGCCTGCGATCCTTCTTCCATGCCGAACGGGACGACGCACAAAGCGCGAAGAGGCCTCGGCGCTCCGGGGATTGCGAGCCCGGCGGTTTCAATTCCGACGTAGTAGCTCCGAGCCGTGCCGCCCCGAATGCGGACACCCTTTCCGCGTTTGGCCGCGCCGTAGTACGCGGCACCGCGGGCGACGGCAAAGTCGAGATCGTTGTTGCCGGACAGTACCTCGGGCGTACGTCCTCCGAACCAGCTACCGATGGTTCCGGTCAGGCGTTCCCGAAACGCGGCCGCCTTGAAGACGCCGCCGTTGAACAGCAGGTGCGTCGGCCGGACCGCCTGGCCGTCCTGTCCCTGCTGGCTGAGAAAGGCGGCAAGATGTCGCGTGACGGCGGTGTCTGTTTCGAATGGAAGACCGATCTGCCGAAAGCCACTGGCGCGCTGCTTGTGCGGCTTGTCGGCGAGCGTGCAGGCCGGAAAGAAGCCGTCCACCAGAAGCGATCGAACCGCCTCCCGCTCGAGGTCAACCGATACCGTCCCACCAATAACCTTCTTCCCGCGCCCGAGGACAGAGACCTGCTGCTTCGCTGGACCTTGTGCGGCGAGCAGTACCTCCTTGGCCGCTCGGCACGAGTGCCATAAGGCAACCGATTGCCAAGGGTCGAGGGTGACATTCTTGGATGCGAACGCGGTCGTTGCGTGGTAGGCAAGCGCCAGGTCCATGTTGTCGCCGCCGACCAGCGTGTGATTGCCCACTGCGACGCGATTGAGCGCGAGTTCTCCATTCTCCTCGGTGACCCCGATCAGCGTGAAGTCTGTGGTGCCGCCGCCAACATCGGCGACCAGCAACGTGTCCCCCACCTTCAGTATTCGGCGCCAACGATCGGCATGATCGGCCAGCCAGGCATAGAGGGCGGCCTGTGGCTCTTCGAGGAGGGTGGTGTCCTCAGGAAGACCGGCGGAGATCGCGGCCTCACGCGTCAGGTCTCGAGCGGCAGCGTCGAATGATGCCGGAACCGTCAGCACCACCTGCTGATCCTTCAGTGGCGATTCTGGGTGAGCGGCGTTCCATGCGGCGGCGATGTGCTCGAGGTACCGCTTGCTCGCCTCGACTGGCGACACCTTGGCGACATCGGCGGGTGCATTCCATGGCAATATGGGCTGCCGCCGATCAACCTTGCTGTACGCCAGCCAACTCTTGGCGCCGACGACCGTCCGCGTCGGCACATCGGCCGATTGCTTGCGCGCCAGTTCGCCGACAGCGAAATCTCGCTGCATTCCCCAGGGAAGATCGAGAGACCGGGCGTCGCGGTCTGCGTCGGTACCAAGGTACAGAAAGGACGGAAGAAGCTTGCGGTCTTCAATCGTCGCGGTCGCCACGACCTGCGGGAGGTTGAGCAGTTCGATGCGCGGCGCTTCTTCCCCAAGTTTGGTGTAGGCAATCACACTGTTGGTGGTGCCAAGATCGATGCCAACGGAATATGCGGGCGAACCAGACATGCCGGGATTTTATCATGTTCCACCCCTTCATTCTTCAGGTCGCGCCTCAGCGGGTTGGCTTTCCTGGTCGAACGCGATCCGCAATTTCCAACGATGAGCCGTCTCACGGGCGGGTTGCCTGGAAGCAGGCGGGTAGATCCTTCTTGGTTTCCAGAAGGATTTCCAGAATCGCCCTGCGATCGTCCGCGGAGAGATGTGCAAAAGCCTTGTCCTGATCTTTGCCGGTCAGCACTTCGAAAAGCCTCGCGTACAAACGGCTCCTGGTCTGTTCCGGCAGGCCGTCAAAACCCCTGGAGTAGATCAAATAGCTCAGCGGATACTTGAACGTCCTGCGTGTCAGATCGAAATCCCGGAGTGAACGCCCTCGGCTGTCTCGCGGTCCGCGAGCGGTGAAATCGCGGGCGAACGTGGAGGTACCTTCGATCGGTGCAGCCAGTGGTGCCTCGTCGCAGAAAAGCAGGTACCTCAGCAGAGTCTCCGCCGAGCTGTTGATTCGCCGGTGCGTGCTGTCGGACATCTCGTCCAGAGGTTGTCCCAACGCCTCGTTCATGATGCGCGCATCCCGCAGTGCGAACTTGCACGCGTAGTTCGCCTTGGTCATCAGGTTGTGGGCCTCGGCCTGATGGGCAAGTACCGTCATCGCGACGATGTCACTGTGCGGCGTCAGGTATGCCGACGTATCGAAAAACTTGCTCAGATCGGTGACATTCGTTCCGGCTTTTGGATCGACGGGCTCTGCATCGTCGCGGCTTTTGCCGACGAGGTTGCCCATATGCTTCTGCACGTCGAACGCGCCGTGCCGCCCGCTAATGTACCAGCCGCCGTACCGCTCCGAGAATGGACTTTCGTGCGTGGTCACCTTGGTCCCCTCGCTGAGGATCGGCTGTCCGCGAGGGTCGGGGTAGACCGACCGAATCATCAACCCCGGGACGTCGTGGGTCATCGTGCTGGCGTGACACTGGAGGCAGTTCTCTGTCTGCCGTACGAACCTGGGCTTTCCCCTTGCAAACTGATCCAGTGTATAGAACACAGTCCCGATGGCGGGATCGGTCGTGGCTACTTCCAGGACATCCCCGCCCTGCACATAGCCGATGTAGGTGTCGTCATCGAAGTAGAGCGCGCGAGGCGTGGAGGGGTGAATCCCTTCCCGCTGAAAACTCGTCTTTGAAAAGACCAGGGTCTGCGACGATTCCAGAATTCCCAGTTCCGCCAGCACGGACCGGAGATATCCCTGGTCGCCGCGCGGTCGAAGCTCGACCGACCCTGCGAGTATGCGCTTCTGGAGCTGAGCGACGGGGTCGGATACGGCAGCGTTGGAGTAGTTGATCGGTTTCTGGTTGTACTCGTACTGAGATCGAGCAGTCGCTGCGAACGACAAGCAGATCAAGACAGAAAGACCGATGATGGGTCTGCGGCGATACATCGTCGTCGTTCGCATGAGTGCAGGACGAGCCATGCGCGGCTTCAGTTCAATAAATGTACCTAAGTGTCCAGAATTGCGTTGATGACCGTCCAGGCAAATCTGGTGTGCGCCATGCAGGCGCAAACGCCAGCGCCGTCTACTTCTTGGCTACTTCGGTCAGTTTCGCGGTGAACGATGGCGTCGCTTCGGCGAACTCGATGTCGCACAGCGGGCGGCTGCGGGTGGGTTCGGCGAGGAGCTCGGCGAGGGTGGAATCCTTGAACGCCTGTTCGACCATGTCGAGGGCGGCGTCCATGCGTTTGTGAAGCGGACAAAGGTTCACACCGTGCGACTTAAGACCCAGCGGACACGTATGAATCCGCTGAACCGGGTCGATCGCATTGACAATATCGAAGATGGTGATGTCCGCGGCCGCCCGCCCCAGAACCGAACCGCCGTGCAGACCGCGCTGCGAATGTACCAACCCTGCGCGTCCGAGTGTCTGGATCACCTTGGCAAGGTAGCCTTCCGGCACCTTGGTGGCGACGGCGATCTGGCGCGTGGTCACCGGCCCTTCCTGAACAGCCAGGTGAGTCATGACCCGAAGCGCGTACTCGACAGTCTGCGAAAACATCGGCCTCCGTTGAGCGGTGCGTCAACTGTAGCCGAAGCGATGATGCGCAGAAAGCGGCCCGCCGGGCCCCATCGCGCGTTCAAGGCTTGACACCAAACATCAGTTGCCCGGCGGACACGAACCTGCCTTCGCGACAGAAAACCTCCGTCACGACGCCATCAATTGGCGACGGCACCGGAATCTCGGTTTTCATCGATTCCAGGATCGCCAGCTTCTGCCCGGCGGTGACGCGGTCGCCAACCTTTGCCTCGACCTTCCAGACATTGCCGGGCACATCGGCAAAGACCGGCTCGCTCCCGGACGCGACCGCGACATCAGTGCCGCCGACGGCGTCGTCGGGTGGTTCGCTCGAGAAGTTGGCAAGACCCAGTTCGTCCCAGCGACGCCGCTCGGCGTCGAACGCCGCCTGTTGGGTGGACTTGAACGCGCCGATCGAATCGCGGTTGTCAGTGAGGAACTGGTTGTAGTCGCGCAGGCGAAAGGTCTGGTGTTCGATCTTTAACTTGTACCGGCCGGCGGGAAAGTCCTCGCGTATCTTCAGTAGCTCCTGGGCTGTAACCGGATAGAACCGGATCTGGTCGAAGAACCGCAGCAACCAGGGCTTGCCGTCGACAAAGTCGGTTGTTTGGCGATAGGGATTCCACATCTGGCACGTTCGCCCGACGAACTGGTAACCTCCGGGCCCTTCCATGCCGTACACACAAAGGTACGCCCCGCCGATGCCGACGGAGTTCTCGGCGGTCCAGGTCCGGGCCGGGTTGTACTTGGTGGTAACCAGCCGGTGCCGCGGATCAACCGGTGTCGCGACCGGTGCCCCGAGGTAAACATCGCCCAGGCCGAGCACCATGTAGCTGGCGTCGAACACGATCTTCTTCACGTCGTCAATCGATCCCAGGCCGTTGATTCGACGGATGAACTCAAGGTTGCTCGGGCACCAGGGTGCGTCCTTGCGGACCACCTGCATGTACTTCTCAATCGCCAGCTGGCACGCCGGGTCGTCCCACGACAGCGGCAGATGAACGATGCGTGTCGGGACCTCGGTGTGCTCGATATCGGGCAACGCGGCTTCGGCAGCGAGAAGCGCATCCATCAGCCTGAACAGGCGCAGTTCCCGGCTGTCAAAGTGAATGTGCAGCGAACGGATGCCCGGTGTCAGGTTGATGATGCCTGGAAGCGGATGGGCTTGCATGTGCGTCATCAGCGCATGCACCCGGAATCGCAGATTCAGGTCGAGCTGGAGCGGCCCGTACTCCACCAGAAGGCACTTGTCGCCGTCCTGGCGGTAAACCACCGCAGGCCCGTTGGCGGACGCCGGAAGTGAATGGAGCACCGGCGACTCGATCGTATTCCGGACGGCAAAGCCCCCGGAGTAGATGTGCTGCTGCAGTCGCGCCGACGAATGTCGGCGGGCAATATCAACGGCCGGCTCGTTGCGGATGACAGGATTCAGCGAATGAATCTCCTCGTCCTGCATCGCTTCGAGCGTGGTCGCCACGGCCTGTGTGACCCGCTTGAAGCGGATCGTATCGCCGGGCTTGAACTGCCCGAGCTTCCAGAGGTCGGCCTGGATGATCGTTGCCGGGCAAACAAACCCGCCGAGGCTGGGACCGTCGGGGCCCAGGATGATCGGCAGATTCCCGGTGAAGTCGATGGTACCGACGGCGTAGGCGTTGTCGTGGATGTTTGAAGGATGCAGCCCGGCTTCGCCGCCGTCGGCGCGGGCCCACGTTGGGTGCGGGCCGATGAGCCTGACACCCGTGCGATCGGAATGGTGATGCACTTTCCACGCGGTCGAGAAGAGCATCTCGATATCCTCCGGCGTGAAGAAGTCGGGCGCGCCGTGGGGACCGTAGAGAACCGACACCTCCCACGCGCTGGTGTACTGCGGCAGCAATGACGGGTGGGGAACATAGCTCGCCAGCAATGCTTCGCGGCGGGCTTCCTTTTGCGTCACGGACCTGCCGTCATCGGCGACGCGCAGCACGTCACCGGCGCGCAGCGCCCGTCCGCCATGCCCACCGAACTTTCCGAGCGTGAACGTTGCCTTGCTGCCGAGGTAGTCGGGCACATCCAGGCCGCCCGCGAACGCGATGTACGTTCGCGCGCCGGGCCCCTGCACTGCCTTGAAGTCGAGCGTCATGCCGGCCCTGACCTCGACCGGCATCCAGAGCGGCACCGGTACGCCATCGAGCGTACCCCGCATGTCGGCCCCGCAGACGGCAATGATCGTGTCGACGTTGAATCGCAAGGTCGGCCCGGAGACGGTCAGCTCAAGTCCGGCGGCACCTTCGGGATTCGCCAGAAGCACATTCCCAATCCGAAACGCCAGCCCGTCCATCGGACCCGACGGCGGCACGCCGATCGCCCAGTAGCCGAGCCGGCCCGGCGAATCCTGGACTGTCGTTTGCGTGCCGGCCTTGAGCACTTCGATCGCCCAGGGCGCGAATGCTAGCGTGCCGAGAAAGCGGGTGGTGGTTCGTCCCTCAGTGAACGTCGTCGTGTCGAGAATCGTTCTCAGATACTCGAGGTTGCACTCGATTCCCGCGATTCGCGTCGCACCGAGCGCTGATCGCAGCTTCCCTACCGCTTCGGGTCGCGACGGCGCGTGGACCATGATCTTGGCGATTAATGGATCGTAGAACCCGGAGACTTCGCTGCCGGTCACGACCCAGGTGTCGACCCTGGCCTCGGTTGGGAAACGTACATCGGTCAACACGCCCGGCGACGGTTGGAAGTTCTTGCCCGGGTCCTCGGCATACAGCCGCACCTGAATCGCCGAACCGGCGGGCTTTGGCGGCGCGTACAACGCGGCGGGTGGCTCCCCGGCGGCAACGCGAAGCATCCACTCGACAAGGTCTACGCCGGTAACCAACTCGGTCACGCCGTGCTCGACCTGAAGTCGCGTGTTCACCTCGAGGAAATAGAAGCGGCCGGTGTCATCATCAAGGATGAACTCGACGGTGCCCGCTGACCGATAGTTGACCGTTTTCCCGAGCTTGACCGCGGCGGCAAACAGCTGATGTCGGAGCTCATCGCTGACGCCCGGGGCGGGCGTTTCTTCGATGACCTTCTGATTGCGACGCTGCGCCGAACAGTCTCGTTCGCCGAGTGCCGCCACATGACCCTTGCCGTCACCGAAGATCTGCACTTCGATGTGGCGGGCGTTCTCGATGTACTTTTCAAGGTATAGCCCGGCGTGCTTGAAGTTCGCCTTGCCGAGGCGCTGGACGGCAGCGAATGCTTCGGTCAGTTCGCTCTCGGCGCGGCACAGCCGCATGCCGATTCCGCCACCGCCCGCAGTGGCCTTGACCATGACCGGCAGTCCGATTTTCCGGGCGGCAGCAAGCGCAGCCTCCGGCGATTCGAGCAGCCCGGAACCCGGCGCCATGGGCACACCTGCCTTCATCGCGAGCTCTCGCGCCGTATGCTTGAGGCCGAACGCCTTCATCTGATCGGGCGTCGGCCCAACGAACGCAATTCCGGCGTCATCGCACATTGCCGCGAACTCGTGATTCTCCGACAGGAAACCGTAGCCGGGATGAATCGCCTGTGCCCCGGTCGCCATCGCCGCTTCGATGATCAGATTGCCGCGCAGGTAGCTTTCGGCCGCCGGCGCAGGTCCGATCTTGACCGCTTCGTCGGCGAGGATGACATGCTGGGACTGTACGTCCGCAT
The DNA here is from genome assembly GCF_015169395.1 of Humisphaera borealis. Taxonomy (GTDB): domain Bacteria; phylum Planctomycetota; class Phycisphaerae; order Tepidisphaerales; family Tepidisphaeraceae; genus Humisphaera; species Humisphaera borealis. The sequence goes on from NZ_CP063458.1 coordinate 1,516,095, forward strand.
CCGAATAGACCGCGACCGAAGCAACGCCCAGCTTGCGAAGTGTCCGGATGATTCGGCAGGCGATCTCGCCGCGATTGGCAATGAGGACTTTGGTGAACATGGTTATAGGGTCCGCCTTGGCGGACGCGAACGTTCAAGTGGAAGCAAAACTCTTCGAATACCAATCGGCTCGCGACGCCGGGACCTCGCGTCCGCCAGGACGGGACCCTACGAGATCGTCACTCGCACCGGGGTCGGGTTGAAACCGTTGCACGGGTTATTGATCTGCGGGCAGTTGCTGATCACCACCAGCGTGTCCATCTCGGCACGAAGCTCGAGAAACTTTCCGGGCGCGCTGATGCCATCAACGATGCCAAGGGCACCGTCGGCCTCGACCGGCACATTCATGAACCAGTTGATGTTGCTGACCATGTCCCGCTTACCGAGGCCATGCTGGCCCAGCTCGTAGATGAAGTTCTCTACACAAGCGTGCTGATGCTTGGTGTGGTGGCCATAGCGGAGGGTGTTGCTCTCGCAGGAACAGGCACCGCCGGAGGTATCGTGCCGGCCGCAGTTGTCGGCGACGATCGTCATCATGGGATTGCCCTCGTTGCTCATCAGCACCGTCCCGACATTGAGAAAGATGTTCTTCTGCGCGACGACCGTCTCACAAGAACTGTAACGCTCGGCAGGATCGGCCGCGCTGTAAAGTATGCAGTCGACTGCCTGGTTGCCTTCAAGGTCAACGATGCGAAGGGTTTGGCCCTTCTTCAGAACGTGTGACCAGGGTGCTCGGGCGGGGATGGTGAAATCGTAATCGGTAGCCATGGGGACTGCGGTTGACGGTTTCTGCGCTTGGCAGGACGGGTGTTGCCCTGCGGGGAATCCTTCATCCGGCAGGCATTGCCCGCCCTACATGAGGAAATAGTCTTCGACGTTCTCAAATGCCCGAAGATTCTCCGGGGAAGCATTTCGGATGGGGTCATCTGCTGGCGTCTGCTCGCCACGCCATGCAGTCAGGCGAACGGCGGTGCAGGTGTATTGGGGCCTCGGGTCGAGCGCGTGTGGCGTATTGGCGATTGCTACCAACACGTTCATCTCGGCGCGAAGCTCGACATAGTCTCCCGGTTTGCTGCTGCGAGGGTTGAAGGTCAGCGCGCCGTCCGTCTCCACTTTCACGCCTTTGAAGAAATTGATGTTGGCCGGGATGTCCTTCTTCCCGAGACCGTACTTCAGCAGAGCGAGCAGGAAGCGATCGCGGGCGTTGGGGAAAGGGCCGAAGTTGTCGCCAGTTCCGTACTTCTTCGCGTTGCTCCTGACGTTTGAGCAACCGCAGAATGTATCGTGCTGCCCGCAGGTGTCTTCGACGATGCTCAGCAGCACCCGTCCCATGTCTGAAAGGACCAGGCCGCCTTTTCCGACATACGCGTTCCACTGCACTTTGACCGTGTCGGCGACATTGATGCGCTCGATCGGACGATCGGCGTTGAAAACGAGCAGGTTGATGCAGCCGTCGCCATCGAGATTGGTGAGCCGGAGACGGGAACCACGCTTGAGAATACGGGCGGCGTATTCGCCGCCGGCGAGCGTCTCATCCCAGACCACGTCGCCGGCCGATACGCCAGCCGGGAGATCGGTCGCCGCCGATGCCGGAATCGTCGGCATCGCCCGCACCTTCGTGCCGGCCTGTGCGCGGGCGTGTTCGCGCGCCTTGTAGGGATCGGAGAGTTGGCTTTGCATGGTTCTGCGTTGAAGTGAAGGCTTTGCGGCCTGCACTAATTACCGGAGCAAGGTGGCGATGCAGGCCGGGAGGCCGGCCCACAATCATAAGACATCGTCGGTCGCCAGCGTCATTCGAATGAGCGGCAGTTTCTCTTCTCTGTGTTCTCCCGGCGGGTGAATGAGCTCGCTGATTCTTGCCCGGGTCGCGAGGAATCGAGGATCCATAAACTGCTGCGGCGACCGGGGCCGGGGGACAGGGACCTCAATGATCTCATTCACTCGCCCGGGATGCGCCGCCAGCACAATGATGCGGTCCGCCAGGTATACCGCTTCATCCAGGTCATGGGTGATGAACAGGATCGTGACGTCGACATTCTGCCAGATCTGCTGCAGATATCCCTGCATCTGGCTTCGGGTCTGGGCGTCGAGCGCGCCGAACGGTTCGTCCATCAGCAGGATTCGTGGCTGATTCGCCAGCGATCGCGCAATCGCGACACGTTGCCGCATCCCGCCGGAAAGCTGATGCGGATAATGGTCGGCGAACTTCTCGAGGCCCACCATCTGAATCCACTGCATCGCATCCTGCTCGGCACGCGTGGGCCCGAGCCCTTTACTGATGGGGCCGAACATGACGTTCTTCTTCACGGTCAGCCACGGGAACAGGGTGTAACCCTGAAAGACCATTCCGCGGTCGGGTCCGGGGCCGCTCACCGGCTTACCGTCGAGCAGGATCTGCCCGCTGGTCGGATGGTCGAGTCCCGCGAGGATTCGGATGAGCGTCGACTTCCCGCAGCCGCTGGGTCCGATGACGGTGATGAACTCCCGTCGATGAACGTTAAAGTTGATGTCGCGGAGGGCGTCCACTGGGCCGCGCGCCGATTCAAATTGTCGCGACACCGATCGTGCTTCCAGGACCACCGGCCGGGCGTAGATGCGTTCAAATCGTTCGGCAACCGCAGGCTCTTTCTCCTTGTAGCTGGGCAGGTCAAGCTGTTGCAGCATCGGCCCTCCGTGTCGGCTTTTCCGGGTCTTCAGGCTTCGGGTCGGCCGCTGACTCTAGAGATGCCGCGAGATCGGCTATCGTCGGTACGGTCATCGCTTCGGGAATCGACGCACCGGCTCCTGCCGGAACGGAGCCTTCAAATCCCCGGCGGTGCGGCACAAATCCTCTCAGCAGCAGCCAAATTTCGCTCCACATCCCGACCGCCGGCTTCGCCTGCCAGGGGAACAATTTGGCACCGATCATCGTGAGCAGTTTGTCGGTGATCAGACCAAGCATGCCGATCATCACGATACCGGCAAAGACATTGTCGTACTTGAAGTATTTGCCCTGGCGATCAATGAAGTAGCTAATGCCCGACAGTGCGCCGATCAGTTCGGCAATGGTGAGCAGCGTCCATGCGGCACCAAGCAGGATACGCAGGTCGTTGTAAAGGTTCGGCAGAATGCCTGGCACAATCACGCCGGTCAGCAACCTCTTTCTGCTTGCGCCGAGCGTCATCGCGGCTTCCAGCAATGCCGTATCGAGTTGCCGCGTGGTGTTGGCAATCACGCGGATCATGCAGAAGACCGTGCCGATGAAGATGATCGCGAGTTTCGCCGGGTCGTATAGACCTAGCACCGCCACGGCGAGCGCCCCGAAGACCGGCGGCGGCATGTAGCGGACAAAATCGACGACGGGCTCGACCAGCCTCGATACGCTGCCGAACGTACCACAGAGAATCCCGATGGGGACGCCGACGATCGCCGACAGACCGAACCCGATCATGATGATCCGCAGACTGTGCAGCAGGCTCTCGTGGAGCCAAGGGTCCTCCTTTCGCAGCGGCGGCGTTGTAAACGCCGAGTAGAACGCCTGTGCCACCTTGTGCGGCGGTGGCAGGTAGACTGGGTTCTCGCCAACGCCGGTCATCTGTTGCCTGCCCTCGGCCTTCAACCTGGCGTTCGCGGCTTCAAAGTCCGTTCGGGGTACGGGTACGCCGGACTGAAAAAAACTCTCGCCCGGGTCGGCGACGCGAACGATCGGCTGCCAGACACCGGGTACGTAGCTCACCAAGCACCAGAGCCCCAGCGGCAACAGGAACGACAGCGCCTTAAGGAGCAGGCTGTGCCCCGGCGAAGGATCATGGCGAATGGCGAAGAATGAGGGCATCAGGATGTCTGCAGGCGCGAGATACGAAGGCACGCAGGTGTTGCGAACGACCTGCGTGCCTCCGCGCTCCTCCGCTTACTTCTTCAAAGCCTTCACGAAGCGAGGCTCGATGTACGAGCCGACGTCGGCGGCCGTCTTGTAGACGCCCTTCTCGACGTTGAACTTGTTGACCAACTCGCCTGAGCCGTAGATCGAGGTCAACGCGTCGCTCTTCTCGAACGCCTTGAGATTGCCCTCAAGATCCAGGAAGAACGTGCCTTCCATCAGGGGCGCATATTCCGCGGTCGAAAGGCCTACACGGGCGGCCATGATCTTGATCGCTTCGTCCTTCGTGACCGGGTTCTTGATGAACTCGACAACCTTCATCCAGACCTTGGCGACCTTCTGCCAGTCTTCGGCGCGGGCACCGACGCTCTCCTTGCTCGCGTACAGGCCGTCGTAGATCAGGCCCGGCACGTCCTTGCTGGAGAAGATCGACTTGGACCCGGCGACCTGCTTCAACGCCGCGCCGCTGTTGGGCTGCCACGCGGCGATCGCTTCGACGTCGCCGGAGGCGAGCGCCTTGGGCGTGTCGTTGGTCGGGACATTGACCAGCACGACGTCCTTCTCGCTCATGCCCGCCTTTTCGAGGCCCTTAAGCAGCAGGAGGTGATCGACGAAGTTGAGCTCAACGGCAATCTTCTTGCCCTTCAGCGACTTCAGATCAGCGTAGCCCGACTTGGCGACGATCATGTCGTTGCCGTTGGAGTAGTCGTTGAGCACGACCAGCGTCGACGGCTTGCCGGTGGAGCCGGTCACCATGGCATCGCCATTGGTCATGCAGACCGCGTCAACCTGGCCGCCGCCAAACGCTTCCATCGACTTTACGTAGTCGAGCCAGACGAATTCGACGGGAACACCCTCTTCCTTGAACCATCCTTTCTGGATGGCGATTTCCCAGGCGACCCAGCCGGGCCAATCGGAATAGGCGATCTTGAGGGGCGAGGACGGCTTGGAAGCCGGGCCGGCGGCGGGCTGTCCCTTGTCGCAGGCGGCCACGGAAACGAGACAGACCGCGAGCAAAGCGCAGAGCATGCGTCGCATGTGTGAGACTCCTTCGGAATGAGGTCGAGAGAAAAGCGGCGAAGGGAAAGCGAACTGTGGCGGGCGTACGCGCTTTTTACGAACGATCAACGCCCACTGGGCCCACAGGGCAACGAGAACCTGCCCGGGTGGCAGCACACGATCCGCTTACCTTGCCGAAAGCGTTTGTGCTTTTGTTGATCGGACGGCCGAAGCCGAAACTCGGGGCACCTGGGCTGCTTGATACGCCCGGAAGGCACCTCTACGCCGTGCGGCGGGACCAACCTGTCGTCGAACATGCTCGCAAAGCGAGTGCCGCGAATGAAAATGGGGTTGTGTTCGTTTACGGGGCGCTTGCTGACTTTAATGTGCCTTATAAATGCGCGGCGAGGTGATGGACGCGCGAGTGACGTTCATTCGCGCGGCACCTTGTACTGCTGAGTGGTCGCACCGAAGGTGCACCTATGGGGATCGCAATGAAGAGTGCACCTGCGGTGCGACCGCTAACCGGCGACGGGTGCCTCTGTGAGCATCACTTTTGCGCCGCCAGGTACGCTCGCCAGCCGCCCATGTGAGTGATCTCACGTGCCCCCATGAGCGCGTAGGACTCGCACAGGAAACCCTTTACGGCCGAACCATCCTCAAGTTCCACGGAGCCGATGCCCAAAGGCGGCGGGATCTCCGCGACGAACTCCCCGAACGCCGCCGCCGACAGTTCCCAAACTTCGACCGCAAGCCCCACCGACTGCTTGTCCGGCGAACGGAGCATGCCCGGCTTGGGCGGCGTGGTACCCGGCAGTGCGTAAAGGCGGTAGTAAGGTGCGGTTTGCGTGGCGCGGACGAGCTGCCCGCCCCGGTTCTTCAACTGGTAGTTGAGCGGCAATCCGCTCAAGTGGGCCCCCACGACGGCAACGTGCACAATCGCCTTTTCGTCGCTCGCGGATGCGACGCCATCGCGGGTCGCCTTGCTTCCCGTGGCACCGATCGGAAGGTCCAGAGATTTCTCCAGCCGAGCGCCGAGGGCACACAACATCGAGTCCCCGCCGGCCGGCGACATCAGCGTGATGCCGAACGGCAGCTTCGAGGGGAGCATGCTCGCTGGCACGGCGATCGCCGCCAGGTCCAGCAGATTGACGAAGTTCGTGTAGTAGCCGAGGTTGGTGTTGGTGGCGACGGGGTCGGCATTCACCTGGTCGATCGTGTACGTCGTTCCGGTCGTGGGAAGCAGCAGCACATCCATGTTCTGCCATTGCGCCAGCGACGCCCGACGCAGTTCCGCGAGCTTGTACATTGCCTCGAACGTGCCGACGGCGTCGAACTTCGATGCGTTGGCATAAATGCTGCGCGTGACTGGGTGCAGCGCATCCTGCTTTGTCGTCCAGAACTCGCGGATCGCGGCGACACGTTCGGCAACCCACGGCCCTTCGTACAGCAGCCGGGCAGCCGCCTCGAATGGACCGTAGTCGATTGTGACTTCTTCGCCGCCGATCTGCTTCATCGCTTCGATCGAGGCCTTGAACGCGCGCTCGTATTCGGCGTTGCCGAAAAACTTGAGATACGCGTCCGCCGGCCGGCCGAACCGGAACTTCGCAGAAAGCTTGGCGATCGGCGGCGGAACCGGGCGGGAGAAGGGGTCCTGCGGGTCGAACTCGCCGAGGATCTTCACCACCGTCCGCGCGTCGTCACACGACAGGGCGAACACCGATACGCAATCAAGGGTCCGGCAGGCGGGCACCACCCCGCGCGTGCTGACCAATCCTCGCGTGGGCTTGATGCCGACGATGTTGTTGAATCCCGCCGGTACCCGTCCCGAGCCGGCAGTGTCGGTGCCGAGCGAGATGGGCACCAGTCCCAGCGCCACCGCAACGGCCGATCCGGAACTCGAACCGCCGGAGATGTACTTGGGATCCAGCGCGTTTCGCACCGCACCATAGGGCGAGCGCGTGCCGACCAGGCCGGTGGCGAACTGGTCGAGGTTGGTCTTGCCGATCACGATCGCGCCGGCATCCTGCAACTTCTGCACCGCCGTCGCAGACTTCGCGGGCACATAGGAATACTCGCGGCAGGCGGCGGTCGTCGGCATCCCGGCGACATCAATGTTGTCCTTCACCGCGACCGGCACGCCGAACAGCGGCAGCGACTGGCCGGCGGCTTTGCGTGCTTCGATCTGCTCGACCGCCTCTGCAAGCTGCGCCTCGGACGCCCGGCTGATCCAGATCTCCGGCCGATCGGCCTTGGCGATGCGGCGCAGGGTGGCTTCGATCACCGAGGCCGCCGACCAGGTCCCATCGTCCAGGTGAGCGCGCAGGTTGCCCAGGGTCAGTACTTCGGCGTCAGAGGGAGTTGCGGGCACGAGTCCTTCCGGGTCAGTTCTCCAGCGGTTGGTTGAACGGCGATCTTAGGGAACCTCGTTGTGCGGGCAAGTCGGGAAGAAAAGGAGGTAGTGGGGTTGTAGTGCTGCGCCCCCGGCTTGGGGTATGAATTTCGGACGTCGTGAACTAATGGAAATCTCGCGACTTCGTCCGCAACCCGTCGACCAGGTGCGTCAGGTCTTCCATCTTCTTGACCATCACGTGAATGACCTCCCCCTGCCGTTCGACGATGCCCTGTGCTTCGACCATCACCGCGTAACGGGCGGCCTGCTTGTACTGGTCGTAGACCTTCGGCCGGACGATCAGGTTGACGATGCCGGTTTCGTCTTCCAGGGTTTCAAAGACGATGCCCGACGCCGTCCCCGGCCGCTGGCGGACCAGCACCAGCCCGGCGACGCGCACCCACTTGCCGTGCCGCTGCTGTTTCATCTCGGCCGCGGTGATGATCTTGCGGGCGGTCAGCTCCGGGCGAACAAGTGCCATTGGATGGCTCTTGAGCGACAAGCCGAAGGTGGTGTAGTCGGTCATGACTTCCTGGCCGAGAGGCATGGGAGGAAGGCACGAAGGAGCGGGCAGAGATGGAGGCACAGAGACACGTGGGCTCGAAGGAGAAGAAGGCCATTTCAACCCTTCGTGCCTCAGTGCCTCCGTGCCTTCGTGCCTCTCGTTCAATACGAGCTCTCTTTCCCACTGCTCAAACAGCGGCGCTTCTTCCGCTTCCAATCCCAGCACCTGCCAGAGCGCTTCGCGGCGCGGTAACCCCATTGATCCGAAAGCGTCGGCCTCGGCCAATCGTTGGAGCGCGGGCTTGGGGATGGCAGTGCGCAGCCGCAGTTCACGAATGGAGCGGAACGGGCCGTTTTGCTTGCGCTCCTTGACCAGCCGCATGACGTAGTCGGCGCGCAGCCCCTTGACCATTCGCATGCCCAGCCGAATAGCGGGACCGCCAAGGCCCCACGTGTGGGGTGGGGTTGGAGGTACGGGAGGACGAAGGCATGAAGGATCGGTGTCCTGTGAGACTTTGTCAGTGACACGGGCTTCCAGCCCGTGCGTGGTGCGTGGTGCTTCGGCAACTGTTGATTTCTCTACCTCGAGCGCATCACGCACGGGCTGGAAGCCCGTGTCACTGACGGAGCCGTTCGGACTTGAAAAGCCCACCCTCCGTGCCTCTGTGCCTTCGTGCCTTCCTACCAACACACAATCCCACTCACTGAAGTTCACATCGATCGCCAGCACCGTGACCCCATGTTCCTGCGCATCACGGAGAATCTGGGCGGGCGCATAGAACCCCATCGGCTGACTGTTGATCAATGCCGCGGCGAACGCCGCCGGGTGGTATCGCTTGAGCCAGCAGGACACGTAAACCAGCAGTGCGAACGACGCGGCGTGGCTTTCGGGGAAGCCGTATTCGCCGAAGCCGCGGATCTGATCAAAGGTCTGCTCGGCGAACTGCTGCGTGTAATTGCGGGCGAGCATGCCGTTGATGATCTTGTCGCGGAACTCTTCGAGCTTGGCCGTCTTCCGCCAGGCCGCCATCGCCTTGCGAAGCTGGTCGGCTTCGTCGGCGCTGAATCCTGCGGCGACCATTGCCACCTTCATCGCCTGTTCCTGAAACAGCGGCACGCCCAGCGTTTTGTGCAATACGCTTCGAAGCGCCTCACTGGGGTAAGTGACTTCCTCCTCCCCGCTCCGCCGGCGCAGATACGGATGCACCATGTTCCCCTGGATCGGCCCGGGCCGGACAATCGCAACTTCGATCACCAGATCATAAAAGCACTGCGGCCGAAGACGCGGAAGCATCGACATCTGCGCGCGGCTTTCGATCTGAAAAACACCAATCGTATCGGCCCGGCAGATCATGTCGTAGACGACGGGGTCGATAGGCTTGAAATGGTGGAGCTCTAGAGGAGAGGCACGAAGGCACGAAGGCACGGAGGCACGAAGTGGAATTATCGCTTCGACCTCGAAGCTCTGACGGCACGGATCAGGCCTTGGAGGATCCGATCTTCCTCTTCGAGCAACGCCAAAATCGCGCGATCGAATGGAATCAACTCCAGTTCGACCGTCACCAGTTCCCACTGTGTCTGCAGTTCTGCCAGTGAACCCCGGGAGATTCGCAGGTGTTTCAGGTAGGCCTTCTTGCTCTCCAGCGCATATCCCTCGGCAATGTTCGATGGTATTGATACTGCCGCGCGGCGCATTTGACTCGTCAGTCCAAACTGCTCCTCCCGCGGCATGCTCTGAGTAGCGATGTAGATCGCTTTCGACAGCTTCATTCCCTTCTGCCAAGCGATCAGATCCCGGTAAGTCCGTATCACAGCCATTTGCCACCTTCCCTTTACACCCTTGGTATACAGCGTCCGCGCAAACAGAATGTATCAAATCTCCTTCGTGCCTTCGTGCCTCCGTGCCTCCGTGCCTTCCTTCTATCATCGCGAACGCCTTCGAAATACACGTCAGCATCCCCAGCGCCAGCACATCCACCTTCAGCATTCCCACCGTGTCGATGTCGTCCTTGTCCCACTCGATGACCGTGCGGTCAATCATGCTGGCGTTCTCGATGGGGACCATTTCGCACAGGGGCGTTTGCGTCATGATCAGGCCGCCAACGTGCTGGCCCAGGTGCCGGGGGAAGCCGAGCAACTGGCTGGTGATGTTGACGACCTGGCGGATGGTGCGGTCGGTGGGGTCGAGGTTGATCGCGCGGAGCTGATCGTCGGTCATCGCGCCGGCGCTCCAGCCGTCGAGCCGCTTAGCCATCTGGTCCACGAGGTCGAGGCTCAGGCCCAGCGCCTTGCCCACGTCGCGGACGGCGGAGCGGCCGCGATAGGTGATGACCTCCGCCGTCATGCCGACGCGCTGCCGGCCGTACTTCTGGTAGACGTACTGGATGACCTCCTCCCGCCGTTCGTGCTCGAAATCGACATCGATATCCGGCGGCTCTTTCCGCGCGGCTGATACGAACCGCTCGAACAGCAGGTCGATCTCGGTCGGGTCGACGGATGTCACGCCGAGGCAATAGCAGACCGCGGAATTGGCCGCCGAGCCTCGGCCCTGGCACAGGATGCCGCGCGAGCGGGCGAAGACGACGATGTCATGTACAGTGAGAAAATAGGCCTCGTACTTGAGCTGCGCGATCAGCTTCAGCTCGTGCTCGACCAGGGCCCGCACCTTGGGCGATGTGCCCTGCGGGTAGCGTTTCAGCAGGCCGGCTTCGGTCAGGTTGCGCAGGTGCTGCGTGATGCTGACGCCGGCGGGCACCAGTTCCTGTGGATACTCGTAACGCAGCTCGTCGAGCGTGAAGGTGCAGCGGTTGGCGATCTGTACGCCGCGATCGATCGCCCCGGGAATGGCGGCGAAGACGTGATGCATCTGCGCCGGCGACTTCAGGTATCGCTCGCCGTTGGGGAACAGGCGATAGCCGGCGTCGTGCAAGGTGCAGAGATGGCGGACACAGGTCAGGACATCCTGCAGCGCCCGACGGCCGGGCTCGTGGTAGTGGACGTCGTTCGTCGCCAGCAGCGGAACGCCCGTCGCAGCCGACAACTCCGTCAGTTCGCGCAGGCGGAATCGTTCGGTGCCCTGGTAGAGACAACTGGTGGCGATGGAAAGCCGATCGGCCTGTGGGCCGCCGGCGGCATCGCGCAGGCGGGCGATGATGGGTTCGATCATGTCGTCCAGCGGTTCTGGCGGGACGATCGCCGCGAGCAGGCCGGGTGCTTCGGCGAGCGCAACCAACAGGTCGGCCAGCCAGAGGGCGCAGTGGCCTTTTTCGGCCCGGCGCTTACCGGTGGTCAGCAGCCGGCAGAGCCGGGCATACGCCGGGCGGTCGGCAGTCCAAAGCAGGACGTCGGGGCAGTCGTTGAAGACCAGGCGAACGCCGATGACCAGTTTTAAGCCGCACTTGGTCGCCGCCTCGTGCATGCGAACGATGCCGGCGAGGGTGTTGCGGTCGGTGACGGCGATCGCACGGTAGCCCAGCGCGGCGGCCTGGAAGACCAGCTCGTCCGCGTGCGACGCCCCGCGCAACAGCGAGAAGTTAGTCGTTACCTGCAGTTCGGCGTACGCCTGCGCCGCCGGCACAAGCTGCGCCGGCGGATCGGGGGCGATGCGGGATTTGGGGTTGGTGGGATCGGGCATGGGTGTCGTAAAGGGACACTTCCTGCCAGACCGGATTCACCACGAAGACACGAAGGGCACGAAGGAACACAAGAGGAGCGAATCTGTCAGAAGCAGGCCAATTCTCTCGTTGTCATCCTGGGGTACTCCGAAGGACCTTGTAAACTGCAGTCCATGCGACGATGTCGAATCGCTATCGCACCGGATCGGTATCGAAAGTCTTCTCGCCTCAGATACAAGGTCCTTCGGAGTACCTCAGGATGACAAATGTGCGTGGAGATTATCTCCCCTCATATCTCTTCTTCGTGTTCTTCGTGTTCTTCGTGCCTTTCGTGCCTTCGTGGTGAATCCGGTCTGACAAAGGTGTGACCATCGCTGTGTGTCAATCCCAGTCTCCGTGCAAAAACCACCGTCCCGTCTGCGGGACGCGGAAGACCCAGAAGCGTTTGCCCTCGGCGGTTTCGATGTCGTAATAGTCGCGTGTTTTGTCTCGCCCTTCCCACCACATCGGGGCGACGCGCTCGGGGCCGATCGTGTGCAGGACGCGATAGGTCTCCCGTCCGTCGGCGAATGTCATCGGCCATTGCTCTTCACCCGGCTCGCCGGAGGCGGACATCACCCGTAGTTCCCGCGGCGTGGGCAACAGACGCACCGGCCGGGCCGCCAGCGGGATGTGCGACGATGACTCATCGGGCGCGGCAATCTGCGGCGTGTCGGTGCGATCGGGATCGTCGGCGCCTTCCGGCAGGTCGGGGATGACCGGTCGCCAGTCAGCGAAGGGATCGGCCAGGCGCAGGGGCGAATCCGAGGATGGAGGAGGAGAAGCCAAGACTGAAGGATGAGGGATGAAGGATGAAACGCCGGAGGGCTCGGGTGCCATGGGCTGGCGTACTCGCCTGTCCGTGGCGGGTTTGCGTAACGCGGCGGCTACGGGCAGCGGAGTACCGCAGCCCATGGCACCCGGATTTTCTGCGTTCCTTTCATTCGCCGCCTGCATACGTCTTGGTGCCCGTCCGTACGTCCGTGACTTGCCCCGCCGCTTCGTCTTTTTCTGTAACGGCGTGACCTCGACCGGCGTCAAATCCGCCCGCACGCCATCGATCGTTTTATACGCCCGCTCGGGCAGGTGGCATTCGTGAAGCATCATCCTGACGACCGACTGCGGACCGAGACGAACACTTAAGACTTCCACCAGCCTCGCGACTTCCCCCGCCGACGCCTGCTCGCATTGGCCGTCCATCGCCCACTGTTCGTCGGCGATCCGCTCCCACGCGGGTGCCGCCAGCGAAATCGCGATGAAGCCGTCGCAGTGAAAGCCATCGGCGGCGTGGTTGATGTCTTTGCCGTCGCGGACATCCAGGTTCTCCGTCGCGCAGCGGAGTAAGCCGAAGAGATTCTTCGCCTCCCGCGATGCCTTCGACAGCAGGATCGTTCGCGTGACCGGCGGCGAGTAAGCCCGGCGGAACTCGGCTTCCACCCGTCTGGCCCCCCCGCCGACGCGGGCTAACTGCTGCGTCAGTTCGTCGACCAGCCGGCGGAGCACTTCCCAGATCGCTTCGATCGCCGTCACCGCGCCGTCGAACTCCATCACGGCGCGGAGGGGCGTGCGGAACTCCAGCGGGCGGAGCATTTCCGGGGCTCGTCCGAGCAACTGATCGATCCGCAGCAGAACTTCCGGCCCGAAGCGGTCCAGCAGCGACGGCCGATCGAGCGCCAGCAGTTGGCCGATGGTTTCTACGCCGAGATGGTGCAGGGTGAGGAGGGTGGATGAAGCAAGGCGAAGGGAGGTTGTGGGAAGAAGGCTGAGGGATGAAGGCCGAAGGATGAAGGGGGAAGCAGGCGGCGTTGTGGGGGCGCTCGATTCGAGTGCCATGGGCTGCGGTACGCCGCTGCCCGTGGCGGGCGTGGCTGCCGTGACGCCGCCACGGGCAGGCGAGTACGCCAGCCCATGGCACCCGAGGCTTGCCGATTCGGATGCGGGCGCAAGGCCCGTGTCGCGGACGATGCCATGGGTCATCGCCCAGGCTGCGCCGATCGTCGGGGCGACGGCGACCCTTGCCGTGATGCGCATCCGCTGCAGAACATCGACCACGCGCCGTCGAATCGGCTCGATCCCGCCGAACAGCCGTTCGCAGCCGGTCAGATCGATCAGCAGGCGGTCGGGGGATTCGACGGCGACGACGGGGCTGAAGCGGGTCATCCAGCGGCCGAGGGCCTCGAGCGCCCGGCGGTCGAGATCCGGATCGGCCGGGGCGTGCGTCAGACCCGGACACATCGTCCGCGCCTCGGCGAGTGTCATGCCAATGCGGATGCCCGCCGCCCGGGATTGCTCGCAGGCGGTCGTGACGAGTTGCCGGGAGGCGACATCTTGGAAGAGAACGAGGGGATGATTGACAGTCGATCGTCGAGGATCGATCGGGGGAGATTGGCGGCTGGGTGGCATGGGCAAGCGTACTCGCTTGCCCATGCCACCCATCGCTTCACGCCGTTCGCGCTGCCGCGCCCTGCGCAGCCGGTCGATCGGCCATTGGATCAATCGCACGCACAGGATGTGGCGCGGGGAAAGGGGATGGACTTCCGTCGGGTTCGGTTGTTCGTACGACTTCACGGCTCACCTCCAGGATGATGGCCTGGCGTAGTCGCCCTCCGTGGCCGTGAACGAGTTCCACTCTCCAACGCTGACTTGCTGCGTAGGGGCACACGACCGTGTGCCCGTGACGAATCACCGGCGAATCGGGCACACGGCCGTGTGTCCCTACAGAGGGTTCGGGCCGCACGAGCCATCTTGTGGCGGCGGCGTAGTCGGCGGCGTTGTGGTCGGACCGCAGCAGCAATCCGGTGCCGCCGCCCTTCTCGACCGCCAGTTGCAGCCGTCGGGCCTGCACGCGATTGAGCCGCCCCGGCTCGACGATCGTGACGGCGACGCCCTGGCAGCGCATGCACTGCGTCGCCGCCCAGAGCTCGTCCGCCGGCGACCTGGGCCGCAGGATCAGCAGCCGATCCAAAGGCAGCCCGGCCCGTGCGATCGCCGGCGGGTAGAGCGTGGCCTGCGGGTCGCTCCAGATGACCGGTCCGGCCCGTGCTCGCGCCGCCGCGATCGCCAGCAGCAACGCGAACGTTCGCGGCGGCGAACCCCGGGGCGGGTAGAGCAGTTCGTGCACCACGCCCAGTTCGAACGCGCCGCCGGGCGCTGCCGCATCGAGCAGTGCCAGCCCGGTCTGGAACGTTCCCGGCCTGGCAGGTGAAGCTGCCACGCCGTCGGCCCAATCCGGCTCGGCAAGGGTCAGGTCGGCGGGTTCTGCCGATCTTCCCCGCAATCCGTCCACGCGAACGGTGCGAAGGATGCCTTGATGGGCAGTTACAATCTTCATGGCCACGACTCCATTGTTAGGTTAATGGACGGATCGCGGCAACGTCAAATATTGGCCGAAATGTGAGTTCAACAGCCGTCAAACACGCCGAGATCATTCGTGGCGAAGCCAACGAGGTACCCACGACGGGAAAAGCAATGCTACTGCCCGATGTTTGGATGACTGTCCGGGGATGAGCGCAATGCCAGCAGGCACTACGGCGGATTGGCAGCCGAGTGCAGAGGTCAGTACCAGCGTGTGCTCAGAATGCCCCTTCAACAATCGGTCGTCCTGTCACATGAAGCCCTGTTTCAAGTGAAGTCCTGATCCGACGTCTCTGCTTCGCTTTCCTCAAACGGCGCGTCTTCCGGATCGGTCGGTACGCGCTTAATCCGCGCGCCGATGCGGCTCAGAATCTCATAGGGGATCGTGTTCGACCACCGCGCCAGTTCGTACACGCTCACCGGCGACAGCGGGTTGTCGTCGAGCAATGTCACCTCCTCGCCCACGTGCGCATCGGGATGATCGGTCAGGTCGACCGTGGTCATGTCCATGCTTACCCGCCCGATGACCGCCGCCGCCCGGCCGTGCAGCAACACCTTCGCGCCGTTCGAGAAGCTGCGCGGGTAGCCGTCGGCATAGCCGATCGGCAGCAGGCCGACGCGCGTCGGTCGGCGGGCGCACCAGGTCTGGCCGTAGCCGACGGTCGATCCCGCCGACACCTCCTGGATGCCGACGATCGGCGCCAGCCACTTGAGCACCGGCTTGAGCGGACGATCCATCGTCGGGCGGCCGGAGGGATCGATGCCATACAGCGCGAGCCCCGGGCGGACCATGTCGGCATGCGTGGTGCGATGGAAAAACAACGCGCCGGAGTTGGCCGCATGCCGCGTCAATCGCCCGCCATACGCCGCCCCGACAGGATCGGTCGCCAAATGAAATCGTCGCGACTGTTCCAGTGTGAACGCACTCTCGGGATTCTCCGCCGAAGCGAAGTGCGTGCAGATGCCCCACAGTTTGATCGACGGCCGAGCCTCGATGTGCTGAAGCATTCCGGGCAGCGCGGCCACATCGACGCCCGATCGCACCATGCCCGTGTCGACCATCACCTGCACGTTGGCCCTTCGGCCCACCTGCAGGGCAATCCGGGCGATGTCTTCCACGCCCGACAACGAACACACCGTGAGCACCCAGCCGTGACGAATCGCCTCTTCGATCTTCAGCCGCTGCCGGCCGATGAAGGCATTTTCGAGCGGGCGGAAAACCAGCACTGGCACGCGCAGGTCGGGAAGCGCCATCGCCTCGTCGATGCTCGCGACAGCGATCGTATCCGCCGGGGGCTTGCCGCTGCCGTCGTTGCAGAAGTTGCAGAGCGTGTCGGCGGCGATCAGCGCCCCGTGACCGTAAGCATCTGCCTTGAGCATCGCGCACAGCCGGACACCCGGCGACAAGGCTCGCCGAATCACGCCGGCGTTGTGCAGCAGCGACCGTCGCGAGATCAGTACGCGCGGTTCGCCCAGGGTATGACGGATATCGATGGTGGGGGTCGCGTCCATGCGATGAGGGGTTCGACAACGAGCCGGTCACGGCGTCCATGCCATGGCCTTTCGGGGCCGCAGTATATCGCCACGACATCCGATTCACTATATCCCCAGGATGATTCCTATCGTCGGCTACACCGCGTAAACTGCTGCCACCCATGCCGCCTCCCTGGTCACAACGACTGCTCACGCTGCTCCAGCTCACCCGCATGGCGCTGGTGTTCACCGCGATCGCCGATGCCTGGTGCGGCCTGCTCCTCTGGGAGGCGCACGGCCGGCCTGATGCAGGCCTGCTGCAGTGGCTCGATCCCTGGCGTCTGGGAACGATCGCACTGGTCTCGATCGGCCTGTACGGCTTCGGGATGACGCTCAACGACATCATCGATCGCAGGCGCGACGCCCGAATCTCGCCCGGCCGGCCGCTGCCGAGCGGGAAGGTCTCCGTCGCGGCGGCCGTTACCGTCTGCACCCTGCTGCTGCTGTTGTCCCTCGGTTCCGCCGCGCTCTTTCGCACGAGCGGCGGGCCCAATCCAAGTCTCGCACTGGCAGCCGCGACCCTGGCACTCATCTGGTTCTACGATGCCGCCGGCAAGTACCTCGTGGGCCCGGGGCTGGTCACACTCGGCCTGGTACGGTTCTGCCAGGCGCTGATTCCGTCGGCCGAGGCGCAGGCACCGTTTCATCCCCTGCTCTGGCAGCCCCTCTGGCTGCTGAACCACGTCGCGATTCTTTCCACTGTCTGCTACGCGTGGGAGGAGAAACGCCCGGCTCTCAACATCAAGCACTGGGCCGGCGTCTTCTTCACCCTCGCCACCATCGACGCGGCGGCGATCTGGTTCATCGGCACCAACGGCCCTGGCAGCTTTCTCGACAACCTCCGACTCGACTGGCGACTGATCGGCCCGGTCCTCGGCTCGGTCGCGTTCATCGCAATGGCCACTCGCGTTCATCGCCAGGCCGGCTCCAGCCGCGAGGCCGGACAGGCGACGATGCTCTACGGCCTGCTCTGGCTCATCGTCTACGACGCCCTCTTCGCCGGTCTCTACGTTCACTGGGCGGCGGGCGTGGCGCTTCTGCTTCTGCTGCCATTGGCGTACGGCTCGGTCAAGGTCATGCGGGCGTGGAGCAAGCTCGTCGCCGCCTCGCACCGGCCGGATTTCAAGCGTGCCGGGGCGTGATTCGGAGTCATCAATCCTTCGTTCTTAGGACAAAGGTGATTGGCGCCTTGATTTCCACGTCCTTGTGAAGCTTGTAGTGCCGATCTAGACCTTCAAAGCCATGCTTCTGGAGTCCCACGGTTAGGCCGTACCCTCTACCTCCGATCTCGAACTGGCCCGATGCATCGGTCACCGCCTTTACGGGTTCGCTCGCAATTGATCCACCCCAGGGAACCTTCACTGGGCTATTGTGCGTATCGACAAGAACAATCGCGCTTACAGCAACACCCGAAACGGGTTGTCCGCCGTCATCGACAACCTTCCCCCTTAATAGGAAGTCTTCATTGCCCGTAAAGTCCATCAGACCAACGACAAAAAGCGCAACCATCAAGGCAAGCGCAGAAAACCCAATCGAGACACCGATCACCTTGCTCGTGAAAGGTTTCACTCATTCTCCTTGGCTCTTCCCACTTACCGAATTGGCAAGCGTGCTGATCGCATTCACCCAGGTCCAAGCGTCACAATCGTCATCGGCTCAAACGGGAACTGCCGCATCAGGTCGTGCATCGTCTCCCGATTGACGGCTTCCAGCGTCGCCATGTCCTTTTCCAGCGAACGGTACTCTTCGTTGTAGAGCCACTGGCTGCCGATGGACCGCATGCGGCCCATGGGGATCTCGCCGCCGAGCACCAGGCTGCTGGCGATCTTGTTCTTGGCGCGCTCGATCTCGTCGTCGCTCAGATCGGTTTTCACCCGCTCCAGTTCCTTCTTCGCGATCCCCAGCGCCTCGTCCGAACGGTCGGGCGAAGTCGTTAGTGAGATGTAGAAACTGCCGCAGCCGTCGTGCGGGTAGAACCCGAAGTCGGCGTCTTCCGCGATCGCGTTGTCCACCAGCGCCCAATAGAACCGCGAGCCTTCGGCGTCGCCGATGACATCTGACAGCACGCGGGCCGCGAACCGGCGATCATCCTGCGAACTGGGGCCGGGCGTCATGCCCATCGTGTATTGCCGGTTGAGCTTTGGATCCGTCAGCTTTTCCGACAGACCCGCCACCGTCGGCTGGCTGTGGTCGCGCTTTGCGTTGACCGGCTCCCACGAGCCCATGTACTTCTTCGCCCAATCGACAACCTGCTCAAAATCGAGCAGTCCCGTCACCGACAGCACCATGTTCTTCGGCCCGTACCGCGCCTTGAAGTAGTCGGCCATCTGGTCGCGCTTCAGCGCGGTGATCGCCTCGGCGGAGCCCAGGATACTCGCGCCCAGCGGGTGCTTGCCGAAGTGCACTTCCATCAGCTTTTCGTAAACCCGATGACCGGGATCGTCGAGATACATCGCGATCTCTTCCAGGATCACCTTCTTTTCGGTGTCGAAGTCGGCGGTTCGAATCGCCGGCCGCAACAGGTGCGACAGGTGCTCGACCGCGCGCTCCGAAAACTCCGGCAGAACGTTGGCGTAGTACGCCGTCATTTCCTGCGTGGTGAACGCGTTATACCGTGCGCCGATCTCGTCGAAGATACGATTGACGTCTTCCCAGCCGTACTTGTCCGATCCCTTGAACATCATGTGTTCAAGGAAGTGGGAGACGCCGTTGACGTCATGCGCTTCATCGCGCGAGCCGGTCTTAACGAACAGCCCCGCCGCGAACGAGTGCGCGTCGGGGTTGATCTCGGCGACGATGTCGAGGCCGTTGGAAAGGCGATGGTGTTGGAAAGTGAGAGGCATGCTGGTTACTGGTTTCTTGTTACTGCTTACTTGTCGGGCGCGGCGTTCGCAGGCTTCTTCGCATGTCGAAAAATCAAGCAACCGTTAACGACCCACTTCCAACGGCTTCGGCCCCACCGTCACGATCGTATACGGCCCCGGCGGGTTGGCCTTCAGGTACGCGTTCACCTTCTCCACCGTCACGCTGTCGATCGCGTCCTTGATCTCGTCCAGTGTGCGAATGCGGCCACGGATGAACCAGTCGTGTGCGATCGCCCCGGCACGGGCGCCACTGCTCTCGCCTTGCATGATCGTCGCGGCTTTCAGACCCGTTTTGGCCCGCTGTAGCTCGGCGGGCGTTACGCCTTCGGTCAGCCGTTGGAACTCGGCGAGCATGGTGTCAAGTGTCTTCTGGGCGCGGTCGTTGCTCGTGCCGGCGTACGCCAAGATCGAACCGACCTCCTTCAGGCTGCTGTAGCCGGCCCAGACGCTGTACACCAGCCCGCGCTTCTCGCGGACCTCGGTGAACAGCCGACCGCTCATCCCACCGCTGAGAACCTCGACCGCCAACCGAACGGTGTAATAGTCGGGGTCGGTCTCGAGGATGCTCGGCCAGGCGATGCCGATGTGGGTCTGCTCACTCTGCTGGTCCTGATGATGCACGCCGCGGACAGCCGGCTTGCCCGGCAGCGTGATGATCGGCGACCCATCCCAGTCACCGAACAGTCGTTCGACCTCCGACTTGAGCGTGATGAAGTCCACGTCGCCGGCGAACGACAGGATCGCTCCGCGGGCATGGAACCGCTTGGCATAATCCTGACGGATGCGGTCGACGGTCAACGCCTTCAGCTCCGACTCCACACCCAGCGAGTTTCGGCCGAACGGGAACGGGAAGTGCCGCTCGCGCAGCGCGATCAGCATCTTCTGCTTCGGGTCGTCGTCGATGCCGGCAATCGCCTGCAACGACAGGTCGCGGGCGGCCTCAAACCCGTCCTCGGGCAAATGGGCCCGGCGGACGATGTCGGCGTAGGTGGGTAACCCCGCCATCACCCGCGACGACAACGCCGCGCAGCCCAGCCGGGTGTGATACAAGCCCGACGAACTGGACCGCTGAAGGCCGAGCCGATCAAGGTGGTCGGTCAACTCTCTGCTGTCGAGCTTCCCGGCACCTCGCAAAATAAGGTCTGACAGGACGTTAGCCGATCCACCGGCGTCGGCAGGGTCATTGCTGGTCCCGGCGGGCACCAGGAACGACATCGCCGCCGACTGCACCGCCGGCATACGCTCGGCGAGCAGGGTCAGACCGTTCGGAAACACATGCTGGAAAAAGCGTTCGGCCAATTCGGCGGCTCCTTTCGCCCGGCGAGTCGCGACCCGCGGCGAAATCAGTTTCACTCCAAAGCAGCGGCTCCACCAGCCGTCCTTCACCCAAACCTGCGACCATGACAATCTGACATGATCCGGTTGAAGTCGATTATAGGCGGCGACGCCCCGGGCGAAAGTGGACCGAGCCCATGATCGCCCGAACGCCAAACGAACCCAAGATCGCCGAACGAACCCGACATCGCCAAACGAACCCGAGGAAGCAAGTGTGCGATATCCAGTCGGATACGACGCGGAAGACGGCTCACTTCGTAGCGATCTATTCAGCCGAACGAACCCAAGACGCGATCGACTCCCTCGCCGAACGAACTCGACAATGTTGTCTGAATAACATTGGATGAGCCTTCTTAGGCGATAGGCCCGGACCAATGGGCCATATCACTTAATTGCCTTATGTGCAGCGTCTTCAAGTTCCGCTGAACCGCCGCGCGGTTACCATCACCGCGGAAAAGCATCCGACCGCGTTGCGTCGTCAACCCAATCCTGTCATTATATGTTAGCATCTTGTACGGTCAACAGATTGGTCGGCGTACACTCGCAATTTGAAACGCCGAGCACAAACTGTGCAGACGATGGCTGATCCCGCAGACCGGTTGGTGGGCGAATCGGTTCTCCGGAAGACCGGTTTCACCACGAAGTGCATGAAGAGCACGAAGGCCACGAAGAAGCATCGGGAGATGAACGCACCCTTTGAAACGGCTGCATTTCTCGCGGTACCTGGTGTCCTTCGCGCCCTTCGTGATTTCGTGGTGAAATCGAACCTCCATCCGGCAACCCCTTAGATCGGCGGACATCGTTACCCGCGTTCGAACCCCTAGGCTGGCGCCCATAGCCTGTCCGTGGCGGTGCCGAATCCCGGCGACACTTTCCCCTTTGACGAGCCGCATGTCCTTCGGCAAAATCACCAAGCCGCACGTCGAATCGGGTGTCTCGTACAGGTCGAAGAAGGGGTCCGAATGCCACTGCTCGTCCAATGTGTCAACTGTCAGCGCCGGTACAGCCTGGACGAGAAGTCCGCCGGCAAGAAGGTGAAATGTAAGGAGTGCGGGACGGTTTTTGTGGCTCAGGCCGCCGGGCAGTCGGCCGGGCTGACCAGTGCCCCGCCGGCCAGCCCGCCTCCTGCCGCACCCCGGGTCGCTCCACGCACGGCTGCACCAACCATCCAAACGCCGCCCCCGCGCCCGCGCATGGAGGAAAACGACGACCCGTTCGCGGCGATGTCGCTCCTTGAGGCCGGCACCGCGCCGCCGCCCGAAACCAGCGGGCCGATGTATTCGGGCGCGGCAATGTCGGTCCGTCAGGCACCCGCGGCACCGGCGACGCCGTACACCTTTGCGCCGCCGCCGCGCAAGCGCACCAACACGACCAAGTCCCTGGGGCTCGACTCGTTGACCCCCATTCTGCTCCTGTGCTTCTTCGTCGGTCTGGCGGTTGTGCTGTACATGGGGCTGACCCATGTCACCGACAAAGCCGAACCCGGCACTCACCCCCTGGAGATCAAAGCCGCCAAGAACGCGGTTTGGATCATGGTGATCACGTTCGCCGTCTCGCACTTTGTGATCGTCGCCCCGCTGGTACTGCTGGCCGTCTTCATCGCGTCGAAGATCATGAAGTTCGAGCTGCCCGGTGCCGGCTACATGCGGGCCGCCGGGGTCGGCGCGCTTCCGCTGGTCGTACTACTGGGGAGCGACATCCTGCTTCCGGCCAATATGGCGCTGCGGCTGATCCTGCTCGTATCGATCCTTGCGCTCGCGTTCTATGCCCTCAAGAACATCTTCGAGCTGATGATCGGCGAGGCGCTCGTCGCGTACGGGTTCACGTGCGTGTTCTTTGTCGTCGGAATCGTTGTTTCGATCACGATGTCCGGCATTGTCGCGGCGGCGGGTATTGTGCAATCGACAGCCGATGCACAGAGGGCGATCAACGCCGAACAGGAACAGAAGCGCGACCAGGAACTGGCCGACCTGCGCGGCTCTAGGCCGCCCGGCTATCGGCCGTCCGGAACACCGAGTTCTGGCGGCGGTGCGACCGAACCCCCGCCGCCACCCGTCGACCCGATGGAGACCCGCGCCCAGTCGCTGCAGCGGCGGCTGGAGGCATTCGACGCGCGGAACCTGGACAACGCCGGCCGCGAGTCCGTCGAGCGCGACTTTGCCACCCTCCGGGCCGAGGTCGCTAGTGCGACCGGCCCGCTGCGGGCGCGGCCGGAGTGGGGCAGCATCGACCAACTACACAAGTCGATCCTCCAGAAGATCAACGCCCTGCCGACCGAGCAGCCCGACCCGCAGATCTTTAAGCCCGTTGTCGCCGATACCGAGTTCGCGCCGCCGGCCAACGGCGTTGCGGCGCTGGGCGAGGAAGTCAGCTTCGGCAAGTACTTCATCCGGCCTGCCGCCGATGCCCGCATGGACCTTCGCACCAGCAACCCTTCCCGGTACCAGTGGACGGCCGGCCAGTCCCGCGGCGAAAGCTTCAGCCTCTCGTCCGTGCCCCGCAAGAACGACAGGCAGCTTCGCCCCTGGCTGCTGACCCGCCCCTTCCAGCGGACCGCGGCCGAGCGCGACGGACTCTATTACGTCGAGGCAAACGCCAACGCGAAATCGACTTACGGAACGCTCGGCGGACTGCCCGCGACGAAGCTCGAAGGCGAATCAGCGCTCGGTCAGCGATTCGTCGAGTACATCCTGCTCGACGGATCGAACTGGATCGTCATGCGATCGCAGTCGCGCGGCGACGACTTGCAGGCGTACGATCTGTTTGACCTCTCCGCCCGTACGCTTCGGCCGCAGCGCGCCGGCGAGCCACCGGTCGATCCCTTCGCCCCGGAACGCGTCGCCGATCGTATTGGTGAAGACGCCGAAGCGGTGTCGGCGATCCTGCGGAAGAACCCGGTCGTCGCCGAGCCGATCGTCATTCGCCTGCTGTCGAGTGCCGACATGCGGACCCGCCGGGCCGCCGCCGACCTGCTTCCGTTCGTGATCAGTGATAAGGGCCTGCCGCAGGTCGAGTCGATGGCGTCGCACGCCGACGATCATGTCGCCGGTGCGGTGCGGGCGCTGCTTAAGAAGATGAAGCCCGGTGCATTCGACGAGGTCGCCGAGGTTCTGCTGGACATGAAGGGCACCGATACCTTCAAGCGGAAGGCCGCTTTCGAGCGGCTCGCGAAAATGTCGCCGCCCAACGACAAGCGCAGGAACGAAGTCGCCACGATCCTGGAAGACACGATCATCCAGGAGAAGGGATTCGGCTTTGAGGCCGAGGCCGCGGCCAATGCGCTGGCCGCCTGGCCCGGCGACAAGACATCAGCCCGGCTCGCGCCGCTGCTGAACGATCCGAAGTTGTTTCCAAGCCGGCGGGATAACCTGCTGACCGCGATCAGCGGCAGCAAGGACAAGCTGACGGTCAACATCGTCATGAAATGGATGCCGCTGGCCCCGGAAAAAGTCACGCCCATTCTGATCCGGATGGGCCCGATCGCCGAGGACGAGGCGATCCGCCAATTGAACATCTATTTCACGAACAATACCGAAGACGGCCCGAAGGTGCGGGCGGGATGTGTCGCAATCCTGACGGAAGTCGGGTCGATGAAAAGCATGGAAGTCCTCGGCCGCGCCAGCCGCGACAAGCGCGACGTCGTCACCCAGGAAGCGGCGAAGCAGGCGATTGACAACATCAAGGCACGGACAGCCAAGCCGGCGACGAAGCCGGGCTGAGCAGGTGCAAGCCCCACCGGAACGAAAGGGCTACGGAAGTGCCGGGATGGAGCTACCGGAGCGTCGAAGGCATCCACGCGCAGTCGCAGCGTGCGCTCAACCGGCAATCCCTGCGAGCCGGCCGGTGCTGTCGGAGAAGTGCTCCTCCTTCACGCCGACGCCGTCGAGCATCGTCAGGAACAGGTTGGCCATGGGCGTTTCGACCGGCCACTTGATGCAACGGCCGGGCTTGACCAGGCCGCCGCCACCGCCGGCCAGCAGGACCGGCAGGTCGTGGCGGTCGTGCTTGTTCCCGTCGCGCAGGGGTGAACCGTAGAGCAGCAGGCAACGATCAAGGAGGGTGCCGCCCGCCTCGGGGATGGCTTTGAGCCGCCGCACCAGGTAGCCGAACTGCTCGGCGTAGAACGTATCGATCTTCTGCAACGCATCGAGGTTCTCGGGCCGGCCCTCGTGGTGCGAGTAATGGTGATGCGCCGACTGCACGCCGATGAACGGAAAGTTCCGGCTGCTGCCGCCGTTGGCGAGCATCAGGCTGATGATTCGCGTGCTGTCGGTCTGGTAGGCGAGCACCATCAGGTCGAGCATCACCTTGATGTGATCGGGGACGGCCGGCGGCGTGCCGGCGGGCATGCGGGTGCCCTCGGGCAGCGGCTTGGCCGGAATACGCTCGGCTGCCTGGATTTGCCGTTCGACCGCACGCACCGACTCGAGATACTCATCGACCTTCTGACGGTCGGCGCCGCCGACCGTGCGGTTCAGCGCGGCGGCGTCTTCACGGACGAGATCGAGGATGCTCGACCGCAGCATCCGCTCGCGGGCGGCGCGGCCGGCGTCGGTCGACTGCCGCGGGTCGCCGAACAAGCGTGCGAACGCCTGTCGCGAATTGGTTTCGGTCGGCACGGGAGACGTTGGCGTCCGCCAGGAGATGCAATTGCGATAGACGCCGGAGTAGCCGGCATCGCACATGCCCGGCGGGTTGGGCGGCTCGCACGCCAGTTCCAGCGACGGCAGCCGGGTCAGGTGTCCGACGCGCTGGGCAGCAAGCTGGTCGATGCTGACCCCGGCCCGCAGATCCTTGCCGAAACTCTTGCGGGCGTGGGCGGCGGTCAGGAAACTCGCGGTGGCGCGCGGGTGGTCGCCGCCGCCGTCGCCGTGGTCGCGGCCCTGGTCCAGCGTCAGCCCGCGGGTAAACAAGATCTGGTCCTTCACATCCTTCAGCACCGAGAGCGTCGGCGAGAGCGCGAAGTCGGCCCCGTCTCCTTCGATGTGCCATTTCCCGTGGTTCACGCCGTTCGGAACGTAGACGAAACCCAGCCGAACGGGCGGGCCGGCGGTCGGTGACGGCAGGTTTGCTGCAGCCCCGCTGGCGGCGGCGGCGATTGCCTGCAGCGGGGCCATCGACTCCAGCCACGGCAGCGAGACGGCGACACCAAGGCCGCGGAGCAGCGTGCGTCGGGAAAGGTGAGTGGGCATCTGGCTTACCTCGTGGGTTGGGTGGTGGCCGCGGCAGGCGGCGGGGTCTGGCGGTACCGGAACGGGCGGCTTTTGACGATCTCCACGACCAGGCGGTCCAGCCGATAACCGTCGCCGGCGGTCGCCTTGGCGGCCTCTTCGATGACTGATCGGTCCGATTCCTCGACGCCGCGCCCGAGGGCGAAGGTCAACAGCTTTTCGGCGGCGCACGCCGTGAACGCGTCGCGATCGGCCAGCATCATCTTCTTGAGCTCCAGTGGGCCGTTCAGGGGGCGGCCGTCGGGCAGAAGGCCCGCCGCGTCGACGAGAAGCTTGCCGTCCTTGTCGCGCCATCGGCCGACCGCGTCGTAGTTCTCCAGCGCGAAACCGAGTGGGTCCATCCGCTTGTGGCACGCCGCACACGACGCGGCCGAACGATGCTGATCCAGGCGTTGCTTGAGCGACACCTGCTGGGGTTTGCCGTCCTTCGAGACTTCCCCCGGCGGCAGCTCGCCGACATCGGGTGGCGGTGGAGGAGGCGGTGCCCCCAGGATGGCATCGAGCACCCATTTGCCCCGGCGGACCGGGCTGGTGCGGTCCGGGTGACTGGTGACGGCAAGCACGCCGGCCATTGTCAGCACGCCACCCCGCCGGGCGTCGGAAAGCTTCACCAGGCGCATCTCCTTCCCCTTCACGCCATCCAGCTTGTAGTGCTTCGCCAATTCCTCGTTCAGAAAGGTGTAGTCGGGGTCGAGCAGATCCGTCAGCGGCCGGCCGGTACGCAGGATGTGCTGAAAGAGCATCACGGGCTCGGCCCGCATCGCATCCTTCAGCACGGTGCCGAGCTTGCCGAACTGTTTCGGGTCGGGCTGCGGGAGCGTTTCAACGCCGCGAACCTGTAGCCACTGCGTGGCGAACGCCTCCCCGAGCACGTCGGCCCGGGGGTCGGCGATCATCCGCCGTGCCTGCTGCTCCAGGACGGCCGGGTCGGTCATCCGCCCTTCCGCGGCGACGCGGAGCAGTTCGGCATCGGGCATGCTCGACCAGATAAAGTAGCTCAGCCGGCTGGCCAGTTCGTATCCGTTCAGAGCGTAGTCGCCGCCGGGCGTCTGGGGCGGGCGGTCGGGCTCGATCCGATAGAGGAAATGCGGCGAGACGAGGATGGCAGTCAGCGGCACGCGGACGGCGGCCTCGAACGTCTCGCCATCAATATCGGCGGCATCGAACAGTTTCACATACCGCTCGACTTCCGCCGGCGTGACCGGGCGACGGAAGGCGCGGGTGGCAAACGCGGCGACCACCTCGCCCGCCGCCTGCCGCCGAGACTTTCCGCCCTCAGCCGGTTGGGCGACGAACACGGCTTTGTGGGTGGCCGGTGCGGTATCGCGGGCGATGCCGACCGGGCCGACCAATTCGAGGTAGCCAACGGTGAATCCGCCGTTCGCGCCGTCGGCCGGCTCGAAGTTCGGCTTGTTCTGCTCATGGAGGTAGGCAACGGCAACCTGCTGCGGCCCCTTGCCGAGCTTTACCCGCCGCTCGGTGCGGCTCGCCTTGCCCTCGCGCGTAAGCGTGAACTTTTCGAGCTTGCCGCCGTCGAGCATGTACGCCATCTGCGCCTGCTTACGGTTGGCCTGTTCGCTGACGATTTCGGCGCGGAGGAGGTAATCGCCGGGCTGGCGGATGTCGACGTCTGCCGACCACCCGCGCGGCGTCCAGAGACCGCCGGCGGCAGGATCGGCCCCGGCAAACGTGCCGATGCCGGTGACTCGCAGATCCTTGGCGTCAAACCGCCGGGTGCGCGGACCGTCAAACCCTTCGATCACGATCGCCCGATCGAGGATCTGCTCGGCGGCGAACAAGTATTGCTCCAGGTGAAGCGGCGAGACCGACAGCACGTCGCCGATGTTGTCGAAGCCGTAGCCGGCTCCGTCGGCGGGGAAATCGCGAGTGGGGTCGAACGTGAGCGGGTCGAACGTGACGCCGAGCAGATCGCGGATGGTGTTTCGGTATTCCAGCCGATTCAACCGCCGGGCGGTCACTCGACCGGCCGACGGCGTTGCCGTCGCGGCGATCCGGTCGAGGTTCCACTGCATCCATGCCAGAAGCGCCTCACGCTCGGCGGGCGTCGGCTGGGGGGCGTCCTCGGGCGGCATCTCCAACTGCCGAACCCGCCCGACGCCCTGCCGCCAGGCATGGGCGAACTCCGGCCGTGCCGGATCGTGCCCGACGGCGGCCAGGTTCAACTTTCCCTTGGTCTTCTTTTCGTTGTGACAGTCAGTGCAGTATTGCGTGAGCAGCGCACGTCCGCGGGTGACGTCCGGCCCGGCCGGCTCTTCGGCAATGTTCGGAGGCGGTGTCGCCGCGGGTGTCGACGTCGGTGTGTCGCCAGCGGCAGCGATCGCAATCAGGCTGATGCCGATCGTCAACGCGACGAAAGAGAGAAACGTTGAACGAGTTGAAATCTTCATCGCATCTCAATCCTCTTCGCGGGCCGGACCGGCCAGAAGTCAGCATTGCTGGCCCCCACCGGGATTTAGCCGCCAGCATCGAAGTATGACGAAAAAAGAGCCGCCCCGTTGCCGGCAACCGGCAGGCGGCGAGTCACGGAAGCGGTACGGCCACGATTCCGTACATCGAGTTGTGGAGCGGCGAGTTCGGGCCGAGCTTGACCTCCCCTGCAGCTAGCACCTCGCACCTCCAGACACTGAAGAGCAGGTCCACACTCTCTCCCGCACCTACGCCGAACCGCAGGTCGCGCATGTCCGGCGGCCCTTCGTCCAGGCCGACGTTCACCCCGGCGTTGATGAAGTCGCGGATCAGCCAGCCGGGGTTTGGCACCGGGGTCTGCTTATACAAGACGTACAAGGTTGCCGGTCGGGCCAGCGTGACGGTCAGTTCCAGGTCGGCTGCGTGCTTGTCGTCGTTGAATGTCATGACCAGGTCGCCGCCCCGAAGCGCCTCAGGCAGACCGCGGCGGTCGACGCCGTTCCATTGGTAGGGCCGATCGACATACGCCCGAGCGTCCTCGATAAACCCGCGACGTACGATCTGGTAGAACCGCGCATCGGCCGGGTCGCGGCGGTTGTCACGAACCGCAGCGATGACGGCACCGCTGTCGCCGCCGGTCGACAGGGACCAGTCCGCGGCGCCGGGCTGTCGCGCAACCGATGCGATACGATCCATCGTTCCGGCGGGCGTCACCCGAACGGCTTCGCCCCTGACAAGCCGGGTGGCGGTGCCGCCAGTTTGCGCGGTTGCTGAAGGGTGAGTCGCGACTTCGGGCGTAACTGCCGACTTCGGTGTCAGGTCAACCGCCCCGTCGAAGACGACCACCGCCGTCTCCCCGGCCGGGCCGACCTGCACGCCGAACTCGGTCCCCAGGTCGACGACCTGTGCACCCGGAGCGTCGACGACAAAGCCCTTGCCGGCAGGGCCGACCCGGGCGGTGATCTGGCCGAGAACGGCCTGCAGCCGCGCTGCCGAGACGAGCCGCAACCGCGCCGGCCCGGCAACCGTAACGACCGTGTCGCCGCGGGCGCTGAGTCGAAGTGTTCCGGACGCGATCGCGATGTCGCCTGGCACCAGCGCCGCCCCGACGGCAAGCGGAACCTGGCCATCGGCCCAGACCACGTCCCGAAGATCGACGACGTCGGCTACGGGTTCGGCGGCCGCGACTGATTGCGGAGGCGTCAGGCCGGACGGCCCGGGCCGTGTTGCGACGACGATCGCAACGGCCGCCGCCAGCAGGATGGCAGCCGCCGCCGCCCAGGCACGCGGCCGCCAGCCCGCCCGAAGCCCGGCGCTGACAGGAAAAATCTGCAACCGGTTCTCATCGGTACCAGTGCTGCTATCGCCCCCCATCACGCCCGCAGATACTCGCCCACTTCGCCACTCCAACAGTGCGTGGGCGCGAAGCTGGTCCAGGTACGAATCGAGCATGCTGGGGTCGGCTCGCAACCCCGCTCGGAGTCGGGCGACCGACTCCGGCGTCGCATCGCCCGACAGTGCGGCTTCCATCAGACTCCTGAGATCGACATCTGCTGGCGCGGCATCGGGAGTGTGTTCAGATCGGTCGGTTGGATCGGCTGGATCGGTGCTCATGCCGCACCTCCGGCCGACATCGTGCGTCGAATGCAGTCCATCAGAAGCTTCCGCACGCGGTAAAGCTCCGCCGCCGTCGCGTTCGCGGCTTTGCCGGCCCTGCGGGCGATCGACTCGACCGCCTGCCCGTCTCGATAGCGGGCGTCGAGCACTTGGCGCTGGTGCGGCGCAAGCTTGCTGACGCATCCGTCGAGTGCCTCCAGTTCTCGGTCGGCCGTCTCGTCCCGGCGACGGAGAACGTCGCTGACAGCATTCAGCAGTTCGTCGTCAAACACCAGCTTGTCGCGAGAGAGCCGCTTACGATGGGCCAGTACCTGGAAATACGCGATGCCGAACGCCCAGGGCAGAAACGGCCGCGACGGGTCGTACTCGGACGCCTTCTCCCAAAGGACGATGTTCGCCTCCTGAAGGACGTCCGCGGCTCCGGAACTGGTACCCAGCAACGTGCAGACATACGCATACAGCGCACTCTGGCACGCGGTGATCTCGCGTACGACGTGCGCCATCGATCGGCGTGTCTCGCCGGAGGTATCGTCGGTTACTGGTTTTGGCCGTTGAGTCATGTGCCTCAAATCGAGTAAGCCCTCCGGCACCGGATATGACGCGAAAAATTCCATCCAGCTGCACGATTTGGCTGTCAGGTCTTACCAGACATCGTGTCAACCAGCCGCAGGCTCGGCCGACGGGCAAGCTTCGCCGTTTGCCGGTATTTCTGCTACAACGCCGAGCATGGAAGAAGTGATCACGTTGCAGTTCGATGGCGGCAGCCGGGGGAACCCGGGGCCCGCGGGAATCGGGGTGGTGCTGCGGGCCGAAGACGGTACGCCAGTGGTCACGCTCGGCAGGTTTATTGGCCGGGCAACCAACAATGTCGCCGAGTACAAGGCGCTGATCACGGCACTGGAGCAGGCGAAGAAACTCGGCGCGAAGAAGATCATCGTTCGCGGCGACAGCGAATTGATCATCAAGCAGATGCGCGGCGAATACCGCGTGAAGAACCCCGACCTCAAGCAGCTTTATGACGAAGCGCAGCACCTGCTGGCGCATTTCGACAAGAGCAAGATCGAGCACAATTACCGCGAAGACAACACGCTCGCCGACAAGCTGGCCAACTTGGCGATGGACCGCAAGGCTGAGGTGACAGATGTCGACGACCCCGGCCCGGCTCCGAGCGTCTCGGCGTCGCGCCCCGGCGCTTCGCGACCGGCCCCAGCGCTGACAGGCAGCAGGTCGCCCGGCGTGGCGAACGCTGGTGGATCGCACGCGACCGCCAGCGCAGGAACTGCGGGTAGTGCCGCGACCAAGACCGAGGTCGGCTCGGTTCACACCTGCCCGCGCTGCGGCTGTTCGGTCAAAATCCTCCGCCCGTCCGGAAGTCCGCCGGAAAACCTGGGTCCCTTTAACTGTATTTGCGGCGTACGGATGAAAGCCGAGTGAAAAGTTGCCGATCTAGCACCGGCGGAAGATTGAAACCGCAGATTTCGCAGATTCCGCAGATTGCCGTTCGGTCCAACACGCTTCGATTCCTATCTGCGTAGTCTGCGAAATCTGCGGTTCCTACGATTGCTTTGCAGTCGAGTTGACCTCCGTGTTTCCGTGCCTCCGTGGTGCGCATTCGCCTTTCGCTCACGCCGAGAACGCCTCATGCCCGTTCGCTTCTGCATCGTCACGCCGTCGTACAACACGCGCAGGTACCTAGGTGCGTGCATCGACAGCGTGCTGGTGCAGAAGTACCCGCATCTCGACTACCTGATCATGGACGGCGGATCGACGGACGGCTCGGTCGAGCTGCTCAAGTCGTACGGCGATGGGGTCAACGTAATGCCCGGCAGCCCGCGCTGGATTTCCGCGCGCGACAAGGGGCAGAGCGATGCCATCAACCGTGGCTTCGCCCAGACATCGCCACGGACGGGCGATGAAATCCTCGGGTGGCTCAACTCCGATGACACACTGGCCCCCGGCACGCTCAAACACGTTGCCGGCGTGTTTGAAGCCAACCCCGATGTTGACGTCGTCTACGGTCAGGCAACCTACATCGACGCCCGCGGCAAGCACATCTCCAGGTGCACGCACATCGAGCCGTTCGATCGATATCGGCTGCTGCACATTTCCGATTTCATCGTGCAGCCGGCCACGTTCTTCCGCAGGCGTGCGTTCGATGCCGTCGGCGGTGTAGACGTGTCGCTCAACTGGATGATGGACTGGGACCTTTGGATCAAGTTCGCCAAGCGTGGCCTGAAGTTCGTCCATACGCCGAGGGTACTGGCGCACTTCCGCTGGCTCAGCGAGAACAAGACCGCCAGCGGCGGCACAAGACGGCTCGACGAGATCGACGCCTGCCTGGCCCGCCACGGCCTGCCCCGGCCGGCATTCGTGCAACTGGAGCGGTGCCACACCTACGCGGTCGATGCCGTGAAAGCCGCGACGCGCGGAAAACTGATCGCCAGCGGCAAATCGCTCGGCCAGATCGCAACGACGCTGATCAAGTGCCCGAACGCCGCGTTCAGTTTGCTGCATCCGCACACCTGGAGCGTCATCTGGACCGGACAGGTGCTGAGAGCCCGCGCCGCGGCGGCGGATCGACGAAGGGAAGCGTAAGAAGGGGAATCATCACGGAGACACGCAGGGCAACCTGCCGAATCGCGCGATGCGAGCAGTTGGTCAGTAGGGGCGGCCGCGGATACAGAAAAAGCCCGCTAGTGTCAGATCACGCGTGCGGCATGATGAGTCCAGCTGCCCTCCGTGTCTCCGTGCCTGCGTGGTGATCCATCGCCCTCCCTTGCCGGTTTGCCACATCCTCGCCAGAATCCATCCATGACCTTCAAGCTCGATCGCGACACCATCCGCTGGGGCATCATCGGCTGCGGCGACGTAACCGAAGTCAAAAGCGGGCCGGGGTTCCAGAAGGCGACGAACTCGGCGTTGGTCGCCGTCATGCGACGTTCGGGCGACAAAGCCGCCGACTACGCCAAACGGCACAACATCCCGCGCTGGTACGACGACGCGGCGAAGTTGATCGCCGACCCCGAGGTCGATGCCGTCTATATCGCGACTCCGCCGGGCTCGCACATGCAGTACACGCTTGAAGTGGCGGCCGCGGGGAAGCCGGTCTACGTCGAGAAACCCATGGCCCGCACGCACGATGAGTGCACGAAGATGGTCGAGGCCTGCAAGCGCGCAGGCGTGCCACTGTTCGTCGCGTACTACCGCCGGCGGCTGCCGCGCATTCTACGGGTCAAACAACTGATCGATTCCGGAGCGATCGGCGAGGTTCGGTTCGTGCAGCACACCCTCTTCCAACGCCCCAACGCCCAGGAGAAAACGCGCGACGCACTGCCCTGGCGCGTCATCCCCGAATTGGCCGGCGGCGGGCGGTTTCTCGACCTGGCGTCGCATGCGCTAGACGTGTTCGACTACCTGTTCGGCCCCGTCGCCGAGGCGACCGGCTGTGCCGCCAACCAGGCGAAACTGTACGACGCCGAGGACATCGTCACCGGCAACTGGGTGCATCAATCCGGCGTGATCGGCAGTTGCACGCTCTGCTTCACCACGTTCGATCGCATCGACCGCTGCGAGATCGTCGGCTCTAAAGGGGTGATCACGTTTCAGGTCATCGAAGGCGGCCCGATCGAAGTCTGGACGGCGGGCGGCAAGCAGCACTACGACGACCCCAATCCGCTGCACGTGCAGCAGCCGCTGATTCAGTCGGTGGTGGATGATTTGCGGGGCGTAGGAACGTGCCCCAGCACAGGCGAATCGGCCGCCCGGACGAGTTGGGTGATGGATCGGATGCTGGAGGAATACCGCGCTGGACGTCATCAGTGACACGGCCTTCCAGGCCGTGCGAGCGACGTTGAAGTCGGCAAATTGGTGAGGTTCCTACTACGGTACTTCGTGCACGGGCTGGAAGCCCGTGTCACTGATTGCCCAGCGCTTCCACCATCGCCGTGACTACCTTGTCGCGGGCCGACTTCAGTGTTCCCTCAATCCGAAGCCCCGACGCCCGCGCGTGACCGCCGCCGCCGAACTTTTCGGCGAAGCGGGCGACATCGACCTGGCCTTTGCTCCGCAAACTGACGCGGATCGCGCCGCCGTCTTTGGGTTCGGTCAGCAGGATCGATGCTTGGACCGTCTGGATCTGCAGCGGGATGTTGATCAGGTTCTCGGTGTCGGGGACGTCGGCGCGGGTTTCTTCGAAGTCGGATTTCCGCACCTGCATGACTGCCAGTCGGCCGTCGGCGAGCAGTTCCAGGGACTGCTGGGCGCGGGTTTGCAGCGCCACCCGTTCCGCCCGTTCGTTCTGGAACAGAAGCTGATACATCTTGTCGGTATCGACCCCCACTTCCATCAGCCGGGCCGCAAGCCGCAGGGTGTAGGGCCGGGTGTTGGCGAACTGGAACCACCCGGTGTCGCTGGCGATCGCCAGGAAGATCGCCGAGCCGATGTTGGTATCGATCGGAATGTCCCACTGGTCGAGCAGTTCCGCGACGATCTCCCCCGCGGCCGAGGCTTCGGTGATGACCAGTTTCGTCGTCGCCCAGTCCTCCTGTGTCAGGTGATGGTCGATGACGAGCTTGGGCACCTTCCAGTTGAGAATACGGTCTTTCAGTCCCGGCAACTGCGACCAGGTGCCGGTGTCGCAGGAGACGAATGCGTCAAAGCGGGAGAGGTCATTGAGCTTCTCGGGCCACCCCTTGTCCGCGTCGTGACAGATGATCTTGTTGGTCTCGACGACGAACGCGTATTTGCGCGGCAGCTTCGACAGGACGAGCAACTCGGCATCGATCCCCACCTTGCGAAGTCCCAGAATCAGCGCGACGCAAGTGCCCAGGGCATCTCCATCGGGGCGCACATGTGTGGTGACCAGAATCCGCTTGCAGCGCG
This sequence comes from Humisphaera borealis, assembly GCF_015169395.1. GTDB lineage: Bacteria > Planctomycetota > Phycisphaerae > Tepidisphaerales > Tepidisphaeraceae > Humisphaera > Humisphaera borealis. The sequence continues at coordinate 1,550,783 of NZ_CP063458.1, forward strand.
ACGCCACTTCGATGATCGCGCGGTAGGGGTCGAGGGTGGAGGGGGTTGCTGTCATGACGTCGTGATGAGTTTCGATTCGCAATCGCGCTCTCGAAGTCGTCTGCGGTCTCGCTAAACACCGAGGCAGACTGCGTGAAGTATCGTCAACGCTTGCATTTGTGGAAGGGCTACAATCATTGTTCGCGCCGCGTTGGGCCTGCAATGCGCCGGATGACCCCAATGTCCTTCGCAATCTGTGCCTTCAGCGCGTCGATCCCCGGAAGTTTCCACTGCTCGCGGACCCAGTCGATCACCTCGACCGACAGGTGCTGACCGTAGATATCCCCGTCGAAGTCGAGAATGTGGGCTTCGACCTGTCTCTTGTTCTCCCCGAACGTGGGCATCGTACCGATGCTTAAAGCGACGGGATGCGATTGCCCCCCGATCGTGCAACTTGCCGCGTAGACGCCGTCCGTGGGAACCATGAGATCGGCGCAGTCGAGGTTCGCGGTGGGGATGCCGATGGTTCGGCCGCGCTGGTGACCTTTCACCACCGGCCCTTCCAGGACGTAGGGACGACCGAGGCAGGTCGTGGCGTCCCGCATTCGGCCTGCATCGACCAGAAACCGCACGAGCGAGCTACTGAGCGGCGCAATCTGTTTATCGACCATCGCCGTCTCGATAGGTTCAACGACATGAAGCGTGACGCTTGTTCCCTGGGACCATTCGCGCAACTTCGGCACCGTTCCGCCACGGGCCTTGCCGAAGGTGAACGATTCCCCTTCGACCAGGTGCGCCACGCGCGATTCGTCTTTCAGGATCGCCCAGAACGCTTCGGCACTGAGCCCCAGCACATCGGGCGTCGGGGCGAGGACGACGTAGTCATCAACCCCCAGGTCGGCAATCAGCCGCTGCTTCGTCGCGGGCATGGTCAGGCGGGGAGGGGCGAGTTCGGGCCTCAGGACAGTGAGTGGGTGCGGTTCAAACGTAACGATCGCAACCTTGCCCGACGGCGAACGAGGCCGCAGCGCGTTACAGGTCGCGATGATGTGCTGGTGCCCGAGGTGGACGCCGTCAAAGTTCCCGATGGTCACCGCCGAGCCTGGCGGCAGCGATCGCAGCCCGTCTAAACCTTCCCTTACGTTCACCTGCGTTTGCTCCTTTGATCTTTCGCGTTTCCTGACCGGCGCAATCTACTATAATGCGAGCGTGGGGACACCTACCCGACAGTCTTGAAGCTTCTGGAACAAGAGGTCACGCGATGCGACGGTTCTCGAACGTAGCGATCGGTCCGGTGGTCCTGATGCTCGCGCTGACGTTCGCCATGCAACGCGCGGGCTACGCCCAGGTGGCCGACACGCGAAAGATCGGGTTCGTCTGCCACATGACCAACGACGCGACGGCGAAGGTGGTGAAGAAGGAACTGGCCCGGTTCATCAGTGCACTCCGGCCGACGCAATCGTTTGATGTCATCGTCGTCACCGAGAAAGGCGACGCCGCCGGCTACGCGAAGGACGGTGTTCCCGTCGCCGCGACCGACGACAACAAGCGGCTGGTGCTGCAATTCCTTGAGACCGTGAAACCCACCAGGAGCGACAATCCCATCGCCGCGATGAAGCTGGCACTGGGACGCAAATACACCCTGCTCTACTTTCTGACCGATGCGCCGACGCTGCACAAGGACTTTACCGAACCGAAGATCACCGCGCTGAATGTGAACAAGATCAGGATTTCCACGCTGCTGTTCGAGACGTTCACCAAGCCGACCGAAGCGATGCTGATCTCGATCGCCGAGAAGAACGCTGGTCACTTCCGCTATATCCGGGCGAGCGATTCGAATTAATGTGCGACGGCCACGATAGCCTTGACCTGAGCATGAGGAGTTACGCCATGAGAGCAAAGCTGTTACCCCAATCCGTCCTACGGACACTGGCTGTCGCTGTGGCGATGCTTCCGGCGTTGTCTGCGCTTTCGGCCGTCAAGACGCAGGACGTGACGTACACCGTCGACAAGACTCCGTACGTCGGTTTCCTGGCGTACGACGACGCGAACGACGCGAAACGCCCCGGCATTCTCATCGGCCCCGAATGGGTCGGCCTGAACGACTACGCCCGCGGCCGCGCGAAACAACTGGCCGAGATGGGCTATGTCGCGTTCGTGTTCGATCCCTACGGCGGCGGGAAGAACGCCGCCGACGTCAAGCAATCCGCAGAGTGGTCCGGGGCGCTCAAGGCCGACCGGCCGGAGCTACGCAAACGCATCACGGCGGCCCTGGAAACGTTGAAGAAGCAGGACCGCGTCGATGCAAAGAAGATCGCCGCGATCGGCTACTGCTTCGGCGGAACGACGGTCCTTGAACTGGCCCGCAGCGGTGCCGACGTGCAAGGCGTCGTCAGCTTTCATGGCGGCCTCTCCACCACCCTGCCCGCCAAGGCCGGCGAACTGAAGGCAAAGGTTCTGGTTTGCCACGGCGCAATCGACCCGTTCGTCCCGCCGGCGGAGGTCGCCGCGTTCGAAAAGGAAATGCAGGACGCCAAGGCCGATTGGCAGCTCGTCAGCTACGGCAACGCGGTGCATTCGTTCACCAACCCGGCGGCGAAGGGGGAGATTCCGGGGGCACAATATGACGAGAAAGCGGACAAGCGGTCCTGGGAGGCGATGACTACGTTCCTAAGGGAGGCATTTACGCCCGGAACTTCTGTTCTTGTGCCGGAAGGTCCCAACGGAGCGGTATTCGCTGACGGAAAGCGGGCCCGCACCGTGATCTTCATCTGCGATGGCAGCGGAACAATGGTAGTCAAGCTTCAACATCTCAAGGTCGCGCTGTCGCAGGCCGTCGACGCTCTGCATGACGACCAGCAGATGATGAACGTGATTTTCTTCAGTGATGGAACGGCAACCGCGTTCGATTCTCGCGCCAACGTTATTGTAAACGCCGCAACAAAGGCTCAGGCCAAGGCGTTCATCGAGAATGCCTCTTCACGCGGATCATCTGAACCGTTTGCGGCGGTTCGCAGTGCGGCACGGCTGTCGGCCGATCTCGTATACTTCCTGGCCGATGGTGAAATGGAGATTCCAGGCACTCCAAATCTTGTGATTGATGAATTTGCTCGCGCCAACTTCCATCCGATGACGCGAGTTAACACAATCCTGTTTGAGAACAAAGAGCCAGGATCGGAGCGGGCGCTGAAGGAAATCGCAGCCAAATACAATGGCACCTACCGGTACATACCGCCGAACGACTGAAGATATGCTCGCAATGAAGACGCTGTTGGAAGGTTGTGCGGTGATGGGCGCGTCAGCATTCGCATGGCGAAGGATCTCGGGCAGTTTTCGGTGGTTGATCGACGACGAGGTCGAATGAGGCCGAGCATCGACGTAACCAATTTCAGTTGAATTGCAGGATGAGTGCTTCGTAGAATCGAAGGCAAGAGAAACGCTACTATGCCAATGACCCGCAACCAAATCCTTCTGGAAGCCCAAAGCCTCTCGGCCGAAGATCGGAATGCCCTGATCGAGGACTTAAGGCAATCGGGCGAAGATTTCACCCCGGAACAACTCGCCGAAGCGCGTCGACGCATCGAGGCCGTGGATCGGGGCGAGCTCGGCACTTTGCCCGGTGAGCAGGTCATGCAGGAAGTGCTTCAATCCCTGAGGCGGCGATGACGCATCGCTTCAACCTGAAGGCACGGGAAGAGTTCAAGAACGCCTGCGATTTCTATAATGATCAGAAACCAGGGCTGGGGTATGAATTTGCGATGGAGGTGGGCCTCGCCATCGCAGTGATTCGCGACGCGCCAAACCGATGGCCATTGATTGACCGGGGTATTCACAAGTACAGGCTCGACAGATTCCCCTACGGAATTCTCTATCGCATCTTGGATGCACAGCTTTTCGAAATCGTGGCCGTGTTCGACCTGCGTGCAGAGCCAGGAAGTTGGCGTTAAACGGCGGTCGAGCGACCCCTCACTCCGGCGACGGCAACTCCCCAATAAACTCTGCCAACTGCGTCGCCGTCGGCGATACGCCTGTCCGCACGTAGTAGCCGCTCGTCGCCGTGCCGACGCAGAGGCTTTCTTCCAGGTCCAGCCCGAGCATTCGGCCGAGGCAGAAGCCGCCGTTGAAATGGTCGCCGGCGCCGGTGCTGATCTTGGGTTCCTTGATGAACGGCCCGGCGAAGGTGCCGTGCTCGCCGGCTGTTGCTGCCGCCGCGCCTCGCCGCGGGTGAACGACCACGCAGTGCAGGTTCAGCTTCTCGCGGATGCGCTGCGCCGTCTGCACAATCTGCATCTCGGCGTCCCCCTTCACGGGCACCCCGATCACTTCGGCGATCGTGCTTGCTTCCTTTAGGTTCAGCCCCAGCGTCACGTCGACGATCCCCTGGTACTTGGTCAGCGTGTTCATCGCGTGCAGGATGTCGGCGTGCGTGCGCTTCTCGGGGTCGCACAGGTCGATGAACAGGCTGCGCTTCTTGCCCGTGCGATTCGGCACGCCAAGGGCCAGGCTCTTTTCCCAGATCTCGCCGAGGAACGGCAGCATCACCCAGTTGACCATGCCGACCAGATCGGCTTGCTCCAGCAGTTCCACCCAGCGGTCCTGGCCGACGCGGGACATCAGGTTGTCCCAGTTGATGTCGCCCATCTCCTTGGTGTACTTGCCGAGCATCAGCTTGCCGTCTTCGAACTCCAGCGCATCGGTGTGCCCCGGCTCGCCGAGGGAGATGACATTGGCGTGCTCGGCCATCTCTGAAAAGACGCTGTGAATGGTCGGAAAGCCGACCGCACCAACATAGGTCACGCCCACGCCGGCCGCGGCCAGCGCGTTGGCCATGATCGGGCCGTTCCCGCCGAGCTTCATCCGCTTGACCATCAGCTCGAAGTTCATGCTCTTGCCGGCGGCGGCAGAGACCTTCTGGCCGAGCAGTTCGATGGTCGGAATGGCGTCGTACGCCTCGTGGCTGTGGCGCTTGTCGACGACGGCAATGATCTCGTCGACAAACCCGTCCAGGCCGATGACCGCCTTCTTCCCGGCGAGCGACGGGATCGCGGCGGCAAGCTTCTGACTGGCGGACGCACAGATGGATTCACGGGGCTTTGACATGGTTGTGATTTGTAGGGCGGGGACTGCCCGCCATAGAGAGCTCTCAGTGCGGTGAGGCAATTACTTTTGCATCAGATTCGTTTGGAAACGCGCGACGACGCACCCGCGATTCCATCGGCGGGGCCGTGCCCGCCCTACTTCGCGCCGCCCTGGGGCATACGGCTGATTCCCTCGACCGCGGCCGGACGCGCCGGCATCGCCGTGTAGGTCGGCTCGTAGGTCAGCGTGGAATACTTCTCTTTCGTGCCCGGCGGGTTCTTGATGAACGTGAACGGGAACACCACCGACTGCACCACAAACGCCAGCGGACTGGCGACGAAGCCCTGATCGGCCCGCTGATCCTTCGTGGTCTGATAATCGTAAGGGAAGCGGTTTTTGAATGCCTCGAGCGTGCTGTTGGCAAACTCGGCGTCCTGCTGCGGCCAGGTGCGGATCGCCATCGCATCGTCCTGAACGATGTCGTCGTTGGCGGCCTCGGCGGGGCGCTTGTACTTCAAGTTGCACCCGGCGATGGCAGGTATCACGCCAGCCAACGCCAGCAAAGCCAGCGACCGGCGGCCGCGAACCAGGGTCGAATTACGGATTGAAGACATTGTTCAGGTCCTTTTTAAGGCCGTCTCGATCGAAGGATGGATCGCCCTTCTTCGGTTCAGTATCGGGTTTGGCGGGCGACATCCCGTAGTTCCAGGGGTCCGACAGGGCCCGATCTGCGGCTGTCGGACGTGTGGTCGCCGAGGAATCCGAGCAGCCGACCATCACGGGGAGAAGATAGAGGATGGGCGATAGAAGATAGAGGATCGCTCTTTCAGACGAGGCCGGCGTGCGACCCGCGATTGGCCCTCCTCGATCGTCCATTCTCAATCCTCGACCTTCGAAATCGCTCAGATGCCCGCGATACGGCACGCGGCCTTCGACGCCTTCGGGTACCAGTTTGCCACGATCGTTCACGTTGCCTTGGCCGTAGCGGTCGGCCGAGCCGACGCCCATCGCGCCCATGCTACCCATGCCGCGGTAGGCTGTGTAGCGCCTTCCATGCTCCGAACGCCAGCTTTCCCGCTACGACGTTGAGTCGCGCGACCAGGTCATCGTCAATATCCCCGCGACCACGATAAGGCCAACTTCCTTTCGCACATCGCCTTCTGTCGTTGGTCATTCATTCATTCATTCATTCATTCAAGAAGCCAACTGGTGAAACCGTAGTACCGACCTCACGCACCACTTCCTCGACACGTCCCTCGTCAAACTTCACGGCAACGTGAAACGTTGAACTATTCGGAACGAGGTATAACCAGACGTTCTCTCTCGCGCGATTGGCGGGACCCAAAATGTATGCTACTTCGCCGTAGGTCATGCCGGGGCGAACACGATCCACCATGGCTCTCACAGCGCCGTTGTCCTGGCGATTTTGTGCCGAACGCCAACTCTGCCACTGCGTCGTTGAACCGCGTGCCCAAACCACAGAGAGCACCGCTGTCACGACGACAAATCTGAACACATGCCGCATTCGCCGATCTCCCGCCGCTACTTACTCTCTCCCGCGAAATCCAACGTGTAGTTCGGCGATTCCTTCGTGATCTGGATGTCGTGCGGATGGCTCTCTGCCATGCTCGCGGCGGACACCCGAACGAACTTCGCGTTCTTCCGCAGTTCCTCGATCGATTTCGTGCCGCAGTAGCCCATGCCGGCCCGCAGACCGCCGACCAGCTGATACACGAAATCGCTCAGGTGGCCGCGATACGGCACGCGGCCTTCGACGCCTTCGGGGACCAGTTTGCCGCGGTCCTTCACGTTGCCCTGGCCGTAGCGGTCGGCCGAGCCGACCACCATCGCGCCCATGCTACCCATGCCGCGGTAGGCTTTGTAGCGCCTTCCGCCGTGAATGATGGTTTCGCCGGGCGATTCATCGAGGCCGGCGAACAGGCTGCCCATCATGCAGGTGCTTGCCCCGGCGGCGATCGCCTTGGTGATGTCGCCGGAATGCCGGATGCCGCCGTCGGCGATGACCGGCACGCCAGCGGCTTCCGCGACGCTGACGGCCGCGAAGATCGCCGACACCTGCGGCACGCCGACGCCGGAGATGATCCGTGTCGTGCAGATCGCCCCGGGGCCAATGCCCACCTTCACAGCGTCCACGCCGGCGTCAATCAGGTCTTTGGCGCCCTGTGCCGTGGCGATGTTGCCGGCGATCACCTGGATGTCCCAACGCCTTTTGATCTCCCGGACCGTCTCGATGACGTTGTTCGAGTGGCCGTGGGCGGTATCGACGACAACGACATCGACCTCGGCCTTGATCAGAGCCTCCACCCGGCGGAAATCTTTCACGCCCGTCGCCGCCCCGACGCGCAATCGGCCGCGCTTGTCTTTGCAGGCATTGGGGAACTGGTGCAGTTTGTCCAGGTCCCGCATGGTGACCAGGCCCGCCAGGCGGTGGTCCTTATCGACCAGCAGCAGCTTCTCGACCTTGCTCTTGTAGAGGATGCGCTCGGCGTCTTCGAGGCTGGTTTCCTCCGGCGCGGTGACCAGGTTTTCCTTGGTCATCACCTCGCCGATCTTGCGGTTGTCGTCTTCCTGAAACTTCAGATCGCGGCGGGTCAGGATGCCGACCAGCTTGGGCACCTTGCCGTTGCCGGCGGCCGACTGAGCGCTCAGGCGTGCCCCGCCGTCGCTGCCCCCTTCGACAATCGGGATGCCGCTGACGTTGAAATCCCGCATCACCTGCCGGGCGGTGCCGATGGTCGCCGACGGCGGAAGGACGATCGGGTCGACGATGACACCGTTCTCCGACCGCTTGACCTTCTCCACCTCGCGGGCCTGGTTTTCGACCGACAGATTCTTGTGGATGATGCCGATCCCGCCTTCCTGGGCCAGCGCAATCGCCAGGGCCGATTCAGTCACGGTGTCCATCGGGGCACTGATCAGCGGGATGTGCAACTCGATGTTGCGGGTGAGCCGGGTGTGGGTATTGGCGTCCGCGGGGACGAAGTCGCTGCGGGCTGGAATGAGCAGCACGTCGTCGAAGGTGATGCCGTCCTGAAGAATCTTGGGGTGATCCATGTAGCAGGAATACGGGGCGACGGGCGAGGTGTCAAGTTTGGTGATAACTTCCAGACAGGGGCACTGGCATTGGCGGGAACTTTCCGCTAAAGTGAGGAACTCACTCGTGCCCGCTGCCGAAGGACCGGCTAGTCGGGGTGCGATGCGTGAGTTTGACGTTATTGCAGCGAAGTGCGTCGCAGTCTCGGCTCCCGCCCGGCCGAAAGCGAACCATCGGACAAGACCCAGAGGCGATCGGAGCAGCGACCATGCATTACCCCCATCGAATCAGCAAAGTGAAGCGCGCCCGCAAGATCGGTTTCCGCGCCCGCATGCGGACCACCAACGGCCGCAAGATGATCAACCGCAAGCGCCGGGTCGGCCGTCGCGTGCAGGTCGTCTGATCGAGCGAATCATACAGCCTTAGAACGGCTCAAGGGCAGGCGAAGCACGACGGCGTCGTGGCTCGCCTGCCCTTTTGTGTTGATTGGGATCGTTTCGAGGGACGTTTGCCGCTGCCCTGTGAAGTTTAATCCCGTAGCTGACGTCAATCCCGTAGCGCCTCGTTCAGCGCTGCTTCGATCTCATCCTGTCCCTCGCCGGCGGGTTCCGAGCCGTCTTCAAAGGCTTCGGGGAACTCTTCGTACAGGATCTCGATCTCGCCTTCGTCGGTAATGAGCTGCATCGGCAGTTCGGCTTCGACATCGACGGCCGATTCCTCGTCCGCCGCGATCTGGTCCAGATGATGCCCGTTGGTCGCAGACTGCGGGGCCGGGGGAATGCCGGGGGCCGGAATCGCGAACGCCAGATCACCCATCAAGTTGCCGCGAGATGATGCGTTGCCCGGGAGGGAATCCGTCAGACCGCCGAGCCCGCTGGAGCCGGGCTCGAGGCCAAAGATTCGCTCCGCGGCGTCGGTGTCGGTCGATGGCGAAGAAGCTGTTACTGGGGTACCTGGCTCGACAGAAGCTTCGCCGGGCGAAACCTCGGCCAAGGCAGTCGCATCGGGGGTAGTGTCTATCTCATCGGTGGCAACGGCGTCAGCGGACAGTGTTTCGGCCGACCATTCGCCTTGCGCTACTTCCGACGGAACGGCATTTTGTTCTGCGGCAAATTCATCGATCGCTGCGACCGGTTCCGTGTGTTCGGCTACCGCTTCTTCTGCAGCGGTTTCGAAAAGATCAGTCGGAAGGGGCGGCGGTACGTCGGCGAGCGACAGACCCTCGTCGTGTTCGGACACGGGCTGTTGATCCAACAAAGGCGTTTCAGCGGTGAGGTCCACCGGCTCCCCGCCAAACTCCGCGGCTTCGGCGGTCTCGGCCGATTGCAGGAAGTCCTGCGACAACTCGAGAGATTCCGGAGCTTCGGCAACCGGCTGCCATTCGTCGACTTCGCTCTCGGCGGCGATTTCAGGTGCGACCTCCGCGGGGATTTCCGGTCCGCCGGCCTCGACCTCGCCGACCTCACCTGGCTCGGCAATCTCGGCGGCAGCATCGGCATCTGGTTCTGCCATGCCCGAAAATCCGGCCGTTTCGGCGGGGCCGATGTCGGTAAAGTCCAGACCATTCAGGGCAGCTTCAGTATCGCTATCGATGGGTAGCGAAAGCTCATGCCCCTCGGTGATGTCCTGGCCGACCGGCGCGTCGACCGACACCTCATTCGTGGACTCAGGTTCGGCCTCCGTTGCCGCCGATTCTGCGGAGAACGTCTGGTCGTCGCCGGCCTCCTCTTCGGAGGTTTCCGCGAACGCAACATCGTCGATGCCGGTTTCGCTCAGGGTGGCCGAGAGGTCTTCATGCAGGTCGTCGTCGTTGCCACCGGCGGCCGCTATCTCGGGGATTTCTTCGTGAGGTTCTTCATGGGGCTCGAAGATTTCGAGCTCGCCGGTTTCCGGCTCTTCCTCCACCGCCGAGCTGAACTGCTGCTCGAAGGCCTGTTGTCCGATCGGATCTTCGACCGGTGCAAGTTCGTCGGACAGGCCGTCAAGTTCCGGGAGTTCGAGTTCAGCTTCGTGGTCGTCTGCGTCAGCTTGCGTGGAGGCCGCAACGGTGTCGTTCGGTTCTTCGGAGGATTGCTCTTCCAGTGCGTCGCCGGAGGCCTCACTCTCGGCGGGCAGTTCTTCGTTGGCATCAGCCGAGTGATCTTCGGGTTGTTCTTCGCCGGCGTAGTCTTCGGGGGCTTCGTCCGAGGCCTGCGACGAATCGGCAAACGCCGCCGATGCGATACCGCCGCCGAACCCCATCGCGGCCGCCGGAACAACGGCAGCCGCCGTCGGAGAGGGGACGCCGAAACCGAACGACGGCGGCGGGGTTCCTTCGGCTCGCTTGCGCGCGACCGGTGCCGGTGCTTGTGCCGGTGCCTGTGCCGCGGCGGCCTGCTTCGTGATCGCCGATGCGGGAACGTCAATGACGCCTTGGTAATACCCGATCGCCAGCAGCCCCTGCTGCTGCTGATAGGGAAGGTTCACGAGGTCGCAGAATTCGGCGATGAGTTGCTGGGCGGCGGGATCGGACTGTTCGGACGCGTGAACCTCACGCTGATGCTTGCGGTCCCGGAAGCGCATGATCTGCACGAAACGACCGCTGCCATCACCGCTGGTCCAGTTCGGCCCCATCTGCTCGTAGACTTCGAACAGGTCGCAGCCCAACCGCATCAGGACCTGGCGAAATCGACGCAGGAGGCGGACGTGTTCGGCCCGGCGTTCCTTGGGGACGATGTAACTATTGGTCTGCAGAAGCATCTGGCACAATCCCGGGGAGTTACAACATTCGCCCACCCTGCGGGATGGACGAGCGATCGGCTGGTGCGGCGATGTTGCCGCTTGCGTCTGGCCGCCCGCGGCTCACCACGGCATGCGTTGCCGGGCATGCCCCACCGCCGGCCAGAATGGTTATCTTGCCACAACCATAACTTAGGGGCAAACGGTCAAAGCGCAACCTAAAAAGACTGTCACGCTCCGATAACTTCTTGTAAGAAAACACATCTTCGGCCCATACCCGCCCGATTAAACAAACCAGACGTCCGAACCGCACAGACCCAACACCCCCGTGATCACTTCCATCCTGTTCAACATCCTCGGGCCGATTCTCGTCCTGGTACTGCTCGGGTCGCTGGCACGTTGGCGGTTCAAGATCGACGTCGGCTCACTTTCCAAGCTTAACATCTACATTTTCTTGCCAGCGTTCTTCTTCGATCACGTGGTCAACAGTGAGTTGTCGATCGGTCAGGCCGCCGGGGTGGTGCTGGCGACGGTCCTTCAAGTGGCGATCCTGGGCGGGTTCGTCTGGGGTGTAGGCCGGGCAGTCGGGGCGAGCCGTAAAACCATTGCCGCGATGGCGATGTGCGTGATGTTCTACAACGCGGGCAACTACGGGCTGGCGCTGTCCGAACTGGCTTATCCGGGGAAAGCGGTTTCGGGCGTCAGGGCATCGCCGTCGGCAGATTCGGGACCTCAATCCGATCCAACCGCCCCGCCTCCGTTCCATGCGCCCCCAACGGCTCCGACCGCGGCCCGCAACGGTCCGGCCGTGCAGGCATTTGTCGTGTTCTGCCAGAACATTCTCAACTTCACCGTCGGGCTTTTCATCGCAGGAAGTGCCGGCGGAGGATCGGCCGCCGACTCGCTGCGAAAGTTTGTACGAATGCCCACCGCGTACACGCTGGCGATCGCGCTGCTGGCCCGATGGTGGCGCGTGGAAGGGGGCGAGATCCCGAAGATCGTCAACCTGACCGCGCAATACCTGTCGCGCGGATTGGTCCCGCTGGCACTGATCACCCTCGGGGCCCAATTGGCACTGCAACCGCGCTGGCCGCGATGGAAGCCGGTCTCGTTTGTGCTGGTCGTCCGGCTGCTTTGGGCGCCGGCACAGATGGCGCTGATGCTCTACGGGCTGCATCGGCTTTTTGTCGGCCGATCGGAGGTCCTGGCGCTCTGGCCGTGGCCGGCGGAGAATCTCATCCTCACGGCCGGCGTGCCGACGGCGATCAATACGCTGCTGGTCACGCTGGAGGTCGGCGGCGACGCCGAACTGACCGCCGACTGCGTCTTCTGGACGACCGCGTTCTCCGCGATCACGATCACCTTCTGGCTCGTGCTTCTGCAATCGGGATGGATCACGTCGTAGCCAACCATGCACTCATCGATTGCCAGAAAGTGCCTTCTCGATCAATTCGACGTCGTACACGCAGCCACCCCAGGTGCCGCCGCTGACGGACTGAAGGAGCGCCCAGAGCCGGGTGTCGGCTGGAAGGCCGGGGTCGGCGGCAAGATCGGCACGGGGCAAGCGGCGGGATAGTTCCGCCGTCCCCCACGCGGAATCGCCGGCGTCATTGACCAGGTCAATCGTTCCTTCCAGCGCATTACGGTCGATGACGATGCGGATGCGGTCGCCGTCGAGCACCTTTCCGATCGGGCCGCCGGCCAGTGCCTCGGGACCGACGTGTCCGATACACGCGCCGGTGCTGACCCCGCTGAACCGCGCATCGGTCACGATCGCCACATGTTTGCCGAACGGCAGGTGCTTGAGCGCGCTGGTGATCTGATAGGTTTCCTCCATGCCAGCGCCCATCGGTCCCCGGCAGATCAGCACGATGACGTCGCCGGGCTGAATCTGGTTGGCCTTGATCGCGGCGATTGCCGACCGCTCGGCGGTAAAGACGCGTGCCCGGCCGGTCATGCGATAGACGCCGTCGATATCAACGACGGTGGGATCGATCGACGTGCTCTTGATGACGCTGCCCTGGGGTGCGAGGTTGCCGCGGGGGAAGGTGACTGTGCTGGTCAGGCCGCGTTCCTTCGCGACGCCCGGCGACATAATGACATTGCCGGCGTCGATGCCGTCCTGCGAAAGCAGCGTCGCGCGGAGCCTTTGGCGACGATCGCTGTTCTGCCACCAGTCGAGCATCTCGCCGAGTGGCGCGCCGGTGGCGGTCAGGGCATCAAGGTGGAGCAAACCGAGATCCCGCAGGTGCAGCATTACCTCGGGTACGCCGCCGGCGAGGTAGACCTGCACCGTCGGATGGCCGACCGGGCCATTGGGGAGGGCATCCACCAGTCGCGGCACCCTGCGATTGATCGCGTTCCAGTCGTCTACCGTCGGCCGTCGCAAACGGGCGGCGTGGGCAATCGCCGGGATATGGAGCAGGAGGTTGGTGGACCCGCCAAACGCGGCATGCACCGTCATCGCATTCTCAATCGCCTTGTCGGTCAGGACGTCGCGCAGCTTGATTCGGCGCAGTTCGATGGCGCTCAGCGCCCGGGCGGATCGGACGGCGATATCGAGCCAGAGCTTCGACCCCGAGGGGGCCAGTGCCGAATGCGGCAATGACATGCCCAGCGCTTCGCCGACGACCTGCGACGTGGCGGCGGTGCCGAGGAACTGGCACCCCCCGCCGGGCGAGGCACAGGCCCGGCAGCCGAGTTCGGCGGCTTCCTCGAGCGTGAGCGTCCCGTGGGCGTAACGCGCGCCGATGGTTTGGATTTTGCCGGCGTCTTCGCCCTCTTCCGGAGGCAACGTCACGCCGCCAGGCACCAGGACACACGGCATATCGCCGCAGCCGGCGAGCGCCATCATCATCGCCGGCAGGCCCTTGTCGCAGGTGGCAACCCCCATCACGCCGAAGCGGCGCGGCAGCGACCGAATCAGTCGCCGAAGCACGATCGCCGCGTCGTTGCGGTACGGCAGGCTGTCCATCATGCCGGCGGTCCCCTGCGTTCGACCGTCGCAGGGATCGGTGCAGAACCCGGCGAACGGAATCGCGCCCAGGCGTTTGAACTCGCGCGCGGCGGCCTGCATGAGCAGCCCCACCTCCCAATGCCCCGAATGGTACCCCAGTGCGATTGGCGTTCCGTCGTCGGCACGAAGTCCGCCGCTGGTGGAAAGGATGAGAAACTCCTTTCGGCCCAGTTCGGCCGGGTTCCAACCCATGCCGGCGTTCTGCGTCAGCCCGAAGAGATCGCCGCTGGCCCAGTTGCGCAGGATGTCATCCGTCAGCGGGAGCGCCCCGGCGGGCCCGGCGGCCTTGGTCGCGACGTCGTAGGCTTCCTCCGGCGTGGACAGCAGTTCGGTCAGTGAAGGCGGTGCAGTCGGCATTCCGGGATAATACGCGACAACCGTAGGGTCTGCCTGAGCACCGTAGGGTCCGCCTTGGCGGACGCGAGAGGTCGCCGGGCCGGTGATTGCGTTCGTAACGGTGGCACGCCGCGTCCGCCAAGGCGGACCCTACTGGATGGAGATCGATATCGGGGCGAACCCCTTGGGCACAAGGCCGATGGGCGTCGCCTGGCCGGTGTTGAGATCGACGCTGAACAGCAGCACGACTTTGCCGCGAACACCGAACGTCGCCAGCGCACGATCGGTGCCGTTTCGCGTCACGATGTCCAGCCCGACCGGTCCGGTGACGGCGGCTTGAAGCGCGCCCACGGTGAATACCTGCCCGCTGGTCGGCGGCGTGGTGCCACCGGGCGAACCGATCGTCGTCAAAACCGCCAGCCGCGTGTCGATGGCGTAAAGCGTGGTCGAGGTGGCACCGGCAAAGTTGTCCGTATGCGCGATCGCCGAGATCGCCGGGTTCGACGCCCAGTTGGCATCGGTGCTGGCGTAGGCGAGCGGTCCGTCGAACTGCGTTCCTGCCAGCGACGGATCGGGGTCGATGATCTGCCCCGTTCCGGCACTGATCCGCACGTTGTCGCGGGCCGTGTTCACAATGCGAACCACCTCGCTGACCGGATTGAAGTCCATGTCGGCAGGGAAGCCGGGCTTCAGCGAGACGTCCGTCGCCGTACCGACTGCCGACGCTGCGCCGGTCGCGGCGTCAATCGCGTAAAGGCGATTCTGGTTGGTGAAGCCGTAGGCGATCTGCGACGAAGACCTGACGTCGATCGTGACAAGGGCTTCCTTATCGGCGAGCCCTTCGACCTTGACGCTCGAAAGCGGAACGTTCGGCAGGTTGCTGTCGACGGTGACGAGCCTGTTCTTGCCGTCGATCATCAGCACGCGCTCGCCCTTGGGCACGACAGCAATATCGCGGACGGGCGTTCGGGTCGTGCTGCCTTTGATCCGCTCCACGCGGGTTGCGGTGCCCGTGGACAGATTGATCGTGTAGAAGTTGCTCTGGTTCGCGGTATTGGTCAGCGACGCATAGGCCGTCTGAACGCCGTCGCGGTTATCGATGTCGAAACCGGCGTATTGCGTGACGTCTAAGCCAAGTCCGCCCACGGTTGCAAGGCCGCCGGTATCGGGCGACGTGGGTGTTCCGCCAGGTGAGCCGATGCGCACCAGCGTGTTGGTATCGGCGTCGATGCCGAACAGGGTGGTGGACGAAGCGCCGACGGTGTTGTTACTGTGTGCGATCGCCGCGACCGACGGGTTAATCCCGAACGACGAATCGCCTTGCGGATACGCGAGTGCGATGTCGATCTGCACGCCGGCGATGTTGTCGTTGTCGTCGATCACTGTGCCGGTGATCGGATCGACGCGAAAGTTGCTGTCGGCGTCGCTGACCACGCGCAAATGGTCGGCGACGGGGCTGAAGTCCACGCCGAACTCCGTACCCGCCAGCGGCGGAGAGAACGCCGCCGCGCCGACCGCCGTCGCCAAGCCGGTGGTCGGGTCGATGCGAAACAGCCTGCTCGAACTTCCCAGGCCGAAAAGCTGCCCGGTGGCGGGACGGAAGTCGATCCCCAGTAGTGCTTCGCCGCGGGCCATTCCCCGGACCTTGATGCGGCCGAGCGTGTCATCAGGCGTCGCCGAATCGAACACCAGCAGCGTGCTCGGACCGGTCAAAGCCAGCGTGGCGGCAAAGAGTCGGCGGGGTTCAAGGGGTTGGATCAGCGGTAGGTTCGGGGGTTGTGTCATCGGTCGGCATTCCGGTGTCGGGCGTTACCGCCTGAACATCGTCCCAAACCGCTCTGCAGCGTCAGTTACGGCCGATCCTCTCGACTATCGGACGCCTGGCGATCAGATCGCCGGCCGTAAAATACGGTGCCCCGCCCGGTTTGACGCGGGCGGGGCAGCAGTTGCAGACGAGGGATTTTGAAAAGCCGCGATCAGCTTCAGACCGCAACAGGGAAGCTCAACGCCATGCCGACGGGGACGACGCCGTTGGGCAGATTTCCAATCACCGTGGCGGCACCGGTCGTCAGGTCAATCCGGTAAAGCGCCCGGCCGCCCGACGACTGGCGGAAAATCGCATAGCCGGTGTCGGCCGAGTTGTTGGTGACGATGTCGAACAGCGAAACGTCTTTGACGTTCACGCCCAGCGCTCCGACGGTGAACAGTTGCCCCGTGTTGGGCGACGTCGCCCCGCCGGCGGTGCCGACCGTGACCAGCACATCCTGCTTGGCGTCAATCGCGAAGAGCGTCGTGCTAGGCGTCGCAGCGACGTTGCTGCCGTAGGCAATACCCGTCACGCTGGGTGTGGCGGCGGCGTTAACGTCGGTGCTGGCGTAGACGATCGGTCCGTCAAACTGAACGCCGGCGGTGACGACGTCGGAGTCAACAATCTGCCCGTCGATCGGGTTGTAGCGAACGTTTTCGCCGGCAGTGTTCACGACGCGGATCAGGTCAACGCTGGGGTTGAAGTCCATATCAAGCTTGGCCTTCTTGTTCAGCGTCACCGTGTTCCGTGAGCCGACGGCCTGGGCCGCGCCCGTCGACACGTTGATTGAGTACAGGCGGTTCTGGTTCGAGAGGCCCAGCAGCGTGCCATCAGCCGGGCGCTGATCGATGCTGATGATCTTCTCTTTCTTGCCCAAACCGCTGATTCGGACCGGGCTGGATTTGAGATTGGGTATCGCCGCGTCGATGGTGTAGAGCCGGTTGGCGGGATTGACGATGACGATCCGTGATCCCGACGGCACGACGGCGATGCCGCGGATCGGCGCGTTGACCGCGCGAACTTCGCCGATGAGGGTGGCCGCACCTGACGTCAGGTTCACACTGTAAAAGCCGCTGCGACCCTTGGCCCCGGTTGCCAGGGTGGCGAACGCATTGTTCGTGCTGCCGACGGTCTCAATATCGAACCCCGTGACCTGTGTCGCATCGACGCCGAGGGCCCCGATGGTTGTCACGTTCCCGTTGTTCGGCGAGTCGGTTACACCGTCCACCGAGCCGATCGCGACAAGCGCGTTGCGGTCGGCGTCGATGCCGTAGAGCGCGGTCGGCGTACCGGCGGCGACGTTATTGGTGTAGGCGGCGGCGACGACCGTGGGATTGGCTCCGGCGTTGATGTCGCCGGTCGCGAAGGTGAGCGGAAGATCGGTCTGGGTGTCGGCGACGCCGGCATCGAAGTCTACGACCGCCCCGGTGTCGGGATCGAGCCGCAGGTTGACGTCGGTGTCGCTGACGACCCGAATGCGATCCGCGGACGGATTAAAGTCGAAGCCGAACTCGGTGCCTGACAGCGCCGGCAGGAATGCCGCGCCCCCGGCACCGACTGCCGTCGCCCGCCCGTTGGTGGGGTCGATGCGGTAAAGACGGCTGGTGTCGCCCAGTGCATAGAGCTGGCCGTTGGCCGGGCGAAAGTCGAGCCCTACCAGCGATTCGCCGCGGGCCAGTCCCTTCACCTTGGTCTTGGCGATGGTCTGGTTCGGCGTGGCCGAATCGAAGTAGACCAGGACATCGCGACCGCTGATGCCGACGACCGTGCTCAGCAGTTTGCGGTCTTCAAGGGTCTCAATGACGCTGACTTTGACGGGTTCGGTGCTAAGACGGTGCATGACGTTCCTCCTCGGGATGTCGACAATGGGGACCAGTCACTGCATCCAACTGGCGATGCAGCTGCAACTGGTTTGACGATCGTAACGATACGCAAAAAATCGACGAGCGAATCGTGAGATTAGTTTAATGTTCCATGCAGGGGTTTGCCCGACCTCAAGACAGAAGCCCCGCGCGCTCGCCGCGGCGAAGGCATGGGGCTTCGAGGCAAATCGGTGTCGAGGTGGCGTACTTGAAGGCTACTTGGCCGGCGGAACCGGTGCCCAGACGGCACCTTCGTTCACCCACGCGCGAAGGATTCGGAGTTCTTCGGCCGTGACCGGTTTGTCTTCCTTCGGCGGGGGCATTACTTCGTCCTCGTCGTCGGTCAGAATGTGCTTGATAAGCAGGCTTTCCTCGCTGTTTCCCTTGATGTAGAGCGGGCCGTCGCTCCCGCCGACCAAGGCCAGATCCTCGGTATGCATGCGGAGCTTACCCTTGTTCTTCTCTTCGCCGTGGCAGTAGATGCACTTGTCGATGAAGATGGGCCACACTTCCTTGGCGAAGTCGATCTTCCCGCCGGTAGTGGCCATGGGGACGGTCGCCGGCTTGGAAGCCGGAGCGGTCGCCGACGGAATCGTGACGGCTTCCTGCGTGCCGGGAATTGCGGGAATTGCCGGGCGGGTCGGCGGCGCGGCAACGGGAACCGATGGCGTCTTCTTCTCCTTTTCGCGTTCCTTGGCAATGTGCTTGGGCAACTGTTCCCCGGTCGCCAGCGCGATGATATTCTTTAGATTGTTGGGGTACGCTAACTCACCGCCGTCATGGGCGACCCACCCCATCGCACCCGCCAACAGCACGACGGCGAACTGCCAGCCGAGTTGTCCGGGAGCCTGGGTGGCGGTGACAGTCAGGCCTTTGCCGGTTTCGGCAGCCCGCATCGCGGCGGCGCTTTCGGTCGCCACTTTCAGTTCATACCGGTGCTTCCGGCGGAGCTGAACGGTCGCCCAGACCAGCACGGCCAGGCTGATCGCCGTCACGGCGATTCCGCCCCAGCGGTGCCAGAAGATGTCACTCTTGGTATCGAAGGGGTCAATGAAGCCCGAATCCTTCTGCGGCGCCCACGCCCAGCCGGCCAGCACGGACGGCACAGCGCCCAAAGCCCCGATCGCCAGGCAGTAGTAGACGATACTGATCGGAATCCGGCGGAACACCACCCGAAGCACCGCGGCGATCGCGCCAGCCAGCAGCAGTGCAATGGGGATGTGCACGACCATCGGGTGCGTCAGGCCCTGGGCGTACCAGATACGCTCGCCGGGCGAGAGGGGATCTGCGGCGAAAGCCGGCGCGGCGACAACGCCGAAAACTCCGATGGATGCCGCGATGATTGGGGTCAATTTCAAGTTGCGCTCTCCTGCGAATTGGTCCGCATGAAACTTTCACCAGGCGGCTGGGTCTAATGAGTGGAGATCGACATCGGGACATACGCCCGCCGATGCTTCCTCTGCCTCAGACCCCCGGACGGAGACCGCCATGCTCAACTGCCTTACCGCCTTCGACTTCCGAGTCTCACAGCCTCGTGCGGGGTTTATCCTAGTCGGCAGGCGACGTGTCGTCGCGGCCTGCCGGTTTCTTACGGTTCTGCTGATTGCCATCATGGGAATCGCAATGCCCGCGCGAGGCGACGGCTTCATCGTGATCCACAACCCGCCGGCTCGCCCGGTGACGCCCGGGCACTTCACGTTCGCACCGCTCGAGGTCACTTATCATCGGGTCAACGTCGAGATCTCGGACAGCGTTGCCACAACCACGGTCGAACAGGAATTCTACAATCCAAACCCGCAGCGGTTGGAAGGAACTTACCTGTTCCCCCTGCCGGACGGCACTCACATCGACAAGTTCTCGATGGACGTCAACGGCAAGATGATGGAGGCCGAACTCCTCGACGCCGGTAAGGCCCGGCAAATCTATGAAGACATCGTCCGCCAGGCCCGTGATCCCGCCCTGCTCGAATACGCGGGCCGGTCGGCGTTCAAGGTTCGCATCTTCCCGATCGAGCCACACAGCCGCAAGCCCGTCAAAATCACCTATACGCAGCTTCTTAAAACAGACACCGGATTGACCGAATACGTCTATCCGCTGAACACCGAAAAGTTCAGCTCCAAGCCGCTCAGCCAGGTGTCGGTCAAGGTGAGCCTCAAGTGCTCCGAGCCTATCAAGAGCCTCTACTGTCCCAGTCACGACGTCGAGATCAAGCGAGACGGCGACAAGGCGGCGGTTGTCGGCTGGGAGCGGGCCAATGTGCGACCCGACACCGACTTCAAAGTCATCTACTCGCGCACCGACAAGCCCGTCTCCGTCGATCTGCTCACCTATCGCAACGGCCCGGACGACGGCTACTTCCTGTTGCTGGCGGCCCCGGGGATGACCGCACCCAAAGGCGAAATCCAGAAAAAGGACGTCTGCTTCGTTCTCGATACCAGCGGTTCGATGTCGGAAAACAACGGCAAGAAGATGGAGCAGGCCAAGAAGGCGCTCTCGTTCTGCCTGCAGAACCTTAACGAAGGAGACCGTTTCGAAATCGTTCGCTTCAGCACTGAAGCCGAGCCCCTGTTTAACGAACTCCGCGCTGCCGACAAGGCAAACCTGGAGACGGCACAGAAGTTCGTCGCCTCGTTACGCCCCATCGGCGGTACCGCGATCAACGACGCACTGACCAAGGCGATGGAACTAAAATCCAAGCGTGGCGGCGACGACAAGGAGCGCCCTTACGTCGTGATCTTCCTGACCGACGGGCAGCCGACGATCGGCGAGACCAACGAAGACAACATTCTTGCGGCGATGAACAAGGCACAGGAAAAAGGTGGCGCGGCCGGTTCGACCCGCGTGTTCTCCTTCGGCATCGGCACTGACGTCAACACGCACCTGCTCGACAGGATTGCATCGGGCACGCGAGCGTTCAGCCAGTACGTCCTCCCCGACGAAAACCTCGAGGTAAAGCTCAGCAACTTCTACACGAAGATCAAGGAACCGGTGCTGGCGAACGTGGAAGTGACCTTCACCGGCGGCGACATCAAGACAACGCAACTGTATCCCAACGCCCTGCCGGACCTGTTCAAGGGAGAGCAGGTCATCCTGTTCGGCCGCTACAGCGGCAAAGGTGCTGCAGCCGTAAAGATCAGCGGAACCCTCAACGGTCAGAAGCAGACGTTCGTGCAGGACGTCACGTTCGCGGAGAAGGAGACGAAGAATGCCTTCATTCCGGCACTCTGGGCGACCCGGCGTATCGGCTTCCTGCTGGACGAAATCCGCCTGCGCGGGGAGTCGAGGGAGCTTCGCGATGAAGTGACTCGGCTGGCGCGGGAGCATGGCATCGTCACGCCATATACCGCTTTCCTGATTCTCGAAGACGAGTCGCGGCGGAACGTGCCGCTGGCGATGCAGACGTTGCGGGAGTTGCGAGCCGACGCCCCCGCCGCCAGCAGTGCCGCCGGCCGATACGAATCGGCTCGCGACGAGTTCAGCGACCGCCGATCCCGCGCCGGCGAGAAGGCTGTCGCCAACGCCAAGGATGTTGACGCGCTCAAGCAGCAGTGGAATCTGGAGCAGGGCCAGCGTGGCGGCGAAGAACTGCGGAAGCGCCCCGCCGGAGCCCCCGGCCCCGTCGCGACGACGCCCGGCGGAAGGCAACCGCAAGAGCCCGGACAGGCCGCGGCGGCTGGTAGCGGCGGCACCGGCAATGAATACGGGTACCGGCAGGCACAGAATTACACCCAGCAGGCCCGTGTCGTGAACGGCCGTGCGTTCTACCAGAATGGCAAGACCTGGACCGATGCCACCGCGCAGGAGGCTGTCGCGAAGAACAAGGCTCTGCGACAGCAGGAGGTCAAGTTCAACACCGACGCCTACTTCGCACTGCTTAAGGAGTACCCTGAGTCGGCTCAGTGGCTCTCGCTGGGTGAGGAAGTAGATGTCGTGCTCGGCGACACGCTATATCAGATCCGCGGGTAGGCTCGCGGCCGTCAAGCACGGCGAGCAGGAAAAGCCCCGCAGAATAGAACAGCCCCGCAGAAGCGAGTTGATCGCCGCTGCGGGGCTTACTGTTTAGGTCGCGGTCCAAAGACTTGGCGTTACAGCCCTGTCACGATGACCGACCGGATGACCGATGAACCGGCCAACCCGCCGCCATTGGCCAGGCTGAATCCCTGGACATCAAGGGTGTGCGCGCCGTTGGAGACGACCCACGGCTGGTAGTCGGCGGTATCCGTCCCGACGACCGCTCCGATGTCTCCGGCGATTGCGAACGGTCGAGCGCTTTCCACCCGCACGACATTGCCGTCGAGCTTGAAGACCGCGCTCTTGGTAACGCCGGCGGTGTTGGCCCGGATGCTGTAGGTCCGGCCGCCGCTGAAGTCGATGGTCATGCCATCGACGATGGTGGCGACGTCCTGATCCGTCGTCGCGTCGACCAGTGTCAGGGTGGTGACACCGAAAGTGGTCGCGGGCGGGGGAGACGCCGGCGGCGACACCGGTGGCGGAGAGGTCGGTGGTACGGCCGGGCTGCCGGGGGCGGCGACCTGGAGGTGCGTCAGGTGCGTCGCACCCGTCGCCGCACCGCCGATGCCAATACTGAGCTTTCCGTCATTCACCGTGACAGTGATCGACTTGCTCGCAAACACATTGGCGGCCAGGCCCTGGTAGTTGAATAACTGCTGGCCTTCCACCCAGACGTTGTTCGTCGATGTCGCGGCTGCATCGCCGACGCCCACCGTGACGGTGTAAGTTCCGTTGGGTACTGCAAGCTCCCAGCGGGTACCGGCCTTCACGCCGACGTTCGTGTCGAGCAACTGATCGGCGTTGATCTCCCGGTCGGCAACGGCATCGGCGTTGGACGCGGACCAGCCATAGGTCAAACCGTTGCGGGCGGCGTAGATGTCGCCGGCATCGATCGTGTAGCCCGCTACCGCGGGTGCCGCGGCCGGCTGGAAGTTAATGCTGACCGGCGAGAACGTCACCGGCGGAGGCACGGTCGGGGTGCCGGCGGTGGAGAAGTTCACGACGATCGGCGTACCCGCGACGCCCGTACCGTTCTGACCGGAGTAGGCCGTCGCGATCAGGGTGCTGGCACCCGTGGGCACTGACCACGGCGTGTAGTCGGAGCCGACTTCACCGGCAATGCTGTACGGGCTGAAGTTTTCCGTGCGGACCACACTGCCGTTGACGCTGAACACCACGCTGCCGATGGCGGTCGGACCCGGTTCGGCACGAACCGTGTACTGCTTGCCGCCGGTCAGATCGAGCACCGCCCCGTCAGCGAATGAACCGAGCGGCGCATCGGTGGCGGCATCGAGCAGCGTAAGCCCGGCCAGCGTGGGGCCTGTAGTCGGGGGCGGCGGTTCGACCGGGCCCGGGTTGGTCGGCGAAGGTCCTGCACCGTTGGCCGCTTTGACGTTGGTGATAAGGAAGACGTTGTCCTGGAAGTCGTAGTTCCGCGCCAGGTAATCCATCCCCATGATGTACGCATTGGGGATCAGGTTGCCGCTGCGGTCTCGCGCCGGCCAGAACCGGATGTGGTGACCGTAGTTGCCACCGGGCTGTTCCTGCTTGTTGAGCTGGTCCTCGCTCCATTCGCTGTCCACGCGGAAACCGAAGCTGCCCGTCGGGTTGAACGCGTTGGCGCCCGTCGCGCCGGCGGTGGTCCTGGGGAGCAGGCTCTGCGCCTCGACACCGCTGTGCGTGATCAGCCCCTTCAGCGCCATGTTCGACTTCTCGTACCACGAAAGCTTGGCCGTATCGCCCTGGCTCTGATACGCGACGAGCTGCCGCACCGTCACCGGCTGATTCGCGTCCACGCGCTGCCAGAGGCCGCTGAGCACTTCCTCGCCGACGGCGGTCCGCTTGCCGCCGGTGTTTAGCGCTTCGCCCGGCTTAAGGATCTGGGTTCCGAACCCGAAGATCGTGTTGATGATCGTCGGGAGATTCGCTTCCTGGTCCTGCTCGTTCTTGAGCTGGTAGTAGCCGCGGAGTTCGATGACCTTCGGGCCATCGGTGGTGGTGATCGTCAGCGTGTTCTTGTACGTGCCGTTAGCGTTCTTGCTGCGGCCGGTCAGGTCGATCGTTTCGTTGACGGTCGTGGTCGGCGGCGCGGTGGCGACGAACTTGATTGTGACCGTCACCGACTGGCCCGGAAGAAGAACGGTGCCAGCCGCCGGTCCACCGGTGATCCGCCATGCCGAGGCATTGCTAAGCACGAGCGAACTGATCGTGATCGGCGTGCTCTTGTTGTTCGTGATCTTGAGCGAGCCGGTGTCGTGAACGACGTTGTTCGGCGGCTGATAGAACAGACCGGTCTCGGGGTCCTTGAGCTGCGCCGGTGGCTGCACGCCGATGCGGTTGAACACCAGGCGGTCGTTGTACGGAACGCCGTCGAGGTTCTCGTAGGTGACTTCTGCAGTGACCGACGGTGCGGCGATCTTCACGTTGCGGATGATGCCGATGAAGTCATTGACGTCGAACGAACCGTTGCCGTTGACGTAATCCTCGCTCGTGAACACGTAGGCGTTGGGGACGATCGTGCCGTCGGCATTCTTGAGCGGGTAGAAGCGAACCTTGCGGCGGTCGGCGGCGGTGAGTTCGCCGGTGTTGAGGTTGTCCTCGCTGTAAGCCGTGTTGCCGAAGATCGGGAACGTGATGTACAGGCCAAAAGTGGCAGCGCCGGGGTCGAAGCTTCCGGGCCCATTGGGATTCAGGGTCACGCTCTGGGCTTCGGTGCTGTTGATCGTCAGCACTTCGGTCTTGCTGGTGGGGCTTCCGGCGGTGTAGTAGCCGAACCGCGCCGCCGGTGATCCACCGGCGAAGGTGCCCAGCGTCTGGATGATGATCGGCCCGCTGACCGACTTCACGAATCGCTGTGCAACGACTTCGTCACTGGCACCGAGGCTTTCGGTGAGGTTGTAGAGATCGGTGTTGGCGGCGTTCTTATCGCCGGTATTGATGTTGAGCTGATACAGGTCGAACAGCCGCTGAAGCGAGGGTTCGTTCTGTCCGCCGGTGCCGGCGGTCGCGAGCCCGCGGAGCGGGACAGTGATCGACGGCTTGCTCGCGTCGGCGCTGGTGATGACGAGCGACGAGGTATGAATCCCCAGCGTCGTCGCGGCCGGTGCCTTGTAGACCACCTGCACGGTGACCGTCGCCCCCGGCGTCAGAACGCCGGGCAGACCCTGGGTCGCGGTGATCTGGAAGTTGCCGGCCTCTCCGCCGGAGATTGCCAGCCCGGTGATGCTCAGGTTGGTGGTGCTGGTGTTGGTGATCCGAAGCTTGGCCGCACCACTGGTCTGGCCGCGGACGGCGTTCATGACCAGGACACCCTTGTCGAGCAGGATGCTCGTGCCCTTGACGGTGGTCACCGACGTGGGGCCGCCGGAGCCGTCGGTCGAAGGACCGGGCGGCGGGGACGGAGGGACCGTCACGTTGCTGGGACGCAGGAGCGTG
Source organism: Humisphaera borealis (assembly GCF_015169395.1). GTDB lineage: Bacteria > Planctomycetota > Phycisphaerae > Tepidisphaerales > Tepidisphaeraceae > Humisphaera > Humisphaera borealis. The sequence goes on from NZ_CP063458.1 coordinate 1,576,081, forward strand.
ATCTTCTGTCCGCCGAACTCGGCGATGAAGAGCATGCCGTTGCGCGGATCGCTGGCATTGGCCGGGTTGCGGTATTCGATCAGGTCGACGGGATCGGTAAATGCGGCCTGGCCGCCAATGCCGGCAATGGTCTGAGAGGCATCAATGCCGCCGCTGAGGTTGGGGGTCAGCGCGATGATGTCGTCGCCGCCGGAATAGCGGACCACCAGCAGTTTGCCCTTGAGGGCTCCGCCGAAGGTGTCGCTCTTGTACTCGATCATCCCGTTCGGGGAGTAGCTCTGGCCGAAGTCATAGGCGGCCGGCGCCCAGTTGACGTCGGGCTTCACGCCGACCGGATACGACGCGATCTCCTGGGGGTCCACGCCGCTGGTCGGGTTGCCGCCGTTGAACGCGAACTCGCCGCGCGACGGGTTGGGATGGCCGTAGTACTTGCCCTGCTGAACGTTAAACAGCCAGTCGTGCTCGGTTTCGCGGACGTTCGTCAGTCCGGGGATGACCGGGCCGGAATAGAGCCCGCCCGAAGGGGGCCGCGCGCCGGACGTGGTGTTCGACGCAGGCGTGTTGCCGCCCGCAGCCGATCCGTTGACGGCGGTGTAAAGCTTGCCGTTGGAGTGCCAGACCAGGTCGTAGCCGTTGCGAACGCCGGTGGCGTAAAGCGTCAGCGGTGCGCCCGGGGCATAGGGGTTGTAGGTTCCGCCGGCCTCGGTGGTCTTGGCGTTGAGCGCGCCCTGGCCGTTGGTGATTCGCGTGGCGATCGCGTTGACATCGAGCCGCAGAATCGCGGCGCTGAGACGGTTTTCGTTGCGGTTACCCCACGACAGATCGGCAGCGCCCATCGCGGTATTGGCACCCTGGGATACGTACAACGCCCCGTCGGGGCCGAAGGTCGCCTGGTTGGTCAGGTGGTCGCGGACGGACCTGGGCAGGTTCGTCACGTAGTCCTGGTAGGTTCCCAGGTTCGCGCCGCTGAGGCGGCTGATTTTGCCGGTCCAGTTGGTGCCGTTGGTTTCGGCCTGCTGGGTGTGGGTGACGAAAAGAACCAGGTTCGACGAGGTGCTGGATGGGGCAAAGACCAGCCCGATGATGGACCGTGCTCCGCCGTTGGCCGTGTTGACCGTGCTAATCGACTGCTTATTGCTGAGCGTGCCGTCGGCGCCAACATCGAACCGCTGGATCACGCCGTCCAGAGTGCCGGCGTAAAGCTTGCCGTCCGGGCCGATGACGACCGAGGTATACTCCTTCGCCTGTGCCGCAGCCTGCTCGACCTTCGTGAAGTTGATGGCGCTCGCAGCCGGCCCGCCGACCGTACCGGTCGTGAAGGTGCTGGAGAACGGGGTCATCGAGGTGCCGGTGACGTCTTTCACGCCGACGGTCACGTTGAACTGGTAGAGCGTGTTGGGGTCGAGATAGACGTGGGGCTGGAACACAATGGAATCGCCGCCACCGCTGGTGCCGGAGGTTCCCGGCACGACCGCGCCGTCAGACACCCTGACGACGGTCACAGAACCGTTGAGCGTCGTGGGATCGAGCCCGCCGTTCGGAAGCGACAGGTCACAGGCGATGAACGCGTCGCGGCGCACGCCGGTCGTACCGTTGGCAGGCCGAACCGCCGACACGGAAGGCGACGCCAGCGCCGCGGCGAGGACCTGTGTACCCGACCCGCCGGTGGCAGTACCGGAAGTGCCCAGGTCGCCGGCCAGCATCTGGCGCGATTCGAGGGTCTCGACAACGGGGCACCAGGCCCTGGCGACGACGAGGCGCGACCGGAGGCCGCCGATCTCTGAAGAAGGACTGAGTTGCCGACGATCGACGGGACGAGATTGTGTACGAAAACGACCAAACACCTGATTAGTCCTCTGTTTAATGTTCGAGCCGTCCCCGAGCAGGCTCGAGGTACGCGATCCAGAACTTCGCATCCAACACAATGTGTCGCTTAGGCGTGCAGACCCGGAACTCTCCGGCGATACGTCCTAAAGCTCTGCCGTCGCAAATCCCACGTGCCAGTAATCGCGTTCACGCGTTTATCGGGCAGTGACTGCTCCCCATAGACGACACCCTATCCGTCGGCAGTTCGTGCGATACCGAGATTCATATCAGTGGGAACCTCCCAACAGGGCGGTCCCGACTCCGAGGACACAATGGTACCAATTGCACCCCAAAGCAAGTTGGAATCGACCCGAATCAACAAAATGAAACCGGCCCCAGCCGTCGCAGCCGCTTCCGTCGGCAAGGACCTGAATACTTTCCACTGGATGACAGATTGTTGCCCAGGGGTTTAACGACGGCGCAGAAGGACTGACCACCATACGGAAGTCGGTAACGCGACCAAACGCGGGGCGTCAGAAATGGATTGGCCAGACCAATGGGCCCGGTATCGATATGGAATTAGAATCGATCAGGAGTCTGTCGTGTTGCGACGACTTTCCCAGACCCTCAGGCATCGGATTTGGATAGCTGGGCATCGACCGGGGCCATCCCCATATCGAGCGATAACCGCACTAGTTCGGCGAGGCTGTCGGCACCCATCTTGGTCATCGCCCGCGAGCGGTGCACTTCGATGGTCTTCTCGCTCAACTCAAGCTGCCGGGCGATCTGCTTGTTGGCCATCCCGGAGACGACCATCGCCATCACTTCGCGTTCGCGGCTGTTGAGGGTGTCGTAGCGGCCGCGGGCAATCATCTCGCGGCGACGGACCACTGCCCGCTTCGCGTCGAGCGAGATCGCCTCCTGCACCACCGCGATGAGCCGAGCTTTATCGAAGGGCTTTTGAATCAGATCGAACGCACCGCGCTTCATGACCGCGACGCTGGTATCAACGTCGGCGACACCCGTCAGGAAGATGACGGGAAGGTGCACGCCACGATTCTTCAACTCGCCCTGGATATCAATTCCCGACATCTCCGGCAGATCGACGTCCAGAAGCAGGCAACCCCGCAGGTCGGACGAATGTGCGCTCAGAAAAGCCTTGCCCGATTCGAAACACTCGACACGCATGCCCTGGCTGGTGAGCACGGTGCTGACGAGTCGGCGGATGGCCGGGTCGTCGTCTATCACGTAGACAAATCCTGCCACAGTTGTCGAAACAATCTCGGTCTCGAAAGTCTGGGTCCCGTCGCCGTGGGAAACGAGTTCGTGTGTCATGGCAGTGTTCCGATCAAACTGATGTACAACGCCCGCTGGAGCTGACGAATTATTGCTGAAAGACCTGATAGGCCGCTTGCATTGAACTGGCTGCAACCGCGCGGTGAGATGTTGTGCAAGATCGTTGTAGCAAGATGCATTGTGCTCGGTATTACGATCTTGTGTCAAGCTTACGCAAGACTCGTTTTACGGCTTTCCGCCCGCCGACAGAACGTGCTCAGGCAATCGAGTCTTCGTAAGTCCGAATCTCTCAGAGACGATACCTGACACTAGACGGGTTCCACCGGACCCAAGATTGCATTGTGCGACCGGATCACCCGGATCGCCTTTGAACCGAATGTACTGTAGAGCCCGTTTACAACAACCCGTTGACCTACAACGACGGAAACCAGACCGCGGTTCGGACCAAATCTTTTTGATCTCCCTGGAGGTGCGTAAAAGACAACCTGAATTCTGGCAATCTGGTGAAGATTGACCGGCTCTCCCGCGCTGCCGTCACTGCCAGGATCACGCGGCAAATCACCGACCGAGTCGCCGACGCCCACTTCAACCCTTCGAACGATGGGTTCGAACCGGTCCACCGGCCGTCCTCGCTTCTGCGACAGCCGCCTCAAACTCCGCCGCCGACAGCAGACCCGCTTCGGCCAGAAATCGACTTGGACGACTGGCTTTGAACTTGCCGGCGGCGCTTCGCGACGTCACGTCCTGCCTTTTCTTGCACCAGGTCACGCGCAGCGTCTTCTTCGCCCGGGTGAAACCCACGTAACACAGCCGCCGTTCCTCATCCAGGCCGCGTTCCGGCCGATCGGAGACCGCCTTGTGATGCGGCAGAATCCCCTCTTCGCACCCGATCAGATACACGACTTCGAACTCCAACCCCTTGCTGGCGTGCAGACTCATCAGCCGAACACTTCGGGCGTCGTCGGCTTTATCGCTGTCGGTATACAGGCTGATGCTTTGTAGGTAGTCGGCCAGATCAGCCCGCGGATGGTCGCGGCAATAGACGGCGATGCTATTGAGCAACTCCGTCACGTTCCGCTTACGCTCTTCGTATTCGGGCGTCGCGGTCGGCGGTGCCGACTTGCTCGCCTTCTCGCCGTACCGCTCCTTCAGAAAATCATCATACCGTGATCGGGTCACCAGATCGTCGGCGATCGACCATACGCTCCGCCCGCTCGAGCCGATGCTGAAAATGTCCAACACCGCCCCACAGGCCCGAAGCGCCGCATCACCCAGGGGCTTGCCGTGTTCGTCGGTGATCTCCGGTGCGCGGCGAAGCGCGGTCAGAAGATCGGCCGCCTGCTGCTCGGCCCAGCTCTCTAACCGACCGATCAACGTATCGCCCATGCCGCGGGTGGGCTTGTTGGCGATTCTTGCGAAGCTGATGCCGTCCTTGGGATTGCAGACGAAACGCAGCATCGCCAGGACGTCCTTGATCTCCAGCCGGTCGTAGTAACTTCCACCGCCGACCACCGTGTACGGAATCTGCCGCCGCGTCAGCGCCTGCTCGACGGCACGGCTCATGTCGTTGGCGCGATAGAACACCGCGATCTCCGCCGCTTGAGTGCCTTCGCGAATCTCCTTCTGGATGTTCTGGCTGATCGCGTCGGCCTCATGGTCCGGCGTCTCGACGCCTACACACTTGGGCAATTCGCCGGGCGGGCGGATCGCGCTGAACGGTACTTCGATTCGATCCAAACAGTGCCGAATCAACCGGTCCGCAACCTCCACGATCTGCGGCGTGCTGCGGTAGTTGACGCCCAGCTTCACGACCTTGCACGAGCCGGTCTTGTGTCGCCCCTTCTCGATGAACCGCGGAATACTGTCCGGGCTGGCCCCCCGCCACTCGTAGATGCTCTGGTCCATGTCGCCGACGGCGAGCACGTTATCGTCCTTGCCGGCGATCAGCTCGACGATCTCATTCTGGGCACGATTGGTGTCCTGGTATTCGTCCACCTGAATGAAGCGGAACTTGCGCTGCAATTTGTCCTGCACCAGCCCCTCGCTGCGAAGCAGTCGGGCGGTCTCGGAAAGCATCCCGCTGAAGTCCACCTGTCCGCGTTCGCGAATCAGCCGAACGTAGTCGCGGACGATGTTTGTTTCTTCGTGGCTCGCCCGGCCGGACGCCAGCTCCTCCAACGCGTCGTCGTCGCCCAGATTCTCGCGCCAGTCATTGGCCAGAGTGGCGAGCAGGCGTGCTTGCGGCTTGCTGGCTTCGATTCCCTTCTTGCGCGCAATTTGCAGTATCAGGTCGATCTGGTCGTCGGAATCGATGACGGTCAGGCGAGGCTCGTAACCGAGCGGGCGGCCGAACTTACGCAGCAGAATTCCGCATAGGCCGTGAAAGTTGGAAATGAACACGGCGTTGGCTGCCTGACCGAAGCTTCCCGCAATCCGCTGGCGCATTTCGTCGCGGGCTTTGTTGGTGAACGTCAGGCAGAGGATGGCCCCTGCGTCTACGCCGCCACGAATCAGCCGGCCGGTGCGCTCGGTAAGGGTTCGCGTTTTTCCCGAGCCCGGCCCGGCCAGCGCGAGAATTCGCCCGGTGACATGACCGGCGACTTGTTCCTGTTCGGGGTTGAGTTTCATGGGCGACGGCGGGCCGGGAAGATACGCCGACGAGCGCAAAACGCAACGGTCGCGACTACTGTAGATTCATGCGAAACGCCGTTGCCCTCACCGGGTTCATCATTCTGTGCCTTGCGGCCGGCGGAATTGGCGGCTGGTTGACATCCGATGCTGTCCGCAGCTGGTATCCGACACTCGTCAAGCCGAGCTGGAATCCTCCGCCTTGGATCTTCGGCCCGGTCTGGACCACGCTCTACGTAATGATGGGCATCGCCGCGTTCCTGGTGTGGCGGGCCCACTCGAAGCTCGGCACCCGTGCCCTGACGCTGTTTGCGATCCAACTGCTCCTCAACGTCGCCTGGAGCTGGATCTTTTTCAGCCAGCGGCAGATCGGCTGGGCGGCGGTTGAAGTGGTGGTGCTGCTACTGGCCATCATTGCGACGACGGCCTTGTTCTGGCGCGTTTCCCGGCCGGCCGGCGCTTTGATGTTCCCCTATATCGCCTGGGTGTCCTTCGCGTCGTTTCTCAACTTTACGATCTGGCAGTTGAACCGATGAGCGCAAAAGACCGGCCGGCCGAGACGTCTTGCGTCGCGACCGGCCGTCTACAGCGTGAGCCTTTTGAACCGGCGGCGTTCGCCACCGTTGCGATCACCTCTCCGCGGCCGCAACGGCATCGGCGTGCTCGGCCGGCTCCTCGCTCAGCTGCGTTGCCGGGACTGGCGGGTGAGCAACCGTCAGCACCGGGCAATGTGCGTGGCGAACGACCATCTCGGCCGTTCCACCCAAAAGCAACCGACCCAATAACCCACGGCCGTGCGTGCCAATGACAATGACATCGGCCTCCCAGTCCTTCGCCGCGGCGCAGATATGTCGGGATGCCGCGCCTTCGTGAAGCACCGACGTCACCTTGATGCCCTCGGGAATCCTGGAAACGATCTCCTGAAGCAACCGCTGCGCCGATTCACGCCGCTCAGCCCGAAGTGCCGGCTCGGCGTAGGCCAGCTCCGGCGAGACCGAACCCGGCTCCGGAACCACATGAACCACCGCCATCGCGGCTCCCGTGGTCCGTGCGATTCTTACACCCAGTTCCAGCGCCCACTCCGCCTGCTTGCTGTCGTCAACCGCGACCATCACGCGAGAGAACGCATGCGGCGTGTGTTCCCATGTGCTGAGCGATTCCATCTCCCGCCGCAACGCCCGACGCGCAGCTGCCAGACGGCTTTCCACCCCTTTGGTGCCCGCTTCGCCCGAGGCGGCGAGTACGGTCTGCTCTTCTTCAAGGTAACGTTCCACCGCGGCAAGAAGTGATTGAGTCGACATGGTAGCCTCCGAAAGCGGGGCCTGACGGCCCTGCGGCCATCACCGTGCTTCATCCTCCCCAACCTTCACAACGGATTATTCGCCCCGAGCGCCGGCCCGACCATCGGAAAACGAAACTGTTATCGCATGGGCCTGCGACCTATGGCCATAGGAGTCCTCCCCATCCCGGCGCACGTCGTGCGCCACCATTCCAGCCGAGCCCGTTTTGCCCGATGATCCTCGGGGCCCATGGCCGACGAATCCGACGAACCTCGCCCGCGATTCACCCGGCCCACGCCCGGCCGATGGGCCGCCCTTGCCGCCTTGCTGGCCTCGATCGCTCTTCCACTGCTGCTGATCGACGATCCCAGGCACGCCCGGGCGACGGCGATCGCTGGTGCCTGCCTCGTCCTTTGGATGAGTGAGATCGTCCCGCTCTTTGCGACGACGCTTCTGCTGCTGGCCGCAACGCCACTTCTGCTGGGCCCGCTCGACCCGGCCGCATTCTCCCTCGGCCGCGTCATGGGGTGGGGTGCTAATCCGGTCATGGCGCTGTTCTTCGGCGGGTTCACACTTTCACTGGCGGCATCCAAGTGCGGACTCGATCGATCCGTCGCCGCGCTGATGGTCCACTGCTCCCGCGGCAGCCAGCGGGGACTGCTCGCCGCCGTCATGATCGGCACCGCGCTGATGAGCATGTGGATGAGCAACATCGCCGCCGGCGCGATGATGATCGTCACCCTCCGGCCACTGTTCCCGCTCGGCGCTGCCACTTCCGGCGAATTGGCGCGGTTCCGTCAGGCAGTGCTGCTCGGGGTCGCGTTCGCGGCGAACTTCGGCGGCATGGCCACGCCCATCGGCAGCGGGCCGAACCTGATCGCAATCGGTGCGGTCCGCGGCATCTTCGCGATCGACTTTGCGCACTGGATCGCGTTCGCCCTGCCGTTGACGATGTTCATGGTCGCCGTGAGCTGGGTACTGCTGGTGCGGCTCCATGGGGTGAGTGGCCCCATGCACGCGGTCATCATCGACGCGCCGCCGCTCGGCAATCGCGGCAGAGCCGTCATGGTGCTGCTGCTGTTCACGATCGCCGCCTGGTTGACCGAACCGCTTCACCACGTGCCCTCCGGCGTGATTGCGATCGCATTAGCTGGAACCCTCTTTGCCGTTCGATTGCTCGAACCGGCCGACCTCAAGCGCATCGAGTGGGATACGCTGATGCTCATCGCCGGCGGTCTCTCGCTGGGCGAACTGCTCGATAAATCCGGCATCGCCCACACCATGGCCGGATCGCTGCACGGGTCTGCGATGCCCGATGCTTGGCTGCTGCTGGGATTCATCGTTGCCTGTGCCCTGATCTCCGCCGTCGCCAGCAATACCGCCGCGTCGGCGATGCTCATCCAGATCGGCCTGGGCATCAGCCCGACCGCGTCGTTCGCGGTGCTGGTGGCGCTGGCGGCGTCGATGGGCGTTCCATTCGTGATCAGTACGCCGCCGAACGCAATCGCCTACAACCAGGGCGGCCTGCGTCCCCGCGATCTGATGATCCCCGGCTTCATCCTGATGGCGGTCGGCTGCGCGCTGCTTGCCCTGACCGGCCGGTTCGCCCTGCGGACCGCGGGCGTTCCGTAGGTCTCGCGGAGACGTCGCCGACGATGCAAATGCCGCCACCGTTTGACGCTCCGCGCTGCGAACGATAAGATGCCTCCCCGAACGTCGTCAGGAGAGGTGGCCGAGCGGCTGAAGGCGACGGTTTGCTAAACCGTTCTACGGAGTCATATCCGTAGCGAGGGTTCGAATCCCTCCCTCTCCGTTGAATGATCAGCCCGTGACTCCTGCATGCAGGATTCGCGGGTGTATGTAGTTGGACGCCCAAGTTTAGAATCTTGGACAACGACTTTAGACGAGCGTCAAGCGCGCACTTAAAGCCGGGCCTATGCGGCCTGGCTTTTTTTGTGGGCTGATCGAAGGGGCTTTAAACCACCTTCGATGGGCGGCCGAACGGCACCGCCTTGTTCATTGCGACCCGCCTGGCTTCGCAGCTGCAGTCGGGTTCCGATTCCGCACCATCCGGCAGCAGCCAGCGGTTGACCTGCCGTAGATCGGCGATCGCTCGCTTCGCCAGCCGGGCGATTCCTGTCCTGTTCAGCACCCGCGCCACCAGGTCGCCAAGCCCACGGCAGCGGTAATGCCCCCGCGGGCAGAGATCGAGGGCGGCGTGCTCGGCAATGTCCCGGCCGTCCACCACGCAGGGGCACACGCCATTGCAGCGGAACGCGTCCGCGCGGATCAGGCAGCGGTGGCAGGTGGCGAGGTTGCTGTGAAAGTCGGCCATCAGAACACAGGCGTTATCGTGATGGTGCCGTTGGCACCCGGGGAGCCGCCGAAGCCGTAGTTGTTCAGGCAGGGGTTCAGGACGGTGTTTTCGGCGCTGAACACCCACCCAGACTCGCAGTCGTCGGTTTCAGCCAGCGTGCCGTTGAACAACACGCTCTCGCCAGCTGCCCCACCCGTGTCGCCACGCTTACTGATCGTCGCGACCGGCGTGCCAGGGAAGCCAGGGGAGCCGGCCGACAGGTGATTGACGTAGATCCAAAACTGCGTGACCTCGTACACCAGGATGCCCGAGCAGGTGGTGCCCGCTCGCCGCTGCTGGACGATGCCGTCGATGTTGGCCGACCAGCCGCAATAGCCACCGGCGGCGTCGTTGCGTGCAAGGTTGTAGGTGCCGTTGACGGTGCCGCTGACGATCCGGGCCGACTCGCCGCTGACGAACGGGGCGCAGTCGGTGCAGGTGGTCGCCAGATCAACGCCGGCCACCGTCGCGACCAGGCTCTTGGGCACGCGGCCGGCACAGCCGAAGCATACCGCCGACGTGCAATCCCCCATCACGATCTTGCCGGTCTCGGTGAAGAGGATCTTGCCGTCGCGGAACTTGATCGGCCCGTTGAGAAGGTCCACGAACGGCCGAGCGGCCGTTCGTGGCGACGTTCGCCACCGCAGCGGCGGCCGGCGGATCTGGGGAGGCTGGGGGATCATCAGCAGTCCTCCCCGGTGTGCAGGTCGACCAGCTCGCCGGCGTCCTTGGCCTCCAGCACCAGGAACTCGCGGTAGCGGCCTTGGATCTTGTCGTTGTCGCCGTCGACGGTCCACTCGACCAGCGCCGTCACCCAGTCCGTCTTCGGGATCTCCTTGCCCACCGCCCAGAGCTTGATCGTCCCCTCCACGTCGCGATAGGCCAGGGCCGGCGAGAGATCAGGCGGGCTGACGTACTCGCAGGTGGCGAATCGTGAGACGGCCGGGATCTGCTCTTTGACCAGGTCGCCGCTGGCGAACTTCAGTGGCTGGCCGGTTTGGTCGAACAGCTTGTACGTCAGCGTGCAGGTTTCAGTCGGGCTGCCAGCCTTGCCACCGTCCACGCTGGCCAGGCAGGGAAACGTCCCAGGCGGTACCTCGATCGAGTTGCTGGCGAAGCCCAGCGGCACGGCCGGCTGAACGCCGCCGCCCGTGCCGTCGAACAGCCGCTTGGTCTCCGGCCGGACGATCGACGTCCCCGCTCCGCTGCCGTTGCCCGTTCGTTTGCGCACCTGGGCCAGGTAGTACTCGCTCGGCATCCAGTACGTGTTGAGATAGGCGTCGGTCCGCGGTGGGTCCTGGCTGATCCTTACCTCCGACACCCGCCCGCTCAGCTCCACCCGATGGAAGCCTGCCGCCGCCGCCAGCAACGGCTCACGACCGCTGGTGATGACGAACCGCTCCGCCAGCTTGCGGGCCTGCGCCGTCAGCCGGTCCTTGTTGTCTGGCTTGCCCTGCTCCTGGACGAGCTGCATCTCCGGTCGCTGCAGCACCACCGACTTCCCGTCGCTCAAGGCGTTCTGGATTTCGGCATCACCCAGCACGGTCAGTCCGCCGGTGTCCTGACGCAGGCCGAAGTCGAAGTAGACCGGCCGCTTCTGGTCGTCACGAATCTCACGGCTGAACGTCACCCGCAGATCGCCGTCCGCCAGCTCCTTGGCGTGTGCGAAGGGATCGTCGGTGTCGTCCACGTCCAGCGTGATCAACGGCTCCTTCACCGTCAGCACGCTGAACTCCAGGCCCACCGGCGTGCACCGGACGAACGAGCTCGATCGACGCCACCGCCCGGTGATTGGGTCCTTCACCGCGATCTTGGCCTCGACGATCAACCCGGCATCCTGGATCGTCACCGTCTCGCCGCCCTCGGGGTTGCTCTCGTTCTTCAGCCGCTTGACCACCCGGGTGATCGGAGCCTCGCCGAAGTCCGCGCGGCTCAGGCGAATCGAGCGGTAGAGCTGGTCGAGGTAGAGCTGCTGGCGTTCGCGGGCGACGTTCGACAGCTTCCGGCGCAGCGTGGCGATCGGGTCGCCGCCCAGGTCGTCGATCGACTTCAGGTTACGGTAGACGCCGTCCGCGCGGAGCGGGTCCTTCATGACGAACGTCCAGGTGCGATCGGACGGCCCGGTCACCGTCTTGGTCTCGATCGCTGGCGTCGGCCGGCTGGTGACGATCACAGTGCTGCCGCGCCGGTCCACACCCGGCAGCGGGATCTCCGGCAGCTTGTCGGCCGCGGGAAGGTCCAGCGCCGGCCCCTCGCCGAAGAAGTAGACCTTGGTGCCTCCCACCATCTGCGGGCAGAGCACCATGCCGAACGCGTCGAGGATGTCGGCCAGGGCCGTCGCCGCGTGCTGCTCCAGCCCGGCCGTGGTGAGCAGGAACGGAAACTGGTTGACGCCCTCGTGTACACCGGCCACATCCGGAAGACCCATCTGCCCGATCAGGTACTCGATCAGGTCCTTGTTGGTCTTGATCAGATCCTCGGGCCGCTCTTCGTCCTGATCGGCGGCGGTGGCCGCCCGCTTGGCTGGCAGGTTGGCCCGCCCGCCCCTTGGTGCCTTGTACGTCTCCCGCGCGTCCGTCAGCACCACGCGATACTTCTGGATGATCGGAGCGTGCGGCGGGTTGATGTCGCGTGCGATCTCCGCCGCCTGGAAGTCGGCGATCCGCAGATCCTGGATCGTCAGGTCCGGCGTCGTGTCGTTGCTGCTGTAGAACCTCAGGTCGCCCGCGCGTCGCAGATCCGCCGCCAGCGTGGCGTAGCCGGCCGGCGTGCAGGTGAAGCTGTTGCTCGACGGCTCGAACCCCGCCCGCCAGGTGAACTGGCCCTCCAGCGTGAGGGGCACGCCCTTGAAGCGGATGAGGTTGTACGTCACGCCCGACGCCATTTAGAAGTACCCCGGCTGAAGGTTCGCATTCACCGGCCGGCGGAGCTTGCCCAGCCGCTCGGCCGTCACGTCCAGCGACGCCTCGCTCACGAACTCATACTCCCACGTGGTTTCCCGCCGCACTCGATCGACCGGCCGGCACACCACCACCGGCGGCTTGGCCAGCAGCTTGGCGTCCAGGATCGGCTCTGGCGCCTTCAGGTACCGCAGCACGGTCAAGGCACGCCCGCGTTGCACGGCCCGGTAGACCGGGGCTTTCAGACCGAACCTCGGCAGCGTGCCGAAGTATTCGAACACCGGCCGGTCCGCCCCTTCCTTCGTCGTCGTGAACGTGTTGTCCCACTCCAGCAGGTCGTCTCCCTCCGTGCTGCTCAGCATCGAGAACGACGCCTTCACCCGCCGGTCCTGGTGGGTGTTGTAGTCCCACCGTTCTCGGAGGATCGTGCCCGCCGGCCGCACCAGGTCCTTGATCGCAATCGGGTCGCCGCTGAAGGCGAAGTCGATCGACAGCGTCTGCACCTTGCCGTAGTGCTCGTCCAGCTCCGTCGCTCGCACCAGGTCACCGTCGAAGATCTCCGCGCCGGCCGGTGCCGCCGGCAGCGGTGTCGCCAGCTCGGTGAAGGTCAGCGTCCACTCCACCCGATCCTCGGCCACGTTCTTCACTTCCTCGGTCGTCAGGGGCCAGAGGTTGGCCGGGTACAACGCGCGGATGCGTGGTTGGGTTGCGGTGCGGAAGACGGCGGCGGCGTTGGTGCCGCGCCCCTCGCCGCGGTAGGTGACTGCCTTGAGGTTGCTGGCCCGCGTGGCCACCGACACCGAGAAGCTGCTCTGCTCGTCGCCGCCGCCTTCGCCGTCGCCCTGGTTGAGCGACGTTGCGATCTCGAACTGCAGCCTCTTGACCAGCGGGGCCTCTTCGCCGGCCGGCAGCAGCTCGAACGACTTGACGTGCGGCCCGCCCTCCAGCGATTGCGCCGGCAGCACGCTGTACTCGAGCACGCCAGTCAGCCCGGAGATCAGCAGCGGCAGGCCGCTCAGCCGGAACGCCGCGCACACCGCCGCCAGCTTCAGGCCGAAGTCCGCCGCGTCGGTCCCCTGGATGTACCCTTCACCCTTCACGCTGACGGTGGTGCCGATCCTCCCCAGGCCGTCCTTCATCTCGGCCGACTCCGAGGCGGTGTAGTCCACGAGCTGAAAGTCAGCCGTGCCGTACGTGGCCTTGAACAGTGCGTCAAACTCACCGGCCATTAGAGGCCCTCCGCCGTGAGAGACCGGAACTCACCCGACGCCTGCTGTTCTTCCAGCCAACGTCGCAGCTCGCTCATCGACTTGTTGCCGATCTGCCGAGCCAGCGACGCGGCGTCGGTATCCGGGCCGACCTTGATCGTCACCGTCCGCTCCGTCCGACTGTTGCCCAGCTTGGTGTCCACCAGCGGCGTGCCCGATCCGATCAGTGCCCCGCCGGCTCCGCCCACCAACGCCCCGATCAGCAGCCCCAGCGGGCCGAAGAAGCTGCCGACCGTCACACCCAGCCCGACACCCGCCCCGATCCCGCCCGACAGCCCCACGTCGCCGGTAAGGCCGTACGCGAGCCCGCCAACGCCCAGCCCAGCGCCAGCACCCAGCCCCAGGCGTCCGCCCAGGCCGCGAAGCAGTCCGCCGCGTGCGGCACCGCCAACGCCGCCGGCAGCCGCCGCCGCCCCGCCCAGACCGCCCGGGCCGCCGCCGGCCGCCTGGGCCGCGTTGGCCGCGCCGATCCCCGCCGCCAGGGTGAAGTAGCTGCTCGCCAGGTTGGTCACCACCCGCACAGCCGAGATGCCCGCCGCCCCCAGCCCGATTTCCTTGATGTTGTTCAGGATGGCACCGGCGATCGGCAGCACCTGCTGAACTGCCCGGGTCACCGCACCCACCGCCGCCACGATCGCGTCGGCCGCCGCCTGCGCCTTGGCAGCCGCTTCCTGGGGGTGGTCGCGAATCCAGCCCACCACCTCTTCGACGACCGGCCGGAGAGCCCCGCCCAGCCGCTGGCCAAAGCTGGTCGCCACGCCCTCCAGGTTGCCCAGGATCGCCGTCGCGTCCGTCACCACGCCTTTGAAGTTCAGCCCCTCCGCGAACCCCGACCCGAAGCCGCGGTTTAAGGAGCCCCGGGCGTCGGCCAGCGTCGACAGCAGCCCCTTGATCCCCAGGCTGCTCTTGGCCGCGCCATCGGCGAAAGCACCCGTCCCGCTGGTCATCCGGCGGAACGCTTCCTCCACCATGTCGAACGAGATCTTCCCCTTGGTCACTTCGGCGTCGAAGCCGGTGCCCTTGAGCCCCGTCATTTTCTCCAGCTCGCGTCGCAGCGGCACGCCCCGCTCGGCGAACTGGAGCAGCTCCTCGGTCTGGAGCTTGGTCTTGCTCATCACCTGGGCGTAGATCAGCCCGACCTCCTGCAGCGGCTTGTCGGCGATCGCCGCCACGTCGCCCAGGGCCTTGAGCGACGGCAGCACCTTGTCGGCCGCCATCCCGAAGCCCAGGAACTGACGGGCTGTCGCCACGATCCCCGGCAGCTCGAACGGCGTGGCGGCGGCGAACTTCGTGAGGTCCACCATCATCGACTTGGCACGGCCGGCCGAGCCAAGCAGCACCTCCATCGAGATCGTCGCCGCCTCCATGTCGCCGGCGAGCTGCAGGCCCGTGCCGATCGCCGAGCTGAGGCCGGTCGCGATCGCCTGGCCCACCGTCGCTGCCAGCGCCGCCACGCCCAGCAGCGGGTTAGCCAGGAACGCCGTCACCACCGGCGGGAAGGTCTGCGCGATCGCCGTCGCCTCCAGCATGCCCTGGCGGAACGGGGCCACGTTGAGCCCGAGTGTCGAAGTTGCCGCGCCTGCGTCGAACGACATTCAATCCTGCTTCGAAGGCCCTTTGCCTTCACCGTCATTTGCCGTGCCAAGCCCCAGCTGGGCATACAGCATCTGGAATCCCGCCTTGCCGCTGAACCGCTGCGACTTCGTGCCGCCCGGCCCGTCACTCATCGGCCCCACGCCGTCGGCGTCCGGCTCGCCGGCCACGCTCACCTTCAGCCGCTCTTGCTTCATCCGCTGCTCGATCCGCTCGTCTCGTTTTAGCCTGGCCGCCAGCAGGTATCCGAACGACACGACACCGAAGTCCAAGGCGGCGGCCGGCGTCATGGCCGGGCAGATCTCGATCAGCGCCGCCACCGCGTCCCACAGGTCGAACGCTAGATCGCCGCCAGCCCCATTGCGGCCCGCACCTGGTTGCGACGGGCCGCCCGTTTTTTTTCGAGGTGGGACCCCATGTAAGCGCCGATCGTGGTCGTCACATCGTCGCGAACGTCGTCGTCTTCGAGCAGCTCGCGAAGCCCGCCGGCGTCGGCGTCACTCACCAGGCCGAGGATCTGCTGGATCTCCGCCTCGCGGGGCAACGCCAGCCGCATGGTGGCGAACTCCTTGAGCGTCACCTCCCGCACGGTGAAGGTCTTGCCGCCGATTCGAAGCTGCAGGTCCCACAGCGGGACGTTATTGGGCTTGGTGTCTTGATCGATGAGCATTTGGTGCCAGGTAAGAGGACAGAGAGAAAGACGCAGAGACGGATTGCACCGCGAGGTGTTACGACGGCGGCGCGCCGATGTAGCCGTACGCCTTGATCGTGCCGAGCTGGGCGCGGTCGGGATAGAACTGCCACTCCACGCGGACCACGTCGGGCACGTCGCCGTTGCGGTTGGGCGGGGTCACCTTCTTTGGCACGGCCTTCAACAGGTTGATGTCGAAAGTCGTCGTCGCCTCGGCGATTTCGTTGGGGTGTAGCTTCAGCAGCGCAGCGTAGCTGTACAGGTCGGTGTTCAAGCCGCTGGGCTGCAGCGGGATTGAGCCGCTCGTCCACCAGGGGAACAGGGCCTGGTACTGCGCGGCGGTGATCTCCCGGAAGTTGGTGACGATCATGCCGCCCAGTCCGAGAATCCAGTGGCCCAGGTCGATTGGCCCGAGGCTGCCGACCCGCTTCTCCTTGAGGATCAGATCCAGCGTCGGCGTCACGTCGTCGACCGCGCCGAACTCGGTAGAGCCCCAGGTGACGTCCCAGGCACCGAGCTTGAGATTGGCAATGTCATAGGTGTTCATAGGGGTACGTACTCCAGGTCAAAGTTGGCCACCCACTCCGGGCGGCCCTTGTCGTCACGGTTGATGTAGTCCGGCCCGCGGAGGTTTTGCACGGCGAGGATCTTGTGCGTCGCCGTCCCGCTGGTCGGCAGCTGCAGGTTGCGGATCGGCTTGCCCTGGGCGTCGAGCAAGGCCCGCACGATCGCCAGCGCCCTCGCCCGCACGTCCGCCTCCACGTACCCGACCGACCGGGCCTGGATGGACGCGGTTGGCAGGCCGATCGTCGAGACGGCACCGGCGTAGTTCCGCAGCTCGGTGTAAACGCCGACCCGGCCCAGGCTGTCCAGCGGCACCTGCGTCTCGTCGGCCGGCCCGGTCCAGATCGACCGCCCGCCGGATTCGTTGATTGACAGCGTCGCGACCAGGTAGGTCGCGAGCTTGTCGAGGAGGTTGTGCGGGTCGAGGGGCATTTCGGTTGTCAGTCGGCGGTCGTCGCCTTCACTCTTGCCGCCACGAAGGGGGCGAACTTGGGAGCGGCCGCACGCACGGCCGTCTCCAGAAACTTCCACTGGCCGCGCGGGTTCTGTCGCGGGCCGACGTCCTTCTCCGGCGGGCGTTCGTGCCGGGCCGCCCCATACCGGATGTTGAAGCCGATCGTCTTGCTCACCTTCAGGCCCACCATCACCGCCGGCTCGCTGGTGGCGCTGGCCTGCAACGCGCCGCTCTCCACCGGGCAGATCTCCTGGGCGTCGCCGAGCACGTGCTCGCCGAACTGATCGACCGCCGTCCTCGCCGCCGACACGGCCGCCGCGTCGAAGCGGTTGAGGCCGCGGAGGATTTCAGTCATGTCGATCGAGGCGGACATCGCGGTCACTCCTTGACGAAAATCTCCAGGTGGCTCAGCCCGCCGCTCTTCTGTCGATCGACTACAAACACCACCTGGTACGTCTTTCCGGCCGAGCCGTCGACCGTGGCCGCCAGGCGATCGCCGGCCTTGATCGTCACGCCGGCGACGGCCGGTTTCAGCACGTAGATCACGCCCGACGCGTCCTGGATCGTCGCCCCCAGCGTGAACCGCTGGGCCTGTCGTGGGGCGTCGACCGCACACCGGGCGGTCAGGGTCGACGGCGACGCCCATGAGGCCGTACCGTCGCGGGCGCTGGCCCCGCGGGCGATGTGGCTGGTGAGCGTGGCGTTGGTGATCACAGGATCCTCCCGCTCTTGAGCCGGTACGGCCGAAGCAGATCCGCCGCCTGCCGCACCAGGTTCTTCTCCCGCCCACCGCCGGCCGCCGGGCGGTAGCTTTCCTTGAGGCTGCCGACGTCCTGGCTGGCCAGCCCGTCGTGCTGGGCGTCCAGGCGGGCCGCCCGTTCGCCGAGCAGGATCGCGTTGGCCTGGTGCAGGACGGCCAGCTTCACGTTGCGCGGCACGACGGCGGTCTTGGTCGTGTCGTCCCAGTCCCAGACCTGCTCGGCGATCGCGTACGCCGCCGGCGGCCGAATCGCCTGACCGGGTGCGGTCTGGTACCGCTCGTAAGGCACGCGTGGGAACTCCAGCGTCTGGACGGCGGGGTCCAGGTCGTACCGCCGGCCCTGCCACGGCCCGGCGGCGTCGATCTCCGCCGTCGCCTGCACCAGGGCCGCCAGCTTGTCGGCGTCGCTGGCGGCCCGGTAGGCGGCGAGCTGCGTCGACGGCACCGATACCAGCACGGCCGATGCGGTGGCGACGGTGAGGTAGCTCGGCCCGGCGTCCGTCGAGCCGGCGATCGTGCGGCTGCCGTCGTTATAACTGCCGTCGTCCCAGGTGATGCGGTACCCGTAGGCGTACGTCAGGCCCAGGGCCGGCTCGTCGAAGCTCTTGCGCCAGATCCCGCCGCCGGCGTTGACCATCGCCGTCCCCGCCGCCACCACGACCGCGTTGGTGTCGGTCCGCTTGACGCCGTAGGTGTTCGTGCTGTCGCGAAGCACCACCGAAGCGGGCGTGTCACCGGAGATTTCGACTTCGATAGTCATGGGTCAGTAGGCAGTAGGCAGTAAGCAGTACGCAGAGAAGCCGCGGCTCAGCTGGGGACGTTCACCGTCACGTTGCGGACGATCGTGGGGTTGCTGGTCTCCACCTGGCCGTCCGAGTTGGTGACCAGCTTGTTGGCCGGCGTCGCCAGGATGGCCGTGGCGATGTCGCCGGCCGACGCACCGCTGCCGGGGTTGGTCGTTGTCACGTACCCGCTGCCGTTGGTGGTGAGTTTGTTGCTCGGGCTGGCGAGGATCGCGGCGGCGGCGGCGGTGGCGATTGTCGAGGACGAGGGCAATGCCGCGACGGCGCTGGCCGTCGCCAGGCTGCTCACGTCGGCCTTGAAGGTGTTGGCGTTGTCGGTGTGGGCCAGCGTGCCGGTGACGTTGAGCTTGTCGAGGTAGCCGGCGCGGGCGCCGGTCCAGTTGGACGTGCTCAGTGCCGTCGCGGCCGGGGCGATCGCGTTGCCGCTGCTGTCGACGGCGCGGACACCGACGCCGCTGATCGTCCCCGAGCCGGTCCCCAGGATGCGGCCGTTCACGTCGCCGTTGACAACGCTCGCGCGAATCTCGCCACCGGTGTTGACGCTCGGCTTGTAGTCCGGCGTGCGGACGAGGATGGAGTTGACCGTCGACGTGAGGGAAGCGAGGTCTGGCGCGGTGCCCGTGTACTCCGTCCCATTCCCGCCGTAGGAGACGCCCAGCGACACTTGAGTCGTCTGTGGGAGCGTCAGATTGCCCAAGCCGACGTCAAAAGCAACGCCGTCGCGGACGTCGCTGGCCGCGGGGACAACAAGCGATCCGGTGTACTCGCTTCCGTTGCCGAACACCGTGCCCGATCGCACGTCGGTTTGGTTGGGATGACCGCCACCGGTGTACTCGCCGACGTACTGATAGGTGCTGCCGTCGAACGAGCCGTAGTTGGTGCCCGACTGGACGTTGGCGACTTCGGGCAGGACGACGTTGCCGGTGAACTCCCCTACATACCCGTAGGTCACGCCCGCCCGCACGTCTGCTATCGCGGGAAGGACGAGCTGGCCGCTGGCCTCTGTGCCGCCTCCGCCCCCATACGGAAATCCGTAACGAACCTCGCCCTGCGGGGGCAACTGCAGACTGCCTTCGAGCTCGTCGCTCTCGCCGTAGAACACGCCTTCACGCACGTCTGCCTGGTTGGGGTAGCTCATGGGTTCAATCCTTCGAACGGGGTCTAAACGGTCCTCGTCGGTCCTGCTCCGCTGAACATCAGCGGACGCTTGCTCGCACGGCCGCCACATCAACGGCGGGCCAGGACGATTGCTGTCGCAGCTCGTCGCACGCCGCGCCAACCCAGACCGGTCCGCCTGGTGCATTGCTCGGCCAGGTGCAACTGTTTTCGAAGATCGCCAGCTTGCCGATCTTGATCACCTGCTTCGCCTGGGGATGCGGGGTGCTCGCGTCCTTGCCGGTCAGCCGGCAAAGGTCCAACTTGATCGCCGCCTGGCTGGCCTGGGGGTTCGCCGGCCCGTTGTTGGCGAAGACGTTGCCGGAGATCTCGGCCTCCTTGACGTTGCTCGCCTCGATCGCCCAGCCCCGTCGCTCTATAACGCCGACGTCGCTGCCGAGCGGACGCTCGCCCAGGAACAGGTTGCGAGTGATCTTGCCCGTGACGCCGCCGGGCACGATCGGACCCGCGCCATTGACCAGGCCGAAGCTCATGTGGATCGGGTTGTCGATGAACTGATTGCCGACGATCTGCCCGCCGCACCGTGCTTGGAGCCCGTGCGAGCAGGCGGCGGAGATCCGGGCCTCGGTGACCGACAGCTGCCGGCTCTCGCCGGTGATGTAGAGGTTGTGGTTTCGCATCCGGCTCGCGCCCGCCGGCTGGCTTTCCCGCCAGCCGTTGTGGTGGTACCGGCCGCCCCGCACTTGGATGCCATCGCAGGCGTCGACGTACACGCCGTGGCTGTCGTCGCCGGTCTGGCTGTAGTTGTCGTGCACGTCGCAGTTGACCATGTTCAGAGCCTTGCCGCGGTTCGCGCCGAACGCCTCAGCTGCCAAGCCGATCGTGAAGCCGGTGATCTCACAGCCGTTCAAGACCGTCACCTCGCAACCCAGCAGTCGAACGCCCTGGGCGGTCGGCTGGCGGGCGCTGAAGCGGATGCCATTGATCACCAGCTCGATTGCCCGCCACAGCGTCAAGGCCGAGCCCTTGTTGACCGTGATCAGGGGGGCGGGCCCGTCGCCGTACGCGGCGATCGTGACACCCTTGAGCCGCAGAGCCGTGTCGGCAAGCTGCGTCGTCCAGACGCCGCCCGCCGCCAGCCAGACCGTGTCGCCCGGCTTGGCCGACCGCACCGCCTCGGCCCAGTTGTCGCCCTGGCTCACATGGATGCCCGCCGGCCGCGGAGGAACCACCACAGGCGGCGGCAACACGACGACGGGCGGCGTGACAATCGGCGGCGACACAGGCGGCGGCGGAGTCACCGTGCCAGGTTCGGGCGCAGGCGTCGGAGCCGGCGCGGGCACCGGCCGGAACGCCGCGTCGAGCACGGCCGCCAGCTCCGCCGACACCGGCGACTCGCCGACCTTGGGCTGGGCGGTGAACACCCGCTTGACCTCCTGGCCCGCGTCGTCGAGGACGTCGATCGTGTATTTGCGTGTCGCCATGCTGACTCCGTTTTCTTCCAGCTCCCAGCTTCGGACTCCCGACTTCGGCACGCCCCGCGTGCCTACTCAACGATCTTGAACTCCACCAGCAGCGACGACTGCGGCAGCGTATTGCCCAGCGTGCCGGCGACCGTGATCGTGAACTCCAGCGTGTCGCCCGTCGCCACGTCGCGCTCGGTGCCGATCGACAGGGTCGCCAGCGTCAGGTCGCGGGCGACGTAGTCGGCCAGGAGCGCTCCGCCGGTGACCTTGGTGGAGTTGGCGGCGGTGGCGATGTTGACGATGGCCTGCGTGCCGGTGCCAGCGGCTCCCTTGTTGACCAGGCCGAACGTGGCGTAGTTGGTGTCGCTGGTCGCCAGGTCGGCCGCGTTGACGAACGACACCCGGCTGATCTGCGCCGCCGAGCCGACCGAGGGCACCGGGATGCAGAACTTCGTCGAGCCCGCCGACGTCGCGATCGTGCCCAGGGGAATCACCAGCGACTTGGTCTGCATCGCCGTGCTGGCCAGCGTGCCGGTGATGCTGCCAGTGGAGAGGCCGAAGCGGGCGTACACCGCCGGCGTGACGGTGGTGATCGTCGAGCCGCCGGTGACGACGGTGAACAGCGGGATGCGCGTGGCGGTGAACGCGCTGGTGTTCTTACTGACCGTCCCGGCCGAGTCGACCTCGACGTAGTTGGTCGTCGAGCTGCTCAGTGCGATCGTGCCGGCCGACACGCTCACCAGCGTGTTGCCGAACCGCACCTTGCCGGCCCGATACCCGAGCGTGAGCCCGGTCGTCGTGTCGGCGTTCTGGGCGCACCAGGTGTCGGCGGGCGCGACCGCGTTGAGGTCGTACCCGTTGGCAGTCGAGCCGACCGTGCCGGCCTCCAGGCCGTCCAGCATGTCCTGGACGAAGTCACTGAAGAGCGTCCCGGTGAGGAGATTGAACTGCCGGTTGTCCTTGTCCAACGCGGCGATCTGGGTGCTGTTGAGCTGCATGGTGCGTCCTTGCCTTCGTGCCTTCGTGCCTACGTGCCTACGTGCCTACGTGCCTGGTGCTCTACTTCTTGGCCGACTCGGCTTTCTTCTTCGCCTCCGCAGCCGCCGCTTCGGCCTGCGCGGCCGTTTCGGCTTCGGTCAACGGCAGCGGGTTGACGATCTGGCCCGTCGCCTCGTCCTTCACTTCGTAGCCGCACTCCGTTGCCCAGGCGGCGGCCCTGGCGTCGTCGGTGGACGCCTGCCCGTCGACGAAGCTGAGGCAGTACGGACCGTGCCGGCGGTTGAAGCCGGCGTTCCTGATGCGGACCTTCCAAGGTCCGGTTGCTCGCTTTGCAGTTGCCATCTTGTTCTCCAAAAGTTGTCTTGCCTGACTTCGGTCACACGCCGTGCCTGCCGCCGCCGGCTGCCTTACAGCGACTGCGGCTGCAGATACGCCAGATACGTGATCGACGGCGTCGTCCCGGTGGTGGTGAGCACCAGCCTGACGTAGCGCTGTTTGATCACGGCCCCGATCACGCCAGTGCCGGCCGCGGTGACCGCCACCGATCCTCGGGCGACAAACGTCGCGTTGTCTGCCGAGTCCTGCAGCGCGAACGTGTAGGTTTCGTTGCCGTCGTCGGTGTCCATCGAGCTGACAAAAACATTGGCCGACATGGGCTTGCCCGCACCGCCCGGGGCGAACCCCTGCCCCAGGTCCAGCGCGGTGGAGTTGAAAGTGGCCGTCTTGGTCACCGACGCCTGCAGCATCAAGTTGGCGTCCTGCGGTCCGATGACCGAAGGCTCCGCCATGAACTGCGTCGCCACAAGCGAGAAGAGAACGACGGCGACCAGTGCCGCCAGTCCGAGAAGGGGAAGTCCGAGGGTGGTCAGGTGATTCATTGCTTCTGTCTCCGTAGGGTCCGCCTTGGCGGACGTGGTTGCGATTCGTCTGTCTGCTTCCGACTCCAGCTCCGCCGGCGGCGAGCTTTAAGCGTTGGTGATGCCCTTGATGCGGCACGCGGCACGCGGGTGGAACACGGCCAGGCCGATGTTGGCCTCGACCAGGTCGCTGTAATAGGTGCCGAGCAGGCCCACTTCGACGTGCTCGATCATCTTGCTGCCGATGAGGCCCTGGACGTACTCGCCGTCCGAGTCCGAGCCGGGGCGTACGACGTAGAGGCTGGTGGTGACGTCGGAGCTGCCCTGGGTTTCGTTGAAGTCCAGGATGGCGGACTCATCACCGTCTTCGTCCAGCAGCTCGATCGCCGCGCCGTCGTACATCGAGACCTGGCCGGCGGCGTCCATCATCGAAGCCCCGCCCGCCGTCGCCTTCAGCAGCGACGAGATCTTTCGGCGGACCGCCTTGCTGCAGACGATCTTCTTCTGGCTGTTCGAACCGACGACGGCGTCGAGGGCCCGGTCGAGCATGTCGAGCGTGAGGGCCGCGCCGTTGGCACCGGCGGTGATCACCTGGTTGCCGGTGAGCCGGCCGTTGAGGCCGTAGAACTGCAGCGGGTCGTTGGCCGGGTCTCCCTTGATGACGTACTTGTCATAGTAGAGGCCGGCCTTCTTGATCTTGGCACCGATCGAGTTGGCGCGAACGATGTCGCCCTGCTTGTTGACGATCTGGCGGTCGGTCCGCACCTCGCCGCCCATGATCGCCAGGGATTCGATCAGCGGGTTGATCACGCCGGTGTCCGGCGTGTAGCTGCCGTTGATCGCGCGGAAGGCGATCCCGCCCAGGGTGTCCTGGCGGCCGTAGCTGTAGGTGAATCCGTCGACAGGGATGAACCGCAGCATGCGCAGGAAGATCGATTCGTTGGTGATCTTCTGCACGAGGCCGCGACG
Organism: Humisphaera borealis; assembly: GCF_015169395.1. Classification (GTDB taxonomy): domain Bacteria; phylum Planctomycetota; class Phycisphaerae; order Tepidisphaerales; family Tepidisphaeraceae; genus Humisphaera; species Humisphaera borealis. The sequence goes on from NZ_CP063458.1 coordinate 1,599,887, forward strand.
CATCGGGTCGTTGGTCTGGTTGGCGTAGTCGAGCAGGCTAATGGCTGGCATGGTCAAATCTCCTTATTGGTCTTGATCGTCGGTCTCACTCACGAAGCAGAGGCTGCCGGCGGGTCACAGGGCTTCGTGGCCTGCGACGCGCCGGGCGGATTACTTCGCTTCCGTAACGGCCGGGGCTGGGGCCGAGCGGGCCGGCGCGGACGACTTCAGGCCCAGGGCGATCGACTCGGTCGCCGAGAGCTTGGTGACGTCGATCGTGTCGCCGGGCTTCTTGCCGCCGGCGTCGACGCCGCCCTTGTCGGTGACCGTGCCGCCGGCGACCTTGAAGTCGGCCTGGTACGCGGAGCGGATCGCCTGCTCTTCGGCGGGCCACTTGGTCGGATCGTTGCCGAGCTGCTTGCGGTACGCCTCGGGCAGATCCTTGAGCTTCGAGCCCAGGTACTGCTCGCGGGCGGCCGACTGCTGGCTCTGCTGGCTATGAGCGGCCAGACCGTCCGCCAGCAGCTTCTGCACCTCGGCGGCGGTGAGCGGCTTCTCACCGGCGTCGGCCTTGCCGGCGGCGGTCGGGGCGGGGGCTGGCTTCGCCTGGGCCTGCTGCTGGAGAGCGAGCATCTGATCCTGCAGCGGCTTGAGCGCCGCCGTGAGGCTGGACGTCACACTCGCGGTGATCGCGTCCTGCAGGGCCTTGGCGTCGATGCCGCCGGCCGGCGGCTGATTGGCATCAGTCATCTTTCGTCCTTGCCGCGGGGCGGCGTTAAAGAGTCGTTTGAATGGGTTTCGAAGGCGCATTAACGGGGCCTCCGAGTTGGAACTTTGATCGGTGAACTCATCGCCTGGCGGCGGGCCCGGCTCACGCCCACGGTGTCACGCAGGGGCGTCAGTTTCTTCGGCGGTGTGAAGCCTTTGGCGTAGCCGCCCAGCACTTGCTGGCCGAGCTGCAGATCCTTGAACCGACGCTGGGCCTCGGCACCGCTGACGCCGAGCAGCTTGCTGGCGTCGGCCAGCCCGGCCGCTTCGGCCAGGTCTTTGGCACTGGCCAGCTCGGGGATGAACGCCCGCGTGCTCTTGCCGCAGAACGGGTGGAACGGCGGACCGCCGCGGGGCAGGCGGTCGATCGACGGATAGGTCGAGTCGCCACCGCTCAGGCTGAACACCATGCCCAGGTACGCCGTGCAGAAGTTGCCGGAGAAGGTTCCGACGACCCGCACCAGGTCGATGCCGCTTTGCTGGAAGCGGTTGTGCCGGGCCTTCTCCATCACCTCGCGCGTCTTGGTAACGGCGACGAGCCGGGCGTAGTGGGCGGTGTCGAACTGCATCGTGCCGCCGTTGCGGGTCGGGATGGAGATCTGATCGCCGATGGCGGCCTTGAGTGCGTCACGCAGTTCGCGGATGGCGGCTTCGGGTTCGCCTTCGATGATCCCGCCGGCCAGGATGCGGTTGAGCTTCGACTCGTCGATCGCCCGCTGGCTGGTCTGGGTGACGATGAAGTCAGCCTGCTCCTTGAGCGCGCCGTTGGCTTTGTCCAGGTCGGTCGCGATGTCGCGGGCGAGGATCTCCACCGCGTCGCGATCGATCCGGCTGAACGAGGCCGACACCGGCGAGCCCGCCGGATTCACTCGCAGCTCGGCAACTTCGACCGCCGCCGCGTTGAGCCCGTTGGTGTACGCTGCCGGCGCGTTCGTGCCCGCCCAGCTTTGAGTCAGCCGGCCGTGGCCGGCGAGGATCGTCTCGACTTGGCTCAGCTGCTGGCTGGCTCGCAGCCGGCGGTAATCCTTGCTCCCCTGCGTGCGGCCCTTGGGGTCGAGGATGATCGCCTTGAGCTTGTTCTGCGTGCCGGCGTAGATAGACACCAGTTGGTCCAGGGCCGGGCCGGAAACGCCGGCGCGTGATGCGTCTGCCATGATCGAGACCAGCAGGAGGACAAGGGCGATCAGCTTCGCGGCACCGCCGAACGGCAAGACCCCGCCGCCAGGTTGACCAACGCCTGGTTGCCCACCGCCAGGTGCGTCGGGTGCGTCGGGCGCATCCGGAGCCACCTCGGGGAACAGGGCTTCGGCTTCCTGGCGGCTCATGCCGAGCATGGTCATCGCGTTGAGGATGCACGCTTCGCGGGGCAGCTCGCCGCCGTAGTACGCCACCTGCAGATCGCGGATGCCGTTGAGCGCACCAACCGTCGAACGCAGGTCGTTGCCGGCGACGGCGTCGGTCTGATCCTGGCCACCGCCAGGGAGTTGCTCACCGCCAGGTGAGTTGCCGCCCGCCAGGGCCGGGTCCATGAGGAGGGACGAGGGCGTGTTCGCCTTCGCCTCTTCGTCCAACTCGGCGAGTTCCTGCTCGACGGCCGCGGGGTCTTTGAGCTGCTCGATGAGCGATCGCCGGACCGACAGCAGGCCGGCCCCGCGGAGGATCGCCTGGCGCTCGGCCATGTCTTTCTCGTCGGCGGGAATTCCATCGCGCAGCTCGACGGCGACGGGGCCGCGGTCGTACCGCACGCCGGGCAGGGTCTGCTCCAGGTCCTGCGCCACGCCGACGGCTCGGCGGATGCCGGCCTTCCAGTACGCCGCCTTGCGGGCGGCCTTGGTGAGGGAGTTGAACGATTCGAGGCGCACCTTCTTGTACGCGTCGGGCGCGGCGCCTTCCTTCAGGCCCAGCAGCACCGGCGACGTTTCGGTCCGCACCAGCAGCTGGTTGAGCACGAACGCGCGATCCTTGAGCGCGACCTCCAGCTCCGCCGTCCAGGTGATGTACTTGGGGATCTGGTTGGGATCAGTGAATGAGAAGGCGTCGGCGTCCGCGCGGATGTTCCCCTTCTCATCGAACGCCTCGGCCGGGAAAACCATTTTCGGATCGCTGTGCTTCAGCAGCACGCGGGACACCTGGCTGTTCTTGGCGTTGAGGGCGTCCTGCAGGTCGATCGCGCCGTCGTAATCGCTCACGGCCTTGCCGCGGATGATCAGGTTGGGAATCCAGGTGACGACGTTGACGCCGGGGATCGTGACTTCCACCTCGGCGGGCAGTTCACCCCCCGCGTTGCGGGCGTCCTTGAAGCCGGGCCACTGGTCGAGGGCGAGCGGCTGGCCCATTTTCTTTCCGCCGTCGTCGAGCTGCCACAACTTCCGCTCGATCTTGCCGGGCGTGTAGACCTGCTCCAGGAGGAGCCAGATCGGCTTGTCCTTGAGGCCGACGTTCTCGACGCTCAGGCGAACGTACCGGTCGTACTGGCCGGCGGCGGAGATCGGGCCGTCCGGGAAGATCTCGTCGGCCGGGATCTGGCGGAGGTAGACTTGGCCGCCCTTGATGCACGCCTCGAGGAAACATTCCCCTTCGTAGCTGGCGTCCACCGCGCAGCCGTAGAGCAGGGAGTGGAGGTTGCACCGCTCGGCCAGCGCGGCGATCGCCGCCTGCTGGTATTCGTCGTCCGACCGCAGCAGCGGCTCCTCGCCGAACAGCAGGTCTGCCCCCTTGAGGGAGATCAGACCGAGCACGTTGTAGCTGAGATACAACTGCACATTGCGATCGCCGACGCGGACGGGGGCGAAGTCGTACTGCGTCCGCTGCTCGTCCAGGAAGTACTCGCGGTGCTTGCCGTCGAACAGCAGCCGGGCCTGGCGGATGCGTTCGAGCCGGGCCTGCTGCTCGTCCGACAGGAACGCGCCATAGCCACCCGCCCGCGCCGCGTTGAACGCGGAGCCGGTCGTGTAGACCCAGACGGCGGGGATGGCGGTGTTGAGCTGCATGGTTCAGAAAGCTGGTCTCACCAGCCGATCGGCTTTCTCGCCACCGGGGCGGGTAAACGTTCCTTGGCCGAGTCGGCCGCGTGGCACGCCAGGGCGAGCGCCCAGAAGCGGTCGGCGTGGCCGGCCTCGTCGCGATCGGCGTCGAACCGCACGTTGCCGGCGGCCGTCACCGTCTTGCGAATCTTGTGCAGGTCCTCGCGGATCTCCGCCCGGGCCGGGATGCGGAGTTGCCGATCCTGGAAGAGTCGGAGCAGCGGTATCGCCAGCTCGGCCTTGACCGGGGCGGAGAAGTTCACGGCCTCCACGCGGTGACCGAAACGCATCGACAGGCGTTCGGCGAGCATCATGCCCAGCCCGGTTGAGTCGATGCAGAGCCGGCGGACGGCTCGGTTGTTCATGAGCTGGACGCAGGCGTCTTCCTGGGCGGTGAAGTTCACGTTGGCGAACTCGGCGATCCGGCGGGTCCAGTGGACGTCGCCCACGCGTTCGTTGACCCACAGCACGGACAGATCCTTCTTGCGGCCGACGTCGAACCCGGCGTACAGCCGGCCGGTGGTCGTCAGGTCGGCGGTCGAGCTGGCCACCTGCAGGTTGGCCACTTCGCAGCCGCCGATCAGGGCGTAGCTCAGTAGCGAGCTGGCCTCGGCGCTGGGCACGCAGAGGTACTCCTCATTCCAGGTGTCCTGGTCGGGGCAGGTGGAGCGGAGTTCGTCCAGCCAAGCCTGGCGTGCGTCCAGGTCGGCCGGCGGAACGTGGTCGAGCTTCTCCCGCCGCATGCGGATGCGTTCGACGATGCCGTCGTTGACCGCGTCCTCGATCGTCACCTTGTGCCGCGACGCCTTCAGCTCGCCGGCCTCGGCCGCCCGGCACATGACGTTGAAGTAGCTCGACGGGCCGTTGTGCGTCGACCAGATGCGGAGCTGGTGGCCCCAGAAGAGGGCGGTTGCGTGGGCCGCCTTGTAGAGCTCCCGGCCGTCGCGATGGAACGCGAACTCGTCCAGGCCGACCGCGCCGCCCTTGCTGCGGAAGAACTTGGGGTTGCTCGAACCGGCGACGATCTTGGTGCCGTTGGCGAACCGCATCACGAGCGAGCTGATCTCGCTGTCGTCGATGACTTCCTTCTCCTCTTTCACGGCGGCGACCTGGTTGGCCATGTCGGCCCACTGGCTGCAGTAGTCGATGAACTCGACCGACGCGGTCTGGTCGGCGGAGGAGTGGTAGTAGTTGCCCTTGCCGGCGATCCGATCGAGCACGGCCTTGAGCGCGTGCGTCCAGGTCCAGCCGATGCGGCGGGACTTCTCGCCGATCGCGAGCGGCGACTCATCGTTGAGCCACCGCTTTTGGAACGGGCAGAGGAGGTTGGTCAGATCGCTCGACACCATGATTCAGAAACTCATCGCACTCAGAAACCCATCGCACTCTTGATCGCCGCCACCACCTGGGCACCGGACCCGCCGGCGTTGGCCGTCTTCTCCGCCGCGGCAACGGCGCGCCGCTGAGACTCTTCGGCCAGCTTGCGCATCTCTTCACGGACCATCTCGACGCCGGCCTTAGTCGCGACCAGGTTGCGGTTGGCCGTCGCGAGCTTCCGGATCGCGTCGACGTCGTCGACCTCGACGCTCGAAGCCGCTTCGAAGATCACTCGACCGATCGTCAGCAGGCTCGCGTCGGCCAGGTCGATCGCCGTCTTGCCGCGCGTCGCGGCGTCGAGGACGCTCATCGCGAGTTCGGACGCGGCATCGTTCCGGCGGAGCTGATCGAACTTCTGCTTCCAGCGTTGCACAGCTGACCAGCTCACGCCGACGTAGCCCTTGGCAGTGATCCACTCCAGGCAAGCGTCGATCGTCCGCGCTGGGGCCGACGCGAACGCCTCCAGCTCCGCCAGGTCTTCGGCGGTCAGGAGCTTGAGGATGGACGAGTGCTGCGCCATGTCGTTCAGAGCCGTTCGTCCCACACGCCGGGCATGGGGGGAATCTGTTCACGTACCAACTGCAGGCCCTTGTCACTCAGGCGGTACGTCACATGTTCCAGCCCAAACCGCTCGATCCGTCGAATGGTGCCGACTTGTTCCACCACCAGGCCCCAATCACGCAGATCGCGACAGAGGCGCAGGCAGTGATCATCGGAATCGAATCCGCCGTCGTGAGGTTCGCCGGACTGGGCCTCGCGCTTCAGCGACGGACCGGACCGATCGCCGGTAGGCGACTTGTCGCGGGCCAGCGCCAAGGAGTCGATGAGCCGGCGGCAAAGCCAAGCATCGCGCTGAGATTGTTCGTCGTCGTGTCGCATCTACAGCTTCCACTCTTTCCACCAGGCTCGGGCCGCCATCGCCGCAAGGACGATCACCGTCGGTACGACCAGCACGGCGGCGGCCAGGTAGCAGAGTTCGCGTCCGTGGTTCGATCGCATCGCGTTGCCTCAATCCGTCTGCCGCTGGGTCTTGCCTTCAAGTCTCGAAACGCGTTCCTCAACCCGCCTGAGGTCGGCATTGGTCGCGAACCTCTGATCGAGCCGTTCGTTCAAGCGGTCCAGCCGGCTCAGCACTTCCAGCTGCAGCTTGTGGTCGTCATCGCGAAGACGTTGGAACTCGCCTTCGCCAAATGTCAGGCGTTCGTTGACCCGCTCATCGTGCGATTCCAGCGCCTCGATCTTCTGCTCGACCAGCCGCTCCGCCTGCTGCGTGATCCTGTCCTCCATCGATTCGAGCTTCCGCAGCCGGCTGTTGAACAACCCGCCGAAGATGACCTGCAACAACCCGATCGCGGCGACGAGAACGAACAGCGGGATCGCGTACGCCTCGGAAGTTGCCAGCACAGTCAACGCCATTCGTCATCCTCCCGTCAGACCTCGTCGCAACGACTAAAGCCCTACAGGGCCTTGTCGATCAGGATGCCCAGTCCCTTGCCGGCGATTTCGAACGCGGTCCAGAACGCGTCGGCGACGTGGCCCTGGCCGACCGCGGCGATGTTCAGGAGCTGGGCGTTGATCTGCCGCTGCTCGGTGTCCCAGATGTCTTTCTCCAGTTCGGAGCGGGCGAGCAGGCCGGAGACCTGGAGGCCGGCGGCATCGACGGCACAGAGGCGGATCGTCTCGCGATCGGCGGCGGAGAGGCCGGTCCAGGCCCCGCCCAGGGCGGCGGCGGTGTCGTCGACCAGCCGCTTGGCCAGGCGTTCGATCGTGTCGGGGGCGGGTTTGCCGTTCTCGTTTGCCATGGTCGATTCCCTTCGTGCCTCAGTGCCTGCGTCGCAGTGTTTCAAAAGGCCGGCGGCTTGCTGGCTCCTGTCGCCGCCGGCCTTGGCCCGCCGCAGTCGCGGACGGCGGACCTGGGCCGGGTGTCCAGTCCGGCCCTTCCCATGAGTCCTAGCGGACGGCACTCCCGCCGCTCGCTGTGTCTGGTGTTGCCGTTCGTACGGCCCGTCGCTCGGCGTCCTCCAGGCGGATGCGCCACGTCTCGACCGTTCGAAGGCGGCGCTCCCGGCGGAGTTCGTCCAGGGTAGTGTCGGCGGCGATGTAGTCGCGGTAGTCGGGGGTGATGGCGTCGTACGTGGCGCGGTCGGCCTGGAGCCACGTGGGCGTCGGCTGGTCGAGGGCGGCGATCGACGAGCAGCCGCCGACCAGGGCGAGGGCGGGAAGGATCAGCAGCAAGACGAGCTGCGGGATCTTGTGGGTTATTCCGCCGCCGTACCGGGCAACCCGAGCGCCACGCTCGAATGCTTCGTTGGGCGAGTAGGCGTCGGCGGCCGCATCGGCGGCGGCGCTGGACGCCTCAGCGGGCGATAGCGTTGCTTCGGGCCAGAGGGTCGGTCCGCCGATGGCAACGTCGTCGTCCTGCATGCCGTCGCCGGCCTCGCCTCGGCCAGCGCGCCCGATGGCCGTGCGGTATTCGCCGGCGGGCGAGGGCATCGAGTCCGTCTCCGGGACTTCGATCACCTGCGTGGGCGAACCCGCCCGCATGCCGTCTTCGACTGCAACCGAGGCGATGTAGACGCCGCCGATCATCGCGATGGCGGCGGCGATCTGGTTGGCCGCTTCGCCGCCGATCAGGCGGGTGAGGACGGCGGCGACGATGGTGCCGACCGCGCCCCAGAACTTGCGGCTGGCGAGCATGAGCCGCCACGCGGACGGCCGGACGATTTCGACGCCGATGGTGATTTTGTCTGGGCTGGCCACGGTGCCTCCGGTGACGGATCGGAAGGCGTGATGGGCGGCGGATTGGACGAGCTTTCCCGAGTCCGCAAAATTGCAAACCGGGGAGGCGAAGCGGAGGGTGCGGGGGAGCGTGGCGTCCATGCCGGCGACCAAAACGACAACGCCCGAGGATCTCGGAGGACCGCGCTAGTCCGGCGCGGGGCCTCAAAATCTCGGGCACTTATTCGTTTCGTTCGCGGAATGTCCGCCGACAAGGCGTCGGGCGGGATCGCGAGACGGTACCAAGCGGCTCGCAGGTGGGAAGGTTGCGCGACGGACGGCCCGTTGTCAAGGGCCTAGAACCAAGATCGTTTTTCGAGCACGTAGTCGTAGTAGAACTGTTCGTCCGACTTGGCCAGGTAAAGGATGCCCTCGATCAAACCGATCAGGCCCATCGCCCATGTTGCAAATAGTGAAACGCCAAAGGTGCAGAACATGCACGCCACGCCGCCCACCGAAACAAGCAGCATCGTCACACCCGCGCCTGGGAATCCAGCGAGAAACTTATGGATTCCGAGCCCTCCAAACAGGATTCCGCAGATGCCGGCGGAGAGTCGATTCGTCACCATTCCCGGCCTGTACCGCCGTCGCGACTGGTACGTTGCGCTGGTGGTGACGGTGGCTTGCGGAATGACCTGCGAGAGGGCAACCCAGTGGGCTGTCGCCGCGTAACGAGCCCACGTCGCGAGCGGATCGATCTGCCCGGAGTTGGCCATTTCGTAGAGCTGAAACTGCGAATACGGGCCCCACTCTTGCCCGTTGATCGAGATGTACAGATTGGGCGCGTTCGAAAGCCAAACGCCATTCCCCGCCGCCGCCGCCAGTGAATCGAGATCACTCATTTTTCAGCCCCAAGTTAGTCGGTCCCGTCCCTTTGGTTCACCCACGTTGCCTTCGCCAGCTTCGAAATCCGACGCCGATCGATGCGTGTTTCACGCGGCCGCGTCTCCGGATTCAGCGGCCGAGCGACGATCACACGCGGATCGCTCGTGTTGAAAAGAGCCTTGAAACACTGCTCATAGAACTGATCGTCGGACAACTGAACGGCGTACGCGTGGCCGTCGACAATCCTCGCGTGCGCCGGGTCGGGAACGACCTCGCAGACGATGATGTCGCCGTCATAATACCGCGGCTCCATCGAGTCGCCAGACACGCGCAGGGCAAATGCTTCGGCGCTTCCGACCGGTGCCATGAACCAGGCGCCAGTGGGCTTGTCCCAAGCGCGGTCGTCACGAAACGGCCCGGCTGCGATCGAGTTGACCAACGGGACGGACCGCATCGCCCGCCCGGCTGGAGCCACGTTCGATTCGGTGAGCACTCGTGCCGACACTTCGTCGAACGTCTTCCCCAACGCGGCCGCGAGTTTCGACACCTGGTAGTCGCGCATCGACGGCTTCTCTTCATTCAGCCAGTCGTTCAAACGAGAGCGTGACACCTCCGCCTTCTCGGCAAATGCCTTGATCGAAACGCCGAGTCGCGCGATCTCCCCACGAAGCCAAACGCCAAAAGCCGCCGGATTTGTACTGCTTTTCTCCACTTGTCCGCCAATGTCGGACATTCTCCCCCAGAGTCAAACAAATTAATTACTTGACTAGGCGGATTGTGTCCGATACTGTCCGACAGATAAGGATTTGGAGCGAAAATGACCAAGGATGGACGAATCACGATCCGGCTCGACCCCGAGCTACGCCAGCAAGTCGAGGTTGCTGCCCAACGGGACGACCGCGTTCCGAGCGCGTGGATTCGCCGCCAGCTCATCCGAGCACTGAAGCGGTCACGCCCGAAGCCTCAACGGTAACCAAGCGGCTCCCGCGCTAGTCCGGGGCGGTCGGGCAACCGACCGCCCCAAGCGCGGGGCCTTATAGAAGAAGGAGAACGCCATGGTGTTCGAACTCATCGCCTTCGCCGTCGCCAGCTACTGGATCGGTCACCTGATCGGTCGCCGCCTCGGCTCCCGGTAACCCAACGTCCTCCACGATCCACGGAGCCGGCGGGTGGCGCTTTCCTCCGCCAAGCCCACGCACGAACCGCCGGCTCCTATTTGACTTCGCCCGCTCCCATGTCCCGCCGCTCCCTCACCATCCTCCCCGCGACGCTCGGCGACCTGCCGTACATCGTCGCCCTGGCCAAGCGCGAAACCGACACCATCGGGTTCCTCCCCCGCGCCGCCTATGCGGAGTACATCACCGCCTCCCCCGCCCGCAAGGGTGTCCTGCTCGCCCGCCTCAACGGCGACCCGTGCGGCTTCATGGTCTGGCGTATCGCCGCCGACAACACCCCCGCCCCCGCCTCGGCCAAGATCATCCAGACGTGCATTCAGTATGACGCCCGCCGGCGGTCGCGCGGCGTGGCCCTGGTGGGCGAGCTGCTCTACCGCGTCGGCCTGCTGGGCGTCGAGCGCGTCAGCCTCTGGTGTGCCGACGACCTGGAAGCCAACGCCTTCTGGGAATCGTGCGGGTTCCAGTTCCGCGGCCAGCGGGACGGGGGAACGCGTCGCGGGCGGAACCACAACCTATGGGTACTGGATTGCCGTCTGCCAGGACCGAACCGCGCGGGCGGCGTGGCTGGATTTCCTCTGACCTCCCGTAAGCCCACGCCGTCCGCCGAGGTCCTGGCGGACGGCAATTCCCGCGGACGGCAAGTCCTTGCGGACGGCAATTCCAGACGCGAGCTGGCGTACGCCCTTCAGTCCCCCGACCTGTCCATCGACACCAAGTGCGAGATGCTCGCGGCGATCGCCGCCGCCGACATTGCCGCCGCCGAGCGATCGCTCGCGCAAGCCCACCCGTCCGCGCCCCGAACCCATCGGAGGCGCCCATGAGCAAGGAAGCCATGACCGCCAAGGCAATGAAGCCGCTGCCCGTCCACCCGCTCGCCACCATCCTCCCCCGCATGAGTGATGGGGAGTTCGCCGCCCTTAAGGATAACGTCCGCACGGTCGGGCGGATCGTCGACCCGATCGTCACGCTGGACGGCAAGGTGCTCGACGGACGCCACCGTGACCTGATCTGCTGCGAGCTGGGGATCGAGCGGCGGACGGTGGAGTTCAAGTCGAGCTGGGGCTCGCCCGTCGAGTACGTCTACAGCAAGGCGTGCCACCGCCACATGACCGACAGCCAGAAGGCGTGCGCGGCGGTGGGCGTGATGGAAGCGCGGGTCGTCGACGGGAAGAAGCGGTCGGCGGAGAACCTGAAAAAGGGCACCCGCAAAATTGCGGACTCGGGGCCGACGATCGGCAGCTCGGCGGTCGTCGCCGCCGGCATGTTCGGCGTGTCGCCACGGTACGTCGATTACGCCCGGAAGCTCAAGAAGCTGGACGGCAAGCTCTTCGAGGAGACGTTGCAGGGGCGAACCACATTGCCCCGGGCGTTCCGGGTCGTTCGCCGGCGTGAGAAGATGACCGCCCTGAAGGCGAAGAAGCCGGTGCTGACGATCGCCGGGAAGTACTTCCTGATGCCGCCGGGCGATGCGGTCGCACGCCTGAGCGAACTGCCCCGCAAGAGCGCCCGGCTGATCTTCGCCGATCCGCCCTACAACATCGGCGTCGACTACGGGCGGGGCGCGGCGGCGGACAAGCTGGAGCCCAAGGCGTACCTCGAGTGGTGCACGGACTGGCTCGCCGAAGGTCGCGATGTGCTCACGCCGGACGGTTCGCTGTGGCTGCTCATTAATGATGAGTGGGCGGCGCAGTTGTCGATGGCGGCGACGGGCCTGGGCCTGCACCTGCGGAACTGGATCATCTGGGTGGAGTCGTTCGGGCAGAACTGCTCGGACAAGTTCAACCGCACCAAGCGGCACCTCTTCTACTTCGTCCGCGATCCCAAGCAGGTCGTCTTCAACCACGACGCGTTCAACCGCCAGAGCGCCCGCCAGGTGCTCTACAACGACGGGCGGGCCAATCCCGGCGGCAAGCTCTGGGACGACGTCTGGCACGTGAACCGCCTGGTCGAGCCCGACCCCGAACGCATCCCCGAGTTCCCCACGCAACTGCGGTGCGACCCGATCAAGGCAATCGTCGCCGGTTGCAGCGATCCGGACGACCTGGTCGTCGATCCGTTCAACGGGAGCGGCACCACGGGCGAAGCGGCACTGAGCCAGGAGCGGAACTACGTGGGGATCGATCTAAGTCCGAAATGGCTGGGGCTCGCGGGGCACCGCCTGGGGAAGGTGGGGCACGCGGCCCAATCTCTTGATGAGCTGGAAAGGAAGTCCATCCAATGAATGAAGTCGCAGATCGAAAGTCCGAATTGAGCGATCGCCGGATGATCGGCCTGACCGCGTGCAACACGCTCAAGGTCCGGTTTCCCGGTCGCAGCGTGGACGTGCTGTTGACGTACCCGGACGACGCCAAGGCGGTGTGCGTCGAGGTGCGGCGGCGGCTCGGCCGGCGGGTCGAGGATCACCAGATCCTCCAGGCCCTGATCAACGAACGAAAGCGCGGCAACGCCGCCGTGAGAGGAAGGAAGCGATGACCGACCGCAAACGGCAACGACTGATCCGCCGCGTCCGCGATCTGTGGATCGGCTGCGCCACGCTCCGCGGCCAGCTCGACGGCACACGCCACCGCCTGGCGGCGCAGACCGCCCTAGCGACGACCGTCCCGGGGCTGGCGTATCTGGCCCCGACGATCGCCGAGGCGACGGCCGAGGCGATGAGCGACGCGAGCGAGCTGGCAAAGATCGACGCCTGGTGTGCCCAGACGATGGAGCAGCTCGGAAGCGACGTCACTGTCTGAACGAACGAACAACGCGGCCGGGTGAGCCCGGCCCATTAGATGAAGGGAGTCCCATGAGTGTCCTGATGGAAGAGCCGCCGGTTTTCGCGACGCCGCCGACGCGCGTCGCCGACCGCGGCATGTTTCAGTTGCGGCAGTACTGCGTGTGCCCGCGCTGTGAGACCGCGATCCCCACCGACTGCGTGCTCCGCCACAACCTGGACGAAGGCGAGAAGGACCTGGGCGAGCGGCGGATTTCGATCTACTGCCCGGCCTGCCTTAGTGCGTACACCGCGTGGTTCGCAATCTCTGACGGGTTCGCCCGCCAGGCGTCGCCGATCAGCGTGGTGAACGACCCGGCCCTGATCGACACGCTCAAGGGCGGGTTGGAGCGGGTGCGCGGCGACCGGCGGGTGGTTCGCGACCAGAGCCCGGTGCCGATCGCCGTGAGCGCCGACGGCGTCAACTCCGTCACGCTGGCGCAGCTGGTGGCACAGCAGGAACTGACGCAGCTCAAGCTTGCCGAAACGACGCTGGCGCTGAGCGTCGAGCGGGCGCTGGTGCGGAAGCTGACGGCCGAGCGGCGTATCCCGCCCAACGCCACCGCCTGCGCCCCGGGCGGGCGGACCGTCCAGGTGGCCCCGTCGCCACGCGTCGCTGAGGCCGCCGCGCTGGACGTCGCCCTGGCCGGCGAGGCCCAGGGGCTCGGGGCGGAAACCCAGACCTTCCAGGAGCGGACGATCGACCACGAGTTCGATCAGCGCCCCCCGAACTTCGACAGTGACTTCGGACTTTAGCCAGGCCCCGTGGCCAGAAAGGAGGTGCGGTTCGTGATGGAATCGCAAGTCGCATGGAGGCGACCTCTTTGAACAGCGTGCCGCCGGAGTCCCGCCTGGCGGCACGTCTTGAACGGTTTGGAAGGATGTGCCCGCGGAATCGAGGCACGTTCGGCAGGTTCGACCCCTGCCCCGTTCGTTGTGACCGACGGCGTCGACATCTTCCTTCGCAACGCCTCGGTCGACGAGCTGGACATCTGGATCGACCAGGGCGGCGAGCTGCCGGCCCGCGTGAGGCTGCGTTACCTGCGCGAGCGGGAGATACGCCAGGCCGTCCGGGCCGGCGTGCACGAACGGACGATCGAACGGGCGCAGGTCGACAAGGAGCGTCGGCAGGCTCACAAGGAGAAAGTGGCATGACATCCGCGGCGGGCCATCTCACGATCGCTTCCTCCCCCACCGAGGGGCCGGGTTTCCCTATGCCGGTTTCCGGTGTTGCGGTTGAGGGTGGTTCGCCACGGGCGTCAGGCATCGCTTTCATCTCGTCGGCCGAGGCGGCCGAGCGGTCGGGCCGGAACGTCGGCCACGTCAACCGCATGTGTGCCACGGTCTGGTTTGCCCAGGGGCTGGCCCGCCAGGAGAAACGCGGCAAGGCGCGGGCGGGCTGGTACGTGAGCGAGGAAGCCGACCCTGCCTTCGCACGGGTGAAGATGGCGGCGGACATCGGCACCGACCTGCGCCACCTGTCCGAACGCCAGCGGCAGAACTCGGCGTACCGCAAGCAGATCCTCGACGCCTGGAGTGCCGCCTGCACGGCCGCCTACCAGCTCGGCTTCGATCGCAACGCGGCGACCGGGCGATTCGTCCAGCAACTGCTGCTGGGCGAGGTGCCCGCGTTTCGCGGTGAGTCGATCAAGATCAATCGATCGACCCTCTACAACTGGCAGCGGCGGTACCAGGCCGGCGGTCTGGCGGCGCTGGCCGACGCGCGGGGAACGCAACAGGCGGCGGAGGCCGCGGCCAAGGCGGACGATCCGTTCTTCGCCCGGGTGAAGGAGCTGTACCTGACGCAGAACCGGCCGAGCCTGGCGGACTGCGTGAAGTTCGCGTCGATCGACGCGCGCAAGCGTGGCTGGCCGGTGCACAACTACAAGGCGTGCCAGCGGATGATCGCCGCCATTCCCCGCCAGGTCGTGATCCTGATGCGCGAGGGGGAGAAGGCCCATTACGACAAGTGCGAACCGCCGATCGTCCGCGACTACTACGGCCTGCGGAGCAACTCGATCTGGTGCGCGGACCATCACACGCTCGACATCCAGTGCGCCGTGCCGGACGGCAAGGGCGGGATGAAGCACGCCCGGCCGACGCTCAGCGGGTTCGAGGATCTGCGCAGCCGGATGATCGTCGGGTGGCAGATCTCCGCCGCCGCCCCCAACGCCGACGTGATCCTGGCGAGCTTCGAGGCAGCGGCCGGCGAGTGCGGCCTCCCCGACCAGGTGCTGATCGACAACGGCAAGGACTTCGACAGCCGCACGCTCCAGGGCGTGACCAAGAAGGAGCGCCGCGAGGGGGCCGCGCCCGACCGGGTGATCGGTGCCTTCGTGCTGTGCGGTGTGAACGTGGCGCACGCCAAGCCGTACGCGCCCAAGAGCAAGCCGATCGAGCGGGCGTTCGGGACTGTGGCCAAGGGGTTCAGCAAGTGGTGGTCGACCTACACCGGCGGGACGACGGCGACCAAGCCCGAGGGGCTGGCCGACGCGATGAAGGCCGGCAAGGCCCCGACGCTGGAGGAGCTGCGCGAGAGTTTCGCGGAGTGGCTGGCGGCGGGCTACCACGATTGCGTGCACACCGGCCACGCGATGGACGGCCAGACGCCGCGTGAGGCGTTCGCCGCCAACCTGGACCGCAAGCGGACGATGGAGCGGGATCTGCTCTCGTTCGCCTGCCTGCCGCGGTACGGGCCGCTGAAGGTCGGCCGCCAGGGTGTGACCTGGAAGGGCATGTTCTTCGGTGCCTTCGATTCGAACGTACAGGCGCTGTACGGCAAGCAAGTGCTGATCGCCGTCGGCGACAACCTGAGCGAGGGCGTCTACGTGCTGGACCTGGACGGCCGGCTGGTGTGCAAGGCCCCGCCGAATCTCCGGCTGCCGTTCAACGCCGACAAGGAGACGCTGCGCGAGGCGACGAAGCTGCAGAAGCAGGTGCGGAAGCTCAAGAAGGACTACGTGGACAACCGGCCGAAGATGGCCCTGGACCCGCTGCAGATGCTCGGCGAGCTTGCGGCGGAGAAGGCTTTGGCCGCCCAGCCGAAATCCGAGGACCCGCCGCCGAGCATTGCCCCCCATCGAACCGCGTTCGACGACCAGTTGCCGCAGATTCGAGAGGCGTTCGAAACGCCTGCGCGGCAGGCGGTCGGAGCGGAGTCGGTGCCCCTGCCGTCGCGGTTCTCTTACGAAAGCAAAACGACCGGCGGCGACGCCGGCGACCAGACCGCCGGACCATCGCTGCGCGACTACCTCGCGCTGCGTCAACGGGAGGAGGAGTCATGAATGACGCCAAAGCCCGCGACGCGCTGATCGGCCGGGAACGTATCAGAGGAGCGTCAAGGATGATCGCTGAAGGCACGGAGGCTGCCTCGGTTACACCCGAGCAGATTAGCCAAGTCGCGCAGGACGTGGAGCTGTTCGTCCGCGCTCACAAGATTGACCGCAAGGCCGTCGCCAAAGCCCTGGGCTATTCGCCCGGGGTGATTTCCGAGTTCCTCAAAGGAGGATACGCCGGGAACAAGGGCCTGGTCGCGATCCAACTGGAGCAGTGGCTCGTTGAGGAGGAGGAACGCCGAAGCCGGCCGACCACCACGCAGTTCGTCTGGACGAACGTGGCGATGGAGATCAAGGCGGCGGCGAACTACTGCCTGGACTACCGAAAGATCGGCCTCGTGTTCGGGCCGGATACCGCCGGCCTGGGCAAGACAACGGCGCTCCGTGCGATCCACCAGGAGCTCGGCCCCAGGCGGTCGAGCCTGGTGACCATCGACAAGGTGGACGCCAACCCGACCGGTCTGCTCAAGAAGATCAGCGTGGGAATGCACATTGAGGACCGGGGAAGCAACCGCGCCCGCTTCGAGCGGATCGTGGAGAAGCTCAACGGCCGCTCGCACCTGCTGCTGGTCGACCAGGTCCACAACCTGCGCGAGGCCAAGGGGGACAAGCCGCTCTACATCCTGGCGGACCTGTACGACGCTACGCAGACGGCCCAGCTCTGGAGCGGCACGGCCGACCTGGTGACCTACCTCGACCGCCAGCGTTCAAAGGCGGCGGACGAGTCGTTGGCGCAGATCCGCAGCCGGATCATGCCTTGCATCGACTTGATGGCTGGCGTGCGTCACGGCGGCGGCGACAACGGCGAGCCGCTGGTGACGATCGAGCAGGTAGTTGAGATGTTCGCCAAGAACAAGCTCCGCCTGGTGCCGACCACCGCGCGGTTCCTGTGCAAGCTGGCCAACCTGCCGGACAGCGGCGGCATCCGGTTGTGCGTCCAGATCGTCGAGTACGCCACGATGATGGGGGAGATCTCCGGGGCCAAGTCGATCGACGTGCCGCTTCTCCAGGCGGCGATGCGTCGGAGCCTGTTGCAGAGCCGGGCCGAGGCGCTGCTGTCGCACACCCTCAACGAGTTGCCCATGCGGGCGGCAAGGACGGCATGACCCTCAGGCAACGCATTGAGGCAGCAAACGCTGCCGTCCTGAACGCGGGCACCCGTGTCCGCCAGCTTCATCATTTCTACGGAATGGATGAGCTTCTGAGGCACGGGGCGTCCGAGTTCGAAGCGATCGATGAGCTCGAAGTGCTGATCGACGAGTTGGTCGCCATGAGAGACGTTGGCGACAACAGCGACGTGATGGCGGCTGCGCTTCGCATCTGTGCGGCGAGCCTCTTTCTCTCTTCCTTAGGCGCAATGCGCGGCGTGATCCCGACCGAATCGCTAGTCCATGCGCCACTCGATTTGAGTCGTCCGCAGGATCGAAGTCACAACGAAGGCGAGGGCTGATCATGCCGACCAACCCACAACTCAAGATCCTCCACATCGCCGCCCGCCAGGTGGGCCTGATCGTCGGGAATGACTCGGTCCGCTGGCGCCTGCTCCTGCGCAACGTCGGGGACGTTGATTCGAGCAAGAGCCTGGACAACGCCGGCGTCGAGGACGTCATGGCGGTGATGGAGGACATGGGCTTCATCGACATTCGCGGGGCCGGTTACTGGAGCGGCAAGGTGCGCCGCCGCAACTGCGCGTGCGGGGAGCGGATGGCTCGGAAGATCGAGCAGCTCGCCGCCGGCAGCCGGTACGCGCTGGGGGCGATGTGCCGCCGGATGAGCCGCAACCGCACGGAGTACGTCGGCGAGCTGACCCCGCGCGAGGCGTGGGAGCTGATCGAAGCCTACAAGGCGGCGAACGAACGGGACCGCGTCCAGCCGCCCCTGTTCGACGCTTCGCCCTATCGAACTTCTCGCAAGGATGCGCCCCCTGGGGCCACTCGGGAGGAAGCCGGCACGGACGCCGGCACCGGTCTTTCAGTCCAGGTCCAGGAGGACGAAGAGGTCCCTTTCTAAGGAGTCGCCATGTCCGTTGTCGCATTGCCGATCGTGAGCGCCGCCGATGCGGTGCTGAGCCTGCGCGGCTCATTCTGCCCGGGCTGCCGGGGCCGCAAGAAGCCGAAGCAGACGGTGTGCTTCGAGTGCTATTCGAAGCTGTCGCGACCCCAGCGGCAGAACCTCTACAAGCGGGTGGGCAGCGGCTATGAAGCCGCCGTCGCCAGCGCGTTGCAAACGCTGGGCGTGGAGACGCTGGAGTGCAAATGAAGGTGACGATTATCGACCTCTGGCCGATTGAGGCAGTTTGCTCGATCTGCGGGGCGAACACACTTTCTCAATGGGGGGTACCGCGGCATAACGGTGACCTCGTCTCCAACCAGTGGAAGGGGGAATGGTCAGGTTCTCCGGCCTGCGAGCCGTGCTTCAAGGCTCATGCCGCAGGCCGCCTTGTGACATGTGATCACCTTTACGCGAGGTCCACGGATGGATCAGACCACACCCACCAGTAAACTCGCCGGGGCCGTTCATGCGGAGTATCGGGGCAAGCGCCGCGAGCAGATTCTCGCGCTGCTGGCCGTCGAGCCGCTCACCCTCTGGGAGGCCGCCCGCAAGCTCGGCGTCTTCGACCACCAGATCTCCGGCGTGTTCACCGCGCTGAACGCCGACGGCTTTATCGTGCGGTCGGGCGACCGCCGGGCCAAGCCGGAGACGGGCTGCCTGGCGGACGTCTGGCGGCTGGCCAGCGCCGCCGCCGCGATCGCCGCCGGCGACCCGGCCGCCACCTCGACGGCCGACCTGCTGTCGTCGCTGGGCTATCCCCTCACGCTGTTGATCGACGGCGATTTGTACGACCGCCAGGAGCTGCTGCCGAAGGAGGGTTACCCGGGCGTGCCGTACGCGCGGCGGACCGACCAGGGCGGGCTGCGGATCAACGTGCGGGTCGAGCTGATCGCCTGCCCCCATTGCGGCCGGCCGGTCCGCCAGGTGGACGCGGCGACGAAGCGATACGCCTGCGGTCGGCCGGAGTGTTACGCATTCTCCCCCAAGCATGTCCAGGAGCCCGGCCGAGGGCCGATGCTCGCATTGATCAAGGAGCGGTGATGGGTGTCACGTCGATCGAGTGGGCTCATTACACGTTCAACCCGTGGCGCGGATGCACCAAGGTGAGCGACGGCTGCAAGTTCTGCTACGCAGACCGGCAGAGCGCCCGCAATCCGAAGGTGCTCGGCATCTGGGGGCCGAACGGTACCAGGGCGATCGGGGCCGAGGCGTACTGGAAGCTGCCGTTCAAATGGAACGAGGAGGCGAAGGCCGCGGGCGAGCGCCGGCGGGTGTTCTGCGCCAGCCTGGCTGATTTCTTCGAGGGGCCGGAGACGATGCCGGCGGAGGCGGTGGAGGACGTGCGGATCTCGCGGCTGCGGACGTTCGACATCATCGACGCCACACCCTGGCTCGATTGGCTGCTGGTCACGAAGCGCCCGGAGAACGTGCGGGAGATGTGGCCCGGTGGTTATGAAACGCCCTTCGCAAGCATGCCGCCGGTTCTTACCCGCCGCCAGAACGTCTGGCTCCTGACCAGCGTCGAGGATCAGGAGACGGCTGACAAGCGGATTCCCGAGCTGCTCAAGTGTCGCGACCTCAGCCCGGTGCTTGGGCTATCGATGGAACCGATGCTCGGCCTGGTGGACCTGACCAAGGTTGCTGCGCGGAACCGCGATGGGGTGACCTACATGATCAACGCTGTCTCGGGGCTTCACGGCGTTTCACGCGGGCCGTTCCTCGACTGGGTGATCGTGGGAGGCGAGAGCGGTGCGAACGCCCGGCCGATGCACCCGAACTGGGTCCGGCACCTGTGCAAGCAATGCCTGGTGTGCGGGGTTCCGTTCTTCTTCAAGCAGTGGGGAGAGTTCGAGCCGGTCACGCCGCTCTATCACGGTCGAGACGACTCGGCGGAGAACGGCCGCGGGAATCTTGTCCAGGTCGACACCGCTGGCAGAATCTGGGGCGACGGCGATGGTCAACCGAATGACCTGCAGACGTGGCTGATGGAACGCGTCGGCAAGAAGGCGGCCGGCCGCGTGCTTGATGGTCAGACCTGGGACGAGTTGGCCTTGGTGGTGTGGTCATGACTGACGCCGAAGCCGACGCCATTCTCCTGCAGCTCATCCGCGCGTGGCTCTGCCGCGAGCCGATCGTGCCGATCGTCGGCGACGTTGAATGAGCTTCAAACCTAGTTCGAAGGTACTGCTGGCTGCCCGCCCAAGAGCGCGGCATCATCGGGGCATGAGCGACGCACCGAAGCGGCCGCAGACGGTCAAGAAGCATCGGTTCACCTACCGTCAACAATACGGGGTGATCGCGATCTGCAAGGACGAGCGGGATCAACGCCGGACGTACAACCGCCTGCTGAAGCAAGGGCTGAAGCTCAAGGTGGTGACCGTCTGATGCGAATCGAGATCCACAACCGGTGCAGTGACTTCTCCTCCTACCGCGCTGCGCGGGTCAAATCCCTTTTCAATTGTGCCAGCGGTGCCGACTTCCAGCTGTCGGCCGAGCTGCCGATCGAGCGCGACGACTGGCAGATCGGCGTCGTCGTCGGCCCGTCTGGTACCGGCAAGACGTCCATCGGGCGGACCATCTGGCCCGACGTTCCCTTCTACTCTCCCGCCTGGCCGGAACGCCGGCCGATCGTCGAGGCGATCGACCCCAGGGGCGACTTCGACCCCGTACCCGCAGCGCTCGCCGCCGTTGGCCTGGGCACCGTCCAGGCGTGGCTTCGGCCGTTCCCGATCCTGAGCAACGGCGAGCAGTTCAGGGCCAACCTGGCCAGGGTCGTCGTCGAGCGGCCGCCACGCGTCAAGCTGGACGAGTTCACCAGCGTGGTCGATCGACAGATCGCCAGGGTGGGCGCGCTGGCGTTTTCGAAGGCGTGGCGACGGGGCCGCGGCCAGGTGCTGATCCTCACGCCGCATTACGACGTGCTGGAGTGGCTGGAGCCGTGCTGGGTGTTCGACACCGGCACGGGCCGCTACTCCGGGAGGGGGCTTCGGCGACCCCGCATCGAGCTGGAAATCCGCCAGACAGACTGGCGTTACTGGCCCCTGTTTGAGCCGCATCACTATCTGAAGCTGCCGCGCATGATCGCCGCAACCAACTACGTCGGCACGGTCGACGGGGAGCTGGTGGCGCACGTGGCCGTCTCCACTAAGGCGGGCATGAAGGAAGCCCGGGCCAGCCGCCTGGTCGTCATGCCCGAATGGCAGGGCGCGGGCGTTGGCATGCGGTTCCTGAATGCGGTCTGTGAGTTGTGGAGGAAGGGGAGCAATCGTTACGGGCTGCCGATGCCGACGCTCTTCCATACCTCGCACCCGGGCCTGGCTGCTGGCCTGCGCAGGGATGCCAAGTGGGTGCAGGTGTCGGCGGTGCTTCACGGCGATAACCGCGCGCGGTCGAAGGCTTCCCTGGTCAAGAGCGGCTTCAAGGAAGGCGCTGGCTTCGGTGGCCACTTCCGCGCGGTGCAGGGTTTCAGGTACCTGGGTGAGTGAATGAAGATCTTCGTGGCCGGCCAGCAGTACTTCGGCGCTGAGGTCCTCCGCCTCTGCCTCGCCAACAGCTTCAGGGTCGTCGGTGCCTTTGCGCCCGAACGCTCGGTGGGCGGGCAAACCGATCGACTCCGCGCCGCGGCGGCTGAGGCGGGCGTGCCCTGTTCGAGCGAGCTGGCACCAGAGGTCATCCCGCCCGGCACGGATCTGATCGTCGCCGCGCACTGCCACGCGTTCATCTCCGGTCCGGTTCGCGAGCGGTCCAGGCTCGGCGCGATCGGTTACCACCCGAGCCTGTTGCCGCTCCACCGCGGCCGTGATGCGATCGCCTGGGCGCTGAGGTTCCGTGAGCGCGTGACCGGAGGCACCGTCTATTGGATGGACGATGGCGCGGACACCGGCCCGATCGCCGCCCAGCGGCACGTGCTCATTCAGCCCGACGATTGCCCGGCTGGTCTGTGGCGGCGCGCGTTGATGCCCCTCGGCCTGCTCCTGTTTTCCGAGGTGCTCGACGAGCTGGCGGCCGGCCGGATCGTGCGCGTTCCCCAGGACGAGCGGCTGGCAACTTGGGAGCCCTCGCTGGCCGGGCACGGTCGGTTGGGGGCCGTTTAGGGCGCGCAGTTCGCGCGCAGCGCGCACTTCTCCGGTCGAGTTCGAATTTACCGTAAGTCCTTATCGAATCGGGTTCGACGGGAATTCGTAGAAGTGCGCGCCGTCTAAAGTGGAGGCCGCGGTTGGCCAGATTCGGAGGGCTGGTCTAAACTAGGCCCCCGAAACCGCATCGCTCGTAAGTGGCGTTGGAACCGCCGCTTGTACCCATTGTTACCCGGAATGACCCGTCTAGAGTCGCCTGTCCAATGACAGCGGGCACTTTCATTTCCAGTGCAATCGCGATCTGCAATGCTAATGACCTTCTGTCGGCAACGCGCACCGCGGCTGACCTTGGTCTGGCAATTCCCTTCAGCGTCCTGCAGCGCTAGGCCGCGCGGAGCGCGGTTCGTCTTGAATAACGGGCATCCATTTCGACAACCAGCAGATTCAAACACACAGGAGAACAGGCCGATGCTTCCGACCAAGCTGATCGCCTTCGCCGCAACCCTTTTGTTGGCATGCTCGTCATGCACGCAAACGCCATCGTCATCGCCCTCTTCCGAGGCGGCGAAACCCGGCGGTGGTGGACTCGATCGCACGAGCCTGCCCATCGCCGAGCCGCCGGTCGCGCCGATCACCACGCTCGATGCGCGCGACGCCAAGGCACCACCGCGGTTTGAGGTCAAGCCTCCCGCCGGTGCGCCCAACGTCGTGATCGTCCTGATTGACGACATCGGTTTCGGTCACAGCAGTGCGTTCGGCGGCCCGATCAAGATGCCCACGCTCGAAAAGCTGGCCGGCAAGGGCCTGAAGTACAACCGCTTCCATACCACCGCACTCTGCAGCCCCACGCGTGTCGCGCTGCTGACCGGCCACAATCATCATGCCAACAATGCCGGCGCCATCATGGAACTGGCGACTGGCTTCCCGGGCAACACCGGCGTGCGGCCGCGAACCATCACCACCCTCGCCGAAATCCTGCGCCAGAACGGTTACAGCACTGCGGCGTTCGGCAAGTATCACGAGACCCCGCCCTGGGAAGTCTCGGTGTCCGGTCCTTACGACCGCTGGCCCACCGGATCGGGCTTTGACAAGTTCTATGGCTTTATCGGCGGCGAGACGAACCAGTGGGCACCGGCGATCTTTGACGGCGTGACACGTGTCGAGGTGCCGACGACCCCCGGCTACCACTTCACCACCGACATGACCAACAACGCGATCAACTGGGTCAGCGCCCAGAAGTCGCTCACCCCGGACAAGCCGTTCTACATGTACTTCGCCACCGGCGCTACGCATGCCCCGCATCACGCCCCGAAGGAATGGATCGAGAGGTACAAAGGGCAGTTTGCCGGCGGGTGGGACAAGCTTCGCGAGGAAACCTTCGCCCGACAGAAGGCGTTGGGCGTCGTCCCGGCTGACACGAAGCTGACGCTTCGCCCGGCGGAAATCCCCGCATGGGACGGCATGAGCGCTCAGCAGAAGAAGCTCTTCGAGCGGCAGATGGAAACCTTCGCCGGCTTCGCCGAGCACACCGATGCCGAGGTCGGCCGGCTCGTCGAACAACTCGAGAAGACGGGCCAGCTCGACAACACGCTCTTCTTCTACATTGTCGGCGACAACGGCAGCAGCGCCGAAGGCGGACCAGAAGGCACGTACAACGAGATGATGGCGCTCAATGGCATTGTCGGCAAAGCCGAACAGATGATGGACCACATCGACACCTGGGGCGACCCGACCACGTTCCCGCACTTCGCGATCGGCTGGGCCTGGGCGGGCAACACGCCGTTCCAGTGGACCAAGCAGGTGGCCAGCCACTTCGGCGGAACCCGCAACGGCATGGTGATGCACTGGCCGAAGGGGATCAAAGCCAGCGGCGAGGTTCGCAGCCAGTTCCACCACGTCGTCGATATCGCCCCGACCGCGCTGGAAGCAGCCAAGATCCCCCAGCCCAAAATGGTCAACGGCATCAAGCAGCGCCCGATGGACGGCGTGTCGATGCTCTATTCAACCGACGCCCCCAAGGCTACCGACAAACGCACCACGCAGTACTTTGAGATGTTCGGCAACCGTGGCATCTATCATGAAGGCTGGGTGGCCTGCACGCGGCACTCGATCCCCTGGTTGATCGTGCCCCTGCCCCCGGTGAAGGACGACATCTGGGAGCTGTACAACGTCGATGAGGATTTCAGCGAGGCCAACAATCTCGCCGCGAAGTACCCCGAGAAACTCAAGGAACTCCAGGCGGTCTTCCTGAAAGAGGCCGAGCGCAATCACGTTCTGCCGATCGACGACCGGCGTTCGGAACGCTTCAATCCCGCGATCGCCGGCCGGCCCGACCTGCTCAACGGCCGCAAGACCCTGACGGTCTATCCGGGAATGGTCGGCATGATGGAAAACGCTTTCATTAACGTGAAGGGCGTCCATCACACCATCACCGCCGAGGTCGATCTGAAGGACGACAAGACCAACGGCGTGATCATCGCGCAGGCCGGTTACTTCGGCGGTTGGGTCGTCTATATGAAGGACGGCAAGCCGCACCACGAATACAACTTCTTTGCGCTGGAACGGACGAACATCGCCGGCGAGTCGGCGTTGCCCGCGGGCAAGCATACGATCAGCTACGAGTTCATCCCCGACCAGAACAAGCCGGGCACCGGCGGCAAGTCGATCCTGAGCGTTGACGGCAGGAAGGTCGCCGAAGCCAAGATCCCCAAGACGCAGCCCTTCTCGTTCTCTGCCGACGAAGGCGCGGATGTGGGAATCGACGCCGAGACGAACGTGTCAAAGGATTACAAGCCGGGCCTGCCCAGCAGCTTCACGGGCAAGATCATTAAGGTGACGGTCGAGCAGAAGTAGCGACGTGAGTCGTCATCACCCTGCGGTCCCTGCTGGAGTGCGAGGGTGCGGAGGGCGCGAAAGAGAATCGCTCGAAGCAAAACAGGCCGAGCCGGGCAATCTGCCTAGCTCGGCCTGTTCTATTTCCAAACGCACTTCGGGACGCCGTTACTTGATCTCGACGTACACGATGACCCACTTGTCGCCTTGCTTGGTCTGGCGCATCTCGAAAGACTTCGTCCCGCCGCCGACGAAGGTGATCGCGCCGGCAACGACCACTTCACTGCCGGCCGAGCCGGTGTTCGCCTGGATGCCGAAGGTGGTGATATCCTGGATCGTGCCCATCGGCTTAACGACGTCGGCGAGCTTCTGGAGGTCTTTGCTATCGATCACCTTTCCATCGACCACCGTGGCGGCGTTGGTGAGGTTCTGGCTTGCCAAGTCATTGATGAACTGCTTGGCGATGTCGCGATTGACCGCCGTGCCCTGAACCATGGCCCAGATAGCGCTTCCGAACAGGGCCCACAAGCCGACACTCAACACGCCGAGGATCAGTCCGGCGATCGACATGCCCTTACCGCTGTTGGTCACCTTTGAGCGCTTGATGCCGAGGAAGCCGAAGAGAAGCGCAAGCAGGCCGCCCAGAAGCGGCACGCAGAAACTGATGATTCCGGTCACCAGTGCGGCGATGCTCCAGCCGTTGGAAGCCTGCGGCGCCATCACCATGCCCGGCTGACCGTAGGGGGCAGGCTGGCCATAGGCGGCGGGCGGCTGGCCATAGGGTGGCTGTCCGTACGGGGGCTGGCCCTGGGGTGGGGGATAATTGGTCATGGAGCGCGTCCTTTCCTGTTGAACTTGCCTGGGCATCGTCTGAGCATCGCCCGGACGAGTGTCCGCCGACGACGCCGATCTGCCGACGCCTGATGATACGGCGGCGTCGGGCGACATAACAGTAATCTGCCGATGCCGCTCGGTCGGCTTTCTATCGGCCATCGGGCCGATTGCAATGAGCGGCAACCACAACTTGGGCAACCCGATGCCGCGTGAAGCCGGGAATGTTTCTTGCACGCGGCGGCAGGCGTCGATGAGAATGCTAAGGTGCTGTTACCCCACGCTCGAGGTGCTGCATGATGCCAATGACTTGCCGACGAACCGGACGGTTGCACGCCTCGGCGTGGTGGTACGCCTCGGCGATTGCCGCCGCGATGCCGCTTGCAGTCCTGGCGAAAGAAGTCGCGACGGTCCGGCCCGGCATTGCAACACAGCCAACCCTTGTGCCGGCCTCCGCACCGAGTGCCGCCACCATCGCCGAAGCGATCGACGCCCTGGGTGACGAAGACTTCAGGATTCGCGAAAAAGCCGTCCGCACGCTGTGGGAGTTCGGCGAAGCGGCGCGGCCGGCGCTGGTGGCAGCGGTCTCGTCCGACAATCCCGAAATCGCCCGGCGGGCGAAGAGCGTACTGGCGAGCTTCGCGTTTGGCGTCCGCCCGGACACGCCCCAGCCGGTGATCGACCTGCTGAACATGTATCGCCAGGGGGAGCCCGAACAGCGCAAAAGTGTCGCCGGCGAACTGGCCCGCCAGGGTGTCCCGGGGGCGCGGGTGCTGCTGAAGCTCTCGGAAGACGAGAAGGACCCAGTCGTCAGGCAGGTCGTCTTGAACGCGATGGGGATGACCTCCCGGCCCGCGGTCGCCCAGATGATCCACGATCGCGACTTCGTGGTCGCAGAGCGATTTCTCGCCGCCCTGGCGCCACACGTGGACTACGCCGCCCGCGACCATGCCGCGTTCCTCCTGCTGCACGGCGGGCTGGAGCAGCAGATCGCGGTGCTGCGAAAGCCGGCGGAGCCCAACCGCCCCGCCGCCATGCAGCAACTTCGCCTGGCGAGCCTGTTGCGGGCGAAGGGGGACTATGTCCCGGCGGCCGAGGCAGCGCTGGCGGCGAACGACACGTTCCTGCACGGGGCGCTCATGGCCGACGCCGGCAAATATGCCGACCTGGCCGCAATGATGCAGAAGCGCGGCATTGCCGACGACAACATCGAGGAGCTGAGCTTCATCACGGCCTTCTTCAGGCTCGCCGGCGACACGGTCGCGAGCGACCGCTGGGCCGGAAAGCTCGTCGAGTACGCGAACCAGAACGCGAGCGACCATTTCAATGCCGTCGAAGCGCTGATGCTCAACGAGCGCGCCGACCAGGCGATCGACGTTCTGGTGTCCAAGCAGAACCACCTCGCGGCCGCCGATTACCTGGCCGCCCGGCTGGAGTTCAAACGTCTCGATGAAGTGGTCACCAGGGCCCGCGAACAGGGCAGCACCGACCTGCCGAAGATCCTTTGTCGCTACGCGCAGATGCAGCATTTTCGCGGCGATTCGAAAGGAGCGGATGCCACGATGCTGGCGGTCGCCCGGGGCGAGCACGGGCCGGTGGATTTCTCGGGCTGGGTGGACCTGGCGACATTCGCGCCCGGCGCAGGGATCGACCGGGGCATGACCGACAGTTGGGTCGCTCAAGGCCTGGTCGTCGCCCGGCCGCAGGACGACGTGTCGCGGATGTTCGACCGGGTCGGCTTTGCCGACAGCGCGCGGGCGCAATCCTGGTGGCGTGTGCTTCGCGATCATCGCGCCGCCTATACGCCGAACGAAGGCCTGGCGCTGGTTCGGCGGATTGACCGCAAGGAAGTTCCGGCCGACGAAATGGCCAAACTGCTGGACAAGACGCGCGAGTTGGCGGCGACGCTGCCTGGCGGCGAACGTCACGTCCGCCTGCGGCTGGTCGCCGATACGCTTGCCGAATCGGGGAAAATTGACGAGGCGATCGAGATCGCACGGTGGATCACCACGCGTTCGGCGGCGGTGGAGCACCTTCTGAACCTGGGCGAACTCTGCGCCAAGGCCGAGAAGTGGAACGACGCCCTGGACGCGTTCGCCAAGGCACACGACGCCGACCCGTCGTCGCCGAACCCCGTGGCGCTGCAGGCCTGGGCCCTGACCCGGCTCGGCCGGTCGCAGGAAGCGGCGGCTCTGATCGAGACGGCACACCTGATGCCGCTGGGAAATGAATCAGTGCGGCATTCGCTTGCAGACGTCTTTACCCAGCACGGCATGAAGGCCGAAGGCGACCGCGAACGCCAGCTGACGGCGCGGCTCGGCGATCCGTCCAGTTGGGAAGTCTGCGACAGTGTTCGCCGGATGGCCGACGACATCTCGACCACCGACGCACTGGCCGCCGCCGCGATGTGGGACCGGGCGTTCCTCGCCAACCTGACCACGCGAACGATGTTCGTTGATCCGTCGGCAAACCTGACCATTCCGGTGCTCATTCGCCGGACCAAGGCGATCGGCAAGATCGCCAAGGGTGATTTGCCAGGTGCGCTCGCCGACGCCGAGGCGTGCTTTCGGATCATGCCCGCCGAGGCCGACGCGCAGATCGCGATCGTCCGCGAACTCGACAAGGCCGGCCACAAAGCCGAGGCCGACATCGTCTACCAGCGGGCCTTCACGTACTTCCGCGACATCCAGAAGCAGTACCCCGAGAGTGCCCCGGCGAACAACCTGGTCGCGTGGCTCTGCGGATCGGTGAAGCGCGACCTCGACTACGCGCTGGCGTGCGCCCGCAAGGGTGTCGAGCTGGAACCCCAGAGCACCGCCATCCTGGATACGCTGTCAGAAGTCTATTTCGCCAGGGGCGAGTTCGACGAAGCGATCGCGATCAACCAGCGCTGCCGCGACATGGAACCTCACCTGAGCCACCATCGTGAGAACCTGGAACGGTTCACGAAAGCGCGGGACGGGAAAAAGCCGTGAGTACAGAGGAAGGCACGTAGGCACCTGGGCTCGTAGGCACTTAGGCGAAATGATTTCGATTCGAAGCTTGCGACGGTCCATTTAGGCGTCCTCGATTTACGCCCATTCGCAACCTGGGACCGCCGAGCGCCTGTTCGGCTCTTCGACATGCCGAGCAGGCGCTCGACGGTCCCAGGGCGCCAATCACGATCGGCTGCTCCGCAGTTGCCGGCCTTCGTACCTCAATGCCGACGTGCCTTCGTGCCTCCCCACTTACACCTCAATCCGATATCGCTGCTTGTGCGTCTCGCCGCGCAGGTACAGCGGGTCACCCATCGGCACTTCGACCGTTTCGACGTATTGGCCCCCGAGGCGTTCGATCGTCCGGCGACTGGCCATGTTCTGCGGGTCGCAGGTTACCCAGATGGTCCGCAAGCCGTGCGCCTTCAACAGCGGCATCACCAGGCCGCAAGCCCGTAGTGCGTACTGCCGTCCGCGGGCCGCGGGAAATACGTGATACCCCAGATGTCCGTAATAGAGCTCCACCGCCGGCGAATGCCCGATCCGCACCGACAACCCGCCGGCGATGCGAAGCGGCGGCGGTGACGTCGGGCCGGCGGCACCATGCCGCAGCATCATCCAGAAGTGGTACGCCGGAACACGCCCCAAGGCGTCGTCCCCGCTGTATCGGCCGAGCGGCGATTCGGCGAGGAATTGCTGAATCTCATCCCGCGAGAGTCGCGCTTCACGCGGCATATGCGTAACGGTCATCGAATCGCGACAGGACGCCAGCAGATCGTCGATCCACCGCTTCTGAGGCTGAACCAGTTCCAACTCGCGGTCCACCAGCGAACCGTGATCGACGAATTGAAATCGGCGAAGGAGGAGCGGCACGCGAGGAGTCTATTCAATTCGCCGGGAATTCGAACGCCGAAAATGGCGTCTCCGGAAGACTTTGAAAGATGCCGCACAGGCCTGAAATGAAAAAGGCCGGACGGCTCCGCTAGTCGGGGCCGTCCGGCCTTGGTTCGCTTTCGAACCGCTATTGTTCCGTGGCCACTATTCCATGATGCCCGGCGGCATCAGTTCCTTCGCCTTGGTGATCATGGCCAGCAGGGCCAGCACCACGACGACAAAACCGACCGCGGCTAGGACCGTGTAGACGTTGCTGGACGGCTTGACTTCAATTCGTTCGCCGCCGCTGGTGCCGTATCGTGACATAGGTTGACTCCCGAGCTTTCCAGGTTTGCTGATCGCTGCAACGCTAAACGATTACCACTGCGTGCGGACTTCGCTGCCCGGGCCGACGAGTGTCAGGTTCGGACCTTCGAGGTGGCCGACCGCTTCGTTGGGTTCGACCGAGTCGATCACCAGGTAGCCCAGGAAGTTGCTGCGGTTGATGACCTTGAACTTCATACCCTTGGTCACGTTGTCGGCAGCACCCAGCGAGATCGTGGCGTACTCGATGCCGTTGATGTTCCGCTTGGCCTTGACGACGCCGCGGAGGTTCAGGGTCGTCTCGCGACCGCCGGCGGTGGTGGTGTCGGTGGCGGCGACGCTGCGACCGGCGAGCTTGCGGAGTTCTTCGATCTGTTCGTCGCGGGCGACGACATCTTCACGCAGCCGGCGGACGGTGGCCTTCAGGCCGTCGCCTTCTTGGGTGAGCTGGGCGACGCGGGTCTGGGTTTCGGTGTAGAGCTTCTCGACCGAGGTCAGCTTGGCGGCGGTGTCGTTGATGACCTTCTGCTGGGCATCCACCGTCTTGAGAGCACCCTGGGCGGCCAGCACGGCGGCCTGGGCTTCGGTCTCGGCCTTGGCGCGGGCGGTCTGCTCGGTCACGAGCTGTGCCTGAACGCCGGCGACTTCGCTGATCTTGGCGTCGAGCGCCGCGCGGTAGGCCATCGAACGTGCGTCGGCTTCCAGGATGCGGGCATCGCGGTCACCGCGGGAGGCGACAGCTTCCTGTTCCGCGGCCTGCGCCCGGGCAAGTGCCCGCGTCTCGCTTGCCTGCGCTTTTTTCGTCGCCTCAGTGAAGTTTTCCACCCGGTTGACGAAAACGACCATCCCCGAGGCCATCAGCAGGGAGACGACAACCAGAAGAACAACAAAAATCTTAGTCAGGACGCTCAAGGGGGCTCCTTGGACGAGGCTATTCGACCGGCGACGACGCGTTCAGTCCGGTCGGAAGATGTAAATCAAAAGTTGAAATCGATCCGGAGCGACGTAAGAAAGTACAACAGCGCGGCGTTCATTCAGGGCCGGACGAGAAGTCCGATTGACATTCGCCGGGGCTTCGTCGGCAGCGGGCTAACAGCCGCGCCGGCACGATCAAAACTCCGAACGTCGTTCGAATCACCCGGATGACCCGCGAAACGGCCCTGCCGACACAAAAGGCTTCGGCCGCTACTGCTCTGGTGCTCCCACCGTTATACCGCAACTGCTCGGGAAACCGGCACAGCAAATCGGCACGTTCGGCGCGATGGCTCGATCGTCAGAACGGCTTGCCGTCATTCGATGGAAGGATTGAACGCACCCAAGGACCGGATGGTGTCTTTTACTGTGGCCGGCCGACGGACACCCAAGTCCCGCTGCCCGACTCGCAACAGTAATCGCGACTTGCCAAGGCCACCTGACAAGGCAACCCGAAGCACGTCGCAAAACACCCAGCCATTCGCCTCAAGTGCTGATCCCTCCGCCGGTTTCAGCATCCACGCCTGCATTACTCCGTTTAATCACTCGGCGCGGTTGGTATCCTAACCCTGCATGTTCGGGTGTCAAGTTTTTCCCGGACATGGACCTGCGATCGTTTGCGACCGCGTTCCGGCGGTGGATCTGGGGGCTTTGCGAACGCCCTTCCGACGGCATAATCACGGTCACGGCGCGGTTGGAGACCATTAACACAATCCGAACAAATCAGTACTGCGTCGTGCTTTGGTTTGCCGCCCCCGAAAGCATCACTGTTCCCTGGCAAGTCGCTCGTAGTAGGCTCGAATCGCTTCCTTCCACGCGGCGGGCATCTCACCCTTCATCGCGTCCCCGATCTCTTTTCGCTCCTTGTGCTGACCTGTCGGTGTCGTGTCCTGCCGGACATGCACCTGTGCGCCGGTGATCAGGCGACTGGTCTCCAGGCGGTCCAGCAGGACATCACGTCGTCGCAGGGCGGTTTCATAGCGATTGGCGCTCAGGTCGGCCTCCACCCGTCGCATCAGTGCGATCGATTCGAGCAATCTGAAGTTGTCATACCTCCCGAGCTGGAATTGAAGATTCAGTCGCTCGGCGGCATTTCGTATCTGCGCCTGGAGGTCCGCCAACCGCTGCGCCTGCAAACCAGACTGCGGCGGAACCGGTCCTTCGAGCCCCGCCGCGCCCTGGCCGGAAATCTTTCCGCCGCCGGTCGCGCCGCCCGTCGGGTCCTTGCCCACATCCTTGACCTGGCCCTTCTGGAATGGCGTCGGATCCAGACGTGTCGGTGTTCGGCGGCCGCCTTTGCCGGTTGCGGTCTCCTCAACGAACTCCCCGTGGCTTCGACCGGTTCTGCCTTCGCCACTTCGACCGGTCATCTCGTTGTTGTTCGGCAACTGATTCCCGGTCACTCCCTTGGCCGTCATGTTACTGATCGGCCCGTCCACGGCGTCCCAGCCGGTGATGTTCGTTGAACTGTGCCAGTTAGCGTTCTGGTCTTCGATCTCGTCAAACAGGTCTTCCTCGCGCTCGAGCAACTCGCCGATCAGGTCCTCCAACTCCTTGGGAAGCTCCGCCAGCGGGACGTCGCTCTTGAACGGTGGATCCTCCTGCGTCCACTTGATTCGATCGGGCCTGTTCGACAGCCACTTCTCAATGTTCGACGTAATCTCCTTTGCCAGGTCGATCCCATTATCCTCCGCGGCGACAGCGATCTCGATCGCCTTCTGCTTGAGCGCGTCCCTGGCCATCGTGACCTCGGCGTGCACCTCCATCATCTCGCGCAATTGCGATGCGTTGGCCATGTCCTGCTCGGCGAGCTTTGACACGTTTCTGACCTTCTCTTGCATGAAGGCATCGAGCTTCTCCTGTGCCGCTGCGATTTCGGCCAGCAGTTTCTGGTCGGCATCGGTAAAGCGATCCACTGGCTTCTTGGCCAGCGATGTGGCCTGGTCGAGCAGCTTCTGCTGCTGTCGAACGTAAGACTTGAGCGCTTCGTCCAGGGCTCGCAGTTCTTCGGCCCGGCCGGCAAGATCATCGCCGCGCGGCGACGACGGCCGGGTTGCGGACGCCGGCGATTGGCCGAGACCCAAGAGAAGGCTCTCCAGCACGTCGATGATCCGGCGCTGCCGGGATTGCAGTTCGGTTGAAAGCTTGAGCCGTTCGGCGGCGATCGGCTCGCGCAGCACCATCGCCGCGATGTCAGCCGCTTCGGCAGCAGGCCCGATGACCAACATCTGCAGCGACTTCTGAACCACTCTCTGATGCGGAGGAAACTCGAACGTCTCTGCGGTTTGCCGCATCAGGTCGCGCAGCGTTGCCTGCTCCCGGGCGATGGACGTGAACGCAGCCGCGCCGCTGGTCTGCGCCGGTGCCGCGGCGAGTGTGCGCGTTTGCAGCGCCTTCTGTGCGGCCAGAAACTCCGTCAGCCGCGCTCGCAGCGCATCCGCCTGACCGGCGACGCTGGTTGTTGCGGCACGTGCAGGGTCTTGGAACGTGATTCGATACACCGCCGACCGCGTCGTCTGACGCCCGGTAACTGACGTCAGTTCGCCGGCGCCATGCGTCCGCGATAACGCGGCAACCGCCGCAGGCCCGAGGTCCCGATCATCGACGGCTTCCACCTGTACCCGAACGACCGATCCGTGCGTGCGCGCCGCGGCGGGAAGTGCCAAAACCTTCGAGAGCGCCCCGAGCTTCTGGCGATCGGCGAACGTGTAGACGGCGGCGGGAACGAGCGGTGCATTTGCGGCATCGGCGTCGCGGGAAGGCTGCCCGGCCGTCGTCGGTGGCTCGACCGAAACCATGATCCGCGCCGCCGACAACCCGTGATCGTCGCCGACTGTCGAATCAATCCGCAGTGCGGCATCCAAAGGGACGACGGCGTCCTGTCTGGGCCATCTCATGTCGACCGACGGCGGTGTATCCCTGACGGCGCTGATCAAAAGCGGCTGCGGTGGCACCTTTGCGAACGCCTGACCTGAGGCACTGGTCAACAGAACGGTGACCGGCGTATCGCGAACGAGCGTGAAAGACGCCGACAATTGCCGGCCGGATTCCGAACGCGTCATCGCCGGCGGCGGATCGGTTACAGCGTACGATGCCGTGGAGCCCGAGGCCGTCGGATTGCCTGTCAGGAGGATCGCGCCTTCGACCGGAGAATCCATTTCCGCCGACACCGCCATCGTGCTTCCTTCAGGAGCCGAGATGGGCGTCGTTCCGATCTGTGCCGGCGACATGCGGATCGTTGCCGGCGGCTGGCGAAGGTAGGCGGGAGGGGAGATGGTGAGTGCGAGGCTCTGCAGTCGCACGTCGCGGATGACATTGACGTCAAACCAGCGGCTCTGAGTGCCGGCAAGCTCGACACGATAGCGGAAAGATCGCTCGAGCCGATCGAGACGCAGCACGTAACGCCACTGCCGATCCGCCGGATCGCCGGCAACCGCTGTGGCTGAAGCCGGAAGAACCTCGACGTTTCTCGGGAGAAGAGCGTCTGACGAAGGTTCGCCAGGGGCGGCTTCGAAGAACACCTTCAAAACCGGCTGATTGAGGCCTTTCGCAAGCTCATTGCTGCCCGGAACCGCGCCGACGATAACAAACTCCATGGACCCGCCGAACGTCATCGTCGCATCGCCCGGCTGAACCGAAACGATGCGCGCCGATCCGACGGCCGGGACAAACGCCATCGGTCGTAGCAGTTGCCGCCAGCCGTGGCTCGCAGCACCGCCAAAAGCGGTCGCGGCGATCGTGGATGCAAGAATCAGCAGCAGCGTCCGCACGAGCAGCGGTCGCAGTTCGGTCAGTCGCACCGCGGCGGTCAGCGGGCGCGTCTGCGCGGTGCGAAGAATCTCCTCGAAAATCTCAGGGAGCCAGGGATTGCTGGAAAGGTCCTGCCGGTTCTTGAGCTGCAGCGCGTTAGTGAGGCCACTGTGCAAGCCGTCGATGCGAGACTCGACGAGGCGGGCCACATCCGTCGGTGCCGGACGCCGAAGAATCGGCCGGACCATGCACCACCAGGCCGCTGCGGCGAGGGCGATGATCCACGCGACGAGTGTGACAAGTGCGACCGGACCGGGGCCGACGAAATGAGCGGTGCCGACCGCCAAAGTCGTCGCAACGACGGCAAGGATCGCCAGCCACAGCAATCCGCGCAGCAGTTGATAGACGCGGAGCTTCTGCCCGACCGCATGCAGGCGTTCGGCGAGGCGCTGCGCCGCCGTCGGAAGATTGGTTAACGGGATCTGCGTCATTGGGCTCGTTTCAGGCTGATTGTAGCCGAAACCGAACCCCGATGATCTGGGTTTGCCCCCATGCTATCCCCGATTAGCCGTCGCAATGAAGGTGCAGGTTGCCCCCGCTGCCGAACCGGAGACGCTCAGTTCATCGCCGCATCGACACGGGCCATCGCCCGTTCGTAGTACGGCCGGATGTCGCCGGTGGGATTGCGCATCTCGACGATCATCTTGTGATTGATGGTGTGCCAGTGATCGGCGGCCCAGGTTCCGAGGCTCTCTCCCCAGCCGCTGGATTTGACCGAAACCAGGCCATCATTGTGGCCTTCGGCAGACTTGATGATGCGGTAGGAACCGTACGCAAACGCAGGCACGAGATGCCAGGGGCGGGCGGCCGAGACCGAATAATACTTCACCTTGTCGCTATCAATGATCTCGTCATTGAACCGGCGGCAGCTCTCGGTCGTCAGATCGCGGGCGGCCTGCATGTCCCAGCCCATGCGCTCGATCCAGCGAATCAGCGGCAACCGGCGGTCAAAGTTTCGCACGCACCAGTCGGCGAACGGCGAGCCACGGTGCGGACAGGTAATCGTCAGCAGAGCCGCAACGCGGCTCTCCATGTCGAGCTTGCGAATCATGTAGCGGGCGTCGAGGCCGCCCATCGAGTGGCCGATGATAACCACCGGATCGTCCGGACGACCGAGCTGGTCCATCTGGCTGATGATCTGCTGCTTGAGCTGCTCGGCCCGCCGGGGAATGCCGGCAGTCGGATGAACCCGGGGAACGATGATCTGCCGACCACGCTTGGCAAGCACGCGGTCGATCCCGCGGAAATAGTCGATCTGCAGCGGCCCGAACTTAAATCCGGGCATTCCGCCGAAACCGTGATGAAGGACAATCGGTAGCATCGTTAGGGCATTCTCAGGTGAACTGACTGACGGCCTCGCATGTTAGCACTCGTATCGGGACGCGCTAAGGATGATCTTCAGATTTAGCGCACGGTTCGGTGGTCGTTAAGACGTTTCCGATCCTCGCCGCCACACGGAACATACGCCATCAAGGTGACGTCCTTCCGCAAGACTATCGTCCGGACGGCTCTTGGTTCGGCAGGCCGCGGATGGCGTGCCCTTCTATTCGCCGCCCGCCCACCGCACAATCTCCGGCCTCATGGGATTTCACCTGGGCCGGCCCGTCTTCGCGATGATCGCCCTTACGCTCTGCGGCGGTGTCGCGATCTGGCTGCGCCCGGCAACGACCGCGCCCGCGGCACAGGTCTGGACCTTCGCCCAGGCCCATGCCGACGTCTATCAATCGCTCGCACCAGGCCTCGAACAGCAGCTCGGCGGCACGCTCGCCGTCCGACTCATTCCCAACAACGCCCTGAACGTAAGGCTGGTCTCACTGTTGATGGCCGACCGCAGCGGCGACGACCTTCCCGACGTCGTCGAAATCCGACAGGACGCGATCGGCCGATATCTCGGCCCGCCGGCGGGGCAGATCGGACTACTGCCGCTCAACCGGTTCCTGGAACGCGCCAACCCTGGTGGGATCGGCGTTCGACTCCAGGAAAGGCGACTGCTCCCCTACACAAAGGACGGACAGGTTTTCGGAATTCCCCGGGACGTCCACCCGGTGACGCTCAGCTACCGCGCCGACCTGTTCGCCGAAGCCGGCGTCGATCTTGAAACGCCGTCGCCGGGATTGGACCACGTCTCCTGGGCCGACTTCCAGCAGCGTTGCATGAAGTTTCAGGCCTATTGGCGGGACCGCGGCGTGCGCGATCGGTGGGCGCTGGACCTGTTTTCGGCCAATGCCGATCTGCTGGCGGCGCTGCTTCTGCAGCGAGGCGTGAACCTGATTGACTCCGACGGCCGCGCGAGGCTGACCGATCCCATCGTCGTCGATGCCCTGCTGTTCTATTGCAGTATGGTCGCCGGACCGGGGCGCATCTCCACCGACTCGGTCGCCAGCGGACGCAACGTCTGGTCGAAGGATCTTGAAGCAGGGGTGATCTGTGCCCTGGTCACGCCCGACTGGCGACTGGCGGATCTTCGTTCGGCCGCCCCCGGACTTTCCGGCAAGTGGCGGATGATCCGGCTGCCGAAGTTCTCGCCGGCCGACGCGCCAACCACCACCTGGGGCGGAACGATGATTGCCATCCCCCGCCGCTGCCGCGATCCCGAAAAATCGTGGCGCGTCATCGAGGCGCTTTACCTTTCCGACGCGGCGGCAGCGGCACAAATTCGCGCGGTGGGCATCCTGCCCGCCACTACGCTGGCCCGCGAGGCGATGTCGCTGCTGGAAAAACCCGATCCTTACTTCCGCGGGCCGCCGCCCCTTCGGTTCTACGCCGACCTGGGACCGCAGATTCCGTCGCAGGTGCTCACAGCCGATACGGCGTTTGCGACGGCGGCGCTGGGTTATGTTCTGTCGCAAACGGTCGCCGCCGTGGGCAAGGGCGCGTCGGCCGCTGATCCTGCCTTCCGGGCCACCGTGCTCGAGTGGCTCGCCGCGAGACAGACCGACGTGGAGCGGCAGATTCGCCACGGACGACTGGCGGTAACGGCCGAATGAACGCCGATACGGAATCAATCTCCCGGCAGTCGGCGGCGGCGCGGGCGAGTCTCCGCCGGTCGTGGCGTAGGCCGCTCGCACCGTATCTGTTCCTGCTTCCGTTCCTGCTGGTGTTTGCGATCTTCTTCCTGACGCCACTGCTGCAGAGCGTCGTGATGAGCGTTCGCAGCTACAGCGGCCCGCGCGAAAGCCACTTCGTCGGCACGGCTCACTACCAGTATCTGCTGCAGGACAAGCTTTTCTGGGTCGCGGTCGCCAATACCGTGAGCTACACGCTGCTGTTTCTGCTGTTCCAGGTTCCCATGTCGCTTGCGCTGGCGGTCGCACTCAACTGCGTTCATGTGCGGGTTCGAACCGCGCTGCGACTGGCGATGCTGCTGCCCTTCCTGGCCGGCAACGTGCTGGCTGCGATGTTGCTGACACTGCTTGTCGCCCCACGTCAGGGACTGATCAACCGCGCCATCGCACTGGTCTGGCCGACGGCCGAATTGAACTGGAAGTCCGATCCCTGGCTCGCCACCGCCGCGATCGTGCTCGCCGTCCTCTGGCTCACGGTCGGGTGGGGAATGATGTACCTGCTGGCGGCACTGCAATCGGTCAGCCGCGAGCTTTACCAAGCCGCCGAAGTCGACGGCGCGTCGGCCTGGCAGCGATTCCGCCACGTCACACTGCCGGGCATTCGTCCGGTGCTGGCGTATCTTGTGCTCGTTGGCACTGTGGGCGGATTGCAGCTATTTGAGCTGCCGTACCTCTTTTTCGAAGGTCTGGGCCCCAGGCTTCGCGGGCTGACCGTCATGCAGTACCTGGCGCTGTCGGGGTTCGCCCGGAGCGATCTGGGGATGGCGGCGGCTGTCGGGTGGGTGCTGGTGCTGATGATCACCCTCGCAACACTGCCGCAAATCCGCCGGATGCGCAGGGGGCTCAAGTGATCGCCAGAAACCGAAGAATCTCGTTTCTGCTCCACGCGATCCTGCTCATCGCCGCCGCCGTGATGCTGGTGCCGCTAGCGTGGATGCTCTGGGCGGCACTGACGCGGCCGGACACCACCGGCGTCACGACCGCGAACTTCACCGTCCTGCTCGAACGCCACCCTTTCGGCAACTGGCTCGTCAACAGCCTGTTCGTCTCGGCCGCACAAACCGTGCTGGTGGTCGTAACCAGTTCACTCGGCGGCTTTGCGCTGGCGAAGTATCGATTCGCCGGCCGACGACTGGTCATGGCGCTGATGCTCGCCACGTTGTTCCTGCCCTTCCAGGTGCTGCTTCCGTCGGCGTACGACCTGATGATCCGCCTGGGCTGGATCGACACCTTCGCG
Organism: Humisphaera borealis; assembly: GCF_015169395.1. Taxonomy (GTDB): domain Bacteria; phylum Planctomycetota; class Phycisphaerae; order Tepidisphaerales; family Tepidisphaeraceae; genus Humisphaera; species Humisphaera borealis. Next base: position 1,638,949 of record NZ_CP063458.1, read on the forward strand.
GCCGTCGTGGTGCCGGGGTCGGTCAGCGCATTCGGAACGTTTCTGTTCATGCAGGCATCGGATGCAATTCCGGATGAGTTGATCGCCGCGGCGCGCATTGACGGATGCTCCGAGTTCCGCGTCTGGTGGGAGGTCGCTTTGCCAATTCTCAGGCCGATGACCGGCGCGTACACCCTGCTGGCGTTCGTTGCGTCGTGGAACAGCTACCTCTGGCCGGCGACCGTGCTTTTGAACGAATCGCGATACACCCTGGCGGTCGGTCTGGCGAACCTGATCGGGCTCCCCGAGTACGAGTCGCAGTTCGGCGTGCTGATGGCCGCAACACTTCTGGGACTGTTGCCGGTCGTGGCGCTCTTTGCGTGGCTGCAAAAGGAGTTCGTCGGCGGCTTGGCGAGCGGCGCGGTGAAGGAGTAGTGGAAGAGTATCGCGGCGCTTGAGTGACGCTGGGCAACGAAACACGCCGGTTAACGAAACGCGGCACGGGCATGATGTCATGCCCGTGCCGCGTTGTTATTTCCATCCTGTCGAACGCCCGGCTTACGCCTTGAACGTTCCGCGGAAGACTGGCTCGAGCCCTTCGACCGGCTCGCCACCGGGGTTGTACAGGCTGAAGCGGTTGATGAACGTACCGGAAACGTGCTCCTTGCCCTTGCTGTCGCGGGCCACCTTGCCGGTAAAGTTCAGGTCAATCCGCCAGGTGCGAATCTCGCCATTGGCCAGTGGCGGCTGACTGTCATCCAAGCCCGCATCAAAGAAGCCCGGCGTGGGGTTGGGCGCGGGGCCCGGCGGCGGCGGCGGGCTGGTCGGATCGGTCGGGGCGGGGATGTCTGTCGGCCGGAGCAGAATCGTGATGTCCACTCGGCCGGTTCCCGTCACCGTGTTGTCTTCCAGTCGAACCAGCGTCACCGGAAGGATGTTGCTGATCTGGATGAAGGTATCGAGCGGATCAATCTGATGCCCACTTGTGTTGCCGCCGATCGACGTGATGTCGGGCGGATACGGCGTGGTCGATGTATTGGGCGGCGTCAGGACCATCGCCAACTGGTTGTTTCCGGCGACGGCACCTGTGCCGTTGATAAACCCGCCGGCCCCGCTGGACAGCGAACCGACCTTGGTGATCGCTTCCTTAAACTCGCCGAACCACTGCAGGTTCCGCGACGAGATTGCCGTCAAGCCGGCCGACGCCAGGCGATCGATCAGCAACTGTGCCTTGGGCGAGCCGTTACCGGTGACCAGGTCGTAACCGGCGACGGCAGTCTTGGTGCCGCTGGTGCCACCGACGATATCGGTGAAGTACCCGCCGGGGTAGACGCGGTTCAGGTCGTAGATGACATCGTTGAAGCTCTGACCGATGAACCCGCGCTGACGGCCGGCGCGCTGCTCGTTGGCCAGCACGATCAGGCCGGCGGCTATCGGGGAGGCCGCCGAGGTACCACCGGCACCGCCGGGCAGCCAGCCGCTGTCGTTGGTCAGATCACCGTCCACGTCGCCGAAGCCACTGGCGATATAGACCGACAAGCCCGAGTTGGGGTCGGCATTGAACGCCAGGTCAGGGGTGGCCCGGCGGGCGACCTGCGTACCGCTGACGGTGGTGCCGTTCTGGAAGGCGGGGCGCGGATAGCTCGCCACGCCGACGATACCGCCGCCGCCCAGCGTCCAGCCCGTTTCGTTGCCCGTCAGGCCGCCGAGCGTATCGCGCTGAAGCGACGTACCGCCGACGCTCACCACGTACGGGCTGACCGACGGATAGCTCAGCACGCTGGCGTCGCCGGAACCGGCGACGAACGTCACCGTCTTGGCGGCTTTGCGGGTGAAGGAGGCGTCGAGGTAAGCCTGGAGGGACGGGTTCAATTCGCCGGTCTGCGAACCGAAGCTCATGACCGCCACACCGCCGCCGTGCCGCGACACCAGCGTATCGACGGCCTTGTCCACCGCCGCAAACAGGTCGGTGAACAGGTCAGAATCGGCCAGCACGAGGTAGAGCTGGGCGAGCGGCGCGATCGCGTGGATCCATTCGAGCTGCAACGCAGCTTCGGCTTCCCAGCCGCGCTGCGGATCGGGATCGGTCTGTGGCGTGGTCGCACCGGCATTGATGATCGCCAGCGTATTGGTATCGACCTGTGGGAGCCCGAACTGCGTCGAGAAGGTGTTGACCGACGTGTTGATCGAGCTGGACTGGATGTTGTACGGGATAACAACCGCGACCGCCTGGCCGGCGCCGCGGTTGGTGTAGGTCTGGTCGGCCAGGTCGCCGAACGCGTACTGCGTGCGGACCTGGGTCGGGGTCAGGCCGGTGACGCTGCCGAACACCTGGAGGGGAACGGCGCCTTCGGTCGTCGTGGGACGGGCCGCGACGGTAGACTGCAGGTTGCGCTTGGTGGTGCCGGCGTCGTCGGTATCACCGACGTCGTTGCCGGCGTTGTAGACGTTCTTGCCACTGCCGCCGACCAGGCGATCGACGCCACGTCCACCGGTCAGTCGGTCGTTGCCGGCGGCACCGTCGACGTAGTCGGCGCCGTTGCCACCCTGCACCAGGTCGTTGCCGCCACCGCCGTACAGGTGGTCGTCGCCGTTGCCGCCGCTGATCTTGTCGGCTCCGCCGCCGCCGTCGATCGTGACATCACCGACTTCGTACTGGGCGGTATCGAAGACGCTGATCGCGTCTGCTCCGCCGAGGCCCAGAATGGTAACCTTGGTGACGGCGTCGTTGACCTGGTAGTTCGTGCCGTTGAGGGTGAACTTGAGGCCGTCGGCGTTGCGCGAGACTTCAATCTTGTCGGCCTTCTTGGTGCCATAGAAGGTCAGCTCGCCGCCGACAACGACAGGACCGACCGTCGCCGACAGGAACTGCCGGACTTCAAGCCTTTCGCAGACGGCGATCGAAGCGCCGGCCCGGGCAGTCGGGGCACGATCACCCGCCGGAGCTTGAAAGACGCCGGCAAGCTGCGCGGCAACGCGACGGGCTGCAGACCCGAGGCGGCTCGAACGCCGCAGGCCACTGTTTTCGCAAGCCGGACCCGGGTGATGGATGGTTCCCACTGCTGACTCCTTGGCCTCTCGCCGTCGACCACACCAGGCACAACCGGTGCGGCGTCGATCGGACTCGGGAACAATTCGGGAGCTGGGCCCGACTGTCGTTCCCGTCACAAACACAAAACGTACGCGAAACACTACTTGAGCGCTAAATGCTACTTCGAGCGATCGAAGCACCAAAGCGGACCGAACCAATCAACGAAGCCAAAGTGGCTTACGAGCCGGATGGGAAGACCGCCGCACCTGCGTCGGTCCGAGGTTTTAGCCCTCCGCCCGCGACAAACACCGCCTGCTTCGTCTTCTTAACAACGTCGCCCGACCGCCGGCCCTTTCCGGAAGTCCATCCGTCAAAAGGACCTGCAAGATGATGCACCTGTGCCTCGGGGACCGCGCCAGCCGACACCACTTGGCGGGCGTTGGCCGCATGTTAAGCACAAGGGGCGGCATCAAGCAAGAACATTCGGTCTCCTATCGGTCCGTCGGTTAGACCCCGGAACGGTCTGCCAACTTCCCGTCTGGAAGGTTTACCCCAAACGCACCGGCGATGCCGCTGCGCCCCTCCCAGTCCGCGTGACGGGCGAGGATCGCCGTGGACAGCAGGGGAAACGCAAACAGGTGTAAACCCGTGACTGCCAGCGGCAGGGCTACCCAGCTTAACAGTGTGTTCCGGTTCGACACGATCGGCATCAACCGATCGTGAAACGCCGGGTCGCCCCGCGCAAACGCCGCCGCCAGCACCTCCGCCTGGCGATGCCGCATAAACCGGAACCAGAAGACCATCCCGAATACCGCATTGACGATGTAAAGCCCGATCGCGCTGATCCAGAACACGATTCCCGCAGTCTCGGTGCCGTCCCAATGCAGATAGATCGAACTGACGCGATGGTACCTCGGTGCCCGGGAGTCGTCCGACCCGTCGGTCGCGACAAACTCGTAAGGCGGATGCTCGTACGACGACATGCGGTCACTCGAACGCTGATATTGTGGAAGGCCGACGATCAAACCTTCCCGCCCGTCCTCGCGATAGCTCGACGTCGAATACGTCATCTCGTCGTACGCCCAGGTCGGATAGTTGATCCAGAACGATTCATACGCGTCCGGCGACGATACATAGACGTATCCGGTCGCCTGGCGGACTTCGAGAACCTGTTCCACGGCGCGCTCATATCGGATGGGTTTCGGGGCCTGCGTCGGCACGATGAATAGCGCGTAGCCGCACGTGACGGCCAGCGCCAGGCTCAGCAGCATCGGCAGAATCCCGGCCGTCGAAACGCGTCCCGCACTCGTCGCCAGGCGATCCAGGACCGCGCGCCCCTCCGGCGACTGCTGCGCCCGAGGCGTTTGCAGCGCCGGCGACTGCAGATGAACCGACACGTGCCGGCGAAGCCGGTTGTTCGCCGCCATCAACAGAATCGGGTGCGTGAAGGGTGCCAGCGGAAACAGGATCGTCCAGAGAATCGCCCGACCCCAGCCGCCCTGCGCCGACGTTCGCTCGATGCGCGCGGTCCACTCGGCCGGCGGCGCGGCGGATCCCACAATCGGCGGCGGCCCACCCTGGACGCCCCGCTGCCCCGCCCCGCAGACCGGGCAGAAAGCCGCCTCGGCCACGCGCAAACTCGCCCGACATTTCCAACAGCTGTTCATGGCGGTCACCCGTGGCAATGGTACCATCTCCATCTGCCCCGGAGAACTCTCAACTGCATTCACAGCGTCATTGGTGGTGCAGGCTTCAGCCTGCATTGGCATCGCACGAAAGCCGTCCTGGCATTCCTTTCCCGAAGCTCGTTCAAGGCGAACCATGCGTGAAATCGGCTCGACCGAAGTCGCCGGCACCCGCTACACCGCCGTCTGGGCGATGCTCTGCGCAATCGACCGCGACACCTACCCCAAAAGCACGGCACTGGCGCTGGCCGTTCGCTCGGCCGACGGTCGCAACGAGGCGATCATCCGCCGCAACGCCCGCCTGGCCGATGTCGAAGCCGCCCTGCAGCGATTGCGCGATCTCGGCTTCAAGGATCCCCAGCTTTCGGCGTTGTTCGCCCACAAGGGCAAGGACATTTCGCAGCACGTGAAGGTGCTGGTCTCACGCCTGAACTGACGCACCTGCGACTTTTCCCGCACCGGCGCGTCAGGGCAGTTGAACAGCCGTCGAGCAATCGTCGCAAGTCGGTAGACCGCCTACGCCAGGGAACCATGACCAAGCGAATCATCTGCGCCGCGATCGCCTCATCCCTCCTTCTCGGCTGCGCCTCCAAACCTCAGTCGCCGTCGGCCGCCAAGACGGCAGGTTCCTCGGTCGCCGCGACGGCCCCTTCGGCTGTGACGGCGTCGGAACTGCTCACGACGTACCCCAAGCTCCGGCTTCTCACGCCCGAACCCGTTTACGTCAATCTAGAGTTGGCCCGGCTCTGCCGTGGCGCGAACGAGGCCGACCTGCGTTCCGCTCGGAAGACCGCCGGTCCGCACGCCCATTCAACCATCCGAATCTACATGAATGCCCTCGCCGCCGACGCCTTCCCGAGGTCGAAGAACGCCTATCCGGTGGGCTCGGTCATCGTGAAAGAGAAATCCCCCCTGTGGTACACCGACGCCAGTGACAAACAGATCACGCTCCCCGCCGGCGTGGGCGGCATGATCAAACGCGCGCCCGGCTACGACCCGAAGTACGGCGACTGGGAATACTTCTACGCCGAGGAAAACGCCAAGACCGAAGTCGGCCGCATCGACTCCTGCCGCGACTGCCACAGCGGTGCCTCGTCGCGGGACTACGTCTTCGGCCAATGGGCGTCACCCGCCGCCGGCGAATGACCCGCCGCAAGCAAATCACTTACCTCCCATGTCCGCCCGAGACGCGCCACGGGAACGCCGAGCTCCAGCTCGGCTCTTTCTTTGATAAAGCGATTCGGTGAGCAGTGCATCATCTTATGGCAATTCGGGGAACCCCCATTTTAGGCCCCTCTCCCTTGTCCGATGATATCCATAAGGATCGCGGCTGAATTATGCTCAATGCAGCACAGGTAGGCTCCTGGTGGGTCATGCAATCTTCCGTCGCGCCAAGAGCATAAAAGCGCAAAAGGCCATAATCCGTCATGCCAAAGCGACTGCCAAAGCGGCTGAATCTCGCCCGACTCCTGTTCGAGCTCATTGCAGTGATTACTCTGGGCGAGTCGGGCGTCATGTTCCTTGTTCCGGCGATCGCCCCCCACACAAGTGATGCATTCGCGGCGATTCTTCGTGCCTTGTTGGTTTCAATCATCGCAGGTCCGATCATCCTCTGGCGATTCAGAGGGGCCTTAAAGGGAGCCGAGGTCTCACATGCCATGGGAATTGCCATCACTCCCCGGCCGGTGAAGTTCACGGTCATCGGCGCGCTGTTCCTGGGGCTCACATTGACTGCAATGGTTGTGTTCGCCGTCATCGCGAGCGAACGAGCCGCGGCGGAACTCATTCGTGACTCGTACGTCCGGCAATCGGCAGGCCAACGAGTTCCATCCGCTGACCAGCCCCACACGGAATCGACCGGCTCCACAAATGGTCTGAACCCAAACGCGACGCTAAGTCAAAAGATGCCTGTCGTCGTCGGCATCGGGGGAGCTTTGCTGATCCTTTCGTTCGTCGCGATCGCATGGTCCATTGGAATGAGCCGATCCCGCGCAGCCGCGAGGGCTGAGGCGATAACTGCAGAACTCGCCCAGGCAAATGCTGCGGCCGAAGAGGCCAACGAGCGACTCAAACTGGCGACCCGCGCCGGCGGCGTGGGCGTGTGGGACTGGGATGTCGTCAACAACCGACTCGTCTGGGACGATCAGATGTACCGTCTCTACGGCATCACGCGCGAACAGTTTGGCGGGGCTTACGAGGCGTGGAGAGCCGGGGTGCATCCTGACGAACAACACTGGGGGGATGCGGAAATTGAGCTCGCCCTGCGCGGCGAACAAGACTTCGACACCGAGTTTCGCGTGGTCTGGCCGAACGGCAGCGTCCGTACCATCCGCGCGATGGCGATCGTGCAGCGCGACCAGAACGGCAAACCGATCCGCATGACCGGAACCAACTGGGATGTCACCGAACTGGATGAGCTTGCGGCGAAAGCACGGAGTGCCGAACAGTTTCTGATCAGCACGATCGACTCTCTGGACACCCATACCGTCGTGGTCGGATCGGATGGAAGGATTGTTTCGCTTAACCGCGCATGGAGCGATTTCGCGCACGCCAACAATGGCCCGGGCGACGCTGTGCTGGAGGGTGCCAACTACCTGGATGTCTGCGACCGCGCCGCACCCCGGTGCGACGAAGCCAGCGTCGTCGCTGAAGCAATTCGTGCGGTGCTGAAGGGGGACGTCGAGCCGGCTCCGATCGAATACCCCTGCCACGCGCCGACCGAGCGCCGCTGGTTCGTCTGCACGGTCAGGGGCTTCTCCACCGGCGCCGAACGCTACGCGGTGATCTCGCACCAGAACGTCACCGCTCGAAAGGTCCTGGAGGAGGAGCTGCGAACCGCCGCCCGGCTGGACAGGTTGACGGGGCTCCCGAACCGCGCCTTGCTCACGGATCGCCTTCAGCAGGCCATCCTCCGCGCCAAGCGGCATAAGGACTACCATTTTGCCGTCCTGTTCCTTGATTTTGATCGGTTCAAGGCAGTCAACGATAGCCTCGGCCACGAGGTCGGCGACCAGCTTCTGCGGGAGATCGGCCAGCGCTTAAGGGCGACTGTGCGGTCGGGCGACTCACTCAGCAGCCAAGCCCCCGGCAACACAAACGGCCGACTGGGGGGTGATGAGTTTGTCGTCATCCTGGACTCGCTTTCCAAGCCATCGGACGCGATCGACGTAGCCAACCGCCTGCTGGAGGTCTTTGCCCGGCCCTATCAACTTGGAGAACACAAGGTTCACTCCACCGCCAGCATCGGGATCTACACAAGTGACATGCCGGCCGAAAGCGCCGACGACGTATTGCGAGACGCCGACACTGCAATGTACGAGGCCAAGCTCGCTGGCAAGGGCCGCTACATGGTGTTTGATGTCACCATGCGACAGCGTGTCCAGAACCGGCTCAATCTTGAAAATGACCTCCGAGATGCCGTTGATTCCGACCAACTGTTCCTGATGTACCAGCCGATCGTCTCTCTCGAGACCGGCCAGCTCGACAGCGTCGAGGCGCTGATCCGTTGGAAACATCCGGTTCGAGGTCTCATCTCGCCCGGCGACTTCATCCCAATCGCCGAGGAAACCGGGCTGATCGTTCCCATCGGACAATGGGTCCTCGATCAGGCCTGCTCTCAGTTTGCCATCTGGCAGAACACCCTTGGGGCGTCGGCCCCTCGAAGCGTCAGCATCAACCTCTCGCGTAAACAACTAGTCCTGGAAGATCTGCCAGAGATCATCAGACGAACGCTCAACCAGGCAGGGATGGCGCCGGAGTGCCTCCATCTGGAGGTTACAGAAAGCGCGATCATGAAGGATGCAGCAGCCGCGACAAGGTTGCTGGGCGCGATCAAGGAGATCGGCGTGAAGCTGGCGATCGACGACTTCGGCACCGGATATTCATCGCTCGCGTGCCTGCACCAGTTCCCGTTGGATATCCTGAAGATCGATCGGTCGTTTGTGGCCAACATTGACCGTGGTCGCGATTTCGCGGCGATGGTTCACGCCGTCGCCCAGCTTGCCAGAAACCTGAACATCCAAGTCGTGGCAGAGGGCATCGAGACGGCCGAGCAGGCGCTCGTGCTTCAGACGTTCGAATGCGAGTTCGGTCAGGGCTACTACTTTTGCAGGCCCGTGATGCCCGACCAGTTGCAACTTTTCAGTTTCCGCCCGACCCTGACCGGCCAACAAGCCGCCTGAGTGCGAAAACTGCGATTGAGATTGCCCCGGGTAGCCGACCGCTGGCAACGAGACTTGGAGACGTCGCTGTCCTGAGGTCAACAGGAGCGTGAATCGACGACGCGAAAGAGCTGTCCAATCATCTCGAGAATCGCCTTGGTGGCTCCAGATCAGTGGCTTTCTTTTTGCCAGGACTGGACAGTTTGCAGGACGGTGCGGCCCCGGAAACAAACTAACCCCTGCGATATGCAGGGGTTAGCGGTTACGATACGGAGAGGGGGGGCGGTGCAGCCACGTGGATCATCCGCCCGGGCGGCAGTGGCTGCCAGGTGCGTCGCACTCAGTTTAGAGCTTTGAAGGGAAGGTGACCGATCGCACGGCCGGGTGCCGGCGGGTCGTCTTGCCCGTCATCTCGATCTTGACGAAACGCAACTCTCGATTAAGCGATAGTGTTGCCATTTCGGTCGCTGCCAGTTCCCCCAGCGCATCCCACTTGGTGCCGTCGACACTCGTTGAGATCGACGCCTGTTTCGGGATGTACCGTGTTGCAAAGTATTCCACCCGAATGTAAGGCACGACGGTTCTCTGACCAAAATCAAAGACGAGCTCCCACGAGGTATGGCCCGGATGCCCGGCCCAGAACGACTCGGGGCTTTCGCCCAATAGATTAGACGGCTCGGACGTCTGATTCGGATGGCTCGGTCCGCCTGTTACCGCCACCGGCTTGATGCCGGGACTGGGCGGCGTCCGAGCTGTCGCAGGCGCGGCGACTTCGACGTCGACACCTGCGGCATCAACCGTCGCCATCTGTCCAGTTACGAGCGACACCGCGGCTCCACCGCCCGCCTGCGGTGTGGGTCGGGCTTCTACCGTTCCGTCCAACACCTTCACTTCCACGGCAGTGTCTGGCGTGGCCACCACGCTGAACTCGGTACCCAGGTCGACGATTTCAACGAACTCCGTGCGCACCGTAAACCCAACCGCCTGCGCTGGGACGTGGGCCCTCAGCCAGCCGCTACGCATCTCCACCGCTTCGGCGGACGTGACGTCGATGCGCGACGGACCTTTCAAGGACACCTCAACACCGTTCAGGAACTTGAGTGAGATCGAGCCTTTGGCCAAGTCGAGCACGGCCCCTTCGCGAAGCCGTTCGCCAGGATAAAATCGGGCGCTTCCCGCGTTCCATGTTGCGTTGGTAGCGCTTTCGAGCGTGGCGACCACCGCGGGGCGCGCGCCGAGCAGGATGGCTATTGTCGCAGTACCCACCACGATTAGAGCGGCGACACCCGCGAGAAGTCGCCGCCTTGTGTTCCACCAGTTCGCGCGCTCGCGAGGCAACGATGAGATGGGCGGGGAGATCGACGGAGCCTCATCTCGATTGTCATCGCCGGATAACGCCGGCAAGCCGAAAATCGTCTGCTGAAATACGTCCTTCGAAGGTTCAACGCGCGCGTCTCTTTCGTCCCGCTCGACGGCTTCGCCGGCAACTTCATCCCTCAGCCCTAGGCGCTCAACGCCTCCCATTCGCCAACGCAGGTCGGCATGCGTGTACATAAGGCGAATATAGATATCCACCGCCCGGTCGCTGGCCTTCAGTTTGGCACTCAGACGTTCGGCATCGTTGTCGGTCAGAAGATCCTGCTGAAGGGCCGCGATCAGTTCCAGCAGTTCGTCGTCGGAACTTATGTCTCGTCGGGTCATGTCGGCTCCCGCTGGCTCCGAACTGTCCGGTGAACGCAGTCCTGTAGAGCGTCTTGTATCCGCCGCACCGCCTTGTACAAACCCTCCAGCGGCCGGCCAATTTGCTCCGCGAGGGTACGGATGGTCACGCCTGGGGCAAATCGCTTTTCCAGCAGTACTCGATCGCGCGGCGGAAGCTTCTTGAGACACTCATCCAAAGCCAGCCGCCGTTCTTCAAGTTCTGGCGCGAGTTGCACTGCTTTTGATGAGACCCGCTCCAACAGGGTGTCGTCGAATGCGATCTTCTTGCGCTGCCGTGCCAGCTTGGCGCGGAAGTTACACACTTCCAGGTACGCCACCCGCGAGGCCCAGGCATAAAAGTTCGAGCCGGCGCGGAACTCCTGCCGTTTGCGCCACAGAGCCATGCCCATCTCCTGAAACACGTCGTCGGCGTCCGCATGCGCGCGGAGCAACGTCAACGTATAGGCGTAGAGCGCCCTCTGGTGAGAGAGAAATGCCTGAAGGAAGGCTTCATCGGTAAGGGGTCTGTCGGGTGATGCCACCGATATCCTTTCAGGGTGCCGGGCGACGGAATACCTCCACATACGTCTAAACGTCGCGCCGGACACGAAACTGGAGGGCGAATCCCAAAACGGCTTGGGGGGCACCTTCGGAGGCCGCGTCGCATTGCCTGAGAGAGCAGCACTCACCGCAGGCAACGCGCGTCCTCCCCTCGACGAAACAGCGATTGCTCCACACCTTGAAAAATCATCCTCCACTTCCGCGCCGGCGCGACGTTACTAGATGGCTCAACGTGTCGCTCTCAACAAGGAGACAATGTGGCTTTCCTGAAGCTGTCGGCCCTCAGCGTGCTCGTGACTGCAACGTGGGCGGTTACCATTAGCGCAGCCGTGATTCCGTACGGTTCGCCGGACGGGAACACGACGCATCTCTACCATTTTGACGACGTTGCCGGATCGACCTCGACGACCGACACGGTGACCACCGGGGGCATCAACCTTTCCCCAGTCAACGGCGCGAACTTTGGCAGCTCCTCGTTCAGTACCGCTTTTGGCAACGCGGGCGCTCTTTCGACAACGGCGACGAATCGAATATTCAGCGGCGGCCTTGCAACGACAAGCCAAGTCGGCATCACCAATGCCTTTACCATCGAGGCGGTGCTGAAACTTTCTGCAATCTCCGGCACCTATCAACAGATCGTCACCGTGGGCAATAACCAGGTCCAGTTTCGAATCGACAACGCCGGCAACACGATGAGCTTCGTCAGTACGGCAACTTCTCCGACGTTTACGTTCTCGGGGGCCATTCCCACGGCCGGTGCCAACGCGTTTGACGCCAGTGCCTTCTATCATGTCGCGGTCGCATATACTGGCGACGAAACCGCCGCCACCAACATCGCGATGTACTGGACCAAACTTGATGACGCCACCACGTCCGCGAACCTCATCAGCACAGGGACGATGACAGCTGATCTACTCGCGGTCACCGGGTTCTACGTTGGAAACCGCAACACCCGATCCGAAAGCGTTCTGGGCCTGGTCGACGAGGTGCGTATCAGCAACGTTGCCCGAACCGCGGACCAGTTCATTTTCTCGCCCGCATCAGTGCCGGAGCCGGCTTTTGCGTCGTCAATCTGCCTTGTCGCCATGGGGTTTCTCTGCCGGCATCGCAGGGCATGAGACTGAATGCCAACCGCGTGCCAACATCTGACGAGGGATTTGTAACATGCTATCAGAGTCTTACTCACGTGCCCGGCGCACTCCGCGCGGTTTCACGCTGGTCGAGCTGCTCGTCGTCATCGGGATCATTGCGCTGCTCATCTCGATCCTGTTACCCTCCCTCGGCAGGGCACGGGAGGCCGCCAAGTCTGTTGTGTGCAAGTCGCAACTCAAGCAACTGCATTTCGCTTGGCAGCTCTACCAGACGGATAACCGTGGCAAGTTCTTCGATTACCCATTAGGCGGCGCACCAGGAACGCGCCACTGGATGCCTTACCTGATTCCGCAGACTTCCAACACCACTCAGATTTTTCTCTGCCCCTCGGCGGCGGCCGATCCAGCAGGGTTCGTGCCGGGAACCTATGCGCTGGGAACCGCTCAGACGCCGTGGGTGGAACAGCGCGCCGGCGAGGTAGCACCCTATGACCGGAGTTCCTACTGCTACAATCAGAACCTACACCCAAAGAGCACATACGGATCGGTCAATGATCGATTTCAGAACGCCAGCCAGCTCCGCGATCCGACGATTGTTCCAGTCCTCGGTGATGGTCTGTTTCGCGGCGGCACCCCTGGCGTAGCCGGCACCAAGCGGCACATGCCCAAGAACCTTTCGAATCCGCTTCCCGAAGAAGCCGCCAGCAAGGCCGATGAGGCGATGCGGTTCATCTCCAATCGCCACGGGTCCATCACGAATATCGTGTTCGCTGATGGCCACATCGACGGCGTCAGTCTGACGGATATCTTCACCCTCAAATGGCATCGCAACTACGTCACGAATCAACCGATTGGTTCGGTCAATTAGCGACGAGGATTTTCCGGATGAATCTGAACAAAGCCGCTTGCCTGATGATCCTGTGTCTTGCCACCGCTCCAGCGACGGCCGGTGAAAAGCCCAACGTGCTGTTTATTGCAGTTGACGACCTGCGGCCTGAATTGGGGTGTTTTGCCGCGCCAGTTGTCAAGACGCCGAACATCGATCGGCTGGCCAAGAGTGGCATGGTGTTCAATCGCGCCTACTGCCAGCAGGCCGTCTGCTCCCCCTCGCGATCGAGCCTGCTGACCGGTGCCCGCCCGGACACGACACGGGTTTGGGATTTGAGCACGCACTTCCGTAAGGCGATGCCCGATGTGGTTACACTGCCTCAATTCTTCAAGGTCAACGGCTATGTCACTCAGTCCATAGGGAAGATCTTTCATCATGGGATTGACGATACCGCGTCGTGGTCTGTCCCTTCGACCTTTCCCAAGGCCCCACACGGTGCCGAGCGTGCCCCAGTTGACCCCAGCGCCGAGGCCGGTGCTTCTAAGCGCGGACCGGCATTTCGCGCGACGGCCGGCGATGACAACTCGTTGCACGATGGAGAGCTAGCCGACATGGCTGTCGCCGCGCTGCCACTGCTGAAAAAGAGCCCCAGTCGCTTCTTCCTAGCCGTTGGCTTTATCCGTCCACACTTGCCCTTCATCTCCCCACAGAAGTACTGGGACCTTTATGATCCGCAGGCGATCCCCCTGGCTCCCAATCCGTTCCCTTCGCATGGCGCCCCTTCTTACGCGATCGTCCCCGGCGGCGAGCTGCGCTCGTACGGCGGCGTGCCGGTGGGTCGCCAGCTCCCCGATGATTATGCACGCCAGTTGAAGCACGGCTATCTCGCTGCGGTCAGCTACGTGGATGCCCAGATCGGACGCGTGATCGATGCGCTGGAACGCGAAGGGTTACGCGAGAACACCATCATCGTTCTGTGGGGCGATCATGGCTGGAAGCTCGGCGAACATGGCGCCTGGGCGAAGCATTCGAATGTCGAAAACGACACCCGCGTGCCATTGCTGATCTGTGCCCCGGGAATGGCCAGCAATGGAAAGCGCAGTGATGCACTGGTCGAGTTGGTCGACGTCTATCCCACCCTCGCCGACCTCGCAGGACTGCCGTTGCCAAATCATCTGGAGGGTACGAGTCTGAAGCCACTGCTGGAGGGTCGGCAGATTGAATGGAAGTCGGCTGCTTTCAGCCAGTATCCGCGGAAGGTCGGCAAGCAAAACCTGATGGGCTATTCGATGCGGACCGATCGCTATCGCCTGACACGATGGGTGAACCGTGATGATCACACCAAGGTCGCGTCTGTCGAACTCTATGATCACTCCAAAGACCCGCTGGAGAATGAGAACATCGCAGAGGACCCGACGAGCGAAGAGATTCTGACCACGCTGACAGCGCAATGGACGGCGGGTTGGAGAGGCGCGGCTCCTAAAGCTGTCTTGCCGCCGAAAACGAGATGACGTCGGAGTTTATCCCGGGAATGCTGAGCTCCAACTCGGCCATTCCGGGCGTAGCCGTGCCGAAGCTGGCCCCGGACCACGAGTCGCGGCTTGCCGGCCTGGCACTCACACGAAAGCTGATTTGCGCATGATCACTCACCTCATTCGCCACCTGGCCGTGATCGTCGTTGTGTCTGGCGGCCTCCCTGCTTTGGGTGCCGAAGCTTCTGCGTCACAACAGGGCACTCCCGCCTCTCGCGGAGCGGCTGCAAAGCTGCTCCCGTTCTGGACAATTGAATCCGCCCAGCCGATGCCGCTCCCACCGACGCTCGCCAATGTGCCTTACGGCACCGATACCAAGCAGGTCCTCGACTTCTGGAAGGCCGACTCAAAGCAACCGACGCCGTGGGTTTTCTTCATTCACGGAGGTGCGTGGAAGAGCAACGACAAAGATCGGGTGACCGGTGTTCGCGAGTATCTCGCGGCCGGGATTTCGGTCGTCTCGATCAATTACCGGTTCGTACAGGAAGCCCAGGCAGCCGGCGTCAACCCGCCCGTTCAGTGGCCGCTTCACGATGCCGCCCGTGCCTTGCAGTTCGTCCGAACCAAGGCGAGCGACTGGAATCTCGACAAGAGTCGCGTGGGCGCGTCCGGCGGATCCGCCGGCGCGTGCTCCAGCCTCTGGCTCGCGTTCCACGATGAAATGGCGGACCCCCTAAGCAAAGACCCGATCGCCCGCGAGTCGACTCGTCTCTTTTGCGCCGGCGTCGTGGGCGCGCAAACTTCGCTCGATCCCGTGCAGGTGAAAGAATGGACCCCCAACAGCATCTACGGCGGACACGCCTTCGGCTTCAACGGTGACAAGGCGAAGAAAGTGTCGGCATTCCAGCAGTTCCTTGAACACCGAAATGAGATTCTGCCGTCGATCCGGAAATACTCCCCCATCGAGTGGGTCACCGCCGACGACCCGCCCGTTCATTTGTACTACACCGATGTCCCGGCGATCGGGCAAAAGAAGAGAGACCCCACCCACACCAGCAATTTCGGGATGAAACTGCAGGAAAAGATGCGTAGCGTCAACGTCGAATGTCAACTGATGTACCCTGGTGCCGCTCCACAGAAATACCCCGATCCGATCCAGTTCCTGATCGGCCAACTCAAATCCGGCAAGGCAGCCGCGGCTGACTAAACTAAACGGCCGACCGCGCGGTTCTCAAGGCTTCGTATTGGGCAGTCGGTCGATCGTGACGCGCAGCCGGACCTTTTCTGTCACAGGCTTTGCGGCGCACGTCTCCCTCGCGGAGCGTCCCCGTACGCCCTGCCGCTTCGTCGACGTTACATACTCGCGCCAGCCCCTCAAACGAAGAAACCCCTTCCACACGTGTTTCTCGGTAAGGGGCTTCTGTTTGCGGAAACAAAAAAAGCGGAGAGGGGGAGATACTCGGCGGACCGCTTCGTAAGTCCAGAACAGCACGCAGATTTTGTCGATAAAGCTCGCTCGCCGCAACCGTTGTGTGAATGAGCGAGTCACCACCGATGTTCACGGATTCTCAGGAGTGGTCATCTCGATTGGCACAGTGTGCCAATTGTTCATGAGCCTCGGCGCCTCCACTGGGAGTCGCCATGAAAAGGGTTTCTGAGTCGGAGTTGAAGCCTCGGAACGGCCACACGCTGAAGGTCGGCATCGGGTGCCGCATCAGCGGGTGTGCTAACCAAAAGGAGCAAAGTCTTAAGGACCAGGAGGACCACGGCAAGGAGGTCATTGCCGAGTTGTACGAGGGGCCGGTTGAGTACGACGTCATCGCCAGCAAGGGGAAGGGCGAGGCGTTGGATCGACCGGAACTGACGGAGGTCGAGAAGATCCTGCGCCGGCGAGAACTGGATATCTTTGTGTGGGAAGATCTCGGTCGTCTTGTCAGGGGCGCCGAGGCCGTTCGCCTGCTCGGCGTCGGCGTCGACCACGGCACGCGGACGATCGCCCCAAACGACTGCATCGATACCGCCGAGGAGACATGGGAGTCCGATGCGTTAAATGCTTGCGCCGCACATGTTGGAAACAACGCGCACACGTCGAAGCGGATCAAGAACAAGCTGATGAATCGGTTTGTGAAGAACGGCGGCGTGCTGCCGTGTGAAGTGTATGGTTACCTCAAGCCGCCAGGCGCGAAGACTTACCACGACCTGCAAAAGATCCCCGAGGCGACGCCGATCTACCAAGAAATGTTTCGGCGGCTCCGCGCGACGGGGAATCAGGAGAAGGTTGCCGACTGGCTCAATGAGCAGAAGGTGCCCGTGGGGAAGTACAGCCGGGGGCGGAAGAAGTGGTATGGGAAGTCAGTCGCTCGCGCACGGCGGAACCCGCTCTTAAAGGGCATGCCAGGCCGTGGTTTTCGGCACACCGAGAAGGACTTTGAATCCGGCCGCCGGAAATCGGTCCATAATCCCAAGGGACCAACTTTCAGCCGACACGAGTTCCCTCATTTGGTGCACGTTGACCCGGTAGAGTTCGACAGCGTCAATGCGTTGCTGGACGCGAAAAACAAGGTTCATCTCCCAACTCCGGGGAACGCCTGGCGGATCTTGAGGAAGAAATAGGCGTCGTCACGATACCCGTAGGCCATCCGCTTGATCACCTTGATCTTGTTGTTGATCCCCTCCAGCACGCTAGTGTTCAACGGGAATCGGCAGTGACTCAGGATCCCCGGCAAGTATCCCTTGAGCTTCCCGGCGAACCGCTTCAGCGGATCGATCCGGCTGCGGATCGCTCTGCCGTACCACTCATCCCAGAACTGCTTCGCGTAGCCCACGTGCCGGTAGAACCACAGCTCTTTCAGGTCGTCCTTCAGCACATAGACCGCCGCCAGCTTGCGGTTGGCCTTGAGCAGTTCCGCCAGCCGGATCCGGTCCTGCTCCTTCTCGATGTTGTCGGCGTTTCGCAGCAGCAGCCAGCGTGAGCCCTTAATCACCTTCCGCGCCGGCTTGTCGTCTTTCACCTTGTTCGCCTCGTCCACGCGGACCCGGTCCACCACCTCACGCCCGTACTTGGCGACGACGTGGAACAGGTCGTACACCACCTCGGCGTTGGGACAGTGTTCCCGCACCTCCAGGTCGTACGCGGCGTTCATGTCCATCGCCACCGCCACGATCCGTTTGCAACGCTCGGGGCCGAGCAGTTCGAAGAACGGCCGGACCTCCTCCCGGCTGCGGCCGCGGCCCACCCAAAGCACGCGTTTGCAGTTCGGATCGATCACGACCGTCGCATAGCGATGACCCTTCTGGATCGCGAACTCGTCCATCGCCAGCTTCGTCACGCCGTCGAGGTCGACCGGTCCGAGCGTACGCGTGAGCCAGGCCTTGTCGATCTTCTTGACCGTCTTCCAGTTCAGCCCGAAGTAGTCGGCGACATGCTTGATCGGCAGCACCCGGCAGAGCTGCGCGACGCTGCGGGCCATGCGGGTGGTCACGCGGGCGTAGGGCTCCAGCCAGTCGAGCTTCTCGACCTTCGGCCCGCAGTCCGGACAGGCGACGCGAACGCGATGCACCAGCAGCCGGGTCATGGCGTCGAAAATCGGCAGATCGTCGACCCAGCGTTCAGCGGTATCATGAATCGAGCGACAGGTCTTGCCGCAGCCGGAGCAGACGCGGGGGTGGTCGCGGACGGGATGGAGTTCCAGGTGAACTTCCGGAAGGGTCGGTCCGTGCTGGCCGGGTTCGACGCGTCCGACGGTCCCGAGCGTATAGCCTTTCCAGCCGCCGAGGAGGGCGGTAAGTTCTTCGATCGACAACGGCAGCCTCCTGCGTCTTGAAGCCTGGTAACTCCAAGATACGCAGCGGCTGCCGTTGCTCTATTCCTATCCTTCACTCCCCGCAGATGGGAGAAGAACCAAAAACAAGGGGAAGGGTCGCAAGACCATTAACGGCGCCGACCCACTGGCGGGCGTTTCGCGAAAGAAGACACGGTGCCCGAGCCAGCACTCAACCTGCTGGTACTGCGGCCAGAAGTACGTCTGGGGTGGTAACGGCGTCACCGCGAATCTCATGTGCCCCGGAAGCCGGGCGCACCAGTGTTGGAACTCCATCGGATTCAACGGCCCCCTAGCCGTGAAAAAGCTCGTCGAGGTCATCACCGCCGACCTGTACGCCATGGATGGCTTCGCCACGCAGTACCGTGAGATGGTCGAGGCCGCGATGAGCAAGTCCGTCGACGGACTGGACGAGCGGCAGAAGCGGCTTCGTCGTGACCAGGAAAGCCTTCAGGACGAGCAGGCCAACCTGGCCGCATCGATGGCCGCATACGGGGTGATGCCGTTCATCGAGAAGAAGCTCGGCGAATTGAAGGCAATGGAGGTGACGCTCGAGGCTGAAAAGCGGTCCTTGGCAGGTTTGTCAGCCCGAAAGCTGGATCTGCCGGTGTCGACTGAAGCCTTGCGGGAACAGCTCCAGTTCCAGCTCGAAAAGCTCGGCACGTCTTCGTACGAGTTTGCCGACCTCATGAAGGAGTTGGTTCCAGAGTTCCACGTGTATCTAGTGCGGCTGTGCGACGGCGGTCACCTGATGCCGAGGGCAAGGGTGCGGCTTTCCTTGGCCCAATCGATTGAGGACGTCGATCACGTTCCGGGCTTGCGTGAACTACTGACCTGCACCCACACGATCGACCTGTTCGGGCCACCCCAGCGGGAAAAAATCCGCTTAGTGGCCGTCAAGCTCTCCGCCGAAGGCTTTGAGCAGCGGCAGATCGCGACCCACGCTGAAATGCCGGACGGCAAGGCGGTGACACAGACGGCGGTCTCCGACGCCCTGATGCTGGACGGGCAAATGCGGCAGGCAGGGCTGGCCGACCCCTACGTCCTCGTCACGCAACCGCCAAAGGACTACACAAAGCTTCGGCGGCACCTCAACCCGAGGTATCGGTTTACACCCGTCGTGGGGTACGAGCCCCCGCAACTGTAGCTAGACCGCTAGGCGGACATCCAAATTAACCACCGACCCCGGCGATGAGCCGGGGTCTCTCATTTTAAGGATCTTTCAGATGAAGAAGAACAGCGAAAAGCGAATTCGAGACCAACGTGTTACGAAAGGAAAGGGCCCGCGTATCGCGCAAGGCTCCCCGCTCTGCAACCTACTCAATTTGGCGGCGCCGAGGATTGCGCAGGCGTTGCAAGGGCAGCTGGAGCGATCGACGAGCAGCGGTGATACAAGCTCGTCGGCGCTGCATCCCCCTCCTGGCTGACCGACAAATCGAACGCGATTTTACGCCGCTCCTCCCGGCCGCTTCTGCGACCGGAGGAGCGGCGCGAGCAGGCCATATTCTCTTCTTTTACCTGGTATGAGTGGGCCAAGCAGATTCCTGTTGCCCGGCGCGTATCCGATGGATGTACTGCGGCATACCGGGCCAGGGACAAGATGGACGCGCGTTCCCGTAACTCTGGCCTGTGCGCGCGGGTCGTTCAGTCTTGGGGCCGGCCGCGGATAGCTATGGACCTCGAGTCCGTTTTTTTATCTGGCCGCCCATCCGGCCCACCCGGTTGAGCCTCGAGTCGGTCGGGCAGTGGGCGAAAAAACGAGCGAGGGCCGAAGTCTCATGGGGCGACCCATCGAGCGGAGCCGCGCGCAGGGGGACAAGCGACTGCCGGGATTTTCGCCGAGTCGGTGTACCCACTCGAAATCCGAAAGGATCAATTCAGATGTGAGAGCGGTCGAACAGATCCTTGCCCGCCAGGCCCGCCAGACGGCTGACCCCCAACCGAGGCGTTCGGCGGTGCCTTTCTTACAGCTAGTCATTGATCGGCAGCTTGGGACCAGGAAGCCACGGCGGATCGTGGACCACTGCGGCGGGCTGGAGCTTTACCCAAATTGAAACCTGAAGAACGAAATTTTCCGACCGAACCGACGCCGCAGGCGACTAAGGAGGTGAAGGCAGACCGGGCGGACGATAGTCGCTCGGCCTGCGAGGAATGGTGTGCCCGGGCGTGCTGCGTCGGCCTGCCTGGTGGTACCCGCTACACGGACTGTCTCCGAAAGGATCGTTATGCGTGAATTTACGCTCGCCCCCGCTGTCGCCAACTCTATTGTCCGGAAGGCAAGTTCTTTGACTCGCCTTTGGGCGTTTGCGTTGCTTGCCCTTTGTGCCTCTTCGGCAGAAGGTAAGGTAGGCTCATCACATGAGCACACGGGAGGACCGACCGCAAGCTCGGGAGCGGCGGCTGAAGCTGCCCGCGAGCTCGGGCAGGGCCGCATTAATGGCTTTCTTGGTCCGATCATCGACAAAATCGATACGACGAACCGCGAAAAGCCGTTTGAGTACCGCCGGGACCGCGCCGACAAGCCCGATCGCACAGGTGGCGGCGGCGGTGGTGGTAGCCGCGGGAACACGAACGTCCGCAACCTGATCTGAGGGTAGCGGCGAACCACCATGACGCGGAGACGCCCCGGTAGCAACTCTCACCGGGGCGTCCCTTTGCTTTCTCTGATCGAAAACATGACGCATCGAAGCGGCGAGCCGGGGCTGCGGCTGGCGGTCATGGGAGATCATCGGAGTCGAAGCTGACCGGCAAAGTGCTGGACTCGTTCTCTTTGCGTTGGTCGTGCTGGTGGTCTTCTTCGTGCGGTCATAGTCGAACACCGCCCGTGCGAAAGGCAACGCCTCCAACATTGTCCCAAGTGCGGTTAAGATCTGAGGGCTACGCCGCAACAGTGACCGGAGTGCGAAACGCTGAACGGCCATGGAGCCATTCACCGACGGTATCGTGTTCGTCGGAGTAGTGCGAAGATGTGGGTTTTGGACTGTGAGCGGCTCAATTTTACGAAATTTATCCACATGAATACGACACGCATAATAATTATATCAATGTGCCTTTTGTCGATCAGTGCGTGCGATAATCGAACCGATAATCTAGGGGATATCAAGAAAGCGCAACAGCGAATGGTATGGGAAAGACTTGCTCGCGCGAGCGCAGGGAAGGTAACGCTTGATGAATTGACTCTCGTGCTGGAATACGACGGCTACAAGCATATTAAAATAACGAAATTGCGCGAGACTTCAATTCTAGCAAGGCGTTTGGGTGCCGGATTTGAGTCAGAGCTATTCGAAGTTTTAGCTCCAGACGATCGGTTCAGGCTGCGACTTTACTCGGATTCGGATTCCGATATCGCGCTTTTAAACAGGGCCGTGTTTCTCCAAAGTCTCCATCCGATCCGCACTTACCCACAACTTCGTATAAGCACACTGAGTCAGGAACAGTATGACGAACTAAAGAAGTTTGCTCGTGAGAACGGGCCGTCAATAGAGGTTTTGCTGCGTGACTTGGACGTAAAGCCTCCTGCTCCTGCTCCCCTAAAATGTTCCATGCCGAAGCAGTAAGGTTGCGGCTGGCGGTCATGGGAAACGCGGATTGGTCCCATCATCGATCTCCTTATAGCTCCCCCCGCCCTTCTCGGCGACCGCGCGGTACGTGCGGAACAGCTCGGTGTCGTAGCTGGGGCCGCGGAGGATGATCACGTGTACCTTCGCCTTCGTCGCCAGCGCCCGGAGTGCGTCGGTCATCATGACGGGGTCGGACGCCTTGCCGTTCGTCACCCAATACACCTCCGATGCGCCCTGGCCGTCCGCCGCCTTCAGCCCCTCACCAGCACCGCTGACGCCCAGCGGTGCCGCCTCCCTGAGTAGCTCTTCGATCCGCTGCTTGTTGGCTGCGGAGGCGGGCACTGGCTTGGGGAACAGGGGCCTCGCCTTGTTGTCTTGGTAGAGGACGACGTTGACCGAGGCCGATTCGTGCAGACCGTCAACTTTCCAAAGGACGTGGTCCCGTGCCGAATCGAAGTCGTTAACCATGGACAAGCCTGCCGAGAGGACGAAGACGAACGTCCCCTTGAGACGCGGTGGCTCTGCCGGCTCGGCGGGCCGGGACGTCGGCGGGCGGATGTCGATGTTCTCGGGCGGTTCCGGGTACTGGCCGTGCTGGTTGCGCCCCCAGCCGACGACGGTTCCATCGCGACGCATCGCCAAGGCGTACTCGGGGCCGGCGGCAATGGCGACGACGTCGCGGAGGCCAAGTGGGATGGCGAGCTTGCCGTAGGCGTGGTCGCCCCAACCGATGACCGTGCCGTCTTTCCTGAGGGCTAGCGTGTAGTCATTCCCCGCGGCGATAGCGACCACGTCTTTCAGCCCCGTCGGCACCGGTAACTCGACGATGCCCACATCCGGGAGCGGCAGAGCCTGCTTAGGCCGCGTCGCGGGCCTCCCGATGCCGCGCCTCTGGATGCCGGGCATCACGATGCCCGCATCCGGGAGCGGCGCCGGATTCGGCCGCGTTGCGGGCATCAACCACGGTAACCCCAGTTGTTCCGCCTCTCGGCGGTCTCGACGATCACTCGCTTCCTGCCATTCTCGCCGCGATCGCTCGTCCCTGGCGACGCGGTCGATGCCCCACTCGTAGACCGAGCCGTCCTTGCGGAGCGCCACGCTGTGCGAGTCGCCTGCCGCGATCGCCACCACGTCGCGCAGCCCTGGCGGGACCGTGGCGGGAATCTCGCGGCCATCCATATAGCCCCATGCGACGACGGTGCCGTTCTTGCGCAGCGCCAGAACGTGATTACTCCCGGCAGCGATGGCCGTCGCATCTCGGAGCTCGGGGGAGGGCGGTACCCCGACGACGGTACCGTCTCTCCGCAGGATCACCCACCCATACCCACTACCCACGGTGGCGACGGGGAGGTCCTCCAGCATGCGATTTATTTCTTTCCCGCGACTGCCCCACGCGGTCGCGCGCCCGTCAGACCGCACGGCGCCTGCTGCCTCCGTTCCGGCCCACACACCAACGACGTTGGCGAGGTCGGCGGGCATGCGGTTTTTCCTGAAGCCTCGATCTCCGAAGTGTGCGACGGTCCCGTCCTTTCGGACGATAAGGCTAAAATCTTCGCCCGCCGCGAGCCGGCCGCGGGCGGCCTCGAGTTCTGTGGGCGACGGGTTGTCTGCCCGCGCAGGAGATAGGCATACGGCATTGGTCAGAAGCAGCGCGAGGGCGATGCGGGAAAACATGCTCTTTGACATGGTTGCGCGACCTTTCAGTAATTCCGAAGACTTACAGCAAGACTACATCATAATGCAAGAACAACTCGGGACAGTAGACGAAGGATCGGTGAGCTATGGATGCGATTGAAAGAAATCCCAACGGGCGTCGACGAGTCATTCTCGTGGCCGAGGCAGATCCAAACGAGCATCGGCGAATCATTTTCGTGGCCGCCGACGGGCGCCGCAAGAGAGTGCGGCTGGGCAAGTGCAGTGAGCGCGACGCCGAGCAAATCTGCCGCCACCTCGAAGCCCTGGCGAGGGCGACGATCCACGGTCAGCCCTTGCCTAGCGAAACAGCGGTGTGGGTGGGCGGCATCGGGGGGAAGTTACATGATCGGCTGGCGCGGGCCGGGCTGGTCACGGGCCGTCCCGCTGTTGGACGTGCCCGGCAATTTTTCCGCGCAGCGATGAGATTTCTGGTAGGTGCGGATGATTAAGGCAGCCGGCGGAAACTCAACGGCAATGCCAAACTACAAGACATGGTCGACGGAATCGTGTACGTCGACGAGAGCAGAAAGGCCGCCTGAGTTGCCGGGGACATACACAGCCTTTGGGTATATCTCAGGTCATTCTCACTCAAGCTCCAGGAGCAACCGAAACCCGATGAAGTCGACCCGGCCGCCGGGAGCGTACCCGGTGCGGCTGCCGGAGCGGCAGCCCAGAAAACTGATGCCCCACGACCCGCCCCGGAGAACGCGGGACCTACCGCCTACAGGTCCTTGCGGGTCCGTCACGGGGTTCGCCGGATAGTCCCCGTACCAGTCGTTGCACCACTCATGTACGTTGCCGTGCATGTCGTGCAAGCCCCAATCATTTTGTGTCTTCTGGCCTACCGGATGCGTCTTGTCGCCCGAGTTGTCCCGGTACCATCCCATGTCATCCAACCGCCCAGTGCCGGCGTACGACCCAGACTTCCCCGCCCTGCAGGCATATTCCCACTCGGCTTCCGTCGGCAACCGGTACTTCTTCCCCTCCTTTTGGCTCAGCTTCGTGCAAAACGCCACGGCGTCATCCCAACTGACTTGCTCGACCGGGAGGTCGTCCCCCTTGAAGCAGCTTGGATTGTTCCCCATCACCGCCTGCCACTGCGTCTGCGTCACTTCCGTCGCTCCCATCATAAACCCCCTGGTCAGCGTCACCTGGTGCTGCGTTTCGTCGTCGGCGTCGGTCGGTGGCGTACCCATGTTGAACGTGCCGGGCTGGATGGGAACCAGCGTCATGCCGATAGAATTAACGATGGGTGCCGTCACTCGGTGTTGCGCTGGTGCGGTGTTCGGAGGCTGCGCCGGCGCACAGCCGACGCCGAACAGGAGGCCAGCCAAAAGCAAGCCGACGGCGGAAACGATCTTCTCGGACATGCGAGACTCCCTGCAAACCATGGAAACCCCTTGCCTCAAACCCGACGGGCAATTTTCGAGGTTGAAGATTGGTTTCGCAAGGGGGCGAAAAGGAGCAACGGAGGTGGCACCCAACGCCGTTAACGACTTCGATAGATTCGACGAGCGCAACCCGAAATTCGGACTTAACACGAAGGCACGAAGGTTCACGAAGAAGAACCAAGATATCAGGTGCTTTCAACGACCCACTCGTTCGGCGGCGACGGCAAGGTAGTAGCCCGCGGCTTTCCGCCTCGTTTCACCAAACCGATCTTGAACCTTGAGCCGTTTTCTCAGGGAACGCGACCGCCCGGCGCTGCGGACTGATGGGTTGCAGGACCAATCGCAAGATCAACCGCAGGGTCCCATGCTACAGATCGACACGCATAGTTACTTTATGACGCTTTCGGAGGTCTGCCGGACGCGCCAATCGCTGTCATCGCGGCCAAATGTTAACTCCTCGGAAAAGCCGCGGCGCTTCTCCATTTTTGTAGTGCCAGTCAATTTTGTGTACCAACGCTTCTTCGCGGAGTCATAAAACTCAACTACATAGGAAACTTCGCGAGTCTGGTCGGTCGGATTACTTAGAACCAAGTGGGGCTCGCCATTCCGCGTTTCCATCTTCACTTCACATCGCCACTCTCCTCGCGGCACGTACGGAGGGCGAGGCGCCAGGCCGGCGATTCCAGCCAACTCGTGTGACAGACCCGCATCGTTCGGGATCTGGAATGGTTGGCCGGGCTCGCGAATCTGATGAGCAACGACGCCCATCGCGCTCGCGGTCAGCACTACGAGCAACACCAACCCGAAGGTGCCGAAGGCAAAAGCCTTGGCGGCTCGAAGCGACACGGGCATCGCCTCCTGGCGTTTGGCTGACGGTTCGGAAACGGCTTTGACGTCGATGATGGCGAACTTGGTCACGGGGTGGCTCCTTACAAAGAGTCCAATAGGCAGCGCTTTTGTATTCGGGCGGCTGCCGAATGCCCGGCCTTTTACTGGGGGGCAAAGTCGCGGTCTCACGAAGACGTGCGAGGCACCGCTGCACTTACAGTCGGTCAACAGTTCAACTCGGTCGGACAAGGCACTACGGCACCGAAGTCAATGCTGGTCGGTCAGGCACCACTCGACAAAGTTCGATCGTCGATGGGAACGCAGCGTCCGCTTCTTCCAATTCTTCGGCTTCCTCAACGCTGCCCGAATGCCCTCGCTTCCGCCGCAGCAGGTACAGAAGGGGCGATTCACCCGTCGGCCCAGGCAAGCGGCTGGCGATATCTTGCCCCTGAGTGGAAGCAGACTCGGGTCGGTCGGCTGTCGCATGTGGGTCTCCGATGAACTTCGATCTGCTTGAGTTGAGGTCTCAATTGGCAGATCTCGTATCTCTATGTCAGTCGCCTTTACTCGAAATGGGTTGGACAGAGCAGATCAAATCCTTTTGTTTAGGAATACATCGAGAACAATCTGCTCTACCTTGACGGCGACCTTAACCTCTTTGATTTGCAGTTCGCCTAAACCACCCCCGGCCCCATTCGGTACCTGAAAGAGATGTTCTCGGACAGTTCTCTTTTCAATCACGGCATGGACTGCCTTCTGCGCGAGCGAATCTCTTATCTTTCTAGTGATCTGTTCGAGATGCTTGTTGATGCCATTTACCCGGATTTCACTAACCTTGACCGAGGACTTGTCGGCAAGCGGTCGAAGCCGGATATGAACGTTTGCACCGTCCTTCACTGCATCAATTTGATAGGATGCCGACACTGCCGCACCAGTGTCGAGTCGGCCCGTTGTCGTTCGCCATTCGCTCCTTACCACTGGCACCTTGTTTTTCCATTTCCAGAAGATCTTCTTAACCTCGCTTCCGACCCACTCGTGCTTGTACTCGTAACGGATGTCTGCTCCGATATTGGTTAAAGCGGAGAATGAGATGGAATCTGGGGTAGAGAGAGTGACCTGAGTGAACTTCTGATCAACAGTTGCCACAGCGTTCACTAACCGGAGATTTCGCCAGACCACGAAGTTGCCGAATTCTCGCCGAGGGAGTGGGAATGACTCTGACACACGCTTCTTAAGTTCTTCGACGAGTCGCTCTCTGGTAATCGAGATTCGAAGGTGAGTTTCGTCTGGCCTGAACCCTTGAACTCGAACGGCAATCCCGTTTTCTGCGATCAGTTCAACGCCGCGGACGGATGCGGTCTTCAGAAAGGCGAAAGCCGCGAAGGCGAGCGTAGTGGTGAGAATGAGCTTACGCATGAATTTCCTAAGTAGATCCGTGTTCGCGCCCTTATCGAAACGCCTTGGGGAGGTACCGTCCCGCGCTGATTTGGGCACTGCGCATTGCCGAAACCGCCGTGGCTTCGAGCTGTCAACCACATAGTCGATGCCCGCGGCGACTCGGTCGGGAAGATTTCGTTACACGCCAGGTAACTCCGCCGCTAATACGTTGATACCTGCACAGGATGCAGAACTTCGACCACTACCGACCTGCTACGCGCGTCAGGCAGCAGGTCCGGAGCAGGCAACCTTGGGATCCTTCGACGGCCGGTGTCCCACGGAAACAGCGGTCGAATTCTACGGCTGCGTCGGAGTTCGCAGCCCCTTGACGGAGCGAAGGGAGCGCACTACCTGCAAGAGCAATTCCGCCGCCTCGTCGACCTCGGCATCCGTCGTCTGCGGGCCTATGCTCAGCCGGATCACTTCGAACGATTGCTCGCCGTGACCCATGGCGACGAGGACGTGGGAGGGGTCGATGCCGGCGGCGTGACAAGCCGCGCCGGCGGCCGCACCCACACGTGGGGCGGCCTTCAGCAGTTCTAAGGCCGGCACCCCGGGGACCCGCAGGCTACTAATGTGCGGCGCTCGCTGTGTGCGGTTGCCGACGACCACCGCGCCCAACGCCTCGACCAGCCGCGTCTCAAGCCGATCACGCAGTGACGCCAGGCGGGCTGTGGCCTGTTCGAAGTCGCGTCCGACATCGACCATTGCGGCGGCCATGCCGGCGATGGCCGCGAGGTTGAGGGTTCCGGCCCGCGCACCGCGCTCCTGCCCGCCCCCGTGAAGCAGCGGGGCAGGGACTCCGCCGGGTGCCCCAGCGCGGACCCACAACAGCCCTGCCCCTCGCGGCCCGCCCGCCTTGTGCGCCGACAGAGTTATTAGGTCCGGAGCCGGACCGGGTCCGAGGCCGATCGGCACGCGACCGTACGCCTGCGTCGCGTCGGCATGGAACGGTACCCCGGCGACGCGACACGCCTCCGCCACCTCAGCGACTGGCTGCACCGTCCCGGTCTCGTTGTTGACCCACATGACCGACACCAAGGCAGTGTCCGGCCGTTCGCGAAGGGCACGCGCGACGTCGGCCGGGTCGACCATGCCTACCGAGTTCACCGGCAGGATCGTCACGTCGAATCCGTCTCCCCGCAGGCTGTGAGCCGACTCTAACACTGAGGCGTGTTCGGTCGCCTGGGTGATCAGGTGCCGACGGGCGCTGCGGGCGGCTCGCCAAAGCGTCCCTTTGATCACCCAGTTATTTGCCTCGGTCGCGCCGGACGTAAAGTATATCTCCGAGGGACGACGGCCCAGGGAGTCAGCACAGCATCGCCGTGCGTGTGCGGCAACTTCGCCCGCGGCGCGGCCAGCGAAATCGGTCGTGCTTGAGGGGTTGCCGTACAGCCGCCCCGCTACGTCGGCTGCGACCGCGGCTGCCCGGGGGAGGATCGGGGTGGCGGCCGCGTGGTTCAGGTAGATGAAGGAACTCGTCATATGCTGTAAGTCGTGCGACGTGACTCCGTGGTCGGCACCGCCTTCGCCGAACGCAATGGAGCGTGCGCCATGACGAACTCGGTACCGTTCGCCAATCGCATTCGGATACACAGATGTGTGAGGAATGTCGCTTTCCTGCGGCCTGTGGTCAGTCAGAGCAACTTGTCTGGTGTAGCATGGATGAATCAACCTAACCGTCTAGGGGCGGCAGGTGTCCAAGGCAGAGGCCATGGAGATGATGATGATCAGCATTGGAACTGTGGCTGTGGTCTGCATTGCGGGGGCAATGGTGTTCTGGTTGTCTAAGAAGTGCAGTCCGGTTCCACGGCTGTTGAGAACCGTCGCCATGGGGGCGACCTTGGTGGTGATAGGTGCCACTGCGGTATGGTGGGCAGTCCAATACGACGACAACGTGCGAGCCCGTAGTGTGGCCGAGCAACTTCGGGCGACTGCCAGCCGTAGGGAGATCGACGAGGTGATCGCGGCAGCCGCGCGGCAACGCTTGGCGGAAGAGCAGGCGCGGCTTGAGAAGCGGCTGGTTTCGATCTACCCACGGACCGAGACTCCGACAACGCGACCGACGACCGCCCCGACGGCCACCGTCAGGCGGGCGATCGCCCGCCTCGAGCAGCGAGTTCTCTATTCTCTGTACCTGCAGAAGGCGGGTGACGACGCCAACCAGGCCGCCGAGGACGCACGAATAGAACGGATCAGCGCCGCAGTTATCGAGCCACCCGTCGCGTTGCCCCCGCTGACCGTAGGCGAGGCGCCGATTACCCCGGCTTTTGACGCTCTGTGCAAATGGGTCGCGGCCCAACCAGTGGCGTTCCAGACGCGGGTGGCCGAACTGATGGCAAGCCCGGCGTTTGACGTGCCGAACGCGCGGTGGATAGCGATCGGAAAGCTCGCGTCAGCTCTCGGTGGAAGCGAGGCTGGCGAGATCCTTCGTCCCGTCGCCGATGGGTTCAAATCGGTTCTCGTCGACGCCGCCACACCCAGCGCAAAGGGGAAGGCTCCGCGGGCGTTCAATGCGGCGGCGGTCGACGCCCTGGCAGCGAAGCTGACGCAGGAATTGAACGCCGAGCACACGATTGAGCACTCCCAGCAGATGGCCGCCCAGTTGCTGGCGACGGCGGTGCAGCCACGCGCGCCGCCCACCGAGGCCGCGACCGTCGTCGATGTCGCGGCCTTCAAGATGCCGAAGGATGCAATTCCTGAGCACCAGATCCCAATCGCCGCTGGGGGCCGTAACGCCGTCCTGCGCAGCGACCGCCCTGTACCGCCTAATCTGTCGCCCATACCGCCGCCCGATCGGCAGCCGATTTGGGGCGCTGAGGCGGCCGCGGCGGAGATCGCGCAGCTCAAGCCAGTCGAGATTGGGGCACCGCGGCGTGTCACGGCACAGCCCGCAATGCAGTCCTTCGAGGTGCTAGGCAAGACTCCAACACTCGACGCCGCGCTGCCTCTGTTCAATGCCCGGCCGTTCGTAAAGGAAGCGGACAGTCTGCTCGGGCCCGCCATCCGCACACTGACGAAGATTGGGCTAAAGCTTCTGCGCGTAATAGCAGTTGTCATTGGAGTGGCAATTGGTTTAGCAATTGCCTTAGTCATTAGAGCAGTCTCGCGGAGTAGTGGCGATAGGCATACAAAGCGAACTCTTCCACACTCTCCTTGAATCTCTCACAGGTCACCGCATCCAGGTCTGCCGCGGCCCATCACGACCGACATGGCCGCACAGAACTGCAGGAGCGTCAAATCCGGCCGTGGCGGGTCGACGCCAGACGCAGTCACAGGGTCGGGTTCGGGGAACAACCGGCGGACCTCCCGCGTGCGGGCACGTGCCAGCGCCAGTGGCCCGCCGGACGGGTCGGCCAGGTAGGCGTCGAGTACCCGCACCGCGAAAACGGAGGCGTGACTTGCGCTGACCGTCATGCGGAAACCCATGGCGGGGGCGACTCGGCCGAGCAGGTCGACTGCCGGGCCGTAGACCGACTGGTATGATCCGCGGTAGACGCCGCGGGCGACCAGGCATGCGACCGCGAGGATTGCCCCGACTGGGGCGAGACCTTCGGCCAGCGTGAGCGTGCCGTCGACCGCCCTGACGCCGTCGCCTGGCAGGTCACCCCCGTGGGCTATCAAGATGCCGGCCCGGCCGCCGCCGCCGAGCAGGCGGTTCACATCGCCCGATCTGAAGCTTGCGACACCGTCCAGTTCCAACCCGCGGCGACCGCACAGCCGACGCAACCGGGCGACACCGTCGTGCACGGGCCACGCTTGCTGCGGCCGGCCGACATTATGCGGCCCGCCGGCCGCCGGTGTCGGCTTTGTCTTCTTTGGCGGCAGGTGGCACGCGGCCAGTACTCGATCGGGCAGCGGGGGCAGCGGACTGGCGGCCAGCGCCTCCCACACCCGTATCGCCAGACCGCCACTGACTGACCTGCAGACGTGGCACAGGCTGCGGCCGCCGACGCGGATAAGGTCGAAGGGCACGATCGGCGCCCACGCGTCGTCCTGGACCACGAGGTCTGTCTCATCCCAGTTAACTCCCAGCTTCCTTCCAAAGGCAAACACGTTCTCCAAGATGAGCCCGAGCACCTCGGAAAACTTGGCGACAATACGGTCGAGTTCGCCGGCGTACACTTTGGCCAGCACCTGCGGGTCCGGCCCTGCGCTCTGCGGGTCCCGCGGCTTCCAAGCACGCTTGATCGGTGCGTCGTGGGCGGCCAGGCAAACGGCGTCGACCTCGGCACCTGAGTACTGCACAAGGCCGGGTCGGAACAACAGTTCGATCCCGCCCCCGGGCCGATGCCATACAGCGTACGCGAGAGTGTGGCCGCCGGGGATTCGCCCGAACCCCGGCACGTCGATCGCACCGGGACGGACGAACCCCAGCCATACGGACCCCGGCGGCAGGGCGCGGCTAAACGTGGCCGGCCCAATTGGCCCGTACGGGATGTCGAGCAGACCGCCTGACGACTGGGGCGTCGGCGGTCGGGCTCTGGACCGGTCTGGCGAGGGTGCGGCTGGCGATGGGCTGTCGAGGGCTGGGGACGCTCGGGCTGTTGCGGCCGACTCGCAGTCGGCCGCGGCCCATGGCGGCAGGTCCAAAGGGAACGGGGCCGCCCTCCCCAGCGTCGAGAACTCGACCGCCGCCTCCTGCGCAGGGTCAGGTGTCGCGTTGGCTCCTTGATCTCCGCTCGCTCCACTGGCCGGCCTGGCCCAGCCGCCGATAGCGTCGATCGCGTTCAGCCGCTCCAGCCCGTCGATCGCCGCCCACCAGGCCGCGACATCGTCGACCGACCACGCATGGGCAAGAAGGGACGAGGCGGCGGCGGCCACGAGGCCGCGATGCTCATTGTCAAATTCGCGGTGGGCAGTCCGGGTCGGCTCAATGGCCCGTATTTGCGCCAGGAGTGACAGGAGGTCCGCCGACGCCCTACGCGACTCATCGTCCGCTGGCGGCTGCCCGCGCGCGTACCATGCAAGTGCCAGGGCCAAGACGCGACGGTCGGCCAGCGCCGGTGCGTCCGACACGTATGGTTGGCCCTTGCCCCAGCCGGTGAACCCGGCGATCAACGCCGCCGCTGCCGCGTGTCCGCCTGCGGCGAAGCACCAGTTGGCCCAAACTAGGACCAGTCCGCCGGCCAAGGCCGCGCCGGTCTGCCCCAACGGAAGCGGCGGGTGTCCGCTGGCCCGCAGCCGTAGTCCGGCGGTGCGGGCGATGGCCGGCGGTATCGCGGCCGGGTTTTTGAATGCACTCAGGAACTCTGCACGAGATGCCGTTGAATCGAGGCCAATTGTCGTCTCGTAGATGGATTCGGGAACATGGCCCAAGCGGGCCAGCGCACGGCCGACGACCATGGCGAACAACTCGCGCCACTCGGCAGACCACGAGAGCCACGGCGGCCGGAACGGACGGGGCGGATCGTAACCCACCTGCTCAAGCCAGAGGGCGGCCTTAGGTTGTTCCTCGGCCGCCTTGATGGCTTCTATCAGCCGGACGGGCCCGGCGGCAACATTCCAGCCTTCCAGCACCATCGCCTGTCTCCTTCCGGCGGCGCCTAATCCTCAAGTTTCATCAGCGCCGCGAGCGGAAGAGTTGCGCAGTCCAACTCTACCGAGCCGTCAGTTTTTTTCGACCAGTAGCAAGTTGCCAATAAAACACTTGGGTCATCTAGCGACGTGCGAACCTCCGTAACGGTCATCTCGATGCCTCCCGAACGAAGTGGTACGACATCCCCTACTTTGATCGACTCCATAATATCCTCCATCGAGCTCGATTGCGTTTCGTACCGAACCGGTTCATTGAAGTTGAGAACTGCGTTCGTCCGTCTCCCAAGCGAGAACGTAGAATTGTCAACGCGATCAGCGGAGCATAAACCATGCTCGTCCTGGCCGATTGCTAGGGTGGTGCTCGGTGGTGTACACCCGAACGCCGTTGATGACGAAGTGGGGGCGGTCGCTGCGACCGTCGGGGTGACCGGACTCTGAAAACACGTACTGGTCCTCAACGCGATACCAAGCCGTAGTCCCTATTTCGAATCTGTGAGCGGTTTGACGGACGAACCCGTCGTTATCTCGGCCCGGATAGATAAGGCCCTCGTTAGCTTCAAACAGAACCTTCAAGCAAGAGCCGGCTGGGTGATCGCGGTCTGGATAAAAATATCTGGCGTGCAGTGGGCCGCCAAAATATCTCCGGCCCCGGTCCAGCCCTACACGGTAATCGACGTGGACCCGCATCGCGTTTATCAGACAGGAAGCGAGTCTGGCAATCGGCACTCTGAAGCCCGCGAGGAACGGGGTGGCGGCCTCGAACTCTCCCGAGTAGCCATATGAAGCCCGGGGATCTTTCCAGCCCCAACCCTGAGGCAAGGGTGTAAGGGCCGTCTGGTGCGAGAGCCACGTGGTAATGCCGGTAGTGGCATCGTAGCGGCTTTCCCAGTGCAATCGCGGAAGGTGGTGCCCAGAGCTGAAGAAGACCGAGACTCCATGACCGTCCCGAACCACTCGTATGCGGCCGCCAAACGCTTCGCCGCCACCGGGCCCCAAAGGAAACGTGGCGGACTCAAGACTTACCGCGCAGAAGAGATTGCGCAACGGGACGCCCGCAAGTCCCCAGTTGCTTTCAACCAGCCGCAGACGTCCGCCCGGGACGCCGGACATGACGGCCGTCATGAGGCCATCCAAAATCTCAACCCGAATGCCGGGCTCGGGATCGGCGCAAGGAAACTCAAGACGGAATCCACCAGCCAAGGGATCGAAGGTGAAATCGGCTCGTCCAGTCTGCATCGAAATGACCTTGGGCAACTTGCGCCCATATCAGCCCTTCTCGTCGGCGGTCACCTCGGTCTTGAACGGCCGACGAGGTGCGAGAGTTCGACTGCCGTCGTCGAACGGCGTCGATAGCTTCTTTCAGCCGGACGGGCGCGTCGGCAACTTCCCAACGTTCCAATGCCATCGTCGACCTGCCCCGAGCGACGCTTCGTCCGTTACCATTCGACGGCCAGCACGGACGGTAGCTGCGCATCCGCGGCCGCACTGGTTCGGGGGCCAGGTAGCGCCCACACCCACGCCGCCTAGGGGTATTGGTACTCAGCGGCAATAAGGCAAAACCGGGGTGCCAGGACAGTGGCGGCAGGGCGGCTCTCCACCAGTCGCGGGCACGCCGCGCACACTCACCTGCCACGAGGTGCCCGGCGGGCCGCCGACGACGCGAAAACAGACGCCCCTTCGCGTTGATGCCACCTCGAGGGTGCCTGCCAGCGGTGGCCATCAAGGTTGGCTTACGGCAGAAGGCAGGCTGGCAAGTGCAAGCTTGCGCTAGGACTCGTCGTCGCTGCCGCCGCTAACGGCCTCGTCGCCGGCGGCCATAAGGTGCCGCGTTGGGATCGATTTGTCCGTCCCGCTCTCCCAGTCGCCGCTGATCTTCAGTTGCGGCAGGTCCGGGTCTATGAGCTCGGGGGCGAGCCCCGGGTATAACCCGTTGAACCTTCGCCAGAACTCCGCCGTGAGTTCCTGTTCCAAATCGAGCAGTGCTATGTCATCCGCCGGGTCGGCAAGCGGATCGTCGACGCTCGGCTCGTTCGGCAACGCCACATCCGTTCCCGCCGCGACCTCCGCATCGAGCCGAGCCATCAACTCGCGGCGCAAATCCGGTTCTATCGAGTCGACATAATCGCGTTGATCCTCGAGCTCCGAGACGAGACTGCGAAGGTCCGCATCAATGTCTCCGTCGGCGTTCGACGCAAGGCCTTCATCAAGTTCGTCGCGCGTGGACAGCCCGTTGACATAGCGGCGCCATAGCCGACTCAGCGCGCCACCGGACGTGGCGTTGAATCTTCCGAAAGCTTCAGACGGTGGTTGAACGTTTTCTTCACTCATGGTCGCCCTCCTTGCCAATAATTTCCTCGCCAAGGCTTTCGCATGTAGTTTTCTTGCCGCGGTTTTCAGACCGCAAAGACGGATCGGCCGACCGAGGCCCTGGAAGTACCTTGGATTCCGAACCAAAAACATAATTCGCGAATCCAACACCGACAGCCCTGAGCTCCTCTTCAGCCTTGAGGAACCAGTCTTTAAAGGTGGTCTCTGGCTTGCCGAGCAACTTTGCCGCCTTGTCTTTATTAAAATCCGCCCGCATGTAGGCCACAAGCGTATCGCGCGTTCTTTGCGACAGGGGACCTGGGACGGCCTCGAGGAGCGGTATTTCCGGGCGAAGTAGATCCTTAACCAAAGCGATTAATTCGTGCTTCTCGGCCAATTCGAGTGGACCAGCGGAAGTATTGGCCAACGATTGGTCGAGCCCGCTGCTGTCTTCGCCCGCGCCGGAGTCGAGCGATGTGTCGTTGCGATTCCTTTTCTTCTTTTTGAGCCAGTCTTTCACCTTATTGCGGCAGATGCCCCTCAGGTAGTCCGAAAGCTTGCGTTCAGGCTTCACCCTGGCGAACTGCGTCCATGCGGCCAAGAAGGTTTCTTGGAACACTTCCTTAACGGCGTGATCGTCCCGTAACATAAACATGAGATACATCGTGATCGACTCCCAGTTCGGCTCGTAGACACTGTCAAGGAACCACTGCTTGTAGGGCTCGTCCCCTGGGTTAAGATTGCTGTTCGCGTTGTTCATATGTAGAGCCGCTCTCCTTCTCCTGACGGTCGGGCGGTCCCGGTGGCGCGGGTCAGCAGTGCGCGATTCAGTCTACCACCGCCTGCCACGCTCGGGTAAGCCGGTCTTTCGTCAATACGTCCGACCGCGATGACCGCCGCCGTCCGCCCTCCGATCGCTTCTCACGCGGCCAGCACTAAAGCCGACCCGACGGATTCGGTAGTGTCCACCGGCTTCGCTTCCGGTGTCAGCTCCTCTAGCACGTCGGTGATCTCCGGTAGAACTTCGAAGTGGACGGCCACGCGGAGGTGACAGTCGTCGCGGGACGCGACGTACCGACCGGTTGCCACGAGGAACGACAGGATCGCCGCCCCGGCGCACTGGCCGGCGTCGGCCGGGAACACCCGGGACAATTCCGAAAACGCGAACGTCAAATCGTCTGCTTGCCGAATCACGGGGCACCTCATATTTCATGTGGCGGCGAGGCAGTCGTCCGGGCGAACGCCGCCGCGGAACTGCCCCGGAACACTCCGGAGG
Source organism: Humisphaera borealis (assembly GCF_015169395.1). Classification (GTDB taxonomy): domain Bacteria; phylum Planctomycetota; class Phycisphaerae; order Tepidisphaerales; family Tepidisphaeraceae; genus Humisphaera; species Humisphaera borealis. The sequence goes on from NZ_CP063458.1 coordinate 1,675,311, forward strand.
CAGGTCGCACCACCCGCTCCCGCCGCTTAACTAGTCGCTCGTCGTCGTCGAGCGGTCGGGATGAAATCCGTAAGGATCGGCGAGAAACTTGCGACGGTAAACGTCCAGCGGCACCAGCAGACCCAACAGGTAGATGTACTTGGTCCGCGTAGCGGCCCGATCTTTCCCCTCCGTATGCGTCTCAGATGCGTCAGAGAGCGGCATGCCCATCCCGGCGATGGCCGCCGCCCGCGGGCAGGTGGCGATCGATTCGGTCAGCGCTGCCGCGGCCCGGACAGCCGTCGCCAGGTGGCCTCGATAGATAGCGGCCGCTGCGTAAACCGCCGCCGTGTAGGCCACCCTGCGGGAGTAGAAGCCCACGATATCCTCCCTCGCCGACGGCTGCTCAAGCAGGTGCGCGTAGATAGCAGTCCGCTCGGCCATCACCGCGTCGGCAAACGTGGACGGGTCCAACGCGCCGGAGCGGATGTCAGCGAACGCCCGCCAGGACGTCCGGGTCGAGCACTCCTTATATCGAACCAAAGCGGCAGGATCCGTCAGCTCGGGCCACACGTGGCGGTCCGCCGCGAATGACTCGGTGATGCTATCGGCGATTCCGTCCATATAGTCGGCGCCGTGCGATGTAATGGAGCGGAGGCGCTGCACCCACAGCTTGTCATCGAATCGCCGCAATTCGATGTCGCATAGATTCTCAGTTGGAACTTTGGCGGTGGGGTCGGGGGATGTGTACATGGTCGGGTTCGAACTCCGCAGCTGGGCGTGAATGGTCAGCCGTCCGCGACGGCACACGCCTTTAAGTCGCGTGCATGTCGGTAGTGGTCGGAGTTTTCCAACCGTCTGTGCAGATATCAAATGAGTTACCTGGCGTTTGGAGCTCAAGGGTCGGTTCATGTTCAACTTAACTTGCCCTCGAATGACTCCGGGCTGTGGTAGCCCGATCGACGACTCTCGCCGCCGCCAGGGTGTAGATGAAGCCCTTTCGACAGAATTTTCCCGACCGATGAACCGCGGGCATCGACTAATCCTCCAGCATGCCGCGGCAGAACCCGAGACCGGCGATCTTTACCCCCACTCGTGGGCCCGCGAATGCGGGTTTTTGATCGCGGTTCCGAGTTTCGCTACCGACTGCTAAGTGCACCAGGCGACGTGAGCGTCGTTCTGAGTCTTCGATCAGCGCAGGCCAAAGCCTGCCAAAAAATTCGCCGGGATCACATCCCGAGGAGATCGGTCATGAAAAAGAAGTACGAAAGCATTGCTCTCGCTTTGATGGCCATCGGCGCGATTGGCGTTCTCGGGTCGTCGGCTGTGGCGCAGGTTCCTCAAAACGAGCCGGCCCTGCTGCTCGCGGCGAAGACCGTCAAATGGACCGCCAGCGTCGGCTTCAAGTGTGAAGACGGCCGATGCTATGTTACGGCTGATGGTGGCGTCGCCACCTCCTACGAGGATGCCAAGGGCAAGATCGAAGCTTCCATCAATTTCATGATCCAGTTGCAGGCCAGCAAGGGTGCAAAGCCGACGGGGTCCGGCTTTGGCACCATCAACGGGCAGAAGGTGAATTAAGCTCTTCCGCGTGCGATGTACGCCTGTTGTTTCCAAAACAGTGATTGCCCTCGCACTCGGCCGTTCGGCCGAGTGCGAGGGATGCTGAACAACTTTGCCCGATACGAGTTTCGCTCATGGGTGTCATGCTCGAAGTTCTCGCAGGCCTGTCCCCCAGTAACTGGGGGAGGCTGATCGGCATGGTCGTCGGCCTGGTTCTGTTTGTAGTGATCGTACCGGTGGTTTCCTTCGTGCGGTTTTTGATCGAAGAGCGCCGGAACGAACGTCAGCGTGTCATTGCTCAAAAGAAATGTCCCCTGTGTTAGTAGGAGCCCGATAGAACTGCCCCATTGTCCGGCGATGGTGGCAACGTCGCGGCAGAATATTGGTTGGCGCAGTTCGGTGGAGGATTCACCCAACACGAAACCGACGATAGCTGCCGTGAACGGCGAGATGCTGTGCAAGCGTGCGGGTTTGAGCTTGCATGTCAGTTCACTCACTTCACGCCAAGTCTCCATCAACGGTGGGCAATGCCAGCCACGAGTATCGAGGGACTCAAGCAACACTTCGTCTGCAAACGTAACAGGGATAACCGCTGGGCCGGCTCTCGACGCAGCCGAATCGCCCCAGTTCGACGCGGATCGGCGGCTACCTGAATCGCAAGAGAGACGCGCCGCCGGGCAACACCGTCCTGTGGCGCGGCATGGCGAGGCTGACCGACATCCAGCTCGGCTACTGCATGGCCCGAAACGTGGGTAATTGAAAGTCGGCCGACTACACCTTCCATCCCTCTCGCAGGGCGACGCATCGAACTCCGACCTCGCAATCATTTGGTCACTGAACACGTGATCAACGAATACGTCCCGCTCTCGGAAGAGGACGGGCGGACCTCGTTCGTGGCGTGATCGTGCACCATCTCCTTACTGGCTATGACGTTTCAGAAGAACTCGGCAACACTTTCTAATGCGCTTTTGCGAAAGGATCATCTATGAACACGGGAATCTCTCCGTCCAAGTGGGGCAAATGCCACGTCTGCGGCCGGAACGCTGTCGTCGGCGTGTCCCTCAATTTTTGCCGTTTGAAGGCCGACGGCTCGATCTACGAGCCGTCCTACCGAACGATGATGCACCCGGACCATCCGTTTCTCTGTGAGGAACATCGTCACATCTTGGCGATGTTCGCGCACTACACCTTCGTGCCGTCGCCGCCCGATGCCCGCGGTAATGTACGTACCCGCTACCCATTCAGCCGTGAGGGCTGGTACGTGGTCGTTTGGGACACCCCGCACGCCGTGCCGCCCGGCGTTGCTGCTTCGACTACCACTCAGTCGTCGCCCCCGCGCGAGTGTAAAACTAGGTCGTTGTGGCCCGCCGCGGCAAAGGTGCAGCTTCCGGGCTCGAATGCCGCAAGCACCTGATTGTTCTGGGGGGTGGCTGCGTCCTTGAATCCGGCCGGCCGAGGATCAAGTGGTCGTTGCTGAGAGGAGCAGGTGGCGAATTGATCGGACTGTGGCATTTGGGCGTTTAGGGCGAGGCAAGTCTCGGATCGACTAGGAGATCGCTGCGCCTTTTCGGTCTGCTTCGTGTGTTCTGATTGCACCCAAAACCGTAGCCACAAACCGAAGAGTTCCTGGTGAAGCCTGTCGTTCTAGCTCGCGGACAAGCACCCGGACAACTTGCTCTTCCCGACCAACGTCGATACGAGCCGGAAGGAACAACTCGTAGTAGTCTACCTTGAGAGCCTTCGCCAACCGCTCTATTGCCTCGAATGACGGGACATTCGCCCCTCGCTCCAAGCCGCTGATGTGCTTGTAATCAATTGCGGCGGCCCGACCCAATTCCTCTTGGGTCATGCCCGAAGCCTTGCGGAGCGCCCGCAGCCGTCCGCCGAACACCTTCGCCAATGGTTCCATTAAGTCGTTCCCGCTGTTGACAGGGATTGTTCAGGGAACGACAAACTTCAGAACCGCCCACTGATACGAAAATGTATTGCTGACTACGCCCATTGGGCGTAATCTTTCAGCCGATGGGAGTGCGTCGGGTGGACTCGTCGAGCGGTCAAATGGAAACGAGAAATGCTGCGACGAGGCCGCAACAAGCGGGAGAATTGAGATGCAAGAAGTGAAGCCTGTCGCAGAGAGCGGCCGCGAACTGCGAACCCACGTTCAATACGGCAGCGCGGCGAACACGGAATTCCCGCCGCCGCTACCGCCGGACATGATTGATCTGCCGCCCGATGTTCGGGTTTCGCCCGCAGCAGAAACATTCGTCGCCCAGCCGGTGGATCGTAAGAGGAAGGGCTGGAGTCTGAGCGTTCCGACGATCGCCGACCTGTCCGACCGTGCGCGTCTGGGGCAGGTCGTCCTCGGCTTCAGCTGTTTCTTCGTGTATGCGGCGGCCGCCCTTGGGGTCGGCCGCGATACGGCCACTGCGCTTTTTGCCACGCCGATCCTGCCCATAGTCCTTGTGCCACTGCTCGTGGTCGGGTTCGTGCTTCTGTTCCGAGCGCAGGCATTCGGCCGTGGATTCGTGCTTGGGATCGTCGTCTGCATCCTGGGATGGTTAGTTGCCGGCATGTTCCGGGCGCTGGCGGCCGGCACCTAGATTGGTGTGACTCGGTCGCGATACAGCTTGTTCACGCATCACGACTATCTCGTGAGGAATCCGTGCTTACATTTTTCATTGCGGTTGGAACCGAGCGACGCGGCCCATACACGCTTTCGGAACTGGCGGGCCAGCCGCTGACGGCTCGGACGCCGGTCTGGCACCGCGGGCTGACCGGATGGACCCGCGCCGCGGAGGTACCGGAGATTCGCTCCCTGCTCGGCAATCGGTCGGTGGAGCACCCGGTTCCAACACCGGCTGCCAATGCCGCAATCTCGGGGAAGCAACCGGCCAGACGCGTCGCTAAGGCGGTCAGCAGTTTATTGGCCGGCGTTACGGCGATCATTGTCGGACTCAGTATGGCCGCTCCCGTGATCCGGAATTTTCCGAAGTGGATGCAGGAGTTCGACCGGCCCCCCCGCGAGAAAGTCCGCAATAGCAGTGCGCCGACGTCCAAGAGTGCCACACCCTCGAAGTCCACGACCATCGTGCCGCGGGCTGATGTCGACGAACGACTCTATCTGCTCTATGACGTGCGGTATGCGTACCAGTTCATGGCGACAGACGCTTCCGATCCAGCGGCGTTCGCTACCGCGCTGGGGCGGCAGCGGCATGACGCCAACCGACGGCTGGAGTACGTGAGAGCGAAGAAACTGGACGCGGAGTTGGTCACGTTGTATGTCGACTTGGTTGCAACCATCGATGCGATGAACGACGTGTACATAGCGGCCGGTCGTCTGAGTCGCGACGCCGTTGCCCAGGCGGAGGCAATTGCCCAGCGAGCCGACATCGAAGGCGGGGAGACCCTGGCCTCTGCCGGTTCGGCCGCTGGTCCGTCCGGTGGCCTGAGTCTTCTGGCAGGCGGATTCGAACTGGCCAAGCGCCAGGCCGACAGCGATCAGGCGACCGAGCAGGCAAAGAAGGCGGCCAGAGAGGCCATGGACGACTTGGTCCGAGCGGCCGATCAGAAGTTCTCGACCTATCTGGCACGGGCAGAAGCAAGCGCAAACGAACTGGGCCGCCGGCATGGCTGGTCGGCAGCCGAAACCGGAATGGTCAGCTTGTCCACGGACATGGAACAGTTTCACTCGGCCATTGCCATGGGCGATGCGGACGGCGTCGTCGCTTGGATGGCCGCCGCTCGGAAAAACCGTCCGCGCGATCCGATACCGACTGTCCTGGCGTGCATCATTGGATCCCAGGATCCGAATGGGACCGCCTCGAATCTGGCGGAATTCGCTGACGTGTGCTACTCCACTGCAACCTTGGTTCCGGCCGGTGCAGCGTACGACGAAGACCGGGCAACGATCGTGCTCATCGCGGCACAATTGATGAAGGACGCGGCCGTGACAGAAGCCGTCGCCGGCGGGTCATGGGTTGACGGCGGCAGCGCTCACGCGATCACGGCCGTTCGCTGGTTTGGCGTTGCCCGCGAGTATGCGGACCTGTCGTCTTCCGTCGATCAGGACGGAGAGTTCCGCCTCGCCCGAGCTGTTGCCCTCACCGTGGCGGGAAGGCCCACCGAGGGACTGCAGCAGGCAAACGCTATCCACGCGATCCGCAAGGACTTCGACTACGCGTATGTGATGACGGCCCTGTTGACCAAGGCAGGGTCATACAACGAGTCGCTCAAGTGGTTCGCATATCTGCTTTCAGTCTGCCCGGCGGAAATGATCACCGCGTACCGGACCGATCCGGCTCTGGCGGCCCTGAAGGGCGCGCGCCGCGAAGCATGCGATGACCTATTGCGCGTGAAGTTCGAGTGGAACGTCCAGTGGGGTACGCTGAATGACGACATCGTATTGACCAACCGATCGGCCTTCCCGCTGACAAACGTCGTGTTCAATCCTCGAATTGAGAACGCAGCCAAAGTCTACGCTCCGGAATTGCGGGTTGATCGGATCGCGCCAGGCCAAGCGCACAAATGGCCGAACGCCGTGTCGGTGACGGGCAGCAGGTACGACCGCGCGAATGCGACGCTCGCCTGCGATCAGGGACGGTAAGCGATCATTTCTAGAGACCACCACACGCCGCCAACGGTAACAGCGTGGATTCCGACAAGGGATCGGCCCCAAGCCTTTAGCTTCGGCCTTTTGAGATATTCTGCCGCCAGGCAGGATTGCTTAATTTCGGCCAAAAATGCGCCATAATAGGTTGAAGCCCCACATACCTATCGACTGTAGCGGCGTCTGACACGTCCACGAGCGAAATCCCGACTCGTTCCAGATCGCCCCAAGGCGCATTTTCAGTTTGACGAACCCCACCTCGTAATTGCTCAGCGGTACGTTGCCGCTTCCGCAGATTAGCCACACCCGGCTGCGACGACGCACACCCTTCGCTGATCCCATCAAGTTGCGCCGCTTACCGCCTGCGTGGCGTTATCGGCGGGTCACTTCTTCATTCGCGGCCCGCGCAACGGCGCGCCCGCCGCGGAAGTTCCATTTCATCGAGACCGAATGACATCTCCTCAGAACAACTCATCCCCAGCCCATAACACCAGAGTGCCGGCGAACGTCGGAGTACGGCTGCGGCGTCGGGCGGGCTCCTTACTGGTCTTCCCGCAACGCATAGACGGTGGCGGCGACATTCAGACGCGCCCGCCGTTCGAGCTGCCGCGCGTTTTTGGCGGCATGATCGAACGGGCTGGCGGCGTCACGCGCTGTTTCTGGCGCCGGCAACATCGTTCCATCGGATTTCTGCTCTATCTCAACCTGGAGAACCGGATGTGGCTCGACTGCCCGCCGCCGCAGTTCTGCGCGCCGGCGGATGTCCGGCTGAACGCGACGTTCGGGACGTTCGACCGGCCGCCTGATACGCATCGGTTGGCCGGATCGATCCGCAGCCTGCCGAATCACACGTCGGAGCAGGCCATGCTCGCGTTGCCGCCGCTGGACGGGCTTCACCTGGTCTTTGACCCCTGCCGGGCGTGGCTGGCGTTCTCGGCCTTCCTCTGCATGGAGGGCCGACTAGAGCCGATCGTCGCCGACGCCGTCGTTCTCGACGAGTCGAACGAATTGCTCGACGCACTCGGGGACCGGATCTGGGTCGCCGACCAGCTGTGATCATCACCTTCTTCTGCTTGCGGGCCCGCCGTCACGACCGTGTCGGCGGGCCCGTTCTCTTTGCCCACATTTCAACGAGAAGACAATGAAGTCTCGCAAGACGCCTCGGCGTGACGACGCCGCGTTCGTTCTCCCTTCAACCGTCCGCCGAACTGCCGACGACCGCGCCCGCAAAATCCGGAGCAAAATGTACGGCCGGAGACCAAGGTGGTGGAGGGGCCGCTGCTGGTGAAACCCCTTGGCAGACAGCCCCTTGGCACGCCCAACTGGACGGCGGACCGCGTTGACTTGTGACCCGCCGCGGATATAGTTACTCAAACTGAGATACTGATGGATGTCGCGGAGATCGCCAGTCGAATCGATGCCGAGCCGCGGCTGGTACGCTACGTGTTGTTTCACGGGCTTGTCCCGGCGGCGGAGAAGGCCAGCCAAGGCCGCGGTAACAGGAGATCGTTCTCCCTTGCCGAAGCGTTTGCGATCGCATTTGCAGTGAGGCTCTTTTCGGGCGGAGTGCGACAACCCTTCGTAAAGGGTCTGCTTCGTGGCCTGATGGAAAATGCGGCCACGATGGAGGCGATCACGACGAAGCCACCGAATCCTGACGAGGCGATCATGTTTGAAATCGCCGACGGCGAGAACGTTCGCATGCGGCGCGGCCGCAGGAACAAGCTGGACGACCCCGCGTGGGTACGTCTGCAAACGGGAAAGAAGCTGGACGCATCGTACCGACCCGGCGTCGTAACGAGCGTCGATTTGGCCGACATCATCTGTCGGCTTCATGAGCAATGACTCTGCTGCTCTTTTGGCAGGGCTCCAGAGATACAAGAAAGCAACGGCGACGAGGGCGTCCGCGTGGTCGCCACCCGGAACGGATTGGCCGGGTTGGAGCGCCGTTGTGGCCAAGTCTGGGAAGACAGGCCAACAGAGATGTCGACGGAGACGGACCGCGTTGCTCAACTGAGCAACGCGCAGGGCGGCTGCGCCCCAAGCGAAGAGAGCTATCTCACCATCAACGAGTTCGCCGCCCGCAGCGGCAGGTCGGCAAGTACCGTTCGTCGATTAATCGACGCCGAGTTGATCCCGATCTACCAGCCGGCCGGCAAACGCTCGCGCATTGCCATTCCGGCCAGCGCACTTAGGCCGACGCCGCGGCAACGTGGCGGCGTCGCGCCAACAGGTCGACAAGACCAACCCCCGATCCTGCAGCCGGCATCCACGGGCAATGCTCTGATGGATGCGGCTGCTGGACCGGCGACTGTCCAACGCGCCGTTGGCGGTCCCTCACAGGCTCACGCCTACTCTCCTCAACCCCCAACTCGTCTGCCAGGGCCAAAGCCTAAGTGGCAGCAGGCCCTCCTCCGTCATGGAGCCGGCGATGCAACTGGGGTCAGGCAATGAACGCAGTGAGCTTGAAAATGCCCAGAAAGGCAAAGAATCCGCCGGTGCAATGCCGGTATTTCACATGGAAGCTGCGCCAACGGAACGACGTCTGGTTCGCCGATGGTCGTTCCGGTGAGCTCAATCTCGGACGTCATTCACTCAACACAAGGGATCTTGAGCAAGCCCGCCAGTTGCTCGCGGATCTCGATTTGGAGAAGGCGATCGAGACAGGGCGGGCATCGCCGTCGGCGCGGGCCGCTCCGGCGGCGGCCCCGCTGGAACTGGAGGTCGGCCGCCAGAGGTACTTCGCCCACGTCGGCCGCGCCCCCCAACTCGGCGGCGCTAGGCCGCAGACGGTCCAGCGGTACAAGGCCGTGTTCGACAAGTTCTTCCCGTGGCTCCGCGACCGCGGGATCCGCCACTGGAACGGCGTGGACCGCCACGCGGTTGCGGACTACATCACATGGCTGGACGAACAGGATCACTCCTCGTTCACGTTGTACCTTGAGGGCACGACGATCAAGCAGGCGGTCAACCACCTCATCCGCCAATCCCTGCTGCCGCCCGGCAACAAGATCGAGTTGGCAATCCTCCGCGCCGAGACCACGACGCGGTATTGCTGGAGGGAGGAGGAGGTGGTCGCGATGATCGAACAGTGCTTCGCCGATCCCAAGCTCCATTGGCTCGGGTACGTGCTGGTCGGCCTGGCGACTACCGGTCTTCGGATCGGCGAACTGGCCAGCCGCAAGTGGAGCGACTTCGACCTTGAGAACGGCGTCATCCGCCTGTCCGACCACCGCCTGCGCAGCGTTCGGAGCAAGCGGCATCAGGCCCGCACAACCAAGGGTAAGCGGGACCGCTCGTTCCCCATTCATCCGCACCTTCGCGCGATTCTTGAGCAACTACCCCGTCACCCGGATGGTTACGTGTTCCGGGCGGCGTGCGGTGGAAAACTCGACGATGACAAAGTCCGAAAGTCGCTGATCCGGGACGTCCAGAAACCTCTGGCCAAGCGCTTCCCGTCGGTTGGTGACGACGAACTGGGCTTCGCCGACGGGACGCCGCACTCGTTCCGCCACTACTTCGTCGTCGCCGCCGTCCACGTCGGCGTGAACCAGCGGACGATCCAGGACTGGCTCGGTCACCGCGACTCGAAGATGGTGGCTTGGTACTACCACCAGTTCTCGGAGCAGTCGCAGGTGGAAATGAACAAGCTGAAGGAGATCGCGGGAGGGTCTGACGCCGCGTGGCGTCAACTGCTTCCGCCAGTCAACAACGAAGGGAGCACGCCGAGGCAGAACGACGTTCTTGAGAATACGTGAATACGCCAGAGTAGCCCCTGATGCCCGGCTGATTGGCACACTTTTGGCACACTCAAGTGTGCCAAACAAAGACCCGCGGCCGCAAGTGCGGCAGATACCGTCACTTGCGGCCGCGGGTTGTGTGATCAACGGAGAGGGGGAGATTCGAACTCCCGCTACCCTTTCGGGCAGACCGGTTTTCGAAACCGGCGCATTCAACCACTCTGCCACCTCTCCAGTGGGGCGGGGAATCTATAACACTTTGGGCTTTGGGTCAATTGGCGGGTGAGGCGATCTCGTCGGGACGGGCGGGCGTCGCCGGGGTTTGCGGGTGGGGTCGGCAAAATCTTGTGGACTCCTCAGCACCAATCCGTACAATATACTAACGGATTGCCGCCCGGGCGTTCCGGGCGGGATGGCTTTTTGTCATTGGTTCTTTGTCACTTGTCACTCGTGCATCGTTCCGGCCGGAAGTGCAGGTCCTCAGTTCGGGTGGCATGGGCAAGCGTACTCGCTTGCCCGTGGCGGATGCCGGTTGACGCTCGACACGGGCAACAACGGAGTGAAGTCGTCCGTCAACCGGCACGCGCAATGTCGATTGGGCACGCGGCGGCCTGATGCTTTGACGGCACCTTGGCGTTGGAGGTTTTTCGCGGGCCTCGGGTTCGATTGGCGTTCTCGGGTTCGTTTGGCGGATTTCAACGTCGCTCGATCAGAGTGCACCTGCGGTGCGACCGCTAATCGAGCAACTTCAGATGATCTCGGGGTCGTTCGGCGGATGGATGTAGACTTGGTGCCACGGCGTCGCCGGTACTTCGGAGACCCGTGGTATGGGCCTCGCTCGCGCACGGGTCTGCGGGGTACCGCCGACCCGTGGCACCGGGGTGGCTCGGGTTCGATTGGCGTTCTCGGGTTCGTTTGGCGAATTTCGACGTCGTTCGGGCAGGTTGCACCTGCGGTTCGACCGCTAATCAGGCGATGTCGGGAGGATCTTGGGGTCGTTCGGCCGCCCTGGGTTCGTTCGGCAATCCTAGGTTCGTGCGCCGTTCATGGGTTCGTTCGGCGATCTTGATCGGAGCGGATTGGCATGAAACCTTGCCTGCCCGTCATTCAACCTGATCTACCACTCCCGGCCGGTCAGTCTCTCGTACGCCTCGGCGTACTTGGCGCGGGTGCCGGCGACGACTTCCTCGGGCAACGCCGGGGCCGGTGGCGTCTTGTCCCACGGCTGGCCTTCCAGCCAGTTGCGGACGAACTGCTTGTCGAAACTCTCTTGGTCGCGGCCGGACTGGTACTTGTCCGCGGGCCAGAACCGGCTGCTGTCGGGCGTCAGGATCTCGTCCACCAGGATCAGTCGGCCGTCGGGCATCTGCCCAAACTCGAACTTGGTGTCGGCGATGATTACCCCCCTGCCGCGGGCGTAGTCCGCGGCACGGGTGTAGATCGACAGCGTCCGGCAGCGCAGCTCGTCGGCGAGCGGCTGACCGATCCGCCGGACGGTCTCGGCGAAGTCGATGTTGATGTCGTGCCCGCTCTCTTCCTTGGTGGCGGGCGTGAAGATCGGGTCGGGAATCTGGTCGCACTGGCGCAGCCCCCACGGCAGCGATACGCCGCAAACGGTCTGGGACTTCTGGTATTCCTTCCACCCCGACCCGGCGAGGTAGCCGCGGGCGACGCACTCGATCTGGATGACCGACGCTTTCTTCACGAGCATGGACCGCCCGGAAAGCTGGTCGGCAAAAGGCTTAAGGGCCGCGGGATAATCGGCGACCTCGGTCGCGATCAGGTGGTTCTCGATGTCTTTGAACATCGCGAACCAGAACAGGCTGAGGGCGGTGAGGATGCGCCCCTTGTCGGGGATGCCGTTGGGCATGATGCAGTCGAAGGCGCTGATTCGGTCGGTCGCGACGATCAGCAGGTTCTCGCCGAGGTCGTAGACATCGCGAACCTTTCCCCGGCGGACGGGGAACGGGAGATCACTTTGGAGCAGTGCGGCGGTCATGGACCGGATCATTAGGGACGGGCTGGTGAAATGCAATCGGTTGGACGTCGCGACAGACTGCGCACTTGGGGGAGATCACGCGGCCGTCGGCGCTCGTCCGAGATAGCGAGAACTCCGAGCGGTCCCAGAATGGAACGCCAAGACGCCGAGACGCCAAGAGTTTCGGTCCTTTGATTTCTGTCCTTGGTGTCTTGGCGTCTTGGCGTTCATTTACTTTTGCATTTGGGTCAGGCACGCAGAGGAACCGCAGATTTCGCAGATGACGCAGATTCGGGAGAAGACAATCTGCGTCATCTGCGAAATCTGCGGTTCATGTGCCCGGGCCAGGGGGTTACTCCCGATTGCAACTTTGCAGCGATACGTCACATTACTTCCCATGCAACCACGCCTGCTCATGATCGTTGTCGCTTTGCTTGCCCTGCCTTCACTGGTGGCGGCGGCGGATGCGCCGTTTCCCGGGAAGAAGAGTGCCTGGAACGGGTTCGACCGGTATGACTTTGAAGTCGCCGGTAAACCCTGCCTGGTGGTCGTGCCGAAGGAGGCCGCGCCGGGCAAGCCGTGGGTGTGGCACGGGGAGTTCTTCGGGCACAAGCCGGCGCCGGATATCGCGCTGCTGGGCAAGGGGTATCACATTGCGTACCTGAAGCTGTCCGACATGCTCGGCTGTCCGGACGCGGTGAAGCTGATGGAGGCGGGCCATACCGAACTGACGACGAAGTACGGGCTGTCGCAGAAGCCGGCGATGGTGGGACTGAGCCGCGGCGGCCTGTACGTGTTCAACTTCGCGATCGCCAACCCGCAGAAGGTGTCGTGCATCTACGCCGACGCGGCGGTGTGCGACTTCCGAAGCTGGCCGGGCGGCAAGCCGCGCGGGCTGGGCGCGGGCAAGGGGAGCGATCGCGACTGGAAGCTGGTGCTGGAGCGGTACGGGTTCAAGAGCGACGCCGAGGCGATCGCGTACAAGGGCAATCCGGTGGACAACCTTAAACCGCTGGCCGACGCGAAGGTGCCGCTACTGCATGTCTTCGGCGACGCCGACGACACGGTGCCGTGGGAGGAGAACACGAAGGTGATCGCCGAGCGGTACGAGAAGCTCGGCGGGTCGATCACGCTGATTCGCAAGAAAGGCGTGAACCATCACCCGCACGGGCTGGACGACTCGACGCCGATCGTGGAGTTCATCGACAAGGCCGCTAAGAGTGCGAAGTAGCGCGGGCGTTTGTAGGACGTTGATACGAGAGAGGCGACACCCGATCAGGACGGCTTCGTAGTCAGGTCGAGCGGCGGCACGGCGTTCAGGCGGATGAGCGTGGAGCGGGCCCACTCGTTCCACTGCGGGCGGGCGTCTTTCATGATCAGTTCCTGCAGCAGGCGACGGGTTTCGACATCGGTATCGCCCCGCCGGACACGGGCACGGGCAAGGTTCGCCAGGTATTCGACGCCCGCCGGATCGAGCTTGTACGCCTCGGTGTAGGCGTCGACCGCCTTGATGAGCTGGTTGGCGCGTTCGTAGACGAGGCCGAGGTTGTTGTGGGGTTCCGGCCGACGCGGCATCAGGCGCGCGGCCTCTTCAAACTCCCACGCGGCCTGGTAAAGGTTGCCGGTGTGGTAGTAGACGAGCCCGAGGTTATTCCGCGCCTGGCCGAAGCCGGGATCGGACGCGAGCGCGCTTCGGAGCAGGGGTTCGGCTTCGGTGTACTTGGCTTTCTCGATGAGCAAAACGGCGGCCTCGTTGTCGGCCTTGGCCTTGCTGATCGAGTCGCCGGCTGGTGGCTTGGATTCCGGCGCACAGCCGCCGACAAACGACGACAGGAGCAACGCCAGAAGTGCGATCGTCATCGCGAGCGAGGGGTGCGATCGGGTCGGGACATTGGGGGTCAAGCGTGGCTCCACCGGATGAGATTGTCGGGTCGAACGGGCATCGGTCATGAACCAAGATTCGTCAATTGGCCGGCCGCTTACCCGACGGCCGCAGGCGATACGACACGGTCACCACGGCGGACCAGGTTTCAGAAGAAGGTTCGCCGGCGGCGGAAGGCGTGGCTGAGTTGGTCGCGGGCGAGCCTTCGGAAGCCGGCGCGGCGAGCTCGATCATCTGGGTTCGCGAGGTGGGATCGGTCTCGGCCAAATGGTGAAGGAACCGCGTGAGCTGTTCGAGATTGACGTTGCCGAACTGGAGGTAGCCGGTGACTTCGCGGGCTTCGTCAGCGCCTGAGTTGCCGGGCTTGGTCCAGACGATTTCCCGAAGACGGTCGGCGATGCCGGCGGCCGCGACGGACTGGCGAATGCCGGATTCGAGAGCGCCGTTGGCGCCAGCGCCCGCCCCGGCGAGGCCGGACGGGCCGGTTGCCGGGCCGCCGATCAGACCGACCTGCCCCGCCGCGAGCCGGCGTGCCGGGTCGGCCAGGAACTGTCGGCTGTCGACGAGCTCCCGCTCGGCGGCGGCGGCCTGCGTGGCGGCGGCATCGAGGCGCACCAGCGCAAAGCCGGCGGCGACCGCGGCGATCAGGCAGAGGATGGCGAGGAGTCGCGTCATGAAGTTACTTGGCAGTTCTCACGTTTGCTGTCATCGAGCGGCCGTCGCGGCGGTGGTCGCGCCGCCGAGGGTAAAGTTCCAGTGGCCATCGGTGCCACGCCGGGCCTGCGAAACAGAAACATCCGGGTGGCCGGCGCGGATCGCGGTGGCGAGCTTTTCGATGTCGTCGTAGCTGCGGGCACGGCCGGACAGTTGGAAGGTCGTTTCGGCGAACATCGTCGTATCGATCCGAATGTCGTTGTTGTCAGGCAGGAGCTTGATGACGTCGCGCAGCGTGCGAAGGGCCGAGCCGGACGCCGACTTCGGTTTGCCCGTTCCCGTGCCATCGACTGTGCCCATTGAGACCGCCCCGCCGGCAATGCTGTTCGACCAGGACCTGCGTTCCTGAGCCAGCAGCGTTCGGACTTCGTCGGCGGTCGCCGAGCCCAGTGCGGCGGGGAAGGCCGATCGGACGTCGGTGAGCTTTTGCGCGTCGGCCGTCTCGGCGGCGTGCAGGTATTGCTGTGACCGCACGAGCGCGGCCGCCGCGACCGCCGTCAGAAATACGATCGCCGCCGCCGCCACGGCCCGCAGCCCACCTCGATACGCCCGGAACCGATCGGCCGGGGCGAGGGCATCGCGGCGAAGGTCGATCGCGGCAGCGCCGGAAGTCCCGAGCATCGCCGCACCGGCGAGCGCCGCGGCGGCGGGCGAAAGGGCATGCTTCTTCGCCACGGCGACCGATGCCTCGGCGAGAACGGAGTCGGGGATGTCGCTGCCCAACTGTTCGATGACCAGATCCGTACCGAGCATCGCCCCGAGCCAGTCGATGCGCCGGGTGATGTCGGCCGGCGTACCAGCGCCATGGAACCAGCCGATCGGCGATCGGCCTTGCAGCGCGATGATCTCAAAACCGCCGCCGAAGCCCGCCGTGCAGACCAGCGCACGCGATGGAGCGGAAGCCGATACGGCGGTTCGTGCCGCGGGATTGGCCGTCGAAATACCGGCGGCGATCAGCAACGCCAGGGGCGCGATCGATCGGACCGTCACGCCGGCGGCCTCCAGGGCATCGACCCACGGCCGCACGCGTTCGGTGCGGGTGCAAACGCCCAGGCACATGTCGCCGGCCGGGGAGATTATGAAGTCGGCGACGACCGATTCGGCGGCGATGGGCAGGCGTTCTTCGAACCGGTAGAGCATCGCCTTGTGATCGCCGCGTGGCAGCCCGGTTACCGGGAATGTCGCCGCGAGACACCACGACGACGGCAACGCCAGAACGAGCGGCTTGCCGGCGACGCCGGCTTTCTGAACGGCAGCGGCGAGCGACATCGGGTCGCTGTCGGCACCGGCGATGGTCGTCCACGCGGCAACGCCGTTCACGACCTGGCCGATACGCCATGCGTCACCCTGGCGCGGGGAATCGCCGGGCTGTTCGGGAGGGACGAGAATGACGTGGCTGATGGACACGATGGAACAACTTCGTCTACAGCTGCCATCACTGCCGATCCACGACAGGGCCGATCTGCGGCTCCTCGATGGGATCGGGCTGCGGCATGGACAACGGCGTCGTGGGCGTGGGCTCGGGTGTTTCGGCGACGCGGCGAAGCGTGATGCGCTGGCCGTTTTGTTGCAGATCGACTTCCGACGGCCGAACCGCGACGACCGTGCCGACACCGGCGATCGTCTCGCCGACCTGGCGTGCTTCGACATTACCCGCGGCATCGCGAATCAGTGCGATGCTGTCGCCGATCGTCCCGACGACCGCGACTGAAGTGCCGGACACCGCGGGCGCGACCGTTGCCTGCACACCGGTCACCGGGCCCGCCGCTTCGGGCATTGCGACGGCAGTTTCGAAGGACGGGCGCAGCCGGCGATTCCAGACGCGCTCGAACTCCGGCAGCGAAGGCAGGACTGCTGTCGTGGGTCGGGTGTCGGGCTTACCGCGGGCGAGCAAAGCCGACTCGCCACCGCCCGGCGACGCCGGCAACAGCAACGCGCCGGCGACCACGCCCACCGCCAGCAGGACCAGCAAGGCGGCGGTAGAGCGGAGCACGAGGTTGACGCGACGAGTGTTCAAAGGTGAATGGTCACCATGGTTCTGACGGCAATCACTTGCGATACGCGTGGATTGTAACCGGGAAAGGCCGGAATTGAGCTAGAGTTTTGGAGATCCGCTACCAGGACTGCACATGCCACTTCGGCGACTGGATATCGGACGTGTCGAGCACAGCGAAGCTGAGCCACCGCCGACCGCCGGTACCGGCCAAGATTCGGATGGAATGGCGGGTCGAGCCGTCGGCGAAGCCGGAGACGATGCGTGCCGACGATTGCGCCAGGCCGGCGCTGTCGATCAATCGCCGGATCGGGCTGCGACCGGCCGATGGCGGCGTGGCCGCCGATCGCATGAGCGAAACCGATCGGCCGTCGCCGTGGAATATCTTGTCGCGCAGCTCGATCAGGCGGCTGATTTCGAGGGTGGTCAGCGGCGGACTGGCGGCCAGGCGAAGGGCGGGTTCGGACGCCCGGCGGATGTTGATCCGGCCGCCACCCCAGCACGTCATCAGGTCGGCCACCGCCGGGCCGCCACCGGCGGGCGGACGAAGCCAACGGTCCGGCGAAATCCCGTCGAAAACCTGCCCGTAGCTGCCGATCGGCGGCGGCGTGGTCGCGGCGGCGGCGGCTCCGGGCACCATGGTGCCAACTTCCGGCCGAAGCCTGACCTTGTCTGCCAGCCCGTAGCCCGACAACGCCCGACGAACGCGCGACTCGACGGTCTGGACCTCGACCTCGGCGAGCATGGCATTGATATCGGCCTTGGCCTGTTCGTCGGCGATGGTCAGTTCGAACGTCTGCCCGCCGAGACGCAGGGTTGTCGTCAGGACCGGCGTTGCCTTGCCGTCGCGTTGCTCGCGGGCGTCGAGCAGTTGCTCGGCGATCGGCAGGATCGCCTGGCGGCAACTGACCTCGCCCCAGCGACGCTGCAGGTCGTCACGCGCGGCCCGGGCATCGACGGCGTGGCGCATCGACGAGCGACCGATCCCGACGAGCAGCGTCGCCGCAAGCACCAGGACGCCGAGCGTGACGACGAGGATGTAGCCGCGCCGCTGGTGCCGACTACGGGGTGCGTGTGTCAGGCAGGCAAGCGTATCGAGGGTAGTCACCGCAGCCACAGCGTTTCCTCCACTACGCGGGCCGGGAAGACAATGCGGACACGCACCTGCCGTGGCATCACGCCAACCTCGGGCGAGGCCGCGATGACGTCCAACTGTGTCACGCCGACCGCCACCAGTTCCGACCACGCGGGCGGCCGGGCCGGGTCGTCGAGGTCCCGTTGTTCGCGAATGAGGCACGTGCGACCGGAGGACGCCTGTCGGTCCGCGCGAATGCGATACGTGATCTCTGACAGCCGCCCGGCCGGTGCACGCGTGCTCTTGTGCAATCCGCCGTGGCCCACCATCGTGACGACCTGCCCGTTGTCTGCTGTGGTAAGCGATCGCGCGTTGGTCAGATCCTGCCGAAGCAGTTGCACGAGTGCTTGCGCGTCGGCCGGCGACGGAGAGGCGGTCAGCTTCGCCAGTCGCTGCCGGTCGCGGCTGATGGAAGCGCTCGCCGCCAGAAGTGCGGCAAGAAGGACCGTGCTCAGCACGGTCGCGACGACAACTTCAATGAGCGTGAAGGCCGGCCGGCGGGTGTGGCATCGGATGCTTTCGCGAGAACGCGTCATCTCAGTCGGCCTCCCGCCGTGCAGCGGCACTGCCGTATTCGTCGGGCAGGACAAACTCCACGGCCAGCACGAAGCGGTCGGCGCGAGCTGTGACGTTGTCGGCGGTGCGGTGAACTTCGAGCCGGACGGTTTTGACGCCGAGCCCCTGCGCCGCCGGATCGATGATCCGTCGGGTCGTCCAACGGCAGGACTCGACGCCGCCGAGGACGCCTTCGCCGTTCATGGGTATGCGATCCGGAGGGCCCGCAAGCCACTGGCCGATCAGGGTGTCGACGGCATGCGTGGCTTGAAGCTGGCGGTCGGCGTCGGCCCACTGCTGAAGGAACCGTCCGCGGGCAATGAAGACGGCGGAGAGGACTGTCGTCATCAGCACCAGGCCGGCGACGACCTCGGTGATCGTCAGGCCGTGGCGGCGCGGCCTGAGCGCAGTCGCGCTGAGCGGGCTTGCAGCACGCGCGGCGTTACCGGCGTGGGCCGGTCCGCACGGTTTCGAAAATGGCGTCAACCGCCGACTCATCATTGACCTCGGTGACCTGGCCCGTCAGCCCGGCGAACAGCAGCCAGTGCTCTTTGCCGCCGCCCGACAGGCAGACGGCATACGTCGGCGTGCGACCATCGATGGAGCAGGGAACCGTCGTTCGTCCTTCACCGGCCGTGGCAGGTGAATCGGGCAGACGGACGCGTTCGATTCGGTAGCCCGATGGCAGAACGCCGCGATACGCCAGGAACGGCTCGCCCTGGCCCCGGTCGTCGAAGCGGGTCATCGAACCCTCGTAGGGATCGAACTGCATCGTCACGGGACGGCCGGTGTTTCGCGCCGCAAGCCGGGCGGTGCCGTCAAACGTTTTTATTCGGTCGAGCACGTCGGCCGTGCGAACGGAGGCTACGGGTCCGGAAAACGACCAGGCGACCGCGCCGGCGAGGATCGCCATCAGCAAGGCGACAGCCGCGACCTCAATCAGCGTGAAGCCGGGGCGGCGGAAATTGCTCGGCCGACGGCTTGGCACGCTACTTCCCTTTGGCGGCGATGGTTTCGGCGTCCCAGTTGCTCAGGTCGGCGTCGATGCCGGAGCCGCCTTCGCGGCCGTCGGCACCCAGGCTGATGACGTCGTAAGCGCCGCCCCGGCCCGGCCGAACATACACATAGGGCCGGCCCCAGGGATCGCTGCGAAGCACCTTGATGTACTCGGGCACGAGCGACTTGAGTCCGTCGCGCAGCTCGGGGAACTGCCCCTTCTCGCCGTAATAGAGATCGATCGCGCCGGCGTAGTTGGCGATGTCGGCCCGGGCCTTGCGCACCTTCGCCTTGTCGAGATGGTTGGTGACGGCGTAGGTGACCACGCCGGCGAGCAGGCCGATGATCACCACCACCACCATGATCTCGATGAGCGAGAACGCGCGGCGACGTGGATGACGTTGGACTGAATCTTCAACCGATCGCATTTCCGGCCTCGAGAATGGGTAGCACCGTCGCCAGGATGATGAACAACACGATAACCGCCAGCACGATGATCAGCACCGGTTCCAGGATTGCCGCCAGCCGCTGGCTCGACGAGCTGACCTGCTGATCGTATGCACGTGCGAGCCGGTCGAGCACGTCTTCCAGCCGGCCGGTCTGCTGGCCGACGGCAAACACCTGCACGACGGTCGCCGGAAACGCCTGGGTTTTGGCGAGCGCATCGGCGATGTCGCCGCCGGCGGAGACGGCCTGCTCGCAGCGGCCCAGGGCGTCGGCGAGGACCGCATTGCCGACGGTTCGCCGGGCGATGCGCAGTGCCTGCACGAATACCACGCCGCTCCGTAGGAGCGTGCTGAGCACGATCGCCACACGGACAACCGCCTGCTTTCGCGCGAGTGGTCCGAACACCGGAAGCCGCAGCAGGACCGTATCGCGCGTCCGTCGGCCACGTTCAGTTCGAAGGAACGCCGTCAGGGCAATGACCGACACCGCGACGACCGACAGCAGCAGCCACCACCAGGCGAGCAGGAAGTCGCTCGCGCCTTTGACGATCCGCGTGGGCAAGGGCAGTTCCTGCCCCTGCTCCAATAGCGGTTCAAGAATCCGTGGCACCACGAACGTCATCAGGAACAGTGCCGCAAGCACCGCCATCGACAAGACGATCGACGGATACACCAGCGCGGTGCCGATCCGGCCGCGGAGCTGGTCGGAACGCTCGCGAAAGTCTGCCAGTGTTTCGAGCGAAGCGTCCAGCGTCCCGGCGTCTTCGCCGACGGCGGTGATCGCGTGGCAGAACTCGTCGAAGACCCTGGGCTGTTCGCGCATCGCGGCGGCCAGCCCTGTGCCTGACGTCACGCGCTCGCGCAGTTGCAGCAAAACCGACCGGAACCGGCCGCGATGCAGCGTTGCGAGCGTTTCCAATGCCTCGGGCAAGGGCACGCCGACGTTCAGCAGGGTGGACAATTCGCGGACAAACGCCGTGACGTGATGACGGTCGCGACCACTGGTCAAGAACCGCTGCTTGCGTATCAACGGCTCTGCGGCAGGGTCAACGACTTTCGGTTCGACGACCGATGTTGAGGACAGATCGCGCACCATCAGGCCCCTGCCGCGGAGCAGGTCGCGGGCCTGCCGCGGGGTGTCGGCGGTTACCGTGCCCCGCTGTTCGGCGGTGCTTTGTCCATCGGTGGCTCGGTAGGTGAACAGGGGCATGGTCGCTGCACAGAACGGCATCAGGCGATGCGCGGGCCTTCGATCTCTTCGCCTTCCAGCGTCACGCGTTCCACTTCGCCGATGGTCGTCACGCCGGCCAGAACCTTGGCCACGCCGTCTTCGCGAAGGGTTCGCATGCCAGCGGCAATCGCCGCGTCCTTGATCCGTCCGGCATCGGCCTGCGTGGTGATGAGCCGACGGATCGGCTCATCGACGACGAGTAGTTCGAACATACCGAAACGGCCGCGGTACCCGGTCCGACGGCAGGCGTCGCAGCCGCGGCCGCGTCGCATGCCGGCCGTCTGGCTGGCATCGACGCCGAGCCATCGCAGCCCCGCCGCGGTCGGCTTGGCGCGAGCGGCACAGCCGCCGCATATCCGCCGAACCAGCCGCTGCGCCAGTACGGCCCGAAGCGAGCTGGCGACCAGGTAGGGCTCGATGCCGAGGTCCATTAGTCGAGTGACTGCGCTTGGAGCGTCGTTCGTGTGCAGGGTACTGAACACCAGGTGCCCCGTCAGCGCCGACTGGATCGCCATCGACGCCGTCTCGCGGTCGCGAATCTCGCCGACCATGATGACGTCGGGGTCCTGTCGCAGCACGCTGCGAAGCCCGCTGGCGAAGGTCATGCCTTTGCGATCGCTGACCTGCGTCTGGCTGATGCCTTCGAGCTGATACTCGATCGGATCTTCCAGCGTCAGCACGTTCTTTTCCGTGCTGTTGATTCGCCGCAGGGCCGAATAGAGCGTGGTGCTTTTCCCGCTGCCGGTCGGCCCGGTGACCAGGCTCAGGCCGTGCTCGGCGGAAATCAGGCGACCAAACCGGGCGAGGGTTTTGTCGTCCATGCCGAGATCGGTCAGCTCGTACAGGCGGGCGCTTTTGTCGAGCAATCGGATGACGACGCGCTCGCCGTAACTGGTCGGCAGGCTGGCGATGCGCAGGTCAACCGACCGCTCGCCGATCGACACCGTCGCCCGGCCGTCCTGGGCCAGCCGTTTCTCGGCGACGTTCATTCGGCCGATGACTTTCATCCGGCCGACGATTTCTTCCTGAACGCCCTTCGGCAGTTCGAAGCTGTCGTACAGCACGCCGTCTATGCGGGTACGAATGACCAGCCGTTGCTCGTAAGGCTGAATGTGAACGTCGGACGCACCAGACTGCGCCGCCTCGAACAGCAGCAGGTTGACCAGCCGAATGACCGGGGCGCGGGCGGCGTTGTCGAGAAGGTCTTCCCGCGAAACCAGTCGGCGTACTTCGTCGATCAGCGCATCGCGTTCCGCGGCGCTTTCCTGTTTGGGCTGGGCGGCGGCGGTAGCTTTGGCGGGCTTGCGAAGGCTGTCGATCATCGCCTGCGCCTGGCCGGTCTGGCGCTCGTAGGCGGCGTTGATCGCCGAGGCGATCGCGGCCGGGGGCGCGAACATCGGATCGAGACCGACGCCCAAAAATCGTTCGACGACATCGAGCAGATCCAGCTTCCCGGCGTCGCCGATCACCAGGACCGGCCGGTCACCGGGCGTCTTTCCCTGCATCGCGATCAGGTTGTGCTGACGGGCGAATGCGATCGGTGCCTCGGCGACAAACGCTGGTAATGCTGTTCGATCGGCAAGCCCCGGCGCGAACGGAACACCCAGCGAGGCCGAAGCCGCCCGTAGCACCGCCACCTCATCGAATCCCGCGGCCGCAGCGGCGGCGGTAAGCACAGGCAGACCGCCGCGATCGGGCAGCGCAGTGCCCTTTGCGTCCGGCGATGAAGGCCGCAGGCCGCTGATTCGGTTGCGAAACTGGAGCAGGCTCTGGGACATCTTTGACGGTTTACCGTGCCGGCACGGGGTTGCTCTGCGGGAAGTCGCCGGGAATGCTCGCCGCCAGCCCGTTCTGGACGGACAGGTACTTGAGATCTTCAAACTTGTCGTCCCGCAGGATGACCGGGCGGATAAAGACGAACAGCGTTGTATCGGTCGACGATTTGGTGCGGGTGCCGAACAGGATGCCCAGACCGGGGATGTCACCCAGGAACGGAATCGAATCCATCGTCCGCCGCAGGTTCTTCACGGACAGGCCGCCGACCACGATCGTGTGCCCGTCGGGAATGGTGACCGTGCTGTCGACCGCATTCTTCTGGCTCGGCGGTGGCAGCCCGTCGGCACCGGCTCCGGTGAAGCTGCTCAACTCGACGGAGTAGGTGAGCTGCAGGTAGTCCCCTTCGCTGATGTGCGGTTCAATCGTGATCGACGTTCCCGCCTGCGCCTGTCCGCCGAAGCCGGTTCGCGACTGGTTGGCGGAGGTGTCGAGGATCTCGGCGAACGGCTCCTGGGCAACGCTCTGGAGCCGACCGCGTCCGTTGTCGTTCACAAGCAGCTTCGGAGCTGACACGAGGCGCGACCGCGTATTGGTCGCGAGGGCGCGAATCACGACGTCCGCAATGTTGGGGCTCAGCAGGGCGAACGTGCCGCCTTTTGCGGCGACCGGCGTCAGCATCCCGGTGATCGGGTCCAGCCCGCTGACTCCGAACGAACTGAACGTGATGACCTTGCTCCCGTCGAATCCGCCCACACGCGCGATGTCCACGCCGATGGTCGCTCCGTCGGTGGTGTCCAGCGTGACGATCGTCACCTCGACCTGCACCTGCGGCCGGCGCTGATCGAGACGACTGATCAGGTCGGCGTAAAGCTGCTGCACGTCCGGCGGCGCGATCACCACGATGCTGTTGGTATTGACGTCGGCGGCCACGCTGGCGTCGCGGCCGCGGAACGATCCGCCGGCCGGCAGGCTATTGCGGAACGCTTCCTCATTGACGCCGTAGGAACGACGCCCCGCACTTCCACCCGAGAGGAATGGCGAACCGGCCGAGGACGTTCCCGCCGGCTGGGTATTGAACGGGAGGCCTGTCTCATTCGATAGTGGCCGGGCCGCGGCGGCCGTCGGCGAGCCTGCAACGGCCGGTCGCATGCCATCGGTTGGCGGGCGCGCCGTGCGATCCGAAGCCGGCTTGGTCGGATCGCCGGGCTCGACGGTCGCATTCGAATCGGCATCGGCGAGCAGCCCGCTGATGGTGGAAAGCACATCGGCGGCCTTGGCGTTCTTGAGCTTGTAGAACCGCACCGGGCTCTGTGATGCGATCACCGGAATATCGATTTCCTTCACCACCTCGGCGACCTGCGCGTGGAACTGCGCCGACGCCGTGATCACCAGCGACTGGCTCTCGCGATCAACGCTCGACCGGTAGGTCCGCTTCTGCGCCCCCTCGCCACCGGCGAGCCGGCCGACGAGCTTGTCGAGCCGCTCCGGCGATACCGATTTGAGGCGATAAACTTTGGTCTCAAGGCCCGGGTCCTTATCGAGCCCGGCGATAAGCTCGAGCACTTCCGCCATTCGCCCGGTCGGGGCCGACACCAGGACCTGGTTGCCACGCTCGTCGGCGATCAACGAAATGCCGGAAACCCCGGTCCCGCCCTGCTGGGTTTCCTTGCCCGACAACAACTGGGCAACCGTCGCGACCACCTGCGTGGCGTCGGCGGATCGCAGGGGGACGAACTTTGTCTCGGCAGTATTGCCCGTGTCGAGGGCGCGAATCAACTGCGTGCACTTCTGCACGACCGACGGGTAATCACTGATGATCAGCGCCCTGCGGCCCGGCACCGCCTG
The DNA here is from genome assembly GCF_015169395.1 of Humisphaera borealis. GTDB lineage: Bacteria > Planctomycetota > Phycisphaerae > Tepidisphaerales > Tepidisphaeraceae > Humisphaera > Humisphaera borealis. Next base: position 1,699,750 of record NZ_CP063458.1, read on the forward strand.
GGCGTTGCCGCCGGGCTGGGTAAGCAGCGGCCGCACCGCCTCGGCGAGCGACGTCGGATCGGCGCGCTCCAGCGTGAACACCTGCGAGACGACAATGCCGGGTTCGAGATCTTCCGGCGCCGCGCCGGCCGGCGAGGGTCGGCCGATCGCCGCGAGGCTGGGTGCGTTGACGATCTGTTTCCAGCCCGGCTGCTCGGCATCGACCAGCGCCATGCCTTTCATGCGGAGCGCGCTCTGCAACACGCCCAGCAGTGCCGCTTCGGGCACGTCGCGCGGGACGCGGACCGTGACCCGTTTGCCCGCGATCGTTTCGTCGTAAAGGATCGGGATGCCGAGACGCTTGGTGATAATGTCGGCGAGCAGCTTGATTTCGATCGGTTCCGAGGGGAAGTCCATCCGCACCGCCGGACCGACGGGAACGCCTGGCACGGCGTTGCGCGGCGGGTTCGTCGGCGCGGTCGTGGGGAGCGTGGTTTGCCCCGCCACATCCGACGCGACGACCGCGGAAAGAAGGATACCAGCAATACGGGTTGAGATCGCGGCGTTCACTTGCATGACACCCTCGCGTTGGTCCCGAGTGGGGCCAATCGTCGTTCCTTTGAATTGGCCACTTACCGGCTGATTTCCGGGATACCGGCGGAGCAAAGCAACATAAGTAGCGCCGCCAAAGAAAGGTAAAGCATCAATATCGGCCCGCCGGAACCTACGCCGGCCAAGGCACCCGAACGCAACGAAAGCTCCGGTGCGTGACGGCGTGCTGCCTGACGGACGTGTCAGCCTAATACAATCGAAGGAGACATCTCAAGTAGAAACCGTTGGGAATGCCCGGCGGCCGAGGAATACCATAGGCCAGGCATCGCGTGGCGGATGGCGTCTCGTGATAGTCAGGCGTCTCAGCGTCTGTACGGACATGGCCACCGTTGACCCACTGGAAACGGCGGGCATACAAACTATTTTCAAATGTGTTGACGTCGCGGCAAAAAAGATTGACAGCAGGTTGTATCTGGGTAGTCTGGACGATATTGGACGGGTCTCACGACCGTCGGAAGGCAAGTCATCGCGTCGCGAGTCGGGTTGGCGACCACGAGCGGCGCGACGCAGGTCAGCTCATTACAGGTCTCAGGCAGTCCAGTTCTCGGTGTAGCGAAGGTCATTTCAGTACAAGATCCGGAATGGACGGCGCAACGATGCGGCATTCCCGGATTGTGAAATCGGAGGATCGCATATGTTCCCACGACGCGAATGGGTCGGCCGACTCGTATTCTCTCTCGCGTTGCTGGTCGGACTTGCAGGGCCCTGGGTCGAATCGGCCCACGCTCAGGCGATACCGGCGCTGACCTCTGCCGTCTCCCGCAAGGCGCACGGAGCCGTTAACTTTGACATACCGCTTCCGCTGGCAGGCGGGTCTGGCATCGAGTGTCGGCTGGTCGCCGGTGCACCGACCCTGGTCCTGTTGTTCGATCAGCCCATCACCGCCGGCACTGCCGCGGTAACCGGCGGCACCGGATCGGTGGCCGCGGGCGGGGTCACGATCGCCGGCAACGCGATGACCGTCGTCCTGACCGGCGCTACCAATGCCCAGGCCGTTACCGTGACGGCTTCCAACGTTCTCAGCGCCGCCGGCGGCACGCTGACCTCCGCGGCTGTCACCGTTCGCCTGCTCCACGGCGATCTCGACGCCGACGGAACCGTCACCAATGCCGACGTTAGCCTGGTCACCGCAGCGGTGGGCGTCGCGGTCAGTGGTTTCAATTATCGCTTCGATCGGGATTTCAACGGCTCAATCACTGGCGCGGACGTCACCGCCGTCTCCGGAGCACTCAACACCACGGTTGCGGGCGGGGCCAGCGCGAACACGCTTCCCACGATCAGCAACATCACCGATCAGACGGGTGTGACCGGCGTCGCCGGTTCGCCGATCGCGTTTACCGTCGGTGATGCCGAAAGCGGCGCGGCTGCGGTGGGTGTGCGGGTGCTTTCCAGCAACACGACGCTGGTCCCCACCAGCGCGACCGCACTGGGCGGCAACGGCGCCCCGCGAACGCTCATCATCACGCCGGTTTCCGGGCAGACCGGAACGGTCACGATCACCGTCGAAGTGGGCGACGGCATCGCGGTCGCCTCCGACACCTTTGTCCTGACGGTTACCCCACCGCCGAAGCTGTTTACCGCCTACCTCCGTCCGCAGGGAGGGGCGATCACCCCGGGTTCGGGTTTTGCCACGCTGCTGCTCAGCGGTGACGAGACCAAGGCCGAGCTCAAGGCGACCTACGCCAACCTGACGACGCCGGAGGTTTCCAAGCACATTCACGGCCCGGCAGGTCCTGGTGTGAGTGCCGGCATCCTGTTCGATATTGATACGGCTGAGTACAACGAGTCGAGCCAGAGCTGGCGTTGGGACATCGGTCCGGTGGCCCCTTATAGCGCGGCCGAGATCGTGACGGCGATCAAGTCCGGCAACACGTACATCAACATTCACAGCTCGCGTTACCCCAACGGCGAAATCCGCGGGCAATTCCTGCTGTCCACCGGTTCGATCACGTTTACGGCACCGGCCGCTCCGCCGGCATTGCCCGGCGGACTGCCGACCGCACAGGACGCGGCACGATTCCTCCACCAGTCCACGTTCGGCCCGACCAAGGCCGAAATCACCCGCCTGCAGCAGATCGGATACGACGCCTGGCTGACCGAACAGTTCGCGATGCCGACGAACCGGCTGGTGACTCAGCTCGCCAACAACGGTTTCGAGACCCCGACCGTCGCCGCCGGCGCCATCTCCGCCAACCCGACGGGCGCCACCTGGGTGTTCACCGGTACCAGCGGCATTACCGCCAATGGCAGCGTACTGACCACCCCCGTCAGCCCGGCGATTCAGATCAACGCCCCGATGGGAAGCCGGGCGGCGTACATCAAGGCCACCGGCCGCATCGCACAGACGTTCAATGTCGGCCAGGCGGGCAAGTACATCTTCAGCTTCCTGGCGGCCCCGCGAACCAATCTCGGCGGAATACCAACACTCTCGCTCAAGCTCGACGGCGTTGAAATCGGGAACTACGTCCTGTCCCGAACGCTCGCCAGCTCAGATGCCGGGCGCTACAACGGATTCGTGACGCTCCCGGTCGCACTGACCGCCGGCAGCCATGTGCTGGCGTTCGACGGTGTGACGACGGGCGCCGAAGACACGGCTTTCATCGACGACGTGCGCATCGCCCTGGCGAGCAGCCATTACGGCTATGTTCGCGCCCGCCTGGCGATCGACAACGGCTCGATCAATGGGGCCTCGCGAAACATCGAGACTTGGTGGCGTAACTCGATCACGGGTGACGATCAGCTCCGGCAGCGCGTTGCGTTCGCCCTTGCCCAGATCTTTGTGGTCTCTGCACAGGACGGGACCGTCAACGGGCGGACCGAGGCGCTGGCGAATTACCACGACATGCTCGTGGACAATGCCTTTGGCAACTTCCGGGCGCTCCTACGCGAGGTGACGCTGCACCCGATCATGGGGCAGTACCTCAACATGCGGGGCAATACCAAGCCGCTGTCCCCGCTCTTTACCGCACCGAACGAGAACTATGCCCGCGAAGTGCTCCAGCTGTTCTCGGTGGGGCTCAACACCTTGTGGCCCGATGGCACCCTGAAGCTGGGCACCGATGGTCTGCCGATCCCGACCTACGACCAGTCGGTGATCGAAGGTTTTGCCAATGTCTTCACCGGCTGGAACCTCGACACAACGACCGGAACGGTCGTCCCCTATCTCAATGACGTGACCATCACGAACCCCGACGGAACAAGTTCAGTTGTTCGTCGCATGCAAAGCCGCAATGACACGTGGTCGGCCCCCATGTCAGTGAACGCGGCCAATGTTTCGACGAGTTCCAAAAAGCTTCTTAACGGGGTGACGATTGCAGCCAATGCGAATCAGACCGGCGGTGTGAACGGAACGGCAAACGCCGAGCTGAACGCCGCGATGGACAACATCTTCAACCACCCGAATGTCGGGCCGTTCATCTGCCGGCAGTTGATCCAGCGGCTGGTGACTTCCAATCCCAGCCCTGCCTACGTGTACCGCGTTGCCCAAGTGTTTGATAACGACGGGACGGCGGTCCGTGGGAACCTCAGGGCGGTCATAAAGGCAATCCTCACGGACTACGAAGCCCGTTCGACGGACATGATCGCGAACCAGGGTTTCGGGCACCTGCGTGAACCCGTTCTGCGGGTCACCGGAGCGATTCGGCCCTTCAGCCCGACGTCGGTCACCCCAGGCAGGTTTGCGATTACAACCACCGATACGCAGCTCGGCCAGACACCTTTCCGATCACCGACGGTGTTCAACTTTTTCGAGCCCTACTACGTGCATCCGGGGCAGCTCGCCGACAGCGGGCTTAACGCCCCGGAGTTCCAGATCTCGACCGAGATCATGGCTGTCAACGTACCCAACTTCCTCCGGACGGGCATCTATAACGCCAGCGCGACCACCATTCCGGTGTTCCAGGGTGGTGACATCCGGCTGAACCTTGCGTACGAGCAGGCGATTGCGGGCAACGCGACCGCGCTGGTGAACCACCTCAACCTGTTGTTGATGTGCAATTCGATGCCGGCGGCGATGAAGACCCGCGTGATCAGCGCCGTCAATGCCCTACCGGCGGCGACCGCGAACGACCGGCTGGTGCGGGCACGTTTCGCGGTCTACCTGATCACATCGGCGTCCCAGTGTGCCGTCCAGAAGTAGCGCGGTGATTGGTCTGTCGGGTTCGTTCGGCCTTGCAAGTTCGTTTCAGGAGCAGTGCGAATGGCACGTATGTTTGGAAAGCCGTCGGGCAAGCAGAACCTGCACCTCAACCCGCTGCCTCCGTCGGAGATGATGAGCCGGCGTGAGCTGCTGCACTCGACGTGCGCCGCCGTCGCGGCCACTTCGATGGCGAGCACCGTCTGGGACCTGCGGATGATGAACGCCGCCATGGCCGCCGGCACCGACATCACCGACTACAAGGCGCTGGTCTGTCTGTTCCTCTTCGGCGGAAACGACGCGAACAATCTGATCGTCCCGACCGACTCGACCAACTACGCCGCCTACCTGGCGGCTCGCAAGCTGCCGACCCAGGGCGGGCTGGCGCTTCCGAACGCCGGACAGACCAACGGTGTTCTGCCGCTGGACCTCACCAACGGCAACGGTCGCACGTACGGCATCCATCCGAGCTGCACGGGCCTGCAGACCCTTTTTAACGCCGGGCAGCTTGCAGTGCTCACCAACGTCGGGCCGCTGCTGGCTCCTCTGACGCGTGCCCAGTACCAGGCCAACAGCGTCGCCAAGCCGCCCCAGTTGTTCAGCCACAACGACCAGGTGGTCCAGTGGCAGACGTCCATCCCGGACCAGCAGCCCAAGACCGGCTGGGGCGGGCGCTGCACCGATCTGCTTTACACCGCCAACACCGCCAACTCGATCGCGATGTCGATCTCGCTGGCCGGGCAGAACACCTGGGAAGTCAACAATATCGTCAGCCAGAGCCAGTACCACGTGTCCACCGCGGGAACGGCCGGGCTGAGCGGCATCAGCGCGTCGCAACAGGTGGCGTTTAACGACCTGGTGAACCTCGCCCGCACGCAGGGCACGAACCTGTACGAGAAGAGCCACGCCGAGATCACCCGCCGGGCTTTGGATAACAACGCGATTCTGGGCACCGCGCTGGCAAGCTCGCCGACCTCGACGACGGTCCCGGCCAATCCGCCTTCGCTTCTGAGCCAGCTTGCGATGGTGGCGCGGATGATCAAGGCGGCCCCGCTGCTGGGCCATAAGCGGCAGATCTTCTTTGTCGCGGTGGGCGGCTTCGACCTGCACAATGCCCAGATCGCCCTGACCACTCCGACAGCGCTGATCGACGACTCGGCCCGCGGATCACACGCCGGACTGCTGTCGGGCCTGAGCCAGTCGATGAAATGGTTCTACGACGAGACCGCCGCCCAGGGCAACGCAAGCAAGGTCACCACCTTCACCGCGTCCGACTTCAACCGGACCTTCCCTGTGAACGGCGGCAATGGCTCGGACCACGGCTGGGGCACCCACACGATGATCATGGGCGGCGCGGTACAGGGTAAGAAGTTTTACGGAGCCTTCCCCACCCTGTCCGTCAACGGCCCCGACGACACGGGCCTGGGCCGCTGGATCCCGACAACGAGTGTGGACGAGTACTCGGCTACACTCGCCCGCTGGTTCGGCATCACCGAGACCGAACTGCCGACGATCTTCCCGAATCTCGGCCGGTTCGCTAACCCGAACCTCGGCTTCATGGGCTAATGTCGCCCGTCGGCCGACGTGGGTTTATGCAGCCGCGGCGCCTAGCATCTTCAACCATGCCTGCTGTCATCACAGGTTGCCGGTATCCTCGCGGGCTCGGCGTTCGTCGATGCCTCATGGTCGCTCTCGCGACAGTTCTTTTCTTTCTGGTCTGCCCACGGCCGGCGATCGCTCACGACCCGCTGCTTGATCTTCCTGAACCCAAGTCGGTCCCGGAAGCATGGGATGTCATCCGGCAGTCGGTCGAGAATGTCGGCAAGCTTCTGGAGACCAATCAGCTCAAGCCGATTGCATTCCAGATCGCCAATTGCAGCCCGGCGATACGGCGGCTGCAGTCCGAGCTGGGAGATCGTGCCGACCGCCAGGAGCTGCGGGAGAAGTTGGAGGCGATGTACGCTTCGGGCGGATCGGTGATTCTTGCCACGCGCGACAAGCAATCACCGCTCGAGAAAGCACAGGCGTTGTACAAGACGTACAAGGCCGCTTGGGACGCGATCGCCGAACGGTATCCGCCGGAGCTTCGCACGTCCGCGGTCTACAACTGTCCGATGCATCCGCTGGACAGGCATCTGAAGGAGACCGATCGCTGCACGATCTGCTCGATGAAGCTGAACCGTCGGCGGATCCCTTCCAGCACCACCTACGAGAAGCCCGGCGCGGCATCGATGACGCTGAAGCTGGTGCCCACGCCTCCGCTGAAGCCGGGCGTCCGATCGACCATCAACGCGAAGCTGGCCAGATTGGACGGCGCACCGGTGTTGCCGGCCGATCTGCTGGTCATGCACACCGAGCGCGTGCACCTGCTGATCGTGGATTCGAGCCTGGCCGACTATCACCACGAACACCCCACGCCGACCGCCACCCCTGGCGAGTACGAATTTGCGATCACGCCCCGGCTCCCCGGCGAGTATCGCGTGTTCGCCGATGTCGTGCCCGGAGCCACCGGCGTTCAGGAGTATGTGGTCGGCGACATCCCCCCGGCCGAGGACAATTGCCACGGCAATCCGATCAGCGACAAGGTGGACCGGCTGTCGGCGGAGGACCGGGGACTGAAGGCAGCCCTGGTGTTCCCTGGCCTGAAGACACCCACCCTCCGTGCCAACGAAGTGGTCGTCGGCGAGCTACGCTTCACCGACCGGGACGGCACGCCGTTCGGCGGGCTCGAACCGGTGATGGGCGCGTTCGCGCACATCGTGGGGTTTGCCGAGGATCGCAAGACGGTGGTTCACATCCACCCACAAGGGGAAGAACCGAAGACCGCCGCCGAGCGTGGCGGACCGTTGCTGAAGTTCAACTTTTACGCACCTGCCGCGGGGTACTACAGGCTCTATGTGCAGGTACTGGTCGGCGGCGAAGCGCGATTCATTCCGCTCGGCCTGAATGTGGCGGGTGCGGGGAAGTAGTGCTGGGCACCGGTTCGGGTCGAAGGCCGTGGTGGTGGAGTTGGGCCGAAACATCGAATTCCCCAAATCAAACCCACTGAACTATCAGCCGATGGCAGCCGGGACGGTACGGCAAACCTGGCGCGGCAGAAGGATCACCACCACGGAGGCACGGAGACACGGCGGGTTGCCAGTCGATCCCAAATACCCCGCAGGATCAGACGCGCGGCTCTCACGAGAGTCGAGTGTCCTCGAGTTCGCCCTGACCAGTGCCATCGCAGGTGAAGTGCAGGGGATCCAAGTTGCCCTCCGTGTCTCCGTGCCTCCGTTGTGATCCTTCTGCCGCGCCAGACGGGCTGCACCTCGGCCGGAGCTCCGATCGTTCCGACGCGTGCCACGTCGCCTTGCTTCGGGTACGCTCCGGAAATCCTCTCAGCGGAGTGAGCTTATGCGCCTTCGGACGACTGTCCTTGCCCTTGGCCTAGTGTCGATCGTGTCGGTCCAGGCCGTGATGGCTGAGCCGACAGCGCCGCCCCTCGAGCGCATCAAGTACAACAACCCAGGACTGGCAGTCGATCTGGGTGTCGGACTCTGGGCCTTTCCGCTGCCGATGGACTGGGACAGCGACGGCGATCTGGACCTTATCGTCACCTGCCCAGATACCCCGTACAGCGGAACCTACTTCTTTGAGAACCCCGGCAACGGCAAGCAGTCCGTCGCCGAACGGAGGTTTCCGGTGTTCAAGCCGGCGGTCCGAGTGGGGCCGGCGATGAATTACGCCCACGTGACGTTTGTAGCGGGCAAGCCGCGTGTGCTGACGCCGGCCACCGAGTGGGTCGATTTCCTCGGCAAGGAGTTCAAGACCTCGCGCAAGATTTATCCCAAGGCGTCGGTTCATCCGGCCAAGATCCGCGAGAATCAGTGGAGCTATGTCGACTACGACGGCGACGGCGATCTCGACATCATCGTCGGCGCGGCGGACTGGACCGAATACGGCTGGGACGACGGGTTCGACAAGAACGGGCAGTGGACGCGCGGCCCGTTGCACGGATACGTCTACCTCATCCGCAACGACGGAACCGACGCCAAGCCGAAGCACGCCGAGCCGGTCAAGGTCGAAGCGGCAGGTCGCCCCGTTGACGTCTATGGCAGGCCCACACCCAACTTTGCCGACTTCGACGGCGACGGCGATCTCGATCTGCTCTGCGGCGAGTTTCTTGACGGCTTCACCTGCTTCCAGAACACCGGCAGCCGCTCACACCCCTCATTCGCCGCCGGTCGCAGACTGGCGCGGGATGGCAAGCCGCTGGCGATGGACCTTGAGATGATCGTTCCGGTCGCCGTCGATTGGGACGGAGACGGCGACCAGGACCTGGTTGTGGGCGACGAGGATGGCCGCGTGGCACTGGTGGAGCACACCGGCAAAGTGCTGGACGGGATGCCGCAGTTTGAACCGCCGCGATACTTTCAGCAGGTCGCCGATGATGTGAAGTTCGGCGCACTCGCGACGCCCGTCGGAGCAGACTGGGATCACGACGGCGACGACGACATCATCTGTGGCAACAGCGCCGGCTATATTGCGTTCATCGAGAACCTGGGTGGAAGTCCGCCGACGTTTGCTGCCCCCCGCCGCCTGGAAGCCGGCGGCGAAGTGCTCCGCATCATGGCCGGGTACAACGGGTCCATCCAGGGTCCCGCCGAGGCCAAGTGGGGCTACGCCACACTCAGCGTCGCCGACTGGGATCACGACGGACTGCTCGATATCGTGGCCAATTCGATCTGGGGGAAGGTCGTCTGGTATCGGAACATCGGCTCAAAGACTGCTCCGAAACTCACTGCCGCCGAACCCGTGCGGGTCGATTGGCCGGGTACAACGCCGAAGCCCGTCTGGAACTGGTGGACGCCGAAGCCCGGCGAGCTCGTGCCCCAGTGGCGGACAACGCCGGTCGTGCACGACTGGAACGGCGACGGGCTCAATGACATCTCGATGCTCGATCACGAAGGCTACCTGTCGCTGTTTCGCCGCGAAAAACGTGACGGGAAACTGGTCCTGCTTCCCGGGGAGCGGGTCTTTGTGTTTGCCGGCGGGAAGGAAGGCGGCACCCCCATGCTGTTGAACCCCGGCCAGGCTGGCAAGAGCGGTCGCCGAAAGCTCGCCGTGACCGACTGGGACGGCGACGGCAAACCGGACATTCTCATCAACGGTCTCAACGCCACCCTCTATCGCAATGCAGGTCAGGCCGACGGGCGATACACGTTTGAACCGGCCGTTGACCTGCACACCCGGAAACTTGCCGGCCACGACACCAGCCCGACGACGGTCGATTGGAACCGGGACGGCATTCGAGACCTGTTGATCGGGGCCGAAGACGGCTATCTCTACTTCATGCCCAATCCGCGAACTGCAGCAGGCAAGTGAACACGCCCGCCTGGTCCAGGCACACGTCGGCGTGACATCGCGCGACACACGAAATATAAGGTTGCTTTACAGAGAGCGAGACAATGACTCAGCACCGATGGCAAGGCGTTTTCCCCGCGCTTACGACACAGTTCAGGTCCGACCAGTCGCTCGATCTGGCCGCCACGACGAAGCACGTCGAGGCGGTCCTGGCGTCAGGAGTCCAGGGGCTGGTCATGTGCGGGTCTCTCGGGGAGAACCAGGCGATGTCGCCGGAAGAGAAACGGCAAGTCGTCGAGGCCACCGTAAGGGCCGCCGCCGGCCGGGTGCCCGTGCTTTCGGGCGTCGCCGAGACCAGCACCGCCGCCGCTTGCCAGTATGTCCGCGATTGCGAGAAGCTGGGAGCCAGCGGTTTCATGGTCATGCCGCCGATGGTCTATAAGCCCGATGCCGCCGAGGCGACCGCGTACTTCCGCAAGGTCGCGTCGGTCACGGGCCTCCCCTGGATGCTGTACAACAACCCGATCGGCTACACGACCGACACCACGCCGGAACAGCTTGCCGAACTGGCCGACGTGAGCAACCTGATCGCCGTCAAGGAAAGCAGCGCCAACACGCGCCGGATCACGGAGATTCGCCTGGCAGTCGGCGACCGTTACGCGATCTTCTCCGGCGTGGACGATCTGGTGCTGGAATCCGCCGCACTGGGCATCGACGGATGGATCGCCGGTTCCGGCATCGCTTTTCCGCGGGAAAACCAGCACTTCTGGAACCTGACGCAGGCCGGCAAGTGGGACGAGGCGCGAAAAATGTACCTCTGGTTCTACCCCCTGCTGAAACTGGACACGAACGTGAAGTTCGTGCAATACATCAAGCTCGCCGTCCAGGAGACCGGGCTTGGCGCCGAATGGGTCCGCGAGCCACGAAAACCGATCAGCGGCCCGGAACGCGAGCGCGTACTGACCATCGTTCGCCGGGGCATCGAGAACCGCCCGAAGCTGTAGCACTTGTGGGGCGGGCGTGCAGCGGACACTCATTGGCCAGCGCAAATTGTTGTAGACCAAGGGGCTGGGCAGTGGGCGTCACGACGTCTCTTCCAAAAGCACCTATGCACCAGATCGACTTCATTGATTCCCACACCGAAGGCGAGCCCACGCGCACCATCGTGGGTGGCTTTCCCTCGCTGGGTGGCGGCACCGTTGCCGACCAGTTGGCGGTGTTTCGAGACCGGTACGACCAGTATCGTTCGGCGATCGTCAACGAACCGCGCGGGTCCGATGTACTCGTCGGCGCGCTGCTGTGCCCCCCTTCCGATCCCACCTGCGCCGCCGGCGTGATCTTCTTCAACAACGTCGGGTATCTGGGCATGTGCGGACACGGCACGATCGGCGTGGTTCGCACGCTCGCGTATCAGGGTCGCATCGGTCCGGGCACGCACCGGCTTGAGACGTGCGTCGGCGTTGTCACAATCGAACTCGCCGCCGACGGGCGCGTGTCTTTCAGCAACGTGGAAAGCTATCGGACTGCTGCGGGCGTGGCGTTCGATGTGCCAGGTATCGGCCGGGTTTCCGGAGATGTCGCCTGGGCCGGGAACTGGTTCTACCTCGTCCGTAGTGGCGTCGAAGCAAGCCTGCATGTTGGAAACGTGGCGCACCTGCTCGATCTGACGACGCGGATACGACGTGCGGTGAATGGCGGCGGATACGAACTGGTGGACCATGTCGAGCTTTTCGGCCCCGCCGGTCACGCGGGGGGCAATTCTCGCAACTTCGTTCTCTGTCCTGGCGGCGCTTATGACCGCTCGCCCTGCGGAACCGGGACCAGCGCCAAGCTGGCCTGCCTCGCCGCCGATGGAAAGCTTGACGAAGGGGCCTCTTGGGTTCAGGAAGGCATCCTCGGAACATCGTTCACCGGGCAGTTCCGCTGGACCGATCGGGCGAACGGAAAGATCGTGCCGACCGTCAGCGGAACGGCGCACGTCATCTCGGCGGGACAGCTGTTGATCTCCGGTGAGGATCCATTCGCCTGGGGCATTCGCGCAGACGCCGGAAATGCCGGGGACCAGCGATGAAGCCCAGACGTGTCGCGATTGTCGGCGCGGGTGTGATCGGTCTTTGCGCCGCACTCTATTGTCGCCGCCGCGGGTTTGATGTCACCGTTGTTGACCGTCGCGCCGCGATACGAACGGGTTGCTCATTCGGCAATGCGGGGATGATCGTGCCGAGCCATTTCATCCCCCTTGCCGCGCCGGGCATGGTCAAACTCGGCCTGAAATGGATGTGGAACCCCCGGTCGCCGTTCTATATCAAACCCCGGCTCAGCTGGGATCTGCTGGCCTGGGGTGTGCAGTTCTGGAAGTCGGCGAATCGAAGCCACGTGGAGCGGTCGGCGCCTGTGCTTCGCGATCTGCACCTGTTGAGCCGTTCCCTCTACGAGCAACTGGCGGCCGAGCCGGGCGCGGATTTCGGGTTTACACCGCGTGGCTTGCTGATGCTGTGCAAGACGTCGCACGGACTCGAAGAAGAGAGCCACGCCGCCATCAAGGCCAACGAACTCGGAATCCCCGCCGAGGTGCTCGATGCCGCCGGCGTCGGCCGGCTCGAACCGCACACCCAGACCGACGTGGCCGGCGGCGTTTTCTACCCGCGCGACTGCCACCTCTCGCCATCGGCGCTGATGGCGCACCTGGAGAAGACACTGGCGGCAGACGGCGTCGAGCTCTGCTGGGAGTCGCAGGTCGAGCGATTCAACGTGATCAACGGACGATTGGTGAGTCTGCAGCTGACCAAGTCGGAGGGTGGCGATTCAACCTCTCGCGCAGATGGGGTCAGTATCGAGTTTGACGAACTGGTTGTTGCCGGCGGTATCGGCTCGACCGCCATCGGTCGGGACCTGGGTCTGAGGCTTCCGATGCAGGCCGGAAAGGGTTACAGCCTGACGCTCGATCGCCCCCGGCAATCGCCGACCGCGTGTGCGATTCTGACAGAGGCGCGCGTCGCCGTTACACCGATGGGCGGTAGGCTGCGGTTCGGCGGAACGATGGAAATGGCTGGAATCGACGAACGCATCAACGCCAGTCGCGTCGCAGGCATCGTGTCGGCGATCCCGCGCTACTACCCGGCGTTCCAAGAAGCGGACTTTGCCGGGTTGCCCGCGTGGCACGGCCTGCGTCCGTGTCCCCCGGACGGCATGCCTTACCTGGGGCGATCCCGCCGACATGCGAACGTCATCGTCGCCACCGGTCATGCGATGATGGGCATCAGTCTGGCCCCGGCGACAGGGCAACTCGTCGCGGCACTCGCGTCGGGTGACACGTCGCCGATTGATCTGGCAACGATGCGCCCGGATCGATTCGATTGACGCATGATCTCGTCCGGCCGCCGGAAGGCTTGGCAGAAATGACCTACGCGAGGGACTCTCGCCGAACGACCAGAGCACTGTTCTTGCTCCCGAAGGCAATGCAGTTCAGCAGAGCGGTGTCGATCGTCGTCTCCCGAGCCCCGTCGGCGACATAATCGAGATCGCACGCCTCGTCGCGGTTCTCCAGGTTGATCGTCGGGTGGATGAATCCTTCGCTCATCATCAGCACTGTCGCCGCCAGCCCTGCCCCGCCACATGCACCCTGAGGATGGCCGATCATCGACTTGGTGCTACTCATGGGGATACGCCCCGAGGTCGGGCCGAACACGCGCTTGATCGCGAGCGTTTCCAGCCGGTCGTTCAGCGCGGTGCCCGTTCCGTGAAGATTCACGTAGTTCACTTCTGCCTTGTCCACCGCCGCGTCGGCCAGCGCGAGTTCGATGGCGCGAACCGGTTCGACCACGTCCGGTGCGATCTGCACGCGATGATATGCGTCGCAGGTCGACCCCCAGCCGAGGACTTCGGCGAGGATCGTCGCGCCGCGCCGCTCTGCGTGATCGCGGTCTTCGAAGACGAACATCCACGCCCCTTCCGAAAGCACAAAGCCGTCGCGATCAGCGGAGAAGGGTCGCGATGTTTCGGCGGGGGTCGCACGCCGCTGCGTGGAAATGACGCGCATCCGTTCGAAGCCGGCGACGATCTCCCGTGTGATGGGTGCATCGGCACCGCCGACCAGGAACATTGGCAGTTGCCCGGCACGGATCATGGTCATCGCATAACCGAAGGCGTCGGTGCTGCTGGTGCAGCCCGTCGAGATCACATGGCTCATGCCGCGCAACCCCAGCGCGATCGACAACTCGCTGGAGAGGTTGCCATAGGTGCCGGCCGTGATGCCGTACAAACTGGGGGCCTGCCCGGTGAAGCAGCGCTTGTAATGTTCCTCGGCGAATGAGAGGCCGCCGCCTCCGGTGCCGAGAATCACGCCTATCCGGCGTCGCGATTCGAGATCATTTTCGGCAAAGTTCAGGCGAGCCTGATCGAGTGCTTCGCGGGCCGCCATCAAGGCAAGTGGAACCATCCGGGGAACGCGGCGGAGTTCGGCCGGTTCCATGACGGCAGTGAGATCGACGTCCCGAATCTGACCGGCCGCCCATGATTTCAGGCCGGTGGTCTCGAATACGTCGATCGCCGTAATGCCGCTTCGGCCCGCCCGCAATGCGTCGGCGTAGGCCTTTCGTCCGATGCCATTGGGGCTGACGACGCCCATTCCGGTGATAACGACTCGTCGGCGTGAAGGGATTGCTGGCGACAATTCGACACTCCTCAGAAGTCGGGTTCTCCGGCGGATGATAGGCAACCGGTAATAAAGTTGCCGGGATATCGGGGACTCTGAAACAAAAGAACCTGACTTTGCGCCGGGAGTGCCGGACGCCTGCTCATCTCGGCGGCATCCATGGTCTCACGATCGGCTCTCCTCCTTCCACGACCCCTACGACCTTCAGGGCGTCGAGCCGACTGCAGTAGTCGATGTCGTCGGTCAGGCCCACAGACATGACATTCTGCCCTCCGTCTCCGCTGGCGATCAGGGCGCGAAGGTCGTCTCGGTGGTCGAGGAAGAGTTGCCTGGCAATGCGTGCAGTATCACCGCCAAGGGTGACCGAGCCGTTCAAGTTTTCGATCGCCGCGATCACCGCGCCACAGCCGACGACGTCTTCCAGTGCGACCCGTCCGCCGGTGCCGGCGCACAGGAGCGTGATATCGCGGCCCGTGGACGACATCGCCCGCGCCGCCGCCGATGCATTCACCAGGCAGACGGCAAAACGCACCGCCGCACCTCTGGCGGCGATCATCGCCCGCGTGCCGTTGGTCGTGCTCATCAGGCCGACCCTGCCGGCGTGCAGATCGGATCGCAACGCGCCGGGGCTATTCCCTAAATCGAACCCGGCCGGCGCGAGGCAATGTTCCTCGCCAAGAAGAAGCGTCGTCTCGTTCGGAGGAACTGCTTTCGCCGCGTCGCGCACGGATGCCACGTCTGGAAAGAGCCTGATCTCTCGGACGCCGGCGGCGAGCGCGGCCGTGATCGTGGTCGTCGCGCGGAGCACGTCAAACACACCGACCGCGCGTTGATTCAGGTGGGAAGGTTCCAGATCGGCGGGGAGAAATACGACATCCAGCTTCATATGTCGGCACACCATTCTTCGAACGAAAAACGCCCGCCGCATTGTGCGGCGGGCGTTGCATAGTTGCCAGCAGGTCGTTTGCGCCGATGGCCCGATCACCTGACGGTGTAGCCACCCACTTCACTTAAAGCATTCAGAATCGGTCGATTGAGAGACGGTTCGATCAGAATCGGTCTGCGTTCGCAAGAATGCTGCCAGGCCGCGTGTAGCGCTCCCAGCCACGACCACTACATTTGGGGCAGATCTTCGGCGGGCGATCGCCGCCTTCCGGTTCGAATCCGCAATTGCGGCACTGGACATAAAACATTGATACGCGTGGCTCTCCAGCCAAGGGCCGGAATGTTGGAAAAAGTCCCTGAGACGCGAAACGATCCATTGCGATAGACATGATTTGCCACTCCATTCGGTTCCGGGCGACGACATGTCACCGCGAACAAAATAGGTATGGCAAAGCTCGTACCCCTCAGACCCGGATCGCCAGATGAATGCGGTTTAACGAAGGCAGATAGCGCCTTTTGAATTTTCAAAGGACTCGATCAGACAGAATGAAAAAGAGTTCACGCGCCCCCGCCAAACTGCGCAAACCTGGTATGACAGTTCGTCAAGCTTCCGCCAAAATGTCGTCGTTGCTCGCGGGAATAAGGTTCTGTGCCTCGTACTCCTTCAGCTTCCGTTGAAGGGTCCGGACGGAAATCTGCAACCGCTGGGCCGCGTGCGTCCGATTGTTGCCGCTTTTTTCAAGCGACTGCATGATGGCCAAGCGTTCGAGCACTTCCAGAGGCATATCCGGAATATCGACCTGCCCCGACTTGCTCACGCTCCCGTTTAAAATCTTGTCAGGGAGGTCAGCCTCGGTGAGCACTTCACCGTCGGCGAGCACCATCATGCTCTCCAATGCGTTACGCAATTCGCGCACGTTTCCCGGCCAGGGAAAGTTGACGAATGCCCGCATCACTTCGGGCGAAACCCGATGTTTTGCCGTGTGCTTGGTCTCGGCAATCTCCTTGAGAAAGTGCTCTACCAGGATGGGGATATCGTCTGTCCGCTGCCGGAGCGGCGGCAGCAATACGCTGACGACATGCAGCCGATAGTAAAGATCTTCGCGGAAGGTGCCTTTGCGGACCATGTCGTCCAGATCGCGACTCGTCGCGGCAACAACGCGAACATTGACCTTCAGATCCTCGTGACCGCCAACCGGTGTGAGCGTCAGGGTTTCAAGTACGCGAAGCAGCTTGGCCTGCAGCGATAGCTCAAAGTCACCGACTTCGTCGATGAATAGCGTCCCGCCATCAGCCTGCTCGAAGCGACCCATCCGCCTGTCTGTGGCACCGGTGAACGCCCCCCTCACATGCCCGAAGAGCTCGCTTTCGACGAGCGTCGATGGCACGGCGGCAATATTGACCGCGACAAAAGGGCCCTTTTTGCGATGGCTGTTGTGATGCAACGCCTGTGCGACCAGTTCCTTACCGGTTCCGCTTTCGCCCAGGATGAGGACCGTGCTGTCCACGGGCGCGGCCCGCTGGATTCGGGCGAAAACCTCCTTCATCGGCCGGCTCTGACCGATGATCCTTTCCAAGCCAAACCGCTGGTCGAGTCGGCGACGCAGGTCGTCGATCTCGTTTTCCTTGTGCAGCGTCTCGATCGCACGTCGAACAATCAGGACCAGTTCGTCCGGATTGATCGGCTTGGTGAGGTAGTCGTACGCCCCGGCCTTCATCGCATCGACGGCCGCGTTGACGCTGGAGTATCCCGTCAAAAGGATCATCTGAGTCGCGGGCTGTCGGCGTTTCCACAGGGTCAGCAGGTCCATCCCGCTGACTTCGCCCAGTCGAACGTCACTGATGACCAGATCTATCCCTTCGTCGGCATAGGAGAGCGCCTTCTCGGCATCCTCTGCCGCAAAAACGCTAAAGCCTTCAGACTTAAGGATCTGGGTAATGGCGCGACGTTCTGTGTCGCTGTCCTCGACGACTAAAATGCGCCCGGCTGTGCTCATTGGGTTCGATCCGTCAGTTAGTCCGACCTGCGACGGTTCGTCGGACCAACGGGCATGGTAGCTTTATTGACGGCACGGGAACAATGTCGGAATTCGCTGTCGACCGATTTTATGCGTCGCGGCCCCTAACAGCGCTGTCAGACCTAAAGCGCGGTAGGCGCGGATCTTTCCAAACCCGCTACAATCCAACGCTTAAACCGTGTTCCGAAAGATCCAACAGCTTCGCATCTCACTGGCCAAGAAGTGTCAGCTCCTGTTCGGCGCTGCTGTACTTCTAATTATTGCCGCCGCCCTATTCGTGCCCTGGCACCGGATCGAGCAGTTAACTGAGCAATTGAACGAGCGGACGGCCTCGAGTCTTGCTGAGCACGCAGCGGCTCAGCACGCTCGCGGTGGGCAATTCGCGACCGAAGGTCCGCGGACGGTTTCGCCGGCTGCGATCGCTGGAACGAGGCCGGCGACCATGCCAACAACCCGTCCTGCCTCCGTCGCCAGGCAGACAACAGCCGACCTTCCCACCGGCCCGCAAACACGGCTGACGCAGATCGGGGCCCGCCGCGATGCTTCGGACCTGAGCCGTTTCGAAGCCCGCGCGACCGCACACTTCCTCCGCGATCGAGATGCACCGTCGTATTCGGCGTACTACGAACGTGACGACGGCTCCTCAGGCTACCGCTACGCGCAGCCACTACGATTTGGCGGAGATTGCCGCACCTGCCATGTTGCTGTGCAGGCAAAGGAAGCCATCGCAGCGCTGACCCAACCAGCCACCCGCTCGGCTATGCGCGGCACGAGTGTGGCAACTACGTCGCCCGGCAGCCTGAACCCTCTACCGGTCAATCCGCTCCCCACCGAGGCAAACGATGGGGATACCCTGCCCGTTCTGGCCGGAATCGTGAGTGTCGAGTTCCCCAGCCGAATCGACGCCGCCGAGCGGCAGCTCAATCGGGTCTTTATTCTCGGTGCGCTCCTGCTGGCCAGTGCCCTGGCGATTACGACCTTCTATTACATCACGACGAGGCTCATCCTTCAGCCGGTCCGCGTGCTCCAGGAAACCGCTGACAAGGTGGCACTTGGCGACTTGAACATCCGTTCGGACATCTCGACCGGCGACGAGTTCCAGCAACTCGCCGAGACGTTCAACAAGATGTTGACGAATCTCAAGGGATCGAGCGACAAGCTGGTCGCTTTGAACAAGAGCCTGGATCTCCGACTCGGCCAACTCGCCGAAAGCAACGTGGCGCTGTTCGAGAGCAACCGGCTTAAGAGCGAGTTCCTGGCGAATGTGAGCCACGAACTGCGAACGCCGCTCAACAGTATCCTCGGCTTTGCCGACCTCCTGAAAGACGCGATCGGCGCTCCGACAGAGGCGAAATCGACACGCTACATCAACAACATTCTGACCAGCGGCCGACATCTGCTGGACCTGATCAACGACCTGCTGGACTTGGCCAAGATCGAGGCCGGCCGGATGGAAGTTCGTTCTGAACCGCTGAGCGTCTCGGACATGTTCGAGGGCCTGACGAACCTCCTGCAATCGCTCCTGCAACAGAAAAAGCTGACCCTCTCGGTATCGACCTCGGCGGATGTTCCGATCCTGCAGACGGACCCCGGGAAACTGCAGCAGGTCCTCTACAACTTTCTGAGCAACGCGATCAAGTTCTCCCCCAGCGGCCAGATCATCGACCTCAAAGCAACGCTGGAAGAGCCGGAACTGACGAGCGGAGACGGCGGGGAAATGCCCACGTCTACCCCTCGGCTTCCCCGGCCCGACCGCGCACGCAATGAGATGTCGGACGAAACCTATGTCCGTATCAGCGTCGTGGATCGCGGGCCGGGAATCGCACCGGATAAGCAGAACGTGATTTTCGAAAAGTTCCGCCAGATTGATGGCGGTCACACTCGTTCGCATGGCGGCTCGGGACTCGGCCTGGCGATCAGCAAGGAACTCATGCTCCTGATGGGTGGTACGATTGGCGTCAAGAGCAAGGTCGGCGAAGGCGCGACGTTCTGGATTCTGCTCCCGATCAAGATCAGCCCCGGCACGAGAGACCTGCGGGCGAAACTGGTGATGTCCTGATCTCGTGGCGTTTGCAGGTCTTCGGGCTGGGAGACGTCCATTCGCCGTGGAAAATCGCAAGACTATCTATGACCATTTCAACCTTCGCATATTCGGTTCTCACGTCCATCGCCGTCGTCGCGGGCATAGTGACGCCGTGCAATGCCGATGAGCCTCGCAAGCGGCCGAACCTGCTGATCGTCACCGCCGACGACATGAACGCCGACACGCCCGGTTGGATGGGCGACAAGTTGAAGGTGACACCCAAGCTCGATGCATTTGCCGCTACCGCACATCGCTTTGTCAACGCACACGTTACCGCTCCGATTTGTCAGCCGAGCCGCTCGGCGTTTATGACCGGTCTGGTACCCCACCGAAGCGGCGCCCTGGGATTTGACCCGGTCCGGCCGGGAACGCCAACCCTGGTGACCATGCTCAAATCGGCCGGGTACCACACCGCCGTCATTGAAAAGCACGTACACATGCAGCCGGAGGCAGAGTTTCCGTGGGACCTGAAGCTCAGCGGCGGCGGCAAGAACCCGCCGGTGATGCGGCAGCAGGTCGCGACATCAATCAAAGCAGCCAACGACGCGCGCAAGCCATTCTTCCTGAATGCGAATATCACGGACCCCCATCGCCCGTTTCCCGGCGCGGCGGGCAAGAACGGCAAGCCGAAGAATCCCGGCAGTAATGCTCGCACCTCCATCGAGGCCGACAAGGAACCTGAAAACGCCGGTGTGCCCGCCGCACCTCAACACGTCTACACCAGCGAGCAGATGACGGTTCCGTCGTTTCTGGAAGACATTCCGGCGCTGCGCGCGGAGCTGGCGCAGTACTACACTGCAGTCGGCAGGCTCGACGTCACCTTTAATCAGATCATGGAAGCGCTGCGGGAATCCGGGCACGCGGACGACACGGTCGTTGTCTTCATGAGCGACCACGGCATCTCCATGCCCTTCGCCAAGGCCACCGTGTATTTCAACGGCACACGGTCGCCGATCCTGCTCCGATGGCCTGGCATGGGCGAGCCACAGACGCGAAAAGAGTACGTCAGCAGTCTTGATCTCATGCCAACCGTGCTCGAGTTGCTTGCTGTCGAGGCACCCGAGGTACAGGACGGGCGAAGCCTTCTGCCGCTGCTACGCGGCGAAACCCAGACGGGCCGCGACCATGTCATCACTCACGTGAACACCGTCTCAAGCGGCAAGTCATTCCCGCAGCGGTGCATTCGCACGGAGACCGCATCGCTGATGTTCATGTCGTGGCCGGAGGGGAGAGAGAAGTTTCGTGTCGAGGCGATGAGCGGCGAGGCATTCAAGGCAATGCTCGATGGCGCCAAAGGCAGCGAGAAGGTTGCCGCACGGGTGCAACAGCTTCTCGTCGGGTCGAGGCTCGCATACTACGACCTTAAGGCAGACCCCGACGAGCGCGTCAATCTGGCGCGCGACCCGGCATACAAGCAGGACGTAGAACGCCTGGCCGCGCTGTTGCTTCAGCACATGAAGCGGACCTGCGATCCGGAAACGGACGGATTCATCAAGTCGCTCAAGAACCACCAGTTGGCACACTAACCACTCGCGTTGTCGTCGATCAATCGAACCGCTTTAGGTCCAGCCGGTACATCATCTGGTTGTAGTCGTACCTAGGCGTGATGTCCGCCTTGCGGTCGAATGTCGATGAGTACGTCCCCTCAAAGAAGATGTAGCGGCCGCCGTCCTGGTCGAACTCGACGTGATGCTTGGGGTTGTAGAACGAGTAGCGATCGTGCGTGACCACTTTGGTCGCTTTCGTCCATGGCCCTTCGATCTTCTCGGCTTCCAGGTAATAAACCTCGCCAAGCAGCGAGCTCTTGCCGCCGATCTGGTTGGCGATCATCACCCACTTCTGACGGTATACGTTCCAGTTGACCGAGCCGGCGTGAAGGACGACGGGGCTTCCCGTTTCGGCGTCCATTGGACGCAGGTATTGCTCGTCCTTGTGCAGTTTTCCCAGCTTTTCGAGCTTCTCCGTCATGTCGCGGTCGAGGAGTATCGTGTCGCGCTTCCAACTCCAGTTCAGCTTCCCCGCATCGTCGCGGTCGAGCGTTGTCTTCGTATCGACCGTCTTCAGGCCATCGGCAACGCAGGTAAAGACCTCGTAGTTGGAGGCTTCAATCGCGGCTTCGTAAGTCGCCGGGACGCGGACGTTGGGCAGCGGGTCGGCGAAATAGATATACGACTTGCCGTTTACGGTGGCTGGGAATGCGTGACCGTGCGGGCGTCCCGGTCCGGCGACAGGTAGTTCGCAAAGCGTGCGGAACATTTTTGTGTTGTCGTCCAGTTCCACCAGACGGCGTGCGAGCACCTTTTCAAGGCTCTGCATGACACCGACGGCCGCGATCATGTGTTCTTTCCCGGTGCCGTCCTTCACGACAAAAACGCCATCCATCCAGAAGAGCTTTGGACCTTCCCGCTCGAACATGCCCCGGCTGAAGCCATCGGTGCCGACGAAATAGTTGAGGTTTATCCCCACGTTCGGATGAAGCCCACCGGCACTGGGAAGCTCGCTGGTCGCGGATGCAGTAAAGAAATGACCTAGCGGGTAGCTCTGGCGGTTGGTGTCTCCCCAAAACCACCAGAGTTTGCCTTGGTAGGTCGCCAGTTGCACGGAGTCCTGCCCGACAACCTGCGCGTTGAGCAGCGGTTCCTTGATAGGCGCAGGTTTGCCGAGGATGACGCTGTCGCGATAGATGCCCTCCCCGCCGATTCGATATAGCCGCTCGGCCTTGTTAACTCGTTTGATCTGAAGCGTTGTGATGCCGCCCGGCGTCGTGTCGATCGCCCGACCGTGCATGCCGAACCCGTCGGCGGGAAACGTGTACCCGTGACTGGAGACGGTGAAGAACACCTTTCGACCCAAATGCGCTGGATCGTCAATCGCGATCCAGCCGGCCGAATCCGAGACGTAGACGACATTGCTGACCGTTCTCAGCTCAACCAGGGGCACGCCACGACCCGTCTGGTCGTCCACGATCTGAATACCGAACGGCTGGGGGCGATCAGCGGCGGAGGCAGATACAGAGGCGCAAAGCCAAAGGAAGAGTACACCGTGCAGCACGGCTCGGAGATGCTGATGGACATTCATTGGCGTGAACGATAGCAGAAGCCGCCGAAACAGCGGATGGCCTGCCGTACCGCAGTCTTACACCGCACGCTGCGTTGTCGCGTTCGATTCGACCGGTTTCTGCGGGGACAGGCTTGGCCACGATGACAGGTGCTGTCGCACCTTTGGAGCGATCTGCTGGTACTGCTGCTGCCCGAGATCATTCAACTCGACCCACGACACGGTCACCGGCACCGATGCAGCCAGCAGCGGCGAAGTTGGAAGGGTCAGGGGCATCCGGTCAGGGAAGGTAAACGATGCAGCGGGAGTCGGCCGGGCGGGCTGAACGTTTGGGAAGGACGCCGTTTCAGTCGGCGTCGCCGATGGAGAACCGGGAAGAAATCCGATGGTCAACGCGATCGAAGCCGCCAGCGCACCACCCAGGACCGCCGGAAAGAGGGTCCAGAATCGGCCCGTACGCTTCGAGAGGACGTCGCCGGCAAGGTCGCCGGGGTAGCTCGCCGATTCGTAGGCGATCCGGGCGTCCCGAAGTTGTTCGCGTAGTTTCGTCATGAAGCAGTCCGCAGTTCATTCCCATCAAGCCGGGAAACATCGAGCCATGCACGATCAAGCCAGGGGCGAAAGTCTTTTACGCAGCGACCGCAACGCTTGATGGACCGTTGCCTTCACGGTACCGGCGGCGCAACCCATCAGGCTTGCGGTCTCTTCGACAGAAAGGTCTTCGAAGAAGCGAAGTACAACGGCCTCGCGTTGACGGTCGGGCAGATCGGCAAGCGTCTGTCGCAAAACTTCGCGGGTCTCAACGAACTCGGCCGAAGTCCCGACGGATGGTGCGGGGTCGCCTACGGTCTCGGCCAAGTCGGTTGTCGCTTCGCTGCTCCCGCTCGCATGTCGCTGACGACGGCGCTTCATTTCCCGGACGACGTTGATCGCAATGCCCAACGACCAGGTCCGAAGCTGGCTGTCGCCCCGAAAGCCGGAGATCTGCTTCAGAAATCGCAGGCCTGTTTCCTGAACCGCGTCGGTTGCCAGATCCGGGTCGCGGAGTAATCCGAGGCAGAACCGATACCAGGGGTCCTGAAGGCCGCGAAGCAAGGTTGTCAGGGCGAGTTTGTCGCCGCCTCTTGCGGCTTCGATGGTGCGGGGCGAGCGCAACTCCAGATCCCCGGACGCCAAGTCCGCGGCCGAAGGGCGCGCCTCCACTACCGTGTCATGCAAAAGCATGCTTCCAGTCCACGAAGTTGCGCCGATGGCCGACACTTGCGTGAATGAGTGCCGCAGCGACGCCTCCAGTTTAGCCCAAACACTCAGAAATCCTCGCCGGCGGCAATCGTACCGCCGTTTTACGCCTTAACGCGATTCTCAAAACTGTCACGGCGGCGTCGACGTTTGTATAATGACGCTCCAGCGGGTACATTGCCCCGCTTCCCGGCCTTCAGCCGGGCCGGCTGGGGTCACCCGCCGTGGACGCTAAGTCACAATATTCCAACGGGTTGGATCAAGATGCTCACGGAGAACGCCGGGGGCAAGGACGAGACTGTTGTCATGAATCAGGTTCGGAACGACATCCGTAACGTCGCGATTATCGCACACGTCGACCATGGTAAAACCACCCTGGTTGACGCCCTCCTGCGCCAAAGTGGTAACTTTCGCGACAATCAGGTGCAGGACACCATGCTCGACTCCAACCCCCTGGAGCGCGAGCGCGGCATTACGATCCTGGCGAAGAACGTCGCGATCAACTACACCGATCCGCTCACCAACCAGATCATCAAGATCAACCTGATCGACACCCCGGGACACGCCGACTTCGGTGGCGAAGTTGAACGCGTTCTGAGCATGGCCGACGGCGTGTTCGTTCTTGTGGACGCTGCCGAAGGTCCCATGCCGCAGACCCGTTTCGTGCTGAAGAAGGCCTTCCAGCACGAACTGCGTCCGATCGTTGTCGTCAACAAGATCGACCGACCCGACGCCCGCATTGACGCGGTCGTCAATGAGGTGTTCGACCTGTTCGTCGAACTCGGCGCCGACGACGAGACCCTCGACTTCCCGATCATCTACGCCTCCGGCCGCGCCGGCATCGCGTCGTGGAAGGCCGACGTCAAGGGCACCGATATCAAGCCGATCTTCGAAGCCATCCTGAAGCACATCCCCGCGCCGCACGGCGATAAGGACAAGTCGCTTCAGATCCAGGTTTCGAGCATCCAGTACAACGACTACGTCGGCCGGATTGGCATTGGCCGCATTTACAACGGCGTGATCAAGAGCGGTCAGCAGGTCACGGTCGTCAAGCGGGACGGCACGCAGGTGAAGTCGAAGATGCAGCAGTTGCAGGTGTTCGACGGTTTCGGCCGCAAGAACGCCGACGACGCCGCCGCCGGCGACATCGTGGCGCTGATCGGCCTGGAATCGGTCGACATCGGCGACAGCATCTGTGATCCGCTCAAGCCCGAGCCGCTGGAAGCGACCGAGATCGAGCCGCCGACGCTGGTCATGATGTTCAGCGTGAACGACAGCCCGTTCGCCGGCCGCGAAGGCAAGTACGTCACCAGCCGTAACCTGCGCGAACGGCTGATGAAGGAACTGGAAAGCAACGTCGCTCTGAAGGTCGAAGAGACCGATGCCAAGGACGCGTTTAAGGTGTCCGGCCGCGGCCTGCTGCACCTGGGCATCCTGATCGAGAACATGCGCCGCGAAGGCTATGAACTGAGCATCAGCAAGCCCCAGGTTATCATGCACAAGGACAAAGAGACCGGCGCGATCACCGAGCCGATCGAGTACCTGGTCGTCGACGTGCCCGAAAAGAGCATGGGCGGCGTCATGGAACTGGTCGGCAACCGCAAGGGCGAACTGGTCCGCATGGACAACCGCGACGGCCAGGTCCACCTGGAGTTCACCATTCCCGCCCGCGGCCTGATCGGCCTTCGGACGCGCATGCTCACCGCCACCCAGGGCACGGCGATCATGCACCATAACTTCCACGAGTACGCCCCGGCCCGCGGCGAAGTGCCCGGCCGCGCCAACGGCGTGATGATCAGCATGTCCAACGGCAGCGTAAACGCATTCGCGCTGAACAACCTGCAGCAGCGCGGCACGATGTTCGTCGAGCCGACCCAGGAAGTGTACGAAGGCATGATTGTCGCCGAGAACGCCCGCGACAATGACATGCCCGTCAACCCGACGACGGCCAAGAAGCTGACGAACATGCGGACGACCAGCAGCGATGAAAACATCATCCTCAAGCCAGCCCGCAAGATGACGCTCGAACAGGCCCTGGAATACATCGAGGAAGACGAGCTCGTCGAAGCCACGCCGCAGAACATCCGCCTGCGGAAGCAGCTTCTTACGGAAACCGCCCGCAAGAAAGCCGGCCGGAGCCGGGCGACGGAGCCGATGGAGGTCTGATCGGCGTCATGTCGTTCCTGTTCGTCTATGGCACACTGATACCCGGCCACGCACCCTCGTGCGTGGCCGATCTCGTTGCACGGTTCCGTGTCGTAGCGCCGGCCGTCGTGCGAGGCACGCTTTACGATTTGGACAACTACCCGGGCTTGGTGCTTACCGGCGATCGTGACGTTCGTGGCTTTCTCTGCGAGGTTCCGAACGATGCCCTGTTCTGGCGACGGCTGGATACCTATGAGGGATTCGATCCGTCGTCGCCCGCCGCAAGCCTGTTTTGCCGTGTATCGGCCGTGGCCACGTGCGCCGATGGAACGCGGGCCGAATGCCAGACGTACGTGTACAATCACCCCGTCAGCCCGATGCGTACGATCGATGGCGGTGATTGGCTGAACCATCAATCGCGGCGTGCCGCGCGTTCTTCGGGCCGTGCGTCCGACACTGGCGATTCTGAGCATCCCATGAAACGTCCGGTCATCGGCATCACCATCGACTCACGCGACGACAAGCCGTCTCGATATGAGATCCCCTCGGACTATGCCCGTAGTGTAGAACGGGCCGGCGGGCTCCCGGTCATGTTGCCGTTCCGCGCCGAACTATCGCTGATTCCTGAACTACTCGACATCCTCGACGGCATCGTCCTCATCGGCGGAAACGATCTGGATCCCGCGCTCTACGGCGAAACCTGGCACCCCAAAACAGAACGTCTTGACGCCCAGCGGCAGACCTTCGAACTCGCGCTGATTGCGGAGGTCGAACGCCGAAAGCTTCCGGCACTGGGTATCTGCCTGGGGTCGCAGGTCATGAACGTTCATCGAGGCGGATCGCTGCATCAGTTTCTGCCGGATTTCCCCCGAGAAGGAGCAATCGAGCACCGATCGCTCGGGAACGACAGCTATCGGCATCCGGTGCAGATTGAGCCCGGAACCATGCTCGAAGAGATCGTGGGAACCGGTTCGATCATCGCGAACAGCCGCCACAAGCAGGGCGTGAACCGATTGGGACGAGGATTGCGAGTCAACGCCACTGCCCCGGACGGAGTCATCGAAGGGTTTGAAGACCCGAGCCTTCCGTTCTTCGTCGCGATCCAATGGCACCCTGAGAATCTGACCGCAACCGACCCGGCGCACCTCAGGATTTTCGAGCGGTTGGTGAGCGTCGCGCGATCCCGCGTAGCCACCTGAGGTGACCGAGCTGAAGCCGAGCACGATCTGATCGGCCTTGATGCTGTCCGACGCGCATTTGCTCTCGACCGAACTCCCGTGAGAAGAATCCTCCTGCTCATCACGGACCTCGAGATCGGCGGCACGCCGACCGTCGTGCGTGAGTTGGCACTGCGTCTGCGCGATCCCTCGCACGTCGAGATTGAAGTCGCGTGCCTCTCGAAATGGGGTCCCGTCGCGGATCAGCTTCGCGACGCGGGTGTGAGAGTGACTGCGCTGGGCGCAGGATCGCCGCTCGACTTTCTCCGCACGCTGTTTCGGCTGGTCCGGCTGATCCGCGAAGGGAACTTTGACACCGTTTTCAGTTTCCTGATCCACGCCAACGCGATGGCGACCGCGGCCGCGCCATTCTGCCCCGAAGTGCGCTTCCTCCAGTCCATTCAAACCACACAGCCCGAGCCTCGCTGGCACTGGTGGCTGCAACGGCTGATTCAGCACGCCGCAGCAAAGGTGGTCGTACCATCGCCATCGGCGGCGGAGGTGGCAAAGGGTTGGGCGGGCGTGGCACGGGAGCGAGCGGTGGTAATTTCGAATGCGGTGGACATCGAGTCATTCAATGAGATCTACGCCGGCAACGCCGCTCGGCAGGCACAAACGCCTCGACGTGTGGGATTCATAGGCCGGCTCGATCCGATCAAGCGCGTTCCCGACCTGGTTATGGCGATGTCTCATCAGCCGTCTGGCCGTCTCGACATCTACGGCGAGGGCGTCGATCGACCGGCCATCGAAGCTGCGGTGCGCCGATGGGGTCTGCAGGATCGAGTGAAGCTTCACGGTGCCATCACCCGGCCGCATGAGGCGCTGGCAACAATGGACGTGCTGGTGCTGCCGTCAAAAGCCGAAGGGTTTGGGCTGGTTCTGATTGAAGCCATGGCCGCAGGCGTGCCTGTCATTGGCGCGGACGTTCCCGGGATTCGGGACGTGATTCGGCACCTCGATACCGGCCTGCTTCTGGAAGACGTCAGCCCCATGCAGTTCGTGCAGGCGATCGTGACGGCAACCCACACCGTTCTTCGAGCCAGCCTGATCAGCAACGCCCGTGCCGAAGTCGAGCGTCAGTTCTCCTGGCCGGCAGTCTTGCCCAGGTATCGCGAACTGCTCGGACTTCGATGAACAACGGCCACAACTGCGCTTCCAATGCGGTGCCTAATCAAACCGTTCCGGTTCTTCCCCCTTCGGTCGCGTCTTCCATCGCCGATGGACCCAGAGGTACTGCCCCGGCTCCTCGCGCACGAAGTCTTCAATTCCCTTCGTGTACCGCTGGGTGATGTAACGCAGCGGGTCGTCCTGTGACTTCCAGTCGGCGGGGTAGATGATGTCCTGAACGCCGACGTCGAAGAGAAACTTCCCGTCGATTCGCCTGGCGTAGCCGATGACCACGGGCAGTTCGTATTCCATCGCCAGCAGGCCGATGGATTTGTAGGTGCTCGCCTTGCGGCCGAAGAAGTCGACGAACATGCCCTTTGGCCCGGCGTTCTGGTCGGCGATGAAGCCGACGGTGCCGCCCTCATCGAGGATCGGGCCGACCTCCGTCGTCGCGCCCTTCTTATCGACGATGCGCTGACCCATTCGCTCGCGAAATCCCAGCAGCCATTCGTTGATGTGGGGGTTGTCCAGCGGGCGGGCGACGCTGGTGGTTTCAAAGCCGAGCGTCGCCAAGGTGTAACCCAGAATCTCCCAGTTGCCGTAGTGGCCGGTCAGCATGACCAGGCCCTTGTGCCGCACGAGCAGATTCAGGACCTCCTGAAAATCGTTCAAGCGGATGTAGCGGTGCCAGGTATCCAGCCGAATCAGCCGGGGCGTGAAAATGACTTCCACGCCCAGCATCGGGAACCCCTGCATGCTGATACGGCCCAGGCGGTTGTATTCCTTCTCGGTCCAGCCTGGAAAACTCCTCCGCAGATTGCCGAGAATGCGCTCGCGATGTCGGCGGTTCACCCTGTACCAGAAGCTGCCCAGCAGCCGGGCGGTCGCCATGTTCAGGTTGACGGGAAAGCAGAGCAGCGCCGTGGCGACCAGGCGCAACGCGACGTACTGAAGGTAGTCCGAAATGACGTTCCGCGGTTTGGCTGCCACTGGGGCGGGGATTGTAGTGGGCGATCGCCTCTCTGGAAACGCAGAGCTTCTGCTCCAACAGTTCACGCCCTGGGGCTCGGCGTTATCTTCGGAGGGCTACGAACAAACCCCCGGTTTGTAATTGTCGGCGTGGTGCTTCAGAATATCCTGCGTCCACTCGGCAGTCGGCAACGAACAACTGGCAATCAATAGCGGAGCGCACATGGGTCTGTGGGACAAGATCACCGGCGAACTGATCGACATCGTAGAGTGGCTCGACAACACGCGAGACACGATGGTCTGGCGGTTCCCGCGTCACAACAACGAGATCAAGAACAATGCCAAGCTGATCGTCCGCGAGTCGCAGGCGGCGGCGTTCGTTCGCGAAGGCGCGCTCGCGGATGTCTTCCAGATTCCCGGCACCTACACACTCGACACGCGCAACATGCCCATCCTTTCAACCCTTCTGGGTTGGAAGTATGGCTTTGAAAGCCCGTTCAAGGCCGAGGTCTACTTCGTCTCGACGCGGGTTTTCACCGATCGAAAATGGGGCACCAAGAACCCGTTCATGGTCCGCGATCCGGAGTTCGGTCCTACGCGAATCCGGGCCTTCGGAACCTTCGCGATCCAGATCTCTGATGTCGCCGTCTTCCTGCGAAACGTCGCGGGAACCAACAGCACATTCAGCGTCGAGCAGATCGGCGATCAGCTTCGCGATCTCATGACCGCACGGTTCACCGATGCCTGCGCGTCTTCAAAGATTCCCGTTCTCGACATGGCCGCCAACCAGGACGAGCTGGGCGCGGCACTGCTGTCGCGGATCAACGCCGACTTCGAACAGTACGGCGTGAAGGTCACGCAGCTGGTCGTCGAGAACATCTCGCTTCCGCCGGAAGTCGAGAAGGCAATGGACAAGCGGACCAGCATGGGCGTGCTGGGAAACCTGGACAACTACATGAAGTTCCAGGCGGCCAATTCACTGGAAAAGGCGGCCGAAAACCCCGGCGGCACCGCCGCGATGGGAATGGGCTTCGTGATGGCCAATCAGCTCGGCGGCCAGCTCGGCGGGGCAATGAATCCGCAGGCCGGTGCCGCGCCGGCACAGACGGCAGGCGGCCAGCCTCCCCCGCTGCCGACGTCCGTTATGTTTCACGCCGCGATCGACGGCAAGCAGGCCGGCCCGTTCGACCTGAACGCGATTCAATCGCAGATCGCGATGGGTAAGTTCAACGGCAAGACCCTCGTCTGGAAGCCCGGCATGGCGTCATGGTCCCCGGCTGAAACCGTGGCAGAGTTGCAGGGCCTGCTCGCGAACCTGCCACCGCCGTTACCAGCGTAGGGTCCGCCTTGGCGGACGCGTCGGGAGGGCAGGGGTAGTTCGATGCGATCGGCAAAGTACTTGATGCCGCGATGGTCTACGGCAGATCCGCGCGGTGACGATTGCCTCTCTGTCACTTGCCCAGATTGCTCTCGCATCGGGCCGGAAGAAAAGTAACGAATTCCCATCATTCGCGATCACTTCTGTCCGCCAACGCGGACCCCACCCCTATGACCGCAGAACCCAAGCAACAGCAGTTCCCCTGCACAGGCTGTGGGGCCACGTTGTTTTGGGATCCGGGTTCAAGCTCGCTGAAATGCCCCTATTGCGGAGCTGAGAACACCGTCGCCCCGACGCCAGAAGCCGAGCCGGTGCAGGAGATGGACTTCCTCGCCCATCTGCACACGGCAATGGAGTCGGCCGAGACGATGGAGGCGATCACCGTCCGCTGCGACGGTTGCGGTGCCGAGCAGTCGATGAGGCCCGGCCAGACCGCTGGCAACTGTGCGTTCTGCGGCAGCGGTATGGTTGCGCAGGCGGTCGTAAAGCGCGTGCTTAAGCCGCGGGCACTCCTGCCGTTCTCCATCACCAATAACCAGGCGTGCGATGCGTTCGTCGGATGGATCAACGGCCTCTGGTTCGCGCCGTCCAACCTCAAGCGGATGGCCAACCGCGAAGGAATCAAAGGCGTCTACGTCCCCGCGTGGACGTATGACTGCCAGGTTGATACCGACTACACCGGCCAGCGCGGCGACGACTATTGGGATACCGAAACCTACACCGTCACGGAGAACGGCCAGTCGGTGACCAAGACCCGCCAGGTCCGTCGAACACGCTGGTCGTCCGCCTGGGGCCGCGTGCACGACACCTTCGACGATGTGCTGGTCCTGGCGGTGGAGAACCTGCCTCCCAAAGCGCGACACCTGGAGCCGTGGGATCTGCCGGCACTGGTGCCGTATGACGACCGATATCTCAGCGGTTTTGTCGGCGAGAGCTACACCATCGATCTGCCAAACGGCTTTGAGCTCGCCAAGCAGGTGATGTCACCCGTGATCGACGGAACCATCCGCAGCGACATCGGCGGCGACCACCAGCAGATCAGCACCAAGGACTCGAACTACTACGACATCACGTTCAAACACATCCTTCTTCCCATGTGGATCAGCGCCTATCGGTATCAGGATCGCGTGTTTACGTTCCTCGTGAACGCCCGCACGGGTGAGGTCCAGGGGGACCGGCCCTGGAGCGTCTGGAAAATTCTGTTCACCGTACTGGCAATCTTGGCCGCGGTCGCCGGAACGATTCTGGCCGTGAAGTCGTGACAAGACCTGTGCGGCCCTCCTGATACCTTCGTTTCCACGCCGTTATCGGCGCGGCGGCTGTAACGTCTATGGAAAGCAGGCTCTGTCTGGCCGTTGCGGCTGGGGACAATCCATTCTGGGTGAAGGAATTACAATCCGAGACGCCGCGAGGTATCCCATTCTTCTGCCGATAAACCACACACCTGCCGAGATCACCCATTATCGGCGGGCAGGGTATTGCCGACAGCTTTTGTCGGCTGCCAAGTGCGACTACCGCCTCTAGGATTCAGCCATATTCGCCGACCGTAGCGTCCCCTCGGAAGGGAGACCGACGGTACTGGCAAGGAGAAACAAGATGCGATTTGTTCGACCGTTTGCCGCCCGCGTGTCGCTGCTTGCAGCGCTGACGTTGGCGCTGTTCACGACCGCCTCGGTTCAGGCCCAAGTGCTGGACCAGGTTCCGGAAGACGCATTGCTGGTCTTCAAGGTCAAGAGCATGGATCAGCTCAGCCAGAAGATTGCCAAGCTCGCCAAGACGCTCGGCCTCGACCAGCAGGAGCCCAAGCTCGCCGATCCGCTCGGTTCGCTGATTGAAGAGTCCGGCATCAAGGCCGGCGTGAATCGCGCCGGCGATATGGCGTTGGTTTTCATCGACCCCGAGAAGACCGGTGGCAATCCGGATCGGTCAGTGGTCGTCCTCGTGCCGACGAGCGACTTCAAGGCATTTCTGACCAATTTCGACGACGTCGTCGCCGACGGCGCTTTCGTCAAGGCCAAGCCCAAGAAGGGTGGCGAGGAAGTGTTCATCGCCGGCTGGGGCGCTTACGCGGCCGTTACGCCGAACAAGGACATCCTTTCCAAGAAGCCGACCGGCCTGAAGCTGTCGGGATTCTCGGCAAAAGAATCGGACTCGAAGGACGTCCTGCTCTATACCAACATCAAGGCCGTTCGCGGCAAGTTACTGCCTGAGCTGAAGAAGGGGCGCGATCAGATGCTCGCCCAGATTCAGCAGGCGCTTGAGGGCGAGAATGGCGGCAAGTTCGTCCCGCTGGCCAAGGTGGCCGCCAATACGCTGGTCAATGTCGCCGAGGAGTTCCTGACCGACGCCCATAGCGGCACGGTTACGCTGAACCTCACCGATGGCGGCGTGAACGCTACCGTCGCGGCAGATTTCGAACCGACCAGCTACCTCGGCAAGCTGGCGCTTCAGACCAAGCCCGCGCAGGGCAACCTGCTGGCCGGTCTGCCCGACAGGAAGTACTTCTTCTTCGGCGGCGGAAGCTCAGATCCAGAGGTCACCGGCAAGGTGTTCACCGATCTGCTCGACCCGATCATCAAGGAGATGAGCGCGGTTCCTGATGCCGCCAAGTTCGCCGCCGCCCTCGAATCGGCCAAGAAGTCTTATGCTTCGACGTCCGGTTGGTCGCTGGGCTACGTCGCTCCAACCGGCGCGCTCGGTCAGGAAAGCGTCATTCAGCAGGTGTCGGTGATCCACGGCGACAGCAAAGCGATCATGGACGGTCAACGTACGGTCATGGCCGCGATGACCGACCTGATGAAGCTTCTGCCGCAGCAGCAGGGGCAGTCGGTCGGCTTTGAAATCAAGCCCGGCGCCAAGACGATCTCCGGCGTCTCGTTCGACGCCTTCGAAACCAAGATGAAGTTCCCCGAGGATGACCCCCAGTCCGCCCAGGCCCAGCAGATGATCGCGTTCATCTACGGTCCGGCTGGGATGACCGGTGTGCTCGGCGCGGTCAACGCCAAGACGGTCGTCGCCGTCCAGGGCGGCAGCGATGAGCTGATCGCCGATCTCGTTGCGGCCGCCAAGGCCAACGCCGACACGCTGTCCGCTCAGGCCGGTGTGCGGTCGGTCGCCGCGGAACTGCCCAAGACCCGCAACGCCGAGATGTACCTTGACCTGGGCACACTCGTGAACACCGGCGTTCGTTATGCCAAGGGCTTCGGTGTCCCGGTGAACGTGAAGCTTCCAGCAGACCTCCCGCCGATCGGCTTCTCCAGCGGCACTGACGCCACCGCGATTCGCGTGGATGTGCATATCCCGACGAAACTGCTGGAAGGCATGATGAGCGCCTTCCTTCAGGCCCAGAAAGACATGCAGGGTGGCGGCAACGGACTGTAACAAGCCGATTGGCGTAACCTGAACTGGTAACGAAGCGGACATGCCACTTGTGGCATGTCCGCTTCTGTTTTTGGTCGAACAATACTTGCCGCGCCTTGCCGTTAGTATCGCGACGACAACAGGAGACTTTCCATGGGATCTCGATCACTTCTCGCGCGTTTACCGGCGCTGATTCTCGCGACGTTTGTCACGGCCGTCGCGTCGCACGCTGATGGCGCAGACCCGGTCCGCCCGAACATCCTGCTGATCCTCTCTGATGACCACAGCTACCCTTACCTGGGCTGCTACGGCGATCCGGTCGTCAAGACGCCTAACCTCGATCGTTTCGCGTCCGAAGGCATGAAGTTCGAGCGCGCATTCACCTCAGCGCCCCAGTGCGTGCTGTCGCGGGCGGCAATCCTCACCGGACGATCGCCCGTGGCGTGCCGGATCAGCCGGTTCAATTCCCCCCTGCCACCAGACGTCGTAACCCTGCCGGAGATTCTGCGGAAAGACGCCGGTTACTTTACTGGTGTTTGCCGGCGAAGCTTTCATCTCGACGGCTCGACGGGTAAGGGGGCCAGCGACCTGACCAAGGAGCTTTACGAAAGCCACAAGATGCAGACCTGGGATAGGCGGGTGGACTATCTCGACCGGAACTCGCCTCCCGCCATGACGGTGCCGAAGGTCAACGAGTTCCTCGACAAACTTCCGGCCGGCAAGCCTTTCTTCCTTTGGGTCAACTTCAACGACCCGCACCATCCATGGGACGCCGGAGCAATCGCCAAGCCTTACGACCCGAGCAAGATCAAGTTGCCGGTATCGTTGCCCGATCTATCGGGCGTTCGGGCGGATCTGGCGCGGTATCTGGGTGAGATTGCCCGGATGGACGGGGAGTTCCAATCGGTGCTCGATCAGCTTTCGAAGCGCAACTTGCTCGACAACACAATCGTTGTGTTTATGGGAGACAACGGCATGGCGTTTCCACATGGCAAAGGGTCGCTCTACGATCCGGGCCTTAATGTGCCGTTGCTGATTCGGTGGCCGGGGCGAATCAAACCAGGCGGCAGCTCGCAGACGCTGATCTCGGGGGAAGACATCACGCCAACTCTCCTTGATGCAGCGGGATGCAAATCTCTCCCCGAAATGACCGGTCGAAGCTTCCTTGCCCTTCTGACAGGCGGTAACTACGAAGCTCGCAAATTCCTCTTCGGTCAACGCGGCGTCCACGGAAGCGCGACGTTCGATGAAACCACCAAGGCCAGCGGCTATGACCTGGGTCGCTGCGTGCGGTCCGATCGCTACAAGCTGATCTACAACTGCACGCCCAACCAGGTGTACGCACCCGTTGATAGCGCAGGTGATCCGGGCTGGAAGCAGATGGTCGCAGCGAACGCCGAAGGAAAACTCGCCACGGAGTTCAGCAAAGCGTACTTCTCGAATCCTCGGCCGATTTACGAGCTGTATGACCTGGAGAAAGACCCGGGCGAGCTCGAGAATCTCGCCGGCCGCAAGGAAACAAGGGACGTGGAGATGTCCCTTAAACGGGCGTTACACGAGAAGATGATCGTGGACTACGACTACCTTCCCCTGCCGCTCAAATAGGCGGACAACGACTCAGCGCAGTTCGTCACACCAGATGTGAAACTTCTGCAGCGTTGAAGCTCCAAAGGTCGTCGTCAGCGGAACGTCCACGGCATCCCGCCCGCGAGCCATCAACACCCGGCCGATGCGACGCTTGTTGTGTCGGGCGTCAAACGTCCACCATCTTCCGTCAAGGTAGACTTCGAACCAGGCACTGAAGTCCATGGGCGACGGGTCCGCCGGAATACCGATGTCGCCGAGATACCCGGTCGCGTAGCGTGCCGGAATGTTCAGTGAGCGGCAGAATGTGATCGCCAGATGGGTGAAGTCGCGGCAGACGCCTTGCCGCTCGCGGTAGGCCTCCAAAGCCGTCCGGGTGACGCGCGCCGTCTTGTAATCGAAGCGAAGATGGTTGTGGACGAAGTCGCAGACCGCCTGTACCCGTCCCCATCCCATCGGCGTTTGCGAGAACAGCCGCCAGGCTTCGTCCTTCAACAGATCGACCTCGCAGTAGCGGCTTGCGAGCAGGAATTGCATCGCGTCCGACGGCAGATCTTCCAATCGGTGCTGGATGGCAGTCGGCTGGTAGGCGTCGAGTTCGCCGGTGTCCGAGACGATGGCGTCATTGGTGAACCGAACCCTGCCGCCCGGGGCCGTGACCCTTCCGCAGCAATTCCCGAACACATCGTAATAGAACGATATCGGGGCGAACGGCTCGACCGTAAGCGATTCGGGTTGGATGACGGTCGGCGATCGTGACGGATGAAGATTCAGCGTCAGGATCATCGGGGCGGGCGCGGGAAGATCAAACTGGATATCAAAACCGACGCGAATTCTCATACTGATTCTTTCGACTCGAAGACACAAGCGTCGGCGGTCCGCCGGAGGCTAAACGCGCCCGGCGGTGGTTACCGGGCACTATAGCCGTAATCGCAGCATTGGCCGACGGTGGAAATCGTCGAAGTCGAAAGATTGGCTGAATGGGAGTCCGAACCGTCGGCCCGGGAAGGTCCGGCCGTGAACTTACTCCTTGACCTGCACCAGGCCTTTTGTTCGCTGGCCGCTGTGACCGACGTCCATCACTCGCCCGTTTTCGTCCAACGCGATGTGGAAGCGTTCCTGGCCCTGAATGCGGTGCAGCGATAAATGGTAATCGCGGCTGGTGACGGCCAGGTGGGTGAGTTTGTCGGGCGTGTTTGGATTTCGCAGGCGGCCCCAAGACCCATCGCCGAGGTAGAGCACGCCGTTGTCATTGGCCATGCCGTCGATCAGGGGCTTGGTGCGTTTGAACGTATGGTCGTGGTGTTCAAGCACGACGGGCACGCGGTACTTATCGAACAGAGGGCACCAGTGCTGCCGGTTGCCCGAACCGGTACCGGCTTTGGCGGGCGCACCCTTCTCGGCCGTCGTACCCATCTTCCGGTACGACGGATAGGCGGGCACGTGATTGACCGCGAATACATTCGGGTGGTCAACCCGGGCTTTCAACTGGTTTTCGAGCCACGATGCCTGTTCTCCGCCGATTTCCGACGTGTGACCTGTATCGAGCAGCACGAGGCTCAGGTAGTCACCGAAATCGAGGGTGTTGTAACCGGTATCCGGAAACAGGCCGTCGAACAGGGCATAGTAGAACGGGGCCTTCTCCCGCTTCTTTCCGTAGCCACCGTCGACTTCGTGGTTGCCGATGCAGGGGATCATCGGAATCAATCTGCCGCCGGGCGCGATCATGTGCTTGCTGTAGTTGCGGATGAACGCCAGGCTGATGTCGACGCTCTTGCCGTTGTCGTAGCCAAGGTCGCCACCGACGACAGCAAACATCGGGTCCTGCCGCGCAGCCTGAATGTTGTTCGCGATCGCATGGCTGTTCACGCCGCAATCGCCACCAGAAATGAAACTGATCGTATTGGTCGCCCTGGCGGGCATCGTCCGGAAGTTGTAGATCGGAGAGCTTTTGCCGATGCGGAAGTAATAGGTCGTGTCGGGCTGAAGGCCCGTCAGTTCCGCGCGGAAGACCTTGAAGTCCGTCATCGGATACGGCTTGATCTTCGGCGTCGCGGTCATCGGCCAAAGGCCGAGTCGCTCGGATACTCCGACGGCCGTTGAACAGTAAACCCTGGTGTCGGCGGTTTCTCCGGTGACGCCGATCCATTGGACGGTCATGGTCGTCGTCGGATCCCGCTGCCAAGTCAGAAAGAGCGTTGACGGTTGAAATGCCGCGTCTTCAACCGCCAGCGGCGCCGTGGGCTGAGTAGACGGGAGGGTTGATGGCTTGGTTGCCGGCCCCGCCTTCGAGTCTGCATCGGCACCCAAAGCGCGAGCACCCGCCAGGGCAGCCAATGAAGATGCAAGAAAAGCACGGCGGCTGGGATATGACATGGCTCGAATCTCCGCTGAAGTGAAGCGACTATCGGCGAACGTAAGCTGACGGACACCCGACTGGGCGTGGCATCTCGCAGCAAACTGTTCCGCTAGCCCGGTGACTGGACGATACCTTCCGCTTGACGCTCTCGACAACCCGTTCTACCATCTTCCCACGATTTAAACCGGAGGCTATCGGAGCCTCCCACGGGCGATTTGAGTCGCAGATTGCGGCCCGAGCGGAATATGTAACTCCGCAACAGCTAAAGCGCAGAGACGGTGTCCGCGCTGGCCACGCCCGATTTGAGGCGTGGTTTTCTTTTTCACCGTCCCAGAAGGCAAAGTCATGAGCCAACCGAACTCCCCCGCCGTCGCCCAGAAGGCACCGGCCACGCAACTCACCAACGATCAGGTCAATCGCTACAAGCGGCACCTGATCCTTCCAGAAGTCGGTGTCGAAGGTCAGCTCAAGCTGTTGAATGCCAAAATCTTGTGCATCGGGGCCGGCGGGCTTGGTTGCCCCATATCGCTGTATCTCGCCGCCGCAGGTGTGGGCACGATCGGCCTGGTCGATATCGACGTGGTTTCGCCGAGCAATCTGCAGCGTCAGATCCTGTTCGGCGTCGCGAGCGTGGGTGAAGACAAGGTCAAGGCTGCCGCCAAGCGGCTGAAAGACGTCAATCCCGACTGCAATGTCATTGAACACAAGATGATCGTGAACGCCGAGAACGTTCTCGATCTGATCAAGGACTACGACATCGTCATCGACGGCACCGACAACTTTCCGACGCGATACTGCGTCGGCGACGCGTGCGTGCTGCTGAAGAAGCCGAATGTCTATGGCTCCATCTTCCGCTTCGAGGGCATGGTCACCGTCTTCGCGCCACACCTTCCCAACCCGCTTCGCGCCGGCGAGCACGGTCCCTGCTATCGCTGCATGTACCCGGAACCCCCGGACCCGGGCAGCGTCCCGAGCTGCGCCGAAGGCGGCGTGATCGGTGTATTGCCGGGCATCATCGGCACCCTACAGGCGAACGAGGTGATCAAGCTGATCCTCGGCGTCGGCACGCCCGCGATTGGCAAACTGACGACCTTCAGCGCGATGGACCTGGAGTTCAAGACGTTCAAACTTCGCGCCGATCCGTCGTGCCCGATCTGCGGGCGCAATCCAACGATCACCGCGCCGATCGATTACGAGCAGTTCTGTGGCGTTCCGGCGTTGGACCCTAAATCGCTGGAAGAGACCCAGCGCGAGGTCAAGGATGCCAAGAGCAAGGGCCAGATTCCCGACCCCAACCTTGACGCGCGCGGCCTCCCGCATGGATACGCATTCAACCCGGACTGGGAAGTGACGCCACGCGAGGTGAAGTCTCTTCAGGACAAGAAGGAAGAGTTCCTGCTCGTGGACTGCCGCGAGCCGCACGAATGGGCGATCACGCACCTTGTCGAGAAGGACAAACTGTTCGCTCGCAATGACTGGCCCAAGATCCCGGCATCCCTGGCCGGTAGCGAAGGGAAGAAGATCGTCATTCACTGCCGAAGCGGCGCTCGATCGCTTCAGGTCGCCCAGCTCCTTCGCCGATCCGGCTTCAAGGACGTCAAGAGCATGGCCGGCGGCATCCTGCTGTGGAACAAGGACGTCAACCCTGGCGGACCACAGTATTAACATTCCATGAACACATTCCTCCGCATGCGACATTTTCAGTGCTGACACGGAGCGTCCCCGGAAGGTACATATCGCCGCGGACGCAAGTGAACCGGACAAAGGTTTGCTGCGTCTTGAGTGTTCGGCTGCTCATCCGGTTTACTCGTGAGGGTAGTGGCCCTGGAGCGTTGGCGTAACGATGGTGTAGAGGATCGATTCACCGTCGCTACCAAGACCTCATCAGGGCCAAACGAGTTGGAAACCTGTTTGGGCTAAGCTCCTGGCGCGCGATCTGGCGGAGATCGCGGCGATTGTTGGTGTCGTCTGTTTACACCTTGCGGCCCTGGCGTACACTTCCGGTACTGGGTCGTTTCAAGGAGGAAACGTGGGCCGTTCAGCTAATTCGGTCTCTGAAATGGACTTCGAGCGGCTGGTCGCGCGCGAATGGCTCGTCAGCAACGGGCTTGGGGGTTACGCCTCATCTTCCGTCAGCGGTCTGAATACCCGTCGCTATCACGGGCTTCTCGTCGCAGCGATGACCCCTCCCAACCGCCGAATGGTCTTGCTCAGTCGTGTCGAGGAAACGGTTCGCTGCGACGGTCACGATCACTACCTGGCCTGCAACGAGTACCCGGGCACGATCTGGCCGACCGGACACCAACTCCTCCGGGCGTTCAACTCCGATCCGCACCCACGCTGGGCCTATCAGGGTGAGGGATGGACCCTTCAAAAAGAATTGCAACTTCTGCGCGGCCAGAACACCGTCCTGCTCAGCTACACGCTTCTCGGTGGCGGCAACGGAATCGATCTTGAGATCCGACCGATGCTCGGCCTCCGCGGCATGCACGAACTCAACTTCCAATGGAACGGAAAGCTGGATGCCAAACCTCGCAGCCGAGGACACTGGCACGTGCCGGCGACACGGCGGACACCGGAACTGTTCTTCGCCCACGACGGAAACTTTGACCGCAAATCTCACTGGTACCTGAACCAGATTTATCGCCGGGAAGCCGAGTACGGGTATTCCGGCCTGGAAGATCTTTGGTCACCGGGCGCTTCGCACGTCCGAGTGATGCCCGGCCAGACCGTGCATTTTGCGTGCTCGGCCGACCCGATCTCGTTGCAGTCCGTCGTCGAGGAGGCGCGCCGACAGGTCCGCGAACCGGACTCGAGCCCATTGATGGACCTGTCGCCGTCGGCCCCGGAGGCCGCAAACGATGCAGACTTCGCCGCCCTGAAGGCCGCGACGGACGCCTACCTGCTTTCGGATCGCAACGGTGACCCGCTTCCGGCGGTCGCGCAGTTTCACTGGTCGCCCCCTTCAATCCGAATGGCCCTTGTGGGGTTTACCGGCCTGTATCTCATCCCCGGACACCTCCAGAAGGCGGGTGCGCTGCTCACCACGTTGGCCGCCTCATTGGACGGCGGACTGCTGCCCTCGGACTACACATCGGAGTCGGTGGATTCTGCACTCCGCGGAGCGGATGTATCCCTCTGGTTCGTGAACGCCGTTCGCCAGTACCTCGCGTACGGCGGCGACGAAGCGATCGTTCGCAAGTTGCTGCCTGCCGTGCTCAGCGTCTCCGACTGTTACCGCCGCGGAGCTCAGCGCTCGATTGGCGTCGATGGCGAGGGACTGCTTCATTGCGGATCGCCGGAAATCGCGGTCACGTGGATGGACAATAAAGTCGCGGGCATCCCCGTGACGCCTCGTCAGGGCCGGCCGGTTGAGATCAACGCCCTTTGGTACAACGGGCTGATGTCGACCGCGGAACTCTGTCGCAGGTTCGACCGCCCTGCCGACGCCGATTCCTTTGAATCATCGGCCGCCCAGACAAAGCACGCGTTCAACGAGCGGTTCTGGAATGATGCCGCCGGCTGCTGCCACGACGTCGTTGGCACGGGCGGCGTTGATTCGGCGATCAGGCCGAACCAGCTTCTGGCCATCAGCTTGCCGCACCCTGTCCTGGTACCGGAACGTTGGGCATCGACGGTCGCCGCCGTTCGCGAACATCTTCTGACGCCGGTCGGCGTGCGGACGCTGTCCCCTCGCGATCATCGTTATCTCGGCCGCTACCGCGGTCCGGTTACAGACCGCGACAGGGCGGCACACAATGGGTCTGCCTATTCCTGGCTGCTGGGGCTTCTCGTGACGGCCTTGGTGCGCTCGACCACCTCCCTCGCCGCTCAGGGCAGCGCTCGGGCGGAAGGTCGCAAGTTGTTGGCACCCTGCCTGGCGCGC
This sequence comes from Humisphaera borealis, assembly GCF_015169395.1. Classification (GTDB taxonomy): domain Bacteria; phylum Planctomycetota; class Phycisphaerae; order Tepidisphaerales; family Tepidisphaeraceae; genus Humisphaera; species Humisphaera borealis. The sequence continues at coordinate 1,741,763 of NZ_CP063458.1, forward strand.
CTGAAGGGTGAAGGCCTGGGCCACCTTCCCGAGCTCAATGACGGGGACGCACCCCATGCGCCAGGCGGAGCGATCGCGTCTCCGCTTTCCGTCGCCGAACTGTTGCGCTGCTACTCGGAGGACATCCTCGGAAGAACGCCACGTCTGGCCACGCCGCGCACGTCGCCGGCCTCTCAGTTTCCGACAACGGATGTCCTGTTCCCGGCGAGGTAAGTCCTGCTCTGGGATCGTCAGACTGAACGCACGCCGATTGAGCGCCACACTTTACGTCGCGCGGCTCGCAGACCGGTTGCAGAACCGGCCAAAAACCCCACAATGCAGGGCGTTCTTCGTTTGGTCCCGCCGTTCATTTAGAAGGAAAAACTGTCATGCCTGGTCAGGCTTTCGGAGTCATCGGTCTTGAAGTCATGGGTCGCAACATCGCGCTGAATATTGAGCGCAACGGCTTCCCGATCGCGGTGTTCAACCGCACCTTCTCGAAAACGCAGGAGTTCCTCGCCGACGAGGCCAAGGGCAAGAACGCCAAGGGTGCCGAGAAGATCGAAGACTTCGTCAAGCTGCTGGATCGGCCACGCCGCATTCTGATGATGGTCAAGGCCGGCTTCGCGACCGACGCCACCATCAAGTGGATCACGCCCTTCCTCGAGCCCGGCGACATCCTGATCGACGGCGGCAACTCCCTCTACACCGACACTGAACGCCGTGCCACCGAACTGGCCCCCACCGGCATCAAGTTCTTCGGCATGGGTGTCTCCGGCGGTGAAGAAGGCGCTCTCTGGGGTCCGAGCATCATGCCCGGCGGCGACCGCGAGAGCTACGAACACCTCAAGCCCATTCTCGACAAGATCGCCGCCAAGGCACCCAGCGACGGCGTGCCCTGCGTCACCTACTGCGGCGAACGCGGCGCGGGTCACTTCGTCAAGATGGTCCATAACGGCATCGAATACGGCGACATGCAGCTGATCGCCGAAGCTTACGACCTGCTCAAGAATGTCGGCGGACTGAACAATCACCAGCTCCGCGAAGTGTTCGCCGAATGGAATAGGTCGGAGCTCCAGAGCTTCCTGATCGACATCACCGAGAAAGTCATCAACTTCGGTGACCCGCAGGACCCGACCGACGGACCGCCGCGGCCGCTGGTCGAACAGATTCGCGATGTGGTCGGCATGAAGGGCACCGGCACGTGGACGATCAAGGCCGGCCTGGACCTGCTGGTGCCGATCCCCACAATGGCCGCCGCCGTCGACATGCGCGAACTGAGCATGCTCAAGGGCGAACGCGAAGCCGCCAGCAAGGTGCTCAGCGGCCCGTCCCCGGCCAAGACCACCGGCGATCTGAAGCAGTTCATCAATGACGTCAAAGACGCGCTGTACTGCTCCAAGATCGCCAGCTACGCCCAGGGCATGGCCCTTCTGGCGGCGGCGAACAAGACCAAGGAGCAAGGCGGGTTCGACTTCAAGATGAACCTCCCCGACCTGCCGATGATCTGGCGTGCCGGGTGCATCATCCGCGCCGTCTTCCTTGAAGAGATCACGCAAGCTTTCAAGAAGAACCCCAGCCTGCCGAACCTTTTCCTGGACGACAAGTTCAAGGAGATGGTTGCCGCACGCCAGGCGGCATGGCGCCGAATCATCAAGGTCGGTGTGGACAACGGCATCGGCCTGCCGGCGTTCAGCGGATCCCTCGCGTACTACGACAGCTACCGCCGGGCCCGCCTGCCGGGCAACCTGATCCAGGCCCAGCGCGACTTCTTCGGTGCTCACACCTACGAGCGCACCGAAAAGCCGGGCACTTTCATCCATACCGAGTGGTCTGCAAAGTAGGGTCCGCCCTGGCGGACGCGTCGGTTCCAAACTGAACACCGAACATCAAACACGGAACACTGAACGCCGAAGTGGCACACACAACTTCGATGTTCAGCGTTCGGGGTTTGATGTTCGGTGTTCGCATTGAGTGCCTCATCTCTCATCTTTACGCCATGAATCTTCTCGGCCTCGACATCGGCTCTTCCTCGGTCATCGCCGGCGTACTACGCGGGACGACCATCGCCCGGGAATCGCAGCGCATCTTCTTCAAAACGCGTCACGACGGTGCGAAGGTCGAGACAGACGCCGAGGTTGTGCTGCGGGCGGTGCGCGATGCGATCGCGACGCTGGGACCGGCCGCGAGGAAAGTTGATGCGATCGCGATCGCCGCGATGGCACCGTCGTGGGTGGCGATGGACGGCAAGGGCAAGGCGCTCACGCCGATGGTCACCCATCAGGACCGCCGCAGTGTCGAGATCGCGCTCGAGATCGAACGCGAGATCGGCAAAGAGCGGCACCTGGCGATCGTCGGCTGCCGGCCCTTCCCCGGCGGGATTAGCTCCACCACCTGGGCATGGTATCGCCGTCACGAGCCCGACCGGCTCAAGAAGGCCGACCTTGTCGGGCACGTCAACACGTTCCTTCATCGACAAATGACCGGCGCGAGGGTGACCGACCCGTCCAATGCGTCGTTCATGGGCGTCTACAACACGCTGGCCCTCGACGGCTGGAACGACGAACTTCTGGAAGTTGTTGGCGGCAGCCGGGCGTTGATGCCCGATGTGATCGACGCTGACAGGATCGCCGGCAGGATCACCGAAGCCGCCGCAAGTGATTTCGGCTTGACCCAGGGCACGCCGATGATGACCGGCCTGGTCGACGGATCGGCCGGCGTGCTGCTGGCCGGCGCGAAGGTCGGACAGCTCTTCAACGTGTGCGGATCGACCGACGTCCTGGCGCTCTGCACCACAACGCCCAAGCCACACGAGAAGCTTTTGACCCGCGCCCTGGGTGTCGGCCGTAAGTGGTTGGCCGTCGGCACGCTCGCGGCAGCGGGATCGGCAATCTACTGGGCGAAAAACAACCTGTTCGCCGACATGCCGATTGAGGAGTTCCGCAAGCAGCTCGTCCGCCTGAGTCGACTCGGTCTCAAGGCGTCGGGCTCCGTGCGGTTCGAACCCTACATGGCCGGTGAGCGGACGAGCATCGAGCAGCGCACCGGCGCGTTCACCGGCCTCACGCTCGCCAGCACGCGAGAGCAGATGCTCTCTGCAATCCTTGAAGCACTGGCCAAGGCCAGCGCCGACCGGCTGCCGCTGCTGAAGGCGACGGGGACAAAGCTGCTGAAACAGGTAGTGGTGTCGGGTGGTGCCGCGGATCGCCTCGACAAACTGATGCACCGCGACTGGCCGGGGGTGTGGATGTATCGCGCGGTGACGGAAGCGACGCTGCGTGGGCTGGGAACGCTGGTGTAGCGCCGCCTAGGCGCGACGCGAATCGGACCGTGCGGGAACACAAGTGAACCTTGCCTCTCGCCTCGCGTTGCAATTGACCGGGATCGCTTCGTCCCCAAAAAAAGAAACGGGCCGGAAGGGAGCCACCACTTCCGACCCGCTCAATTGTTCGTCTCTGCAATCAAAGATAATGCGTCTTCTCTAGACGTCAATACTCTTTCTCGCACGCGCCAGTTCGCGCGGCGAAGAAGAAGTCGGCGTCGTCCGGCCTGGGCACACGCCGTGTTCGCCTACGATGAGCCGTCACATCAGCGACTTGAGCATCGGCTTGATCGCCTCCCACATCGCCGGATCGCGCGACGCGAAGAGGATATTGGTCTTAAGCCAGTCGACCGGATTGCCGATGTCATGCCGCTTTGCCTTAAGCACCACTCCATGAATCGGCTCGCGCTTCAGCAAAAGTTGAAGCGCATCGGTCAGTTGGATTTCGCCGCCCTTGCCAGGCTTCGTCTCTTCGAGGCACTCGAAGATGGTTGGCGTCAGCAGATATCGAGCGGCGATGGCGAGGCGGCTCGGGGCCGTCTCGACGCTGGGCTTCTCGACAAGTTGTTCGATACGGATCGTACCGGCGTCGAGCATCTGCCCGCCGACGATGCCGTATCGGCTCACCTTCTCCGTCGGGACTTCCTCCAACGCGATGACCGAAGTGCCGTATCGTTCGTACGCCTCGACCAGCGCCTTGGCGGGTAAATCGTTCGCCGCCGCGTCGGCGGGAGCGAGACTGAAAATAGTGTCCCCGAGCATGCAGATGAACGGCTCGTTGCCGACATGCCACTTGGCCTGGTAGACGGCATCTCCCAGGCCCTTCATCTCAGGCTGCCGAACTGCGTGCATCTTGACCTTCGACGCCAGCTCCTTGATCGAAGCAATCAGTGCCTCTTTCTTGCCCGCGACCAGGCGGTCCTCCAACTCGGCCATCCGGTCGAAGTGGTCTTCAACAGCTTTCTTGTCGCGCGAGACGACCAGCAGCACGTCGCCAATGCCCGCGTCCGCGGCTTCCTCGACGACGTACTGAATCGTCGGCCGATCGAGAATCGGCAGAAGCTCCTTGGGTACCGCCTTGGCAGCGGGCAACATCCGGGTCCCAAATCCAGCGGCAGGAATGACAGCTTTTTTAATCATGTAGGGTCCGCCTTGGCGGACGCGAAGGGCGTCACCCATCAAGGCGTCTGAAGGTTTAACGGGTCGAGCAAATGCAACGCGTCGCGTCCGCCACGGCGGCCCCTACGTCACACCTGGTCTTCGAAGATGATCGGCCGAATGACCGTGCAGCGGATGCTGGCCATGGCGTCTACAAGTTGCTGGTACTGCTTGCCGTCCTTGTAGAGGCCGCAGATCGCGCCGCCACTTCCAGTGAACTTTGCACTCGCACCCGTGCTGCGGGCCACGTCGATCATGCGCTGGTTCTCGGGGGCGATCGCCATGAACGTTCGACGCAGGTCGAAGTTTTCATCCATGACCCGGCTGAGTGTCGGCCAGTCGCCGGACATCAGCGCGTCGCGGCCGCGGTCGGTGAGTTCGCGGTACTTGATCATCGCATTGACCACGGTCGGGTCGCCGCGTTCATAGAGCTGTCGAAGGTTGCGGTGAGGGACGTCGCTCAGCTCGGCACGCTCGGGGTCGTAAGCCACGTAAAGCGGCGGCATGACGTTGGGCTTCAGCTCCTCGTAGATGCCGTAGCCGTTGCGTTCCATGTGTGACTTTTCGAAGTCCATGTACACGATGCCTTCGTACGTCTGACTGACGCGGTCCTGAAGGCCGGCGTTGATATCGAGCTCGTCACGTTCCACGCTGAGCACCAGCGATGGCATGATGTGCTTGGGAAGCTGCACACCATAAAAAGTCATCATCGCGCGGAACATCGCGGTGACGATGGCGCTACTGCCCGACATGCCGACCAGGCGTGGGATGTTGGTGGTAAAGCTGACCGTGAACGACCGGTCGGGCAGTTCAATACCCTGCTTGCGGTAGTGGTCGTGGAACTTACGGATCGCGGCCTTGATGAGCCGCATGCCGCCGTAGTAACCGTGCAGCTTCACGTCGCGCAGAAACTCGTGAACGCTGTCGAACCGGGCGAGGTCGCCATGGCTCGGCATGATCTCGAAGTGCGGGCTCTCCCAAAGCTTGATGGTCGTGTGGAAGTTCCGGATGACGAATGAGATCGTCTTGCCGAAGTAGCCGTCGGACGGATTTCCGACCAGACCGGCGCGCGCATACGCGGTGGAAGTGATGATCATTCTGAGTCGCTGATAAGTGGGTGTCGAGCAGGCGGGTCCAACGCCGCTACAACAGGGTAAAATCGCAAAAGTCCGGCAACGGCCGGGCGTGCCGTCCAGAGTCTGGCCGCCCAAAGTCTGACTTTTCAGGTACGGCGACGCCAGACGAGGAGGTCAGTGAACGAGCGGTTCTGCGAGGTCGGCAGGTACGGCCGCTCCGTCACCCAGCATGCCGGCGATCTCCGCGAACTTGCGAACCGGGTCAATGATGGGGCCGGCTGCGAGTGGGCCAACAGGGACGGCGGCGGCACCGCCTTCCAGAAATCGCCGAACCGTGTATTCGAGCATCTCGTCGCCCAGACTAAGTCCGAGCTGATCAAGGAACAGTGATTGAACGTCCGAAGGCGTCACGTCGGGATCCTCCCGGGAAACGGTCCAAGGCCGACAACGAAGCCGGACATCCTCCGGCAGCGCGCGGCCCCATGAGTAGTTGAACTTACCGGCGGCTTCATCGCAAGTAAGAACGCGGGTTCTGCGATGGTTATCGGGCACCGCGGGTGGCGCGGTAACGCTGATCACTTCGGGCCGCCTTGGCCGATGCGGTAGATCGAGGCGAGCACATCAGCCTTTCGCGGAGCGCGCTCGGTCGAATCGGAGGCGTCGGAGATGCCGGTTCCCCTATCTTGCCACTGTGGCAGCCGCTTGACCCGTTATCCGGCCCGACTGTCGTTTTGGCACGTACCGCACCGAGCACATACCTTGACGGCCTGTGTAAGTGGCGGTTTTACAAGGCTTAGTATCCTTTCGAGAACGATATCGACTGGCACAGAGGTTGCAGAAGTTGATGTAACCGGGTGTGACCGATGGGTCATGGCACTGGCGGAACTGAAGGGCCGGTCGCGAGTTTCAGACGAACCGTCTGAGATTCAAAGCGATTCTTCGTTTCGACGTGTGCTTCCGGACCATTGACTGGCGATCCCGTCGATATCTCCCCAGCTCAATGCAGTTGCGTTCGACGGGTCTTCCACCCGGCAGAACGGTCTGAGCAAACGTCTGACCGTTTTGGCCGCGAAGGAGTTCACTATGGCAAAGATCATCGGCATCGACCTCGGTACCACCAACAGCTGCGTTGCAATCATGGAAGGGGATCAGCCCAAGGTGCTGATCAACTCCGCCGGCAGCCGTATCACGCCCTCCGTTGTCGGCTTTACCGAGAAGGGCGAACGCCTGATCGGCCAGGTTGCCAAGCACCAGCAGGTCACCAACCCCAAGAACACCGTCTTCAGCATCAAGCGCTTCATGGGCCGGCGGCACAAGGAAGTTGCCTCGGAAGAGAAGATGGTCCCCTATGAAGTCGTCGGTGGGTCTGAAGACTACGTGAAAGTCAAAATCCGTGGCAAGGAATACACGCCCGAGCAGGTCAGCTCTTTCATCCTCCAGGACCTGAAGAAGACGGCAGAAGACTACCTTGGCGAGAAAGTAACCCAGGCGGTCATCACCGTGCCGGCGTACTTCAATGACGCCCAGCGCAAGGCCACCAAAGACGCAGGCGAGATCGCCGGCCTGCAGGTCCTTCGCGTGCTGCCGGAACCGACGGCGGCTGCACTCGCCTACGGTCTGGACCGCAAGAAGAACGAAAAAATCCTCGTATTCGACCTTGGCGGCGGCACGTTCGACGTCTCGGTGCTCGACGTCGGCGACGGCGTGTTTGAAGTCATGTCCATCGCCGGCGACACCCACCTGGGCGGCGACGACTTCGATGAAGTGCTGATCAACTACGTCGCCGAAGAGTTCCGCAAGCGCGAAGGCGTCGACCTCCGCAAGGACCCGATGGCGCTCCAGCGCCTCAAGGAAGCCTGTGAAAAGGCCAAGATCGAACTCTCCGGCGTCATGGAGACGACGATCAATCTGCCGTTCATCACGGCCGATCAGAATGGACCCAAGCATCTGCAGGAAACGCTGACGCGCACCAAGTTCGAGCAGCTCATCAGCCCGCTCGTCGAGAAGTGCCGCAAGCCGGTGCTCGACGCCCTGAAAGACGCGAACCAGAAGCCCGAGCAGATCGACGAAGTCGTTCTGGTTGGCGGTTCCACCCGCGTGCCGATGGTGCAGCGGATGGTGAAGGACCTCTTCAACGGCAAGGAGCCGAACAAGAGCGTCAACCCCGACGAAGTCGTCGCGATCGGCGCCGCCATCCAAGGTGGCATTGCGACCGGCGACGTGAAGGACATCCTGGTACTCGACGCGACGCCGCTGAGCCTCGGCGTCGAGACGCTGGGCGGCGTAATGACTGTGCTCATCCCGCGCAACACGACGATCCCGGCGAGCAAGAGCGAAGTCTTCTCAACCGCCGCCGACAACCAGTCGGCCGTGACCATCAATGTGCTGCAGGGCGAGCGTCAGTTCGCCAAAGACAACCGCCTTCTCGGCACGTTCAACCTCGAAGGCATTCCGCCTGCCCCGCGCGGCGTGCCGCAGGTGGAAGTGACGTTCAACATCGACGTCAACGGCATCCTCACCGTGGCCGCCAAGGACAAGGCGACCGGCAAGGAAAACAAGACCACAGTCGAGAAGTCCGGCGGCCTGTCGAAGGACGACATCGAGAAGATGCAGCGCGACGCCGAGGCCCATGCCGAGGAAGACAAGAAGCGGCGTGAAGTCATCGATCTGAAGAACCAGGGCGAAAACCTGGCTTATCAGACCGAGAAGATGCTGAAGGACAACGGCGACAAAGTATCTGGCGAAGTTCGATCCCAGATCGAGTCGGCCGTTAGCAATCTCCGTGATGCCCTCAAGAGCGAGGACGCCGACCGCATCAAGAAGACGACCGAGGCGCTGAACCAGGTCAGCCACAAGCTGGCCGAAGAGATGTACAAGACCCAGTCCGCACCGGGCGGAGCGAGCGTCGCCCCCGAAGCCCAGACCGATCGCCCCGGTGGCGAAGCCGGCGGCAAGAAGAAGGACGACGACGTGATCGATGCCGAGTTTGAAGTGAAGTAGCCGAACAGTCTGTTCCAAATGGAAAGAGGCCGGGTCGACATTCGACCCGGCCTCTTTCTGTTTATGACTCGGTGTTGCGGCTCCTTGCCTCCCGGCATGGACGCTCACTCACCAGCTTCAGTTGACCTCAAGGTAGTTGAGTTTCGTCAACCCGCCCGCAACCGACCCGATACCGAGCGTAAGTCTTCCGTCAGACACGGTGACGGTAATCGACCTGGTGCTAAAAACATTGGCGGCCTGCGACTGCTGGTTGAACAGCTGCTGACCTTCGATCCAGACATTGTTCTTGCTCGTCGCTCCTGCGTCGCCGACCGAAACGTTGACGACGTAGGTTCCATTGGCAACGGCCAGCTCCCATTTGCCACCTTGCTTGACGGCCAGGGCAGTGTCCAGTCGCTGGTCGGCATTGATGTTGCGATCGAAGACGACGTCGGCGTGGTCAACGCTCCAGCCGTAGGTCTTTCCGTTTCGGGCACCGTACGTCGAACCGGCATCGACGAGATACCCGGCCACCGTGGTTGCCGACGACGGTTGAAAGTTCACTTTCGTCCCGCCAGATGTTGGAGGGGGTGGTGAAATAGGCGGTGGCGAAGTCGGTGGCGGTGAGGTCGGCGGTGGTGAGGTCGGTGATGTCACCTCGACGTAGTCGATCTTGGTCGTTCCACCGGCTGCCGAGCCGATGCCGAGCGTCAGTCGCCCGTCGGTCACGTTGACGGTGATGGACTTGCTCGCAAACGCGTTCGCCGCCAATTGCACGTAGTTGAACAGCGCCTGCCCTTCGACATAAACGTTGTTCTTGCTGCTCGCCCCCGAGTCGCCGACGCCAACCTTCACGACGTACGTGCCATTGGCAACGGCCATCTCCCACTTACCTGCGGCCTTCACGCCAACATTGGTATCCACGAGTTGATCGCCGTTGAGATTGCGATCGACGACGACATCGCTGTGGCTGGTCGACCAGCCGTAGGTCTGACCATTGCGGGAAGCATAGGTCGCGCCAGAATCGACCAGATAGCCGGCGACTACCGGTGCGGTCGCCGGCTGGAAGTTGACCTTCGTACCCCCGGACGCCGGCGGCGGTGGCGATGTCGGTGGCGGTGATGTCGGTGGCGGTGATGTCGGGGGTGGTGATGTCGGCGGAGACGTCACCTCGACGTAATCAAGCTTGGTGGTTCCCGTCGCGGCCGAACCGATCCCCAGCGTTAGTCGGCCGTCCGATACGTTCACCGTCATCGACTTACTTGCAAAGGCGTTTGCCGCCAAGGATTGATAGGCGAATAGCGCCTGTCCTTCGACATACACATTGTTGTTGCTGCTGGCGCCCGAATCGCCAATGCCGACCTTCACGACGTACGTCCCATTGGGCACCGCCAGTTCCCATTTTCCTCCGGCAAGGACAGCCACGTTGGTATCGAGGAGCTGATTCGAGTTCTTGTTGCGGTCGACGATCACACTGGAGTGATTCGTTGTCCAGCCATACGTCTGCCCGTTGCGAGTTCCGTAGATGGCTCCCGAGTCGACCAGGTAACCGGAAACCGTCGGGGCGGTCGCGGGTTGGAAGTTGAACTTCGTGGTCGTAGCGACAGCAACGGCGTTGTTGGTCCACGACTCAAGAACATCCCCGCCTAGCACCCTTCCGTAGCCATCGACCGGGCCGCCGCTCGCAACGAGCCGCAGACTGTAGTTGCCTGCAGGAGTGGTGATACCCCGGAGATTCGTGAGCGTGAACGTCGTCTGATCGGAAGTCGACAGTCGATTCGCTCCGGTGAGAAGGTTCTTCCCGCCGTTGCGGGTAAGCTGCAAATCGCCGATGGCAAACCCGTAGGTCTTGCCGCTGAATGCGATGGTCACACTATCGACCGGCGTCGCGCGCGGGTCGGGCACAACGTCGACGATATCGGCTTGCAGTGACGAAAGTGCCGTTGTCGCCAGTGGCGAGTATCCCCCGGCGTTGTAGGCGCGCAGTCGATATGAACCGCCAGCGACGCCGGCCGGGTCGGTAAAACTTGTGACATTAGGGGAAGCTGCACCGTCGCTTCGGGAAGCGTCGCGCCCGGCGCGTAGCGATCCAGCGTGTAGCCGCGTTCGTTGTTGGCGTTGTCGGCCCAGGAAAGGCCGATACCCCCCGCTCCTGTGCCTGCACCGACGCCACCGCCTGTCGGGCTGGTTGTCAGCGATGACGGTGCGGCAGGTGGTGTGAGATTCGCAAGCCGAAGGTCCCGTGTATAGGGGTCGACTCGGGTGGTAAAAAACAATGCATCGCCAATCGAGGCTGACACATTGCCGAAACGCACGCCCGCCTCGAATGTAGGCCCGAAGACACCGATCTGACGACCACTTTCCCGGGTATCGCCGGTAAGCCAGACCTTGAGTCCGTCCGTGTAGACGTAATGATTCGCGGCGGATTGGGCGAACAGCTGAGTTTCGTCGTCCGTCGTACCACGGAAGTCACGAAAGAGCTTGGTTCCGCGATCAGTTCCATCGCTCTTGAGCACAACGCCGGCCGAGTTGAAATTTCCCCCGGCGTAAACCGCAATCATATAAGCGACGCCATTCACGTCCTGAATGCCGTGAAGGTGAAGTTGATTCCCACCCAACGGGTTACGCAGCGGCTTGGTTCCCGCGGCGGTCCCGTCACTCACCCAAATGGTCTCGTTCGGACTTGTTCTGCCTGTGGCTTCGAAGAACAATTGATTGCCGACACGCTCCATCCGGTAGAAGAAGCTGTAATTCTGCTCGTCCGGGCCGGTCGTGCTTAGGAGGGCAGCCGTGTCGGACTCAACTTTATAGAGGCCGAACTTATGCAACGGTGGATTGTATTCGGTCGCGAAGACACCAGTTCGTCCCTTGAAATAAAGGCTCCCGTTCAGGTCAGTAAGCCACTCCGGGTGTACCGCTCCGGCAATCTGCGATGTCTCGCCAGTTGCACCCAGGAGGCGCCAGAGTTGTCCGGCATCACTTCCGTCAGCATTGGCTTTGCGAAAATAGAGACTGGAGCCGTGATCTGAGATTGTTGCCAAACGACGGCTGCTCGCGGATGTATTGCGAGACTCGTCCAGGAAGGCGAGCGCATCGGTTGCTTTGACAGTCCCTTCAGCCGATCCGTTCGTCTTCCAGATCTCGTACCCCGTCGCGGACCGATTGACGCCAAAGAAAAGGAAATCGCTGGAAGCGGCGATCATACGAATCGGGAACGATCCGCTACCCGACTCGATCTCCTTGAAGAGCGAAGTTCCTTCAACGGTGCCATCCGAGCAGTACAGCTCCCATCCGGTCTGAGCGGCGTATCCGCTGAAGAAGAGTTTACCGTTGAATGCGATCAGTTCCCGAACGGGGGCGTTGTAGAGTTGGACAGGTGGCGAACCGCTTGAATCGGTCACCCAAAGTCCGGTGCTGCCGGTCGTGCGCCAATCAGTGCGAATTTCTGGATTATTCAGGCTATAGAACAGCCGCGTACCGAGGGGTGTCAACCAATCGGGATGAAGTCCACCGATCGCCGCGACCGATGCAATGGGCACATCGAGACTTGACGGAAGCACCTGGGCGACCACCTCTTCGGAAGGAGTCGACCTAGCCGGTTCGTTCCCCACATAGAAGTTCTGACTGACGCGGTACCGATAGGTTTTGTCGGCTTCAACGGCGCTATCAATGTAAGCGAAAACGCCCTCATATCCCGAGCCAAGGGGAAATGGCGACGAATGTATGACGACGAACGCGCCATCGCCCTCGGCACGCTCGACGCTTATGCCGTAACCACTCTCCTGGTCGAGTCGATAGTGGACTTCAATTGCTCCAGACGAAAGCGGGTAAGCGCGCACGTCATGGGGGGCCGTCGGCGGTGTCGCGAATGGCAGTACGGTGACGCCGAAGACGAAATCGCCGCCAGCAACCTCGTCACCACTGAATGCATTCTCGCCGTTGTACTCGCCGTCTAAGTCTTGTCCGTCGACACCTTCAACAAAGCCTTCTCCGCTGCGAACCCGGATCACGTATGACCCCGGGCCCACCCCGACCCGAGCTGAAAGAGAGGTCGCCTGGCGGCTGATCGAACTGGGGCGAATAACCGATTGCGGATTGTTTACATCCGTGATCTCGATTGCCGACGTACTGACGTTCGCAATGGGCGCATCGAATTCAAAGCTGACGTCAAATCCATTATCCGTGCGGATCTGGGCCCCATCGCGATAATCGAAATGGACGATCGCCGGAGCACCGCTCAGCATGTATCGCCGCTCGACCGCTTCAACGACCGCCTTGGAAATCGCAGCGTAATCAGCCCGTTTTGACATCCGGATGCCCCTTGAGAATAGTTGAAATCTGAAACGATCTCGAAATACAGCAGCCCCGCTGGGGAACCATACACGTTCGACTTCCGCTATACCACGAAAATCAACGCTTCTTAATGTGCGCGTTCTTGCCAATATGCTCAGGCGGTTGCCGCGACTGGAGTTATGTTTTCACGCGGGAGCGAATCACTTCGCCGAACCGCTGCGATCGCGTAGAACGGACGCCCTTCCCGCCGATACTTCCTCTCGAAGTTCGTCCCCACAAACTCCCCTTCGTTCGCCGAGCCCGGGCGGTTGTAGTCGACGACTTCGAAATCTGCCGCGCCGCGGATCGTCGGCTCGATGTTCTCTTCCCAGTACCCCTTGTGATCCGTCACCACCTGCACCCGGCCGCCGGGGCGGACGGCCCGGGCCATCAGCGGAACGAACTTGGGCTGGATCAATCGCCGCTTGTGGTGGCGGGCCTTGGGCCATGGGTCGGGGAAGTAGATGTGCAGGACGTCAATGCTTGCCGGCGGGACGTACTCGGTAAGAAAGAAGCCGGCCTCGGCGCGAACGGTTCGGGCATTGGTGCAGCCGTGTCGCCGCATGCGGTCGCTGGCGTAACGCCAGAACCATCTCGCCCACTCAATGCCGAAGAAGTTAACGTCGGGCCGCGACCGGGCCTGTTCGTTGAGGAACGTCCCCTTGCCCATGCCGATTTCGAGTTCGACCGGGTTGCTGTTGCCATAGAGGACCGCCCAATCCAACGGCTTTGGGAGAGTCTCCGGATCGAGTCCGACGGGTTCGACGATCAACTCGCGATTCGTTTGCATGGGGCGGGAAGTATAGAGATCGTCACTGGCGATGGAACAAGGCCGGAGGCGGCACGGGCACGATTCCTGCGCCCAAGATCTACGCAGAACGACCGCTTCGCACCCCCTGCGTACCGCAAAACCCGGGTCAAAATCAGACCCTTGATTGTAAGTTGATACGGCCTTCCCCGCCCCATGAGATTCTCGTACCGTTTCGATCATGCCTTTCGACTCGTCACTCGCTGCCGTGCCAGTGCTGATCGGTACGAACGCCTTTTTCGTCTCGGCCGAGTACGCCGTCGTATCGCTTCGGCCGGCCCAGATCGATGCCATGCGGGTCGCCGGCTGGAAACGGGCGGCCGCGGCAATTGACGCTCTCAAAGCCCGCCCCGCCGACGCCATCGGCACCATTCAGGTTTGCATCACGATGACCAACCTGATGCTCGGCTGGATAGGCGAGCCGGCGATGTCGCGTCTGCTGATGGCGGTATTCCAGCCGTTGGAGCATCTTTCGCCCACCGTCATCGGAACGGTTTCCGTCATCCTCAGTTTCGTCGTCGTAACGTTGCTGACAGTCGTACTCAGCGAACTGCTCCCCAAGGCATTAACACTGAAGTACGCAATGACCGCCGGTAAGTGGACCGCAGTCCCGGTGCTCGGTATTCGATATGCCCTGCGGCCGCTGGTCTGGTTGATGAACGCAATTGCAGACGCCATCACCAGGCCATTGGGGCTTGGGAGCGTTCAGGAACTGGAAGAACAGCGCGTCACCGCCGACGAGCTTCGCCTGATGGCCCATCAGGCCGCCAGCGACGGCGAGTTGAGCGGCCCGGAACGATCGATCGTCCTCGCGGGATTGACCATCGGCCGGCGGCGGGCGAAGGAGATCATGATCCCGCGGATGAAGGTCGCATACCTCGATCTGTCATGGGACATGAACCGCAACCGGGAGGTCATGAATAGTCATCTTTACAGCAGGCTCCCGCTTTGCGATCACGGGATGGATCACGTCGTTGGGATCGTGTCGACCAAGGAGTTCCTCAGCGCCTACAACGAATCCGGCGACAGCAGTGTGCTGCAACTGATTGCACAGCCGCCTTCATTCACGACGGAGAACGCCACGCTCGACAAACTCCTGACCGAATTCCACACAAAGAAGACACAGATGATGCTCCTCGTCGACGAGTACGGCGGCGTGGAGGGGATCGTGACGTTAAAAGATGTTGTCGATGAACTTGTCGGCGAGATCTGAAGCGATCGCGCAACCCACACTTACCGCGTCGTGACTTCCGCCTTGCCGAGGTTGTGAATCGTTCCGTAAATAATGTCCCGCAACGGCTTACCGTCAGAAGACTTCAGGTTGTAATCGACGCTGTATTGCATCACCGGCTTAATACCGGCGATCTCCAGCACGACAGTCATCCCATCAGCCGACAGCTTTGCCGATTTCACTTCCCATTCGTCTTTACCTTTTTGATCTGGTGCCGATGGTTTGAACTCGCCGGAACCGTAACCGCCGGTCCACTTGTAGTTGTAAGCCTCGACGCCATAGCTCCCGGCGTCGGCGGCGGTGGCGGGGTCGAGCTTACAGGAGAAGGTGATCGCGAGCCCGTTCTCCAAGGCGCGGATCTTGGTCGGCATCCGGACCGGCTGGCCGGTATAACGAACCCGGTCGAATCCGCCGTCGCTCGCTGCGTTCGATTGCCATCCCTTGAGGCCGGCAACGTAAAGCTGACCGTCCTTCGTATTAA
This sequence comes from Humisphaera borealis, assembly GCF_015169395.1. Classification (GTDB taxonomy): domain Bacteria; phylum Planctomycetota; class Phycisphaerae; order Tepidisphaerales; family Tepidisphaeraceae; genus Humisphaera; species Humisphaera borealis. The sequence continues at coordinate 1,757,129 of NZ_CP063458.1, forward strand.
ACCTTGGCCGCATCGCGCTGCTGCTGAACTTCACCGGAATCTTCACCACGCCGCCCTGCACCTGACCGCCGAGTTCTTCGTACATCACCTTGTAGAGCGAGGACGTTCCGTACGACGTATGGAGGAGATCGCCTTTGAATGGTCCCCAAAGATCGCTCGTCACCCAGACCTGGCCGCCATTGGAATTATCAACATTCTTCGGGAACCAACACAGCGGCTTGGGCTCTTCGGTCCGGTCCGGCTTGCCGTTGGTGCTCTTCATCGGCCGATGGGCCGCATCGACGACGCCGTTGAAACTCCCGGGCTTCACCCAGTGCAGCGGGACCTTCGGAACCCAGGTGCCTTCGTTGTCGCTGGCGGTGATCTGACCGGTTTCGACATTCAGACCGATGCCATTGGGCGCTCGGAATCCGGTCGCATAAACCTCGTTCTTCTGTCCATCCGGCGACACCTTCATGATGGTGCCGTGGCTGTTGGTAATCTTCTGAAATCCCCCGCCGCCGGCATGGACCGGCGACCCGAACGCGAAGTAGAAATTGCCGGCCTTATCGGTCTGCAGGTCGAAACAGAACGCGTGGAACGCTGTCGTCAGTTCCCAGTCGTTGTTGAAGTTCTCGTAGAAGTCGGTTTCGCCGTCCCCGTTGAGGTCGTTCAATCGCGTGATTTGGTCGTGGCCGACGGTGTAGATCTTTCCGTCGACGATCTTCAACCCGAGCGGCTGGTGCAAACCGGTCGCGACGCGTTTCCACTCCAGCTTCTCGAGCTTCTCGTCAATGCCCGAGACGGTCCAGACATCCCCGGACCAAGTGGAGAGCGCGGCGGAAGTTCCGTCGGCAAAGAAGTCCATCCCACCGGGACGCATCCACGCCTTATAGGGGTTGTCGTGGGGTATCGTCAGGTTGTCGATCACATATCCATCGTCCGGCTTTGGTGTTCCGAGCTTGCCCTGGGTGACGACCGTCTGCTTCCAGAGTGACGGACCACCGTTGATTAAACTGGTCAGGTCGACAGGCTGCGGAGACGCCTTGGCCATAGCGGCCGCGCCACGCTCGTCGGCACGGGTGAAGAACACCTTGAATGTAGTCGGCTGAGTGACTGCGGGCAGTTCCAAAAGGAGAATGCTGCCTTCTTGCGACAGCCGAGCCCCCGCAGGCAGATGGGCAACGACGACTCGCATGTCGCTCACAGTAGCGACCGTACCGGCCGCGTTCACCGAAAGCTTGCCGGGCATGAAACCGGGAACGGGATCGGGCTTGCTCGCCTTTGGGAACGGATAGGCCGGAGCAGCATCGGCAAGGACCAGCGTCAGTGGCTTGTCGCTCTTGTCGACGCGGATCGTCCTGACAATCGCCTTGCCATCTGCAGTCGCCTCAAGTGATGGGAGTTCGAGAACATTCGCATTCCCTACGCTATACGACAGCACGACCTGCTCTCCATGCCGATATAGACCCTTGTACTTTGCCCACGATCGCGGCAGCGGTCCCGCAGGCGGAAGAGGATCGATTCTGTTTTCACGCGGGTCATTGATGCCCCCACTGGGGCCGGCCCAGCCGGGCAAATGCGGCGTCTGGAACATGGGGGGAACGCCGATCGTCGGACTCATCCCATGCCCGCCGTCGGCAATAAGACCTACGAGTTTCAGGCTTCCGTCGACCCACCCGGCGCTCATTCTCATCAGGTCCATGTCGAAGACAACGCCATCTTTCCAATCCGGCGAAAGCTTGATCGCCACGCCCCGCGCGGTGCTGTCTCCGCTGAACGAACCCGGACCGTTGTCGAACTTCGCCTGTGGATGGCTGATGATGCTCGCCGTGAGGAACGGACCATAGTCCATCTCCGACCAGCGTGCCGACTTCTTGGGCGCGGGCTTGGGTTGCTGCACCGGGGCCTTGGCATCCGGCTTTTTCTCCTGTCCTGACGTCGGCAATGCCGTGCCCACCATCACGCAAACAGCTGGGACCAGGAATCGCGCAAGACGGAATAAGTCAGTCATTCCACTTCCTCGTTAATCCAATGAATCGGATCGGCACCGAGTGCGGTTCCGATGGCCCTGCCCCTCCGAGGCAGATGACAAACGCATCCGCGTCCCGCATCATCGTCGGACAGTACTCCGGTAACTACCGTGGGCGGGTGGCGCCGTTGGATGAGACGAATCGAGGTCTGCCGTCATGAAGCACATTGCGAACCTTCTGCTCCTGATGGCGTGTGTCATTGCTGGTGTGACTGACACCTGTCGCGCGGACGTGGCGATTGCCACCGCTCCCAGCCTCCTCCAACCCGATGCGGCGATTGCCACCTTTGACACGGATGTCGATCTACCGGAGGCGAAGCTGGTATCGGCCCGCGTCAGCCGCGATCCCGCCGCCTTCGCCGGGGCCGGATCTCTGAGAATCGTCTTCCACGCAACCGAACCCGTCGTGCCTCCGACTCTTCGTCTGCCGATAACAGCCGGTATCGACAGTGGCAGGACGGACGCCATCTCGTTCCACGCCCGGGCGGCCGACGGTGGTGCGCAGAAGGACGTACGCGTACGCATCGGGCTCTGCAACAGCTCGGGCAGACAGATCATGCAGCGGCCGGTGACAATTCCGGCAGACAATCAGTGGCACCCGGTGAGCGTTAGCCTGGAGCGCTTCCGTTGGGGCGAGATCGCCGGTGGATGGAATGAAGCCCGTTCGGTTCAGATCATTATTGAATCGTCGTTCAGTTCGATCTGGTTCGACGAAGTCAAACTGGTCCCGCGCGGTCCGGACGCAGTGCTCCCAAAGGACCGGCTGCGAAAACTCGCGTTCGCCGAGCGCGACGCCCGATCCGCCGAAGGCGACGGGCTGTTCGTCGCGACGGACGCTGCGGATCTGACTGAGGCCGACATGCTGCGGATTCTCGGCAACATGAAGCGAACGCGGTCGCTGGTGCGCCGGCTCTTCGGCGACGCGGTCCGACCGATCGACGCAGCCCCTCCTGCGGCGCTGCTGATCTTCAAGGACCAGCCGGGTTACTCGGTCTTCTGGCAGAACATGGGCAGCCAGTGGGGAGCGAGAATCCTGCCGCCGCAGTCCGGCGGGTACACCGTGCAGGACATCGCGACGACCACTTTCGATCCCAAACTGGGGAACGACCGTCCAGTCTGGCTGCACGAGTCGGCCCATGCCATTGTCGGGCGCGACCTGCGGCTGGCACCGGGAACGATCGCACACTCCTGGTTGCAGGAGGGGCTCGCGAACTACATCCAACTCTGCGTGTATCCCAACTCGCTCGACAACGGGGCCTACCCACGACTGTTCGCCGCGGGCGTCCAGGACTTACCCCAGGCCCTGTTCCGTCCGCTCAAGTCCGTATTGAGCGAGCGCGTCACAACACAGCAGTATGCTCAGCTGGCGAGCCTGACGGCATACCTGATCGAAGCCCATCCCGATTGGCTGCCGAAGATCGCATCCGGCCTCGCGGATGCAACGCCGGTGGACAAGGTTTTTACGGCACTGGGCACCGATTTAGACGCGTTGCAGACAAGCTGGCTGGCATGGGGCCGCAAACGCTTTGCCCAGCCCCGTACCGACGGTCACTTCGATCGGCCGGTGGAATGGAACGGCAGGTAGCGGCCACATCTTTTGTAAACGCCTCGATTACAATCGCCACTTACCGACGGTACGAGCCTCGATCCGACGTCACGCATGCTGTTCCGCATCCCTTTTGCCATCTTCACACTCTTCTGGCAGAGCGCCTTCCTGGCGCTGGGACAGATCTGGGCCAACAAGGTCCGCGCGATCCTCACAACGATCGGTATCGTGATCGGCGTCGCCTCGGTAACCGCCGTCATCGCCGCGCTAACGGGGCTGAAGCAGAACGTGTTGTCCGAGTTTGAGAGCTTTGGCACCAACAAGATCTTCATTAATCCACAAATCCCCGATGGCAATCGCCGGGTCATCCGATGGTCGGATCTTCGGTTTGAGCCCGATCTGTTTGATGACCTGATGGCGTTCTGCCCGTCGGTCAAGGCAATCACACGGCAGACAAGCCTGACCCGATCGGTAAGTTTCGGGAACAAGACCGAGTCTGATGTCGATGTCCAAGGTATCGACGCATCCTGGCACGACATCGAGAAGCGCGCCATTACTCAGGGGCGTCGCTTCGATTACACGGACAATCGTAATGCTCGGGCCGTCTGCCTGATCAACGACAAGATGCGCGAGCAGATCGGTCTTCCGCCAGACCCGATCGGTTCGTCGATCCTGATCGGCGAACGGCGGTACACGATCGTGGGCGTTGTCGAGTCACGGGCCGAATCGAGCATGTTCCGCCGGGCAAACTCCAGCGGATCAGAGTGTTTCGTTCCCTTCAGCACGGCCTATCGCCGGGGCGATCACCTCAACGTTATCGCGGCTTGTCGCTCGCCTGAGTTGTCCGAAGAGGCGCGGGCCGAAATCACGTTCTTCCTGCGCAAGAAACGCAAGATCGGCATCGGCCAACCCGACAACTTTCGTGTCGATGCCGTCGAGAAGTTCGTACAGCAATTCACGTCGGTCGCGACGGCGATTACGCTCGTCGCCGGCGGAATTGTCGGGATCTCCCTGCTCGTAGGCGGCGTCGGGATCATGAACATTATGTTGGTCAGCGTCTCGGAGCGCACCCGCGAGATCGGCCTGCGGAAAGCAGTCGGTGCGCGCCCCGGGGCGATCCTGCTCCAGTTTCTCGTCGAGGCCGTCGTGCTCTGTTTGATGGGCGGCCTGGTGGGCGTTCTCGGCGGGCAAGGGCTGACCTCACTCATGGCGAGCATCCCCGGATCAAAACTCGATCGCGCGGCGATTCCGCTCTGGGCGATCGGGCTGAGCTTCGGCTTCTCGGCACTGGTCGGTGTCGTCTTCGGCATGTTCCCGGCCATCAAGGCGGCTCGGCTGGACCCCATCGACGCATTACGACATGAGTAGTGCCTGCGAATCGAAGACGGACCTCACCATAGAGGGCTTGCGTAGGTCCGTGGCCATCTCGCCGTTCTCTGTCGGCGACATCGACAACTGAGCAACCTATGAATCACATTCGCAAGCGCACGCAACGCCTGGCGCATTCATCCCTTCTGCTGATTGCCGTCGGCGGGTGTAACATCGGCACCGGTGGAACGGGGGAATACGTCGTTCCGAAGCAGAAGCTTCGCAACATCGACGGCCTGGACCTCACGGCGGTCTCAAGACCGCGCACCCCTGCCACCGAGCCGGCCACACGGACCAGCGTCGCCGAGACGATTCCATCGGCGACCGCACCCTCGACCGGACCCTCAACCCAGCCGACAACCCGTCCGACCACGCCGCCGACAATCACATACCTGAGCCTGGCCGACGCCCGCCGACTGGCAATGGAAAACAACCTTGATCTGAAGGTCGAGCTTCTCAACCCGACGATTTCGAAGCAGTCGCTGACCGAAGAAGAAGCGCGGTACGAAGCCAACTTCACGTCGAGTCTGAATTACGCCAAGACCGACAATGCCGTGGCAAGTCAGTTGGTCGGCTCGCAGTCTGAGACGTGGCAGTTCAACGCCGGGCTGGAGATTCCCCTTCGAACCGGTGGCAGCATTCGCGTCGATACGCCCTTGTCCCGCAGCGAGACCGACAATCAGTTCACGTTCCTCAACCCGGCGTACACCGCGGGACCGGCGGCAACGATCACCATGCCCCTCTTGCGAGGCTTTGGGGTGGATTACAACGCCCAGCGTATCCGCGTCGCGTTCTACGCGTACCAGTCCACTCAAGCCCGCACCAAGCTCGAAGTCATTCGTGTGCTGACCGACGTCGAGCGCGTCTACTGGCGGCTTTACGCGGCACGCGAGGAACTCAAGCTTCGCCAGCGCGAGTACGAACTGGCGGTTAAGCAATACGACGCGGCGGCTCGGAAATTCAAGCAGGAGACCGTCCCCGAGGTGGATCTGCTGCGAGCCGAATCGGGTGCGGCGGACAAGTTCGAAAACATCATTGTCGCGGAGAAGAACCTGCGCGATCGACAGCGAGAGCTCAAAAGGTTGCTCAACGCGCCGGGTCTTGAATTGGAATCCACCGCCGAAATCATCCCGGCGACGCGCCCAATGGCGATTGCATTCAACCTGGACAGCGAACAGCTGTCCCGCTCGGCGATGGGCCAGCGCATGGAACTTTTGGAAGAGGAACTGCGGATCGCCGAGGAGACAGCCAACGTCCGCAACGCGCGCAGCGACATGTTGCCCTTGGTAACGCTCGAATACACCTACGGCATCAACGGTCTCGGACCGGAGTTGAACGACGCACTGTCACAGGTTCGCTCGGCGAACTTCCAGGATCATCGGGCGGCAATCAGGATGGAAGTGCCCATCGGCAATGAAGCCGCTCGCAGTCGCCTGCGCCGTAGCCTCTACAGTCGGCTGCAGCGACTGGCGAGCAAGGAGCAGCGGCAGTTGCAGATCAGGCAGGAGGTTTTTACCGCGGTCGATGCGCTGGAAGCGGCTTGGCAGCGGATTCTGTCGTCGAGAAAGCGGGTGCTTCTGGCCGCCCGCGTACTGGACGGCGAACAACGTCAGTACGACCTGGGTCGCCGAACCAGCACCGAGGTGCTCGACGCCCAGACGCGGCTTGCAAACGCCCGACAGGACGAAATCGCCGCCGTCGCGGAGTATCAAATTGCCCAGGTTGACATCGCGTTTGCGACAGGGATGGTGCTGGGTCAGTCGCAGATCGCCTGGCAGCCTACCATCTCCCGCGACTTTGATCCGTCCCAACGCAATTGACCCAGTCAATCAGCTCGATAAGAAAAAGTCATCGGAGGGGCGGAAACTTCTTTCGAAACACGTCATATGCCAATACATTTGCCTCGCCGACCGGACCGCAATCGCGGGGCCGAGGCGGGAGGCCACCCTGCTTTCTGTGGCGTAGTAAGCGAACGGGCGACTCCTCCCCTTTTTTCTTTAAGTACATACAGAAAACAAGCTTACCGGTCGCCCTTGGACGCGACAGCGTTCTCGGTCGGCGCGAAGCTCGTCGATATCCGCGACTTGCCCCTGGGAGTTACACAAGATGGTCGGCCCCGAATCCCCCCGCAGAACCGTCACTGCCACCAACGACAGGAGCCGGCGTGCCCGGGCTGCGTCTGCGGTCCGCCAGGCTATTGCAGAGAATCTGGAAGACCGACGTCTTCTGGCCGACATCGGCGGCGGTCTCGTTGCCAACTATTACAGCGACAGCAACTTTCAGAATCTGGCCCTGGCCCGTACCGACAGCACCGTCAATTTCGATTGGGGCTCGGGTTCGCCTGGAACTGGCGTCCCGGTCGAGGGATTCAGCGCCCGCTGGACTGGTCAGATCAAGGCGGCGACCGCCGGAACCTATACGCTGACAACCGAATCGGCCGGCGGCATCAAGGTCGTCGTCGGTACCACGACTGTGATTGACGATTCGGCGATCCACACGCAGCGACGCGCCAGCGGCACGTTCACGTTCGCGTCCGGTCAGTACTACGACATCAATATCGAGTTCAAGGATCAGGGAGACGCCGTCGCGAAACTGCTTTGGAGCAGCGGCAGCGTGGCGGAGCAGGTGGTCCCCCAGCAGCAGTTGTTTCAGCTCGGGACGAACTGGGTCAGCGACTGGACGAGCACGACGATCGGCGGTCCGGATGGTGGATTCGTCAATGGAAACGGCAGCGACGTGACCATCGGCACCGGTGCGACCGGCACCGTCCCGCCGACAGTGCCACCCACCGTTCCTCCGACCGTTCCACCAACCGTGCCCCCCACTGTGCCGCCAACAGTACCACCCACCGTCCCGCCAACGGTTCCGCCGACAGTGCCCCCAACCGTTCCTCCGACGGTTCCCCCAACGGTTCCACCACCGCCACCCACTGGCGTCAACATCAACTTCCAACCGACGGCGGCGCCGACGGTGTCGGGCTATCTCGTCGACGGCGGTTTGACCTACGGCGCGCGGAACGGTCGGTCCTATGGCTGGAATGTCAGCCACACGACTTCGGTCTTCGACCGCAATGTGAAGTCAGATCAGCTAATCGACACCGTGCTGGCCGTGAAGCAAGGTGGGAAATGGGAACTGGCCGTTCCCAACGGAACGTACACGGTCAAGGTCGCCGTCGGCGACGCCACCGCCAGCAGCACGAACAACGTCTGGATTGAAGGGGTGAATCTCTTCAACTACCAGAAGCTCGCGGCGAATGCGTTCACGTCGAAATCGATATCGGTCACAGTGGCCGACGGAAAGCTGACGCTGGGAATCGGATCGGCGGCGGCCGGAACCACGAAGCTGAATTATCTGCAGGTCGCCGGCGCGGGCGTTTCTCCGCCGGTCGTCCCCCCGACGACGCCTCCAACAGTGCCGCCGACGACGCCTCCGACAGTGCCGCCCACTGTTCCTCCGACCGTTCCGCCGCCGCCGCCGACACCAACGTTCGGTGTCACCGGCTTGACCCTCGTCAACGCGGACACCGACACCGCCATCGGCTTGGTGAGCAGCGGCCAGACAATCTCGATTTCCTCGCCGGCGATCAATCTGCACGCAACGACCAGCGGAGCGATCGGGTCGGTCCAGTTTCTGATCGATGGCGTTGCGGTAAAGACCGAGACCACCGCTCCCTACGCCATCGGCGGCGACGCCGCGCCAAACTTCCTGCCCTGGAACGCGCCCCTTGGTACTCACACGATTAAAGCAGTTGCCTACAGCGGTGCTGCTGCCACCGGCACGATTGGAGGCTCTTACGAAGTGCAGTTGAACTTCGTGGCCGCCCCCTCGTCGGCGGGCGTCCTGTCCACGGCATCAACCCCACCGGTGTTGGGTTCAGCATACTACGGCGAACCGGTGGGACCTTCGCTTGTGTCCAGCCCGTCCAACGCGCGGGTGCTCGCGGCGACCGGGGCGAATCCCACGGCTACTGACGCAGCCAAGTTCGCCTACAAGGTTGTGCGAGGTGACGCCGAGATCGTCGCCAAACTCACGTCGCTCACCAGCGGAACGGCCGCCGACCTGATGTTCCGCAGTTCGCTCGCTTCCGATGCCCCGTTTGCGTCGGTTTCAGTGATCGCCGGTGAAGTCGTTCTCCAATGGCGTTCGGCGGCGGGCGGCGCCGTGCAAAGCTCGTCGGCAAAAACTGCCACTGGTGCCGTCTGGCTGAAGATCAAGCGCGACAGCGACTTCTTCGCCGGGTATGTATCGACCACCGGTGCCGATGGAACCTGGCAGATTGTCGGCACCGCTGGGGTGAAGATGGGCGTCTTCTCTCACGCAGGCATCGCAGTCGCCGGCTCCAACGCCAACAATCAGGCCACGTTCAGCAATGTTGGCATCGCGATCAAGCCCGAACTCGGAGGCAATCTCCAGGCCGTCGCAGACTACAGCTACGACCGTCCGTTTGTGGATATGATGAAACTCACCAGCGGGTTCCAGAACCTCAACGGCTCCAAGGCACCGATGGACGCCCAGGGTTGGCCGACTGTTTCCGACTTCCAGTTCTATGTCGCGGGCAACGGCAACGTGCCTGTCGGCAAGTACACGATCACCTTCACCGGGCCGGCCGGAACGCAGGTCTCGTCAGTTGGCGGCGGCGTAACGATGGCGTTCGGATCTTTCGACGCCGCCACCCAGAAGCACGTCTGGTACGCGACCGTCGGCAGCACCAGCGCCCTCGGGTTCCGATTCAAAGGAACCGGCAACGGCGCGAAGGATATCCGCGTCCTTCAGCCCGGGTACGGAATCACCAATACCCCGACGTACACCGACAGCTACCTCGCCAAAATGAAGGATCTGAACCCGGCGTCGCTGCGGTTCATGGACTGGGTGGACATCAACGTCAACACCCAGTCAACCTGGGCCGAACGCGGCTCGCCCACATCGGCGAACTGGGCTTATGCGGGGGTGGCCTGGGAGGCGGCGATCGAGCTGTGCAACATCCTGGGTTCGAACCTTTACATCAACGTCCCCGCCCGGGCCAATGACGATTACGTCCGTCAGTTGGCGACGCTCGTCAAGAATAACCTCCGCCCGGATCTCGCGATTTATCTCGAAACGGGCAACGAACAGTGGGCGACAAATTTCGTCAACACCGGTTGGAACGCCGAGCAGGCCCTGAAGGAAGTTCAGGACGCCGTTCGCGCCGGTGGCCAGTCGAATCTCAATTACGACAATCTGGCGGTCGACCTGAACCAGACGAACAAGTACGCCGGCAATGCCTTCGCATGGGCCTATCGGCGCACGGCACGACGGGCCAAGGAACTGGGTGACATCTTCAAACAAGTCTTCACGCAGGCCGGCCTGCCGGACCCGATCAATACGCGTGTCCGCGTAATGATGGCGGCGCAGGTGTCGGTCGCGGCGAGCTACCAGTTGATGGCCAAATACATCAACGACGTCTACGGTCCACCCAGCAAGTACTTCTACGGCATGGCGGGCGCGGTCTACTTCCAGATGTACCCGTACAATGACTCATTCGTGAACGGCCAATGGACCAGTCCGAGCACCACGCTGACCAAGGATCAGGTACTTACCGCGATGGCCGGTAGTGCCGGTCGATACGCGAGCGAGAAGCGGTTTGAGACCAGTTGGAACGCGGTGCGTAACTACGGCCTGGAACTGGTCGAGTACGAAGGCGGCCATGACACATTCGGCCCGCTGAACATTCAGGCCAAGAAGCAAGCGACTACCGACCCGCAGATGAAAGGCATCATGCAGGGGTTCCTGGCGACGTTCTTCCAGCAGGGCGGCTCGACCTTCCACTTCTTCACCCTGGGGTCCAAGACTTACGACGATCAGTACGGTACCTGGTCCATCACCAACAACCCCAACGACTGGAACTCGCCAAAGGCGCAGGCGTTTAAGGCTGTGCGGGCTGGAAACATTCCCGACGCGCTGCCCAGCGCCGGCGTGTTCGGCTAGGACCCGCCCCGCCGGAACGTTCGGACGGCGGGCTTGGTGGAGTGGGAGTTGGAGCGGCTCGGCACCTCGCCGTGCCGGTACGAGAGTCGCACCGATTGCAATGTTTGGTTCTGGCTCGTCCATCGGTGTCGACGAGGCCCTGGAGAAATGAATGTCAAATCGTCGATCCGTCGAACTCGTTGGTCGTGTCAGCCTGATGGAAGGGCTCGAGTCGCGCTCGTATTTCGCTGGAGTGGGGCAGGGCTTGGTGGCCGAGTACTTCGCCGACAAGAGCTTTGCTTCACTGGCTCTGGCGCGTCATGACGCGACGGTGAACTTTGACTGGGCCGGCGCGCCCGCGGCGGGACTGCCCGCCGACGGATACTCCGTCCGTTGGACCGGGCAGGTGTTGGCCGATTTCAGCCAAAACTACACGTTCTACGCCAAATCCGCCGGCGGTGTCCGCGTCTGGTTGAACGGGGTGAAGATCATCGACCACTGGACGACCCATGCCAATCAGGAAGTCGCCGGATCGATCGCATTGACCGCCGGCGAATACTATCCGATTTCCGTTGAGTACCGGGAAGAGGGAACCGGGTCGGTCCGTCTCTCCTGGAGCAGCGCGTCGACGCCGAAGCAGGTCATCCCGAAGTCGCAGTTGTATCGGGTGGGTACCGGAGCCTCCTCCGGGGGCTGGCTCGAAGGGCACATCGGGCCTGGAACAGGGTCGGTCTCAGGGTCGACGACCAGCGGAATCAACATCAAGAATGGCGCTGTGTCGCCGCCCGTCTCACCGCCACCCGTTTCTCCGCCGCCCGTATCTCCTCCCGTATCACCTCCGCCGGTCTCGCCGCCCGCGGCCGGTATCAACATCAACTTCCAGCCGGCGACCGCGACGCCCGTCGTTGGTTACCTGATCGACAACGGGGATCTCTACGGGGCGCGCAACGGACAGAGCTACGGCTGGACGATCAGCCACACCGATACCGTGGTGGATCGCGAGCTCCATGCCAACCAACTGCTCGACACCAACATCGGCGTGAAATCGGGAGGGAAATGGGAACTGGCAGTACCTAACGGCAGGTACACCGTCACCGTTGGCGTCGGTGACGCAGGCGCAGCGACAAACAACAACGTCTACGTCGAGAAGGTGAGCCTTTTCAACTACGTGCCGTTGCCGGCTAATGCGTTCCAGAGCCGAACCATTGCGGTAGATGTCGCCGACGGAAAGCTGACGCTCGCCACGGGATCTGCTGCAAGTGGCCTGACGCATTTCACCTATATCCAGGTCGCTGCCGACGCCTCTTCACCGCCGACAGTGCCGCCGGTCAGTCCGCCGCCCGTCACGCTTCCGTCGCTTAGCGGCTTACAGCTCTTGGACGCGTCGACCGACCTTGTCATCGGTGCATTCACCAGCGGCGCAACCCTCGATATCTCGAGCGGAAAAACTTACAGCGTGGTTGCCGAGCCCGGTTCGGGCGTCAAGAGCGTGGTGTTCGTACTCGACGGCGTGAAGGTGCGGACCGAGGGTTTTGCACCCTACTCGATTGCCGGCGAAACCGGACCCGATTTCGCGCCTTGGGTGCCGTCGGCGGGAAATCATACCTTGGTGGTAACACCATTCGCCGGCAGCAACGGTACCGGTCAGGCAGGCACAGCCATCAGCGTGTCTTTCTCGGCTTCAGTCGCACCAGTACAGGCAGGCGGCTTGATGTCGGCAGCTGCGGGTGCGGGTGCGTCCGCAGGTTCCTTCGGCGGCAGCCTTGACAGCTACCACTACCTCTATCGCATGGCTCGGGGGAATGCAGAGCTCACAGCCCGCCTCGATTCGCTCACGCCCGCCGGTGAGGGCGGCCTCATCGCCCGGGGCGGACTTACCGTTGGCGGCGCGTTCGTCGGACTGACCCGCGACGCCAATAGCGTAAGTCTTGAGTACTCCGGTGCCTCCGGCGGCACGGTGTTGACTGCAGGATCGCGCGCCGTCAGCGGCCCGGTCTATCTGCGGCTAGTCCGCGACGGCAATCAGTATGCAGGGTATTTCTCGTCTACTGGCGCGGCCGGAACCTGGCAATTTGTTGGGGCCGCCGGGGTCAACCTGGGTACGTTCAATTACCTCGGCATCGCGTCGGCAGTTGAGGGAACGACCGCGCGTTACTCGGCAGTAAAGCTCAAGACATCGAACCCGCTTGGCGGCAACCTCAACGCCATGTCTGATCGCGTGCAGGATCTGCCGTTTGTCGACCTAGTGAAGACCACGAGAGGCTTCTTCAATGCCTCAGGGCGTGTCAACGCCGCGACCGGACTGACCGACTTCGCGACCACCGACGCCAACGGCTGGCCGACCGAGAACTTCTTTTTTGATGTGGTGAACAACACTGAATGGGGCGTGCCGGCGGAGGCCGGAACGTATCCGATGAGTTTCAGCGGGCCGGCCGGCGTCACAGTCACCGCCACGCCAGGCGTTACGCTTCAAAAGCTGGGCTACTTGGCCGGCGTGCACACCTACAACGTGATCGTACCGGCCGGAAAACTAAAGCTGGGGTTCGCGTTCGCAAACACTGCCGGCCAGGTGAAGAACATTCGTGTCCTGCAGCCCGGCTATTCGCTGTCTAATGCGCCTACTTTCACCGCCAAATATTTGAATCTGCTTCGCACGACCAACCCTGGTGTCCTCCGGCTGATGGATTGGACCAAGACCAACAACAATCCCGTTGCGAACTGGTCGGAACGCAATACGCCATCACAGGCGACACAGGCCAAGTCGGCCGGTGCCGGGGAACTACAGCCCGTTAAGGGAATCGCATGGGAGTATGCAATCCAGCTCGCCAATCAGCTCGGCAAGAACATCTGGGTAAACGTCCCTGCCAAGGCCAGTGACGATTACGTTCGCAACCTTGCCAATCTGCTGCGGACACAACTCAACCCCGACCTGAACATCTATCTCGAGTACACCAACGAAGCGTGGAACCTCGCGTTCAGTCAAGCCAACTGGCTTCGCGAGGAAGCCGTTGCCGAGGTGTTCGCCGACAAGGCGGCCGGCCGGGCCTCGCAGCTCAATTACGACAACCTGCCGGTGGACACGACCAAGCCGGGCGGAACCAACCCCAACGCTTACGCCTGGGCAGAGCGGTACTACGCCCGCCGCACCAAGCAGATCACGGACATCTTCCGGCAGGCATGGCTGGACGCAGGGCAACCCGATCCGGTCAATTCCCGGGTGCGAACGATACTGGGCGCACAGATCGCGACCATGTCGCGGACGACCAACCATCTCAAGTTCCTCATTCAGTTCTACGGCGAACCGAAGAAGTTCCTCTATGGTGTCGGCGTCGCGCCATACGCCAACGTAAACGGTCGCCCACAGAGCACGGCGGCCGAGGTTATTGCGTCACTGAGTAAGTCGATCGATTCGTTTAACTTTGCCTCGCCCGTATCGCTGGCCAAGTCGTGGGGATTGGAACTGCTGGCTTACGAGATCGGCTTTGACACCTTTGGCCCGGACAACATCGCAGCAAAGCGCACCGCCAGCCTCGACGCCCGCATGCAGGAAATGGTGAATCGATTCGTGACCAGATTCTATGCGGCGGGTGGGAATCTGGCGAACTGGTTCACGGTCGGAGCGCGCAGCTACTCCAGTCCGTACGGAACCTGGACGTTGACCGAAAGCCTGGATGTGCTGAATTCTCCGAAGATCAAGGGGTTCCAGCAGGTCCGCGACGCCGCACCGGTCGCGACGAAGGCTCACGGCGTATTCGCATGACGCCGATCAAGCGAGGATCTTCGTCACGACTTTGCCGTGCACGTCGGTCAGGCGGAAGTCCCGGCCCTGGAACTTGACCGTCAGCCGGCGATGGTCGACGCCAAGGAGGTGCAGCATCGTTGCGTGCAGGTCATGGACCTCGCAGATGTCTTCGGCGGCGTTGTAGCCGAGTTCATCCGTCGCGCCGTGGACGATGCCGCCTTTGATGCCGCCGCCCGCGGCCCACATGCTGAATGCCTTCATGTGGTGATCGCGACCGCTGCCCTGGCCCATCGGCGTACGGCCAAATTCGCCGCCCCAGATGACGAGGGTATCGTCGAGCATTCCCCGCTGCTTCAGGTCCGTCAGTAGCGCCGCGCAGGGGCGATCCACTTCCTCGGCCTTGAGCTTGATGTCGTTCTTGACGTTGCCGTGGTGATCCCAGTCGCGGTGATAAAGCTGGATGAACCGTGTACCCCGTTCGGCAAGCCTGCGGGCGAGCAGGCAGTTGGCAGCGAACGAGCCGTCAGCTCCCTTCGTGCCATACATTTCCAATGTCGCCGCCGGCTCCTGCGAAAGATCCATCAGCTCCGGAACGCTCGCCTGCATCGCGAAAGCCATTTCGTACTGCGTGATGCGCGTCGCGACTTCCGGGTCGTCAACGACGCTGTTTCGCATCTCGTTGAGTTTCTGCACCGCCGATACGACATCGCGCTGCCGACTTTCGGTAACGCCCGGCGGCCGGGTTAGGTACAGCACCGGATCGCCTTGTCCGCGAAAGTGCACCCCCTGGAATCGGCTCGGCAGAAATCCCGCAGACCACTGCCGGCTGCTGATCGGCTGCATCTGCCCGCCGCGGCCGGCACTGGTCAGCACGACGAAGCCGGGCAGGTTGTCCGCCTGGGAGCCCAGGCCATAGGTAATCCACGATCCCATGCTCGGCCGGCCGGAGATGGTCGTACCGGTGTTGATGAACGTATGGGCCGGATCGTGGTTGATGGCCTCGGTCCGCATCGACCGGATGACGCAGATGTCATCAATCACGGAACCCAGCTGCGGGAACAATTCGCAGATCTCGATCCCAGCTTTACCGAACCGCTTGAACGGGTGCTGAGGTCCGAAGCAGGTGAGCTTTTTTCCCTGCAGTTGCGCGATCGGCTGCCCCTTGGTGAACGACTCGGGCATGTCCTTTCCGTGAAGTTCGCCGAGCTTTGGCTTGGGGTCGAACGTCTCAAGGTGTGAAGGCCCGCCCGCCATGCAGAGCCAGATCACCCGCTTGGCTTTCGGGGGGATGTGAAGGTTCTGCAGCACGCCGGGCCACCGGTCGAGCTTCGGCGCCGACGCACCTGTCGCGGCGGCCAGCGCGTCGCGCCCGGCGATTGACGAGAGAGCCAGCGCACCCACGCCTCGTGCAGCCTGACCGAGGAACGTGCGGCGTTGCTGTAGGCGGATCAGACTTCTCGCACCGGCGTCAAATCTTGCAGCTGTCATCCTGAGGTACTCCGAAGGACCTTGTACCGGCGCGCGGGAGGCAACCGAGCATCAATGTGCCAGCAACGAACGGATCGGCGATCGACGACATCTTCGGCGTGGACTTTAGCAGGTCGCCACGCGCACTTTTTCGGGCAGTCCATCCCGCTTACTCGCATCACACCTTGGGTGCCCACTTCGCATCGTAATCGCGCGACCAGTGCTTCATCGCCGCTTCATCGCCGACGATTCTTCCGGTCTTGGGATCGCAGTTCAATGTCCGACCGGTGCGGTATGCGATATTGCCCAGGTGGCAGATGACGACACTTCGGTGACCTTCCTCGATCTCGCAGTTCAGCTTCTCCTTGCCGCGAATCGTCTGAACGAAGTTGTCGACATGCCGGGTGTTGCCGCTATTGGTTCCTTTAACTGGCTTATCGAGCATCGGCTTGCCCTTGGGGTCGAGCAGATAGTACCCGTCCCCGTCGACAACCAAAGTCGCTTTGTCGCCGTAGAACGCGATGCCGTAACTGTTGCCTTCGAACCCGCGCGGATGACAGCTGCGGCCTTCCCAGAAGATGGCCTTGTCACCGTAGTCGTAGGTGACGGACAGGGTGTCCGGCGTTTCCTGGTCGTCCTGAAAGTGATAGCGGCCGCCGCCGGCGGTGACACGTTTGGGAAACGCGACATCCAGTCCCCAGCGGCAGACGTCCAGGGCGTGCACGCCGTTGTTGCCGAGTTCTCCGGTGCCCCAGTGCCAGAACCAGTGCCACTTGTAGTGGACGACGTTCTCCGTGTACTCGGTACGCGGCGCGGGCCCCTGCCACAGGTCCCAGTTGAGTCCCGCCGGAACGCTCGCCGGCGTTCGCTTTCCGGTTTCGGGACGGGTGTTCATGTACCACCCACGGCTCAGATAGACCTTGCCGATTTCACCTGCACGCACTTTTGCGATGCCTTCCATGACGCCAGACCAGCTTCGTCGCTGCGTGCCGTGCTGAACAACCCGGTCATGCTTCCGCGCAGCTGCGACGAGCATTTCGCCTTCGGCCGGATTGTGGGAGCAAGGCTTTTCTACATAAACATGTTTACCCGCCTGACATCCAAGGATTGCCGCCGGCGCATGCCAGTGGTCGGGCGTGGCAATGATGATGGCGTCGATGTCCTTGTTGTCGAGGATTCGGCGAAGGTCATCGGTGCCCTGGGGTTCGGTGTCCTGATACTGGCCGATCGCCTTGGCGGCCGCTTTCATGTGCCCTTCGTCGACGTCGCAGACATGGGTGACCACCGCGTCGGCGTTCTGAGCGAAGGTGCTTCCCACTTCCGTTCCGCGGCCGGCCGTACCGATCACGCCAATCCGCAACGGCTTGTCCGACTTGGCGGTCTTGACGATCTTCTTCACGGGCTTGGTGGTCGGCTGGGAAGGCTTTGTCGTTGCGGCAGGCACTTTTCCTGTCGCTGGTGCCGCCGAATCGGCGCCACTGGCAAGGCTCCCCATGGCGACAACGCCCATGCCCGCAACGCTCACGTTTTTCAGGAAATCGCGCCGATTACTTGTATTGTCCGCCATGTCGCTCCCGATTCAGGAAGAAGTGCACCAGGGTTGCCGGCCACGAGAATCGAACACCGGACCCGATCGAAGGACTATACCGCGTTCGCGGGTTGACGTGGAACCGACAGTTTTCATGGACTTTCACAGCCGCTAACGCTTAAGATAGGTAGCGGCAGTTGCTGTATTCACCTCTGAAGGTTGTTCAAAATCAGGTCGAGTTAAACGATCTCCCAGGTCTGCCGATCCGTATTAAGGCCCGAGACTCAATCACGTCAAAAGCTTCCCTGTCCCCCGGAGTTCGCCATGAAGCATCTCGAACCATCCCGTCTTACCGCCACAGATCGTTCGCGTAAGTCAGGTCGACGCGGGTTCACCCTTGTCGAGCTACTGGTGGTCATCGGGATTATCGCGCTGTTGATCTCCATCCTGCTTCCGTCACTCGCGCGGGCCCGCGAGCAAGGCAACAAGGTGAAGTGCCTGAGCAACCTTCGCCAGCTCGGGATGGCATTTATTGGCTACGCCAATTCCAACAAGTATTACATGCCGGCCGGAGCCCCCTACAACGTGTTCCGCGTCGAGGATTGGGTCCACTGGGAGACGTCGGGTACCGGCTCGGGCGGCGCGGGCACACGGAAGCTGGATGACTCGGCGCTCGGTCAGTTCCTCGGTCGCCCTTTCCCGAAGGACATGATGGTCTGCCCGTCCGATCGGAGTTTGGAGGGTCGTGCCCGACGCGGGCAGTACGGCGGGTACCCGTTCAGCTATGTGATGAACTCCCACGCGTCGCCGTTCAAGAGCGCCACGTACAAGTTCCCGATCACCCGTTATGTCAATCCGACCAACAAGATCCTCGTTTACGAGGAGGACGAGTCCACGATCGATGACGGTTGGGGCACCATGGATACCGGCAGCATCAACCTGCTGGCAATTCGCCATGACCGGGCACCTCTCGTGCCCGATACGGCGGCGGTAGGTCTCAGTTCAAACGGCGATCGACAGGGCAACGTGGTGTTTGCCGACGGCCACGCAGAGTTCATCGACCGCAACTCGGCCCACACGAACAAGTACTACGACCCGTTCGTTCGATGAACTCAAGCCGATTCGCCCTCGCGATCAGAGGCCGACGTTATTGAAGCCGGCATCCACGTAGAGCGTCTCTCCGGTTACGCCGCTGGACAGTTCACTCAGGAGATAAACCGCCGTTTTGCCAACCTCGTCGGCGTCGATGTTCCGCTTGAGTGGTGCCTTCTTCGGCGTGTATTCCAGCATCTCATCGATTCCACCGACGCCCATCGCGGCCAGCGTGCGGATCGGGCCCGCAGAGATGCAGTTCACCCGGATCTTCTTTTCACCCAAGTCATACGCGAGATAACGCGCGGTTGATTCCAGCGCCGCCTTGGCAACGCCCATCACGTTGTAGCCGGGAATCACTTTCTCTGCGCCGTAGTAGCTCATCGCGACGACCGATCCGCCATTGGGCATCAGCGGCAACGCGGCGCGCGTCAGTGCGATCAGGCTGTAGGCGCTGATGTCGCATGCCTGCGAGTAGACTTCGCGCGGCGTCTGGGTGAACACGCCCTGCTCTTTCTTGAGATAGTCCTTGTTCGCAAACGCCAGCGAGTGCACCAGGAAATCGATGGTGCCGAAGCGCTCTTTGGCGGCGGCAAAGAAGGCGGCAATCGACTCGTCCGAGCCGACATCGCAGGTGTGCAGAAAGGGGTCGGAAATTCCCAGCTCGTCGATCGACTTTTTCGCGCGGCGGAGCGACTTGTCAGCATCGCCCATGACGAGGTAGCCGAAGCCGCAGGTCGCGCCGTGCTGAATCGCGTTATGACCGATATGCCAGGCGATCGAACGATCGTTCGCCACGTTCAGAATCAAGCCCTTTTTGCCGTCCAACAGACCCATAGCGTCGCTCCTTCTTCAGCCGACCAAACAGTCGGCGCGTTTGAGTTCAACGAGCAAGCTTAAAGAGGGGACGCCAATGCGACAAGCGAGGGGAGGCCGCAGGTGTGAAGTTCTTTTCCCAATCCACCCGTAATGCAAAGTCGGCGCAGGGTTTAGGCACATCAGCGGGCCGGCGAGATCGGCCCTATGGGACCTTGCGACCGGGTTTGGAAGTGTGGGAACGGCTCGGGGCTCACTTCTCTTCGGAATCGCGACACGCCGCCAGCAGGAATATCCGTTCCTGGAGAAGGTTTCTGATGTCGTGAACGATGCGATCAACACGCTTGGTACCAAGCAGTTGCATCAGCTCGGCTTCCAACGCATGGCAACGCGCTACTTCAACACGTAGTGATCGGAGTTCTTCGTCCTTCGACGACTCGTCCGACGATGACGCGGTGCCGGCAGCGAATCCGACGTGACTTGACGAGAGGGACGGAAGTGTTGGCTGCGACATGAATAGGTTTGTTGGTGAGTCGAAACCGGGTTGCGATTGGCGGTTGAGCATCGGACTACCCTGTTTTGTTTCTGTGGCGAATTGCGAAAAGGGACTTCGTCAATCCGCTTAGTGACTCTTAACGGACCGCCAAGCGAACCGAACGGCGAAAATGTGACAATTGAAACCCAACGAGCAACTCCGTCGTAATTGAATCGAAGCCAACTGGATGGCCATGGCAAGTTATTGGCTTAAGTCTTCACCAATGGCTTACTCGCGTCGATTCAAAGGTAAGCAAACCGCGTGCTGTGCTTCATCGTGGCTTCATCCATGCCCGATAGCGGCGGTTTCAACGTTATTCCGCGACATTTCGTCGCGTGTGGCACCGCTCAAGTGGGCCAAATGAGGCGCGTCATTTGTTGCGTCCGGTTCCTCAAAGCGTGGGATCAACCCTATTCAGGGCGGTCCTGTCGTCCCAACCTGAGGCAAGATGAAGGGTCGTTAGTGGGGTAAGGATGCGGTTCGACGGGCTTATCGGACTGCACGAGGTGACTCGAACCAATCGGACAATTGATTTCGTCAGTGAAGTGACGTTTTCAGAAGGAACTGCTGTGAACACGCATATGACATCGTTCGTCCGCCACCTGTCGGTCATCGCCGTCGGATCTGTTGCGCTGCTCGCTTTGGCCAGCGGCTGCGACAAAGCGGTCGGTGCGACACAGGACACCCCCAAACCCGCGGTGAAGGTCTCTCTGGGCTCTTCCGACGCCGCCGACGGTCAGAAGTGGTTCAATCAGGCTTGTGCGGCTTGTCACGGATTTAACGGCCAGGGCATGCCGCGCCAGGGGCCGACGCTCCGAACTAGTCAGTTCGTGTTCGAACATGCGGACGACGAGCTGGTCGACTTCATCAAAGCCGGCCGTGCTGCGACCGATCCGAAGAGCCTCATGAAGCTCCAGATGCCTCCGAAGGGTACAAATCCCGGACTGACGGACGGACAGCTCAAGCAAATCGTTGCTTTTATCCGACAGTTGCAACAGGAAGCCGGCTCGGGACAGACGGCTTCAGCCGGGCTTTAGACCATGCGGCTTTAGACGTAACTGGGATTCGTTCCATCGAAGGTTCGCCTTGGCAAGGTCTGAGGCGAACTTTTCAGTTGAATGGGCATGATTCATTCCGTGTGCCCGACCGACACCGCGCCTTCAATTGAAAGTGAACCGTCATGAGCACGTTAATCGACCATGCGGAAGACGATGACGATCTGCCCGTAGCCGTTCCGGTGGAGCACGCGCCGGCGGCTCCGAGGTCGCCCAGTTCGCTCGGCCGCCGCATCCGATGGGGTCTGATTGGTGCGATGGCGATCGCGGTGGCGGTATTGCTCGTTCGCGGCCGGGGCGTCGGCCAGTGGATGAAACAGACGCTCGGCATCAGCGGCCAATCGCTTGCTCCGCCGCTGGTCATTGGCGCTCGTCCTTCCGACGGGGCGGCCAACGTGAAGCCTGACGAGGCGCTCTCTTTCCGCATGAGTGCGCCCAATGGGGCACTTGCTGCTGCCACGCTCAACTCATCGAATATCGTTCTCCGCAAAGCGGACGACGAAACGCCGATCGAAGCAGCGATCTCGCAGTCCACAGGATCGGACGGCATTACGACCGTCACCCTTCGCCCGGCCAGAACGCTCGACGGCATGACCCGTTACAAGCTGTCCATTGGTGCCGGATTGAAGGACGCCAAGGGCGTGGCCGCGGTCGCCAGGACCATCTCTTTCAGCACCGGTTCTCTGGCCGATCCGTCGATCAAGTTTGCACAGGTGTCTCTGCCTACGGCTGGCGGTGCGGGCTTCACGTGCGTTCAGATGGGCCCCGACGGTCGGCTTTGGGCTGGCAGCGATGAGGGTCGCATCTACCGCTTTCCGATCACGGCCGACGGCACCCTCGGAAAGCCTGAGGTTTTCACAGCCCTGCAGGAGACCAACGGCGGGAACCGCTTGCTGACTGGATTCGCATTCGATCCCTCAACATCCAGTTCAGCCGACCCTTCGAATGGCACGGTAACGATCTGGGTCAGTCATGGCTGGTTCGGCTTTGAAAGTGCTCCGGACCTCAGCGGCAAAGTATCGCGAATGGGCGGCAAGGGACTGGCCGATGTTCATGATGTTGTGGTGGGGCTTCCGCGATCCGTGAAAGACCACCTGACAAACCAGCCGGCGTTCGGACCCGACGGTGCACTGTACATTCCGCAGCCCAGCAACAGCGCGTACGGGGCTCCGGATGAGATATGGGGCAACCGACCGGAACACCGTCTGAACGCGTCAATACTGCGACTGGATACGAAATCTCTCGGCCAATCACAGACCATCGATGCCCGCACGGCCGACGTCGGCGGGAGTTACGATCCCGACGCACCGGCCGCACCCCTGACCATTTATGCCAAGGGCATTCGCCTCGCGTACGACCTGCTCTGGCACAGCAACGGCAGGCTGTATGCCGCAGTCAACGGTTCCAGCCCGGGCGGCAATACCCCCGCCGGTGCGAAGGCGCCTTCCCTGAAGGCCGTGACCATGACGGAACACGACTGGCTCTTTGATGTTCGCAAGGGGCGCTACTACGGTCACCCCAACCCGGCCCAGGGGCACTACATCTTGAATGGCGGAAATCCGACGGCGGGTAGCGACGTCGCTGAGGTGACCGAATACCCCGTCGGCACCCAACCCGATGCCGACTGGACGCCCGCTGCCTATGACTTCGGAACGCACGTTTCACCCAATGGCACGGTCGAGTTCAAGTCTGGCGCGTTCGACGGCAAGATGAAGGGGAAGGTGCTCGTCTGCCGCTACAACAACGGCAGCGACATCCTGTGCCTGGACCTTGATGAAAAAGGCCAGGTTCGTACCGCCCATGTCGGCATCCCCGGGCTCACGAAGCTGGCTTCCCCGCTGGACATCGCCGAAGACCCCAGTACCGGCTGCCTGTACGTGAGTGAGTACGGCGCGCAGAAGATCACCCTGCTGCGGCCGGTGAAGTGAAGCTCTTGCCCTGCTGCTCTATCAGGGCTTTCAACGCCAAAACGCCAAGGATCCAGGACAAGGTCAGAGACTGGCCCTTCTTGGATCCTTGGCGTTTGAGTCCAGATCGTAGTTCACCGTTCGCTATCTGATGTGCTCGGGAAAGTCCCGCTGATACCGCGTCAGCAACGCCGCCTCGTCATTCGGGACGACATATACCTTTCCTCGAATGACTTTCGTCTCGCCCGCCGCGAGCCCGCCTATCCGAAAGTCGCTGTGCAGACACCGCGCGACACCTTGAAACAGCTCCTGGTACGGCTCCCACGCCGTGGCAAACAAAAACTTTCCGTCTCCTGACTCGCATCCAATCAGACCGTTACTCGGTACCACCGGCGACAGTGGCCGGGGATTGACGTCCGCCCGAGGGACATGCGCCGGGCACCAAACCTGGCCTGGCACGTACCGAGCTTCCGTCGCCCATGGTTCGAAAGGCATCCGCACCTGCTTCCCATTCCTGTAGATGAAGCACTTGCCGAGGTAATCCGTCGGTGAGTTTTTCGGCGGATCGGCAAAGCCACAGAACAACCCCAGCCTCACACAAGGCTGCGCCCAGTGGGCCAGGCTGGGCTGATTGGTCGGATTGTGGGCAACGACGCGAAAGTCGATCTCTCCCCGCCCTGCCGTGATGGTGTGATCCACAATCACCCCGTCGGCAAGGGTATCGCGAATGACGATCCGCTTCCCACCGGCCGGTACCTCGACATCTTCAGTCTTGTGCTTGATGACCGTCTGCTTCACCCAGTCGGCATCCGTCGAACCGGGACGACAGTATGCCTCAAGGTAGTTGATGCGGATCTCCGGCGTCTGATCAGACGTGATGACCAGCCAATGGCCATCCCGCGCGATCGAGAGATCCGGTCCAATGGCGACGGCGGCCGGCGGTTTGGTCGAACGGCACCCGGCGAGCATAGAAATCAGGACGATCGCGATCATCGAAGCGGACGTATCCATCGAAAGGCTCCTCGTTCCAGACCCGGACCAGCGACAAATGCCCCCAGATTCGATCAGCGACACGGGCTTCCAGCGCTTCCAGCCCGTGTCACTGACTGCATCCTCTCCCATCAGTGCCCATCGGTGCGCATGTGTGGACTTCATTCTCTCTTTTTGGATTTCGATCGATGTGCTCAAGCGGGTGTCGACTGGACGCCACACTTACCCAGAAAGTTCGACGTGATCCTTTGCACCCGCGCATCAGGCCCGTGCGGTCGACCGTAATGGCTGATCGGTGGCACCAATCCCGGCGGCTGGCTCAGGCCCATGCTCCAGAAAATGGTTGAGGCGTTGAACACCCAGTTCCCTTTCGGGCCGGGATATACCGTCGCGGTAAACGTCGCCGTCTTCTCGGCAGAGTTGATGGTCGTGTCGGTCGCGACCACTTCCAGACCGGCGATCTTCGCCGGGTCGCCGTGGAACTCCCAACCGACAAGACCCGGAATGCTTTCGCCTGCCTTCATACCCGTACCGGCGAACAGCCAATGGTTGGCCATGCCGGGTGCCACGGTCCAGTCGCCCGACCCGTTGAACGGCGTTACCGTGCGGGCACCGATGATCGAGCTTTCGTTGGGCAGGTCCAGACCGTCCAGATCGAACGGCCCCATCTGCAGCTTTTCCAGATCGGTCAGATTCCCAAACCGACCGGCGCGGTGGAAAACCCGATCGGGCCGCCCGTCGGTCGAAGCCACCAGGGGCGCTGCAAAGCAGGCCGAGTTCCCCGACAGAAACGCCGCCGACATTCCCCCGGCAATCGCCGACTTGACGTTCTGGAACATCTGCAGTGTCCAGTACTCATCGTGCCCGACGGAGAGGAAGACCCTTCCCCGCGTCAGCCGTTCGCCGCCGGCGTGCGTGTCGTGATTGGATATGTAGCTGACATCATACCCTTGGCTTTCCAGCCAGTAGCACAGCGGAAACTCCCAGCAGAGAAACTCGCCGCTTCCGAAGGATAGGGCCTGATCGACCACCTGCGGGTACCGCCCATAAGGGCGATCGAAGCTGACGCGGGTTGTGCCGTTGAGCGCTTTGTTCGGCGGATCGGTGTCGTAGAGCGAATCGCTTTCGGGCCACTTGTTGTATGCCTGCCATGTGTTGTCGCTGCACTGGAACAGCAGATCGGCCGGCCGGTCGTCCCGGACGATGAACACGACGTAACTCTGATAGCGATGGACGTCGCACGAGAGCTTGCCGAGGTAGACGCCACTGACGAAGTCGCCCGGCACCGTGAACTCGGCCGTCACCGGCCAGCGGCACTCGCGCAGCCGGTTGACGCCCCGCTCGGGAATCACTTGCGGTTTGACGGCGATCGGCCCGATCGTCTTTACATGTCGTCCGCCGAGGCCCTGGTAGTAGCCCATCCGGTATAAATCGATCGTGACGTTCGACGCCGGTGTGGTGCTGAGGTGGAACGCGATCGTCTCGCCGGCGCGGACGCTGGTGTGCGAGCAGTAACCTTCGATCCGGCTCGTTCGGACGGCGTCCTTGCGATCCGGCCGGACATAGGTCAGTTGCCAATCGCCGGTGCCCGTTTTGGCGTTCTCAGCGGCGATCATGCCGCCTTTGGTCGCAGCCGCGGAGGCTCGCGGAAAGGCTGCCGCCGCTCCGATCACCGCCGACGACTTCAGCAGATCGCGACGCGCGATGGACTTCGATCGATACGGGCGAGGACTCCTGGGCTCTCTGTTTGTCATCGCCGTACCTCCTTCAGGAAGGCGATCACGTCAGCCAGTTCCTGCTTCGTCATCGCCGCTTCCATGCCATCGGGCATCAGCGACAACGGGCTCGGACGGATGTCGATCACCTGGCTTCGCGGCAAACGGCGGACGTCCTGCGGGCCTGTGGCGACGACGATCTCGTCGCGCGATTCTGTCGTGACGATGCCGACGATCTTGTCTTCGCCGCGGATGTCCACGTAGACGGGGTCGTACCCGCGAACGAAGCTGACGCTGGGGAAGACGATCGCCTCCAGCAGATCGCGCTCGCTGCGCGTCTTGCCGATGTTGGTCAGGTCCGGCCCCAGCCGGCCGCCCAGGTATCCCACGGCGTGGCAGTTGATGCACGACGCCTTCTTGCCAAGGAACACAGCCTGACCCCGGCTGAAATCTCCCTTGGGCAGTTCGGACAGCAACTTGTCGAGGTGGGCACTCTGTTCTGCGGCGCTGGCGTTGAGTTCCTTTAGCAGCAACTCACCCGCGTCGCGTATGGTTTGCGGGTACTTGGCCAGCGTCGCCTTGAGGACATCGGAGCGCAGTCCCTTCTTACCCGGCGACGCCTTCAGCGACGCCACCAGCTTCTCTCCGAGCGGCTGACCGATCGCACCTCGCTCGAAAGCCGGGAGCAGCTTTGGCAGTTCCATCGGCCCGACCCCCCGCAGCGTCTCGGCCAGTGCAAGCTGCTGATCGGCCGTAAGACCCGCGCGGGCGAGCATTGCGGCCGCACCGCCACGAACCTGAAGCGGCTGGGTGGGCGCAAGCCATCCAGTCAGGTCGGCGAAGAGTTCAGCATCGACGTCCTTTGGCGTTCCGGCACCGAGAAGGGCATCGACCCGAACCGCCTCTGCGACAGTGGGGCTGCCGCCGATCTTCCGTAGCGCATTCTGAAGGGAAACGCGACCGGCCTTGGGTTGCGGCAGTGACCGGGCAACTGAAACGGCCAGCGGAAGTTCATGTTCCGGTACGTCAGGCAGGACGGCGGCCAACCTGTCGAGCCAATCGGTCGGTGTCTCTGCCAGGCCGGCCGCCGCCATCGCACGGTAGACGACGTTGCGCGTTCCCGTGGCGGATCGACCATCGAGGACACTCGTCATCAGTCGCGATACCGCCGGCGAAGTACTCAGGCGGGCGAGCAACTCGGCCAGTTCCAGCTGTGCTGCTTCCGTCGCCGGCGGCGATTCCAATCGTCTGCCGAAGTGCAGGCTCGCGGCGTCGCCCCACTCGGGGTGATGGCCGACAATCCAGGCGGCCGTCCGGCGCATCCTCGCCGTACCGCTGTCCAGCAGTGGAAGAACCTTGTCCGAAGCAAGACCGCCGTCCTTCATCTGGTCGAGCGCCACAAGCCCCACCCGCCGCCGGGAATCCGAGGGGCTGGAAAGCCCGGCCAGCGTGCCCCCGGCGTCGCCGATCTCGATCAGCGCATAAATCAGGCTGTGTTCCAGAATGCGCGTAGCCGGGTTGGCCGGGGCGCCGCTGGCGTCGGGTTCGAAGTCGCCCAGCTTTCCTGCGGCTTCCAGCAGCGCCGGCACGGCACGGCGATCGCCGATACGGCCGAGCGCTTCGGCCGCGGCCCGCGCCAGCGCCGGGTCTTCGCCCAGCACGTGCGTCAGCAGGTCGTCTACGGCGTCGCGGTCACGCCAGAGGCTTGCGGCAGAAATGGCGGCGTGAGCCACGGCCGGGTCGATCAGAAGCGCCGCCCGATTGGCCGCTCGCGCCGCCGGAACGTCGATCCGTGACAGAGCCCAGATCGCCTCGCGGCGGACGGTGGCCGAGCGATGCGATCGGATCACTTCGGCCAGCGCAGCGACCGACTTCTCTCCGCCGCGGATCAGCTCGCCCGCCGCCCGCCGACGTACTGCCCCACGGTCGTCGGCGAGAAGTGCAGCCAGTGCGGGTTCATCCAGTGACGGCCAGGCGATAGACCTGCCGTACGGGTCAGCCACCTTCGCCTGCCCCTTCTTGCGGATCCGGTAGATCGCGCCCATGACGTCGGGGCGGGCGAGCACCGATGTCGGACAGCACACCTTGTACCACCCGCCGGTATCGACAACGAGCAGGCTTCCGTCCGAGTCTTCGAGCACATCCGTCGGGTGGAAATCGGGGTGCTCGCTCGCGAGCAGGTCTGTGTCCTTCGTTTTGTAAGTGGCCCCGTCAGCGATCAGTTCATGGAGAACGACTTTGCGCAGGTTGAAATAGCATGCGAGCAGGTTGTCGCGGTGCCCACCGCCCCAGAGACTCTGAGTACCGGCGATGATTCCCGCCGGTGCCGCCGCACCCTGATGGGACAACACCGGCATCAGACCGCCGGTGACAATGTGGCCCCTCAGCACATCATGCTGCTTGCCGTAAACTCCTCCGTAGATGGCATGAATCAACCCATCTCGCCGCCCTGCCGCCGGCTGCTGGAAGAACGTGCAGCTCAAGATGCGCTCGCCGGTGGATAGAAACGCAACGCCGACGGGGTTATCCATTCCGCCGGTGAGGACCGATTCCAGGCGAGATCCGTCCGGCCGGCTGCGGAAGATGTGCGACGCCTTGGTAACAAGCTTCCTGTCGCCGACGAGAGCGTGCGTTTGCTCGGCGAACGCTCCCTTGCACCAGTAGAACCACCCGTCGCGGCCGAGGTACGGGCCGTGCAGGTCGTTCCCGCATCCGGTGAGGGTCTTGCCGTCAAACCATACTTCGCGTTTCTCGGCTACCCCGTCTCCGTCGGCATCGGTGAGCTTCCAGATTTCCGGTGGCGCGGCGACGTACAGCGAACCTTCGTGCCAAAGGCAACCTTCAGGGAACATCATCCGGTCGGCGAACATGGTGCTGGTATCGAACTTGCCGTCACCATCAGAATCGACCAGGCGACGAATGCGGTGAGGCTTTGCGGCGAGCTGCTTCTCCGCCTTCTCCGACATCCCGCCGGAATCGGTGACGTACAGACGCCCCTGATCGTCGAGCGATACAGAGATCGGCCGTTCGACGAGCGGCGCTGACGCGACCAGTTCGACTTCAAATCCCTCGGCGACCTGAAGTGTTCTGCCGCCTAGCGTCACTTCGCCGGCACCGACGCTGCGTGCGGGAATAGTGATGAGCACGACGGCCAGGCAACAGCTACGTAGCGACATGCGACGACCTCGTGGCACAGGTTTCGATCCTGTGGCAATGTGATATGCCGAGCAGCCCCCAACGACTGTTAGCCCGTGATCTTCGAAGTGTTGATCGAGGCTTCCGACGGCCCGCCCGCACGGCGGCCGGCCTTGATCGTCTCCACGATTCTGACCCCGCCATTGTCAGCCGTAAACAAGACCAGGTCGGCCGGGGCACCCACAGCGATTCCCGCAGACTGGGGACGCCCCATCAGCGACGCCGGGCGGACCGATGCCATGTCCCACGCGTCGGCAGACGTCGCCAGGCCTCGGCCGATGAGATGACTGATGTGATGAGGCAGCATCTGGGCGGAGCCAGCCAGCAGCCTGGGATTGGAAGCCAGGTGCAGCCGCCCTTCCGGCGTTAGCACGACATCGCCGCCAACTGGCTGTGTGTAAGTGCCGGCGGGCATTCCGGCGAGCGACACAGCGTCACTGACGACGATCGCCTTGTCACCCTTGACCTTGAGAATCACCTTCAACACCTGGTCGGGAAGGTGGAACCCGTCAGCAATGACGCAGGTCCAAAGCTCGTCCTGGGCGAGTTGCTCCCAAAGGTAATTCGGGTGCCGGGGAAGCATCAGGTGAGCGCCGTTGCCCAGATGTGTCGATAGGCGCGCCCCGGCAGCGACGGCGGCGGCAATCTGCTCCGGGGTCGCCGAGGTGTGGCCGATCGATACGGTGATTCCACCGGCCACGCATCGCTCGATAAACCCCGAGCTTTCCGGCCACTCCGGCGACATCGTCACAATCTTCACTCTGCCGTCGGACGCATCCTGCCAGCGAGAGATCAGGTCCCAATCTGGCGCGCGAACGTACTGCAATGCATGTGCACCGCGCGCACCATCTTCCGGCGAAATAAACGGGCCTTCGAGATGGATTCCGGCAATACCGTCGGCCGTCACACGATCGGCTTCACAAGCGCGAGCAATGTCTCCGGCCGCCTGCGCGATCGCATCAGGCGAGTTGGTGATGATGGTCGGGTAAAAGGACGTGACGCCCTGCTGCCACAGCAGGCGAACCGAGTCGCCGATGGTCTCCGGTGAGATCGGCGGACGATTGAAATCGCGGCCGAGGTAACCGTTCACCTGCAGATCAACCAGGCCGGGGCCGACAAACGTAGGGGCGCGCGGTCGGGTGCCCTCCGGTGCGGCGATCGGTTCTACCGAGCGAATAATGCCGCCGTCGATGCCGATCGAGACGGGATGTCCGGTGGCGTAGTGCAGGGCGTCCACACGCTTCACCAGATCTCGTGGTGCCTCCGCTGTCATCCTGAAGTACTCCGAAGGACCTGGCATCAAAACCGCAAGATGTTCGATCATCGGAGCGGACCGTCGATGGTCCTCCTCTGATCACAAGCCATTCGTCCATTGGTACAAGGCCCTTCGCCGTACCTCCGGATGACAGCCTGACCCTAGTGTCACGCGCCCGCGTAAGAGTCCTTGTCCACATACATCGTGCAGTCCGCATGTCGTCGCAGGACCGTGCTGGGGCACTCCGTGCCGATCGCGCCGTTGAGCGTGCGGGTCACGGCGTTTCGCTTGGTTGGGCCGGGGACGCTGCAAAAAAGGTGCGTGCCCGACATCAAAGTCGGAATCGTCAGCGTCAGCGCGTGCGTCGGCACCGAAGCAAAACTCGGGAAGCAGCCGTCGTTCACTTGCTGCTGGCGACAGGCGTCGTCGAGCTCGACTACCTTGATCGTTTCGGCGTCGTCGAACTTCGCGACCGGCGGGTCATTGAATGCAATATGACCGTTCTCGCCAATGCCCAGGCAGACGATGTCGATCGGCCCGGCGCGAAGTAAGTCGCCGTACCTTCGGCACTCGGCCGCGGCGTCGTTGGCGCTGTCGATGAAGTTCACCACGCCAGGCCGAACCAGGTCAAAGATGTGCCGCCGAAGATACTGGCC
The DNA here is from genome assembly GCF_015169395.1 of Humisphaera borealis. Lineage (GTDB taxonomy): Bacteria > Planctomycetota > Phycisphaerae > Tepidisphaerales > Tepidisphaeraceae > Humisphaera > Humisphaera borealis. Next base: position 1,787,950 of record NZ_CP063458.1, read on the forward strand.
GAACCGTTGCGGCGCATCGGTCGCCAGGCCGATGTATTCGTCCATGTGGAACGCCGTCACGCGCGACCAGTCGATGCCGTTCGTCGCGGCCAGCGTGGAGAGCGTTTCGTTCTGCGAAGGCGCCGCGGCGAAGATCATGCGTACGGTGACCTTGGTCGCCAGCAAAGCCTTCAGGCGAGTTGCGACATCCGAACCCGCGGCTGCGCCCATCGCCTGTCGAGTAGCGAATGCCTTGACCTTAAGCCTGTCTACGGTTCGCTCATTCACTGGCGAACTTCCTGCGAGTGAAGGGGTCACGGGCATGATTACTAAATCTCCTTCCAGATCGTGCGAAGTGCGTCCAGCGACAGCTGGCTTCCAGTCTTCTGCGGGCAGCCGGCCGGAATGAAATGTGTCTCGATGGTAAACAAGCCGTCGTAACCGTCAGCCTTAAGCGCCCTGAGTTGGGCCAGCAGGGCCAGATCGCCAGACCCCATCGGCACACATCGCGCCGATCCGTCTTTACGGTGGTAGGCGTCCTTCAGATGGACATGAGCCAGGACATCTTTGACGTGTTCGTAACCTGCGGGAAACGCTTCGCGGCCGCCATAGACTTCGTTGCCCGGATCCCAGAGTGCCCGCAGTGACGGCGAATTGACGCCCCGGACAAGGTCGGAGACCTCGGCGGCGAAGCCTCCGTTGCAAGACGGTTCGTTCTCCAGCAGTAGAAGGACGTCGTGCTTTGCTGCGATATCTGCCGCTCGGCGAAGCTGGGCGATGATCTCCGCCCGATGGTTGGCCGGCTCGATCTCCCGCCAGAATGAAAAGATCCGGATGCGCCGGGTACCCAGCAGCTTCGCGATCTCGATCACCCTCGCGAGCTTGTCGAAATGGGCCGCGACAGATTCTTCCTGCTGTCCGAACCGGTCGCCGGACGCCACAGGACGCGAGGGATCAAGTGCACATTTGAAGACGGGGGAAGAAATGCCCGAAACGAAAAGCCCGCGTGATTCGACACGATCTCGCACGCGCCGGACCTGGTCGTCGGCGAGCGTCGCGATGTTGACGCCGTCCACCACCCTGACTTCCGTATGCCGCAGGCCGTTACCCGCAATCCAGTCGAGGGCCTCATCAAACCGGGCCGACACTTCATCACTGAGAATGCCTACGCGCTGAAAATCCATCGACTCCGCTCCTGCCTTCGTTGGTTGCGACAGACGGATAAGCCTTCGCAGGAGCGGGATGATACCAAGGAGTGAGGGCCGGTGGCATGGCGCAAGCCGCGGCGCAACCATTGCCGTACAAGACGGCTGGCGCCGACGCGAGAGTTCTGGCTCGCTGTGCAGGTTCTTATGCGGCCGTTGCCGCGGTTTCCTTGGACTTCTGGAGCGTCTGCACGACCTTCTGGATGAACGATTCCGGCGTGAAAGGCTTGACGAGGTAGTTGTTCACGCCGGCCTTGAGCGCCTCGATGATCCGAGGCTTCTCCGTTTCGGTGGTGCACATGATGATCGGCGTGTTCTTGTCGATCGCGCGGAGTGCGCGAACGAACGTAATGCCGTCCATGGTGGGCATGTTCCAGTCGCAGATGATCAGCGCGACCGGCCCCGACTTGGCGATCGCCGCCAGCGCGTCGGCACCGTGACCGGCTTCGAGAAACTCGGCGCCGATCTTTTCCAGCATCTTGCGCTGAACGCCCCGCATCATTTGAGAATCGTCGACGAGAAGAATTTTCATGTCTGTGGCCTCACGCTGCCTGCTGCTGGACGAGAGTAATTTCAACTGAGAACGACGCATCACCGACACGACACGGAATGACCGCGCCGACCGGTGCGGGAGGATCGATTTCCACGCCGATCCAAACCTTTGGGACAGAAATTCGCGTGCGAATACCAAGCTTCGCCTTGGCGGCACCGGCAATCATGTTGGACAGTTCACCGACCGTATCCGCCATCTCCGCACTGTGCAGATCAAAGGTCATGCCTGTAAACGCTTTTCCCATCGCGTGCGCGGCGGCCGGCTCGAGCCGCAGGCACATATTGCCGCGATACTCGCCGGAAAAGTCGATGCGGCCGCAGATGTCAGTCGGCGCCGATCGGCTCGTCGTCGCGGAGAGCTCGGAGACTTCGACCGGGCAACCCAGCATCTTTTCGAAAAGCTGGGCGATCGCATCGACGAAGGGCAGCGTCAGCGAAAGCCGTTGGCCGCACACCTTTGTTGCCGATGGTCCGGCCGGCGTCTCCCGCTTTGCAGTGATTACATTCATTCGGGTCTCTCTGGTTCACCGGACGATCCCAACGGCAAGGCTCGTTACCTCTCAGGCCGGGCAGCACGCCCGCTCCATCAACGTTGCCGCGATTCGCCCCAGCGGCAGGACTTCGGTTGCGGCATTCATTCGAACGGCTTCCGCAGGCATGCCATAGACAACCGACGTTGCCTGGTCCTGGGCCACCGTGTACGCACCGGCCTGGCGCATCTTCAGCAATCCGGCGGCACCATCGGCACCCATTCCCGTCAGGATGGCTCCGACAGAGTTTGATCCGGCCGACTTGGCGACCGAGTCGAATAGCACATCGACGCTCGGCTTCTGGTGATGCACCTGGGGCCCGTCCTTGACTTCAACGTAGTAGCTCGCTCCGGACCGCCGCAGCACCGTGTGCATACCACCCGGCGCGATCAGGACACGGCCGGGCACAACGCTGTCGCCGTTGGCGGCTTCCTTGACCTGCACGCCGCACAGCTGGTTGAGCCTTGAGGCGAACGACGCCGTAAACTTTGGCGGCATGTGCTGAACGATCACGGTCCCCGGTGCGTTCGGCGGGAATGCCGCGAGAACTTCCGACAGGGCCTGCACGCCGCCGGTCGAGGCCCCGATCGCCAGAACCCGGTCCGTCGTTCGAGCCATCGCGGTCGGCGAGGCCGGGCGCTCGGTACGGTGTTGCGGCATCGGCCGGGATCGGGCGGCCACGCGAACCTTGGCGCCGATTTCGGCCGCCATGCCGTTGATCTCGTACGCCGATCCGGGTTTCCCGACGACATCAACTGCCCCGGCGTCCATTGCGGCCAGGGCGGTTTCCGTGCCGGTGGCGGTAAGGGAGCTGACGACGATCACCGGCATTGGCCGGGCTGCCATCAGCTTCTGCAGGAACGTGATGCCGTCCATCCGCGGCATTTCGACGTCGAGTGTCAGCACGTCGGGCGAAAGATCGACGATCATCTGCCGCGCGACAAACGGATCGGGCGCGGCCCCGACCACTTCGATGCCGGGCAGCTTGCCCAGTTCGCGGGTCAGAATCTGCCTTACGACCGCCGAGTCGTCGACGATCAGCACCCGGATTGCGGATGACTTGCGCGCCGGCGTCACAGACTGGATCACTGGGGACACTGCCGCCATCACACCGCTCCGTGCTTGATGAGTCGTACCCGGATCTGCATTCCGTCGGCGTCCATGGCCAACGCCTGGTCCCAATCGGCAGACGATTCGGCTCGCAGCACTTCCTGGCTGGGAAGTGTCAGTGTGGTCGTTCCGAGGCTTGCGAACTCCTGCCCGACGAACGAACCGCAGACGATATTAGCCAGCTCGCAGAGAGCCTCGCGAGCCAGCTGGTCCGGGTCGTGATTGCCGGCGACCTCGACATTCGCCATCAGCGCCCGGCCCAGATCGAGCGGGCAGAGCATCTCGAGTTTGCCATTGGCCGCACCAAAGAAGCCTACCGCGGTGACAACCGCGTTGGGCTCAACGTCTCCGGGCGAAGCCAGCGGCTCGGCGATGATGAATGCCATCAGCTCCAGCGCTTCGGCAACGCGCTGGGCAAGTGACTGTGTCGTGGATTCGGTTGCTGTGGCGCTCATGCGGCTCCCAGGATCGAGGTAAAGATCTCCCGCAACTTCTCCGGCGTGAATGGCTTGCTGACGAAGCCGCGAACACCCATGCCCCGGAGTTCGGCACGGCGGGTCTCGTCGGAGTCGGCCGAGATCACAACGACGGGCACCGACTTGGATGCCGGATCGGCTGAGAGCCGGCGGATCATCTCGACGCCATCCATGACGGGCATGTTCAGGTCTGCCAGCAGCAGGTCGACCCGGATCGCCTGTGCGACCTCGAGCCCCTCGTTGCCGTTGGTGGCTTCCAGGAGCTGCGTCACAGGCAGCCCAGTCATCTGGAGGGTTTTGCGAATCATCGCGCGAGTCATCGGCGAGTCATCGACTGTTAAGACCGTGTAGCTCATTGCCGGCTCCCGTACGTCCACTTTGGTGGCTTAAATTCCGTGCGACTCCCCGCGGGTTCGGATGCTGACCTCGCCGTTGGCGATCTGCAGGGTCATCGTCCTGGGGACGCTGCCGCCGACTTCCTCAGCATCGACAAACAATCCGTGCTGGAAGAGCGCCTTTCGGATCGCCGCGTGATTTCGCTTGCCGATCGCAAAGCTGGTCGACGCGTCGAGCATCGCCGCCCCACCGGCCAGGCGAACCCGAATTCTTCGGCGGTTGGCGCCGAGGCGTTCCATCTCGGCCAGCACATACGCCAGACCCGTGTCGGCAAACATGCAGGGATTGCGCGAGGCCTTTTCGGGGTCCAGAGACCCGCTGGGCAACTGGTGATGCAGCATGCCACCGACCGCCGCCACCGGATCGTAAAGGGCTGCTCCGATGCAGGAGCCCAGCGAATAGGTGACGATGGCGGCCGACTTGTCGGCCGACGCTCGGGCGTCGGATACCTGGACCACGATCTGTGTCACGCTCGTCTCCAATGACGGTCAAATCCCGACACCACTGCACTCACGCCTTGCGATAAATCGTCGGTCGGACGTACTCGAACGGGTGGCGAACCCCGGTCAGTGACTCCGAATGCCCGGTAAACAGCAGCCCGCCTGGCGAAAGAACGCTATGAAACCTGTTCACCAGTGCCTGCTGCGTGGGCTTGTCGAAGTAAATCATCACGTTGCGGCAGAAGATGAAGTCGAACGGACCGCTGAACGGCCAGGTTTCCATCAGGTTCAGCCGACGAAACGCGATGAGCGATCGCAGCGAAGGCAGCGCGTCAAAGAACACGTGGCCGTCGTAGCGATTGGTCGCGAAATAGCGGGTCCGCAGTTGCGGGGGCACACCCGAGATCCGCGCCGCGTCGTAAACGCCCCGCTCGGCCCGCTCGAGCACCCGCGTCGAGATATCTGTCGCGAGGATTCGCGCATCCCATTGCTTGAGATCAGGAATCGCTTCCTGAAGCACAATGCCCAGGGTGTACGGCTCCTCGCCAGAACTGCAGCCCGCGCTCCAGCACCGGAGCCGCTTCTGGTCCGAAGACTTCCGGTCTCGAATCAGTCGCGGCAGAAACTCCCTCACCAGGTAGGTGAAGTGGTCCGCCTCCCGGAAGAAGCTGGTCAGGTTCGTGGACAGCGTATCGATCAGGCGGACGAACGTTTCGCCGTTGCGGTCGTTCAGGACGGATTCGATGAACGCCCCGGCCGACTGGTACCCGCCCTGGCGGATATGCTTGCCCAGTCGGGCCTCGACGAGCTCTCGCTTGCCGTCATGCAGGTTGATCCCGCAGTGGTCGTACACCGCTCGACTCAGGGAATCGAACTCGCTGCGCGAGAGTTTGAAGTCGGCCTGTTCCATGTTCCGCCTGATGCCTCTCGGTCGATCGCCATCCGTCTGCCTCGCGACGGAGCTCATCCGTTGAAGTCGCTGAAGCTGTTCTTCTGATCGTCGCCGAAGGGAATCGCCGACTCGGCCTTAGTAGCCGCCCGGGGCCTGGAGGCCTGGGGCTGCCGTGTCGCGGCGACAGGCGGCCGGCGGAGTTCGGAATCGTCCCGGCCGTCGCGGGCCGCGGGTGTCTGCACCGCGCCGCTGACGATCGAGATCAGTTCCCTGACCGTAGACGCCATCTCCGCGGCCTGTGCCGAGAGTTCTTCGGACGCCGCGGCGGTCTCTTCGGCACCGGCCGCGTTCGACTGGGTCACCTTGTCCATCTGTGACACGGAGTTGTTGATCTGCGTGATGCCCTGTGACTGCTCGTTGGACGCGGCGGCTATCTCTCCGACGAGGGCGTTCACGCGGGTCACGTTCAGCGTGATCTCGCCGAGCATCTTGCCGACGTCGCCACTGATGGCGACGCCGTTTCGGGCGGACTGAACGCTCTGTTCGATCATCGCCGACGTGGTCTTGGCCGCTTCGGCAGAACGCATCGCGAGGTTGCGGACTTCTTCCGCGACCACCGCAAAACCCTTGCCCGCTTCGCCGGCCCGGGCGGCTTCAACGGCCGCGTTCAACGCCAGCAGGTTCGTCTGGAACGCAATCTCGTCGATGACCTTGATGATCTTGGCGGTTTCCGAGGCGCTCTTTTCGATTTCGCCGATCGCCTGGCCCATCTTGGCCATCGCAAGGTTGCCCTTGTCGCCGGCGTCCTTGGCCTGGGCGGCAAGCGCGCTGGCCTGCTGGGCGGTTTCGGCGTTCTTGCGGGTCATGGAGGTGATTTCCTCCAGGGCGCTGCTGGTTTCCTCAAGGCTAGACGCCTGTTCGCTGGCACCCTGTGCGAGAGACTGGCTCGCCGAAGAAACCTGCTGCGAAGCCGCCGCCACCTGCTGCCCGACGTCCTTCATCGCGGCCATTCCACGGAGGATCGGCTTGGAGAGGCTTCGTCCCAGCAGCCATGATGCGATTGCGAGGGTGACGCTGGTGATCCCCAGCAGCCAGACGAACTCATGTGTTGTTGAGGTTTGTGCGGCGAGAACTTCTTCCTCGTTGCCGCGGATGAACAAGCCCCACTTGAGCCCCGGGTAGCCCAACGCACCCTTGGACGATGCGTAGCCGGCGGTCTGCCAGTGTCCGTGTTCGGTGTCGAGGACCCGGCTGGTGCCGTTATGGCCGGCGATCAGATCCCGGGCCCCATCGGTCCCTTCTTCCATGATGGTCCTGCGCAGGAGCGTCGCGGTGTCGCGTTCCAGCGTTTCCTTCTTCAGGCCCGAGGGGTCGTAATCGACAAGGAACCTGCCCTCGCGGTCAACCAGGCTGAACTCGGCGGTCACGACGCCGTCCGCCTTCATCGACTTGTACGTGTCAACGATCATCTCTTCGACGAACGCGAAGTCTGCCCGGTTGTTCCAGACGCCGATCACGTTGCCGTCTTCGTCGCGCATCGGCGCGCTGAACCCGATGACCATGCCGTCGCCGCCATAGACGCGTTTCACCTCATCGTCGAAGTAGACGTCCTGCACATAGGTGCCGTCGAGGATCGTGCTCTTCAGGAAGTTGCCGGCCATCGCCTCTTTGAACCAGGCGGCGTCCTTGAAGTTCTTCTGATAGATCCACCCCGTCTCGATGGGCTTGCCGGTGGCATCCCGGTCATTGACCGCAATCACCTTGCCCGTCGTGTCGACGAGAATCGACAGTTTGTAAATGCCGTACAGGCTGGCGTACTTGTTGGCCGCTGCGACGATCTTGTTCTTGTCGGCGCCGGCCTGATACCACGAGTCCTTGTCGTGGATCACTGCATTGGAGGCAAAGGCCTGCACGTCGCCGTAGCGCTCGAAAACGTTACGGTCGATTTTGTCGAGCAGGTGCGCGGCGCGCTCCTCCATGACGTCGGCCGTCGTCTGTTCGATCTTCGTCGCGGCAACCTTCAGTCGCCAGCCGATCACGGCAAGCGGCAAAACGCCGAGAAACATGAACGTGACGATGAGCTTCGTGGAAAGGCTGGTATTGGCGATGAACTTCATAGCGGTCTCGTTGTTTGCAAGGCGGTGTTAACCCGATCCAACAGTGGTTCTTGTTTTGACTTCAGGCCGCCCGCGCGGCCCCTTCAGAGGCGAATCCCAGTACCGCGTCGATGTCGAGCAGGATCTTGACCCGGTCCCCGACCTTCCCCATCCCGAGGATGCATCCGCCTTGCACGGCGGCGCCGAGATCAGGCGGCGGTTCGATCTGGCTCTCGGTGATGTTCAGCACTTCGCGGACGCGATCGACGACCATTCCGCAAGACACCTTGCGGCCGTCCCTTCGGACCTCGAGCACGATGATGCAGGTCTGTTCCGTTCGCGGCACTTCGTTCATTCCGAACGCCGTCCGCAGATCCATCACCGAGATCACCTGGCCGCGAAGGTTCACCACGCCCTTGACGTGGGGTTCGGTCCGGGGGACCGGCGTGATGTCCAGGCACCCGACGATCTCGCGGACCTTGAGAATCTCGATCCCGTACTCTTCATCCCCCAGCGCAAAGGTCAGGTACTTTCCTGCCTGGGCCATTGAGGTCTGCGGTTTTGATATCGCTGTCATAGTCGTCTCTCTGTTTCGATCCCTTGAGCTGCCCGATGCCGACAAGAGCTACCCGTTGCCAATGTCCAGGAGTGACGGAACGTCCAGGATCAGGCTCACCTTGCCGTCCCCAAGAATCGCGCCCCCGGCGACGCCCTTCGACCGGCCGATCGTGTCGCCCAGCGACTTGATGACCACCTGCTGCCGGCCCACCAGGGCGTCGACCAGCAGACAGCAGCGGCGGACGTTGTCCTGCACGATGATCGCCAGGCATTCGGTCGGCTCCGTGAACGCAGGCTCAATGTTGAACAGGCGGTGGAGGCGGACGACCGGAAGCAGGCTCCCCCGGCACATGCAAAGCTCGCCGCGACCATGAACCGTTGAGACCTGCCCATGCGTCAGACGCAGGCTCTGCTCGACACCCAGCAGCGGGACGATGAACCGCTGATCGCCAACCCTGGCCACGAGTCCGTCAATCAGCGCGAGGGTGAGCGGCAGCCGAACCGTGAAGGTCGTGCCCTTGCCCTCGACGGATTCGATTTCGATACGGCCACGCAGCGATTCGATGTTGCGCTTGACCACGTCCATGCCCACACCGCGGCCCGATACATCGGTGACCTTCTCAGCCGTGCTTAGTCCGGCATGGAAGATCAGTCCGAAAATCTCCTGGTCACTGAGCTGCTCGTCGGCCCGGATGATTCCCCGCTCGACGGCCTTGGCGACGATCTTCGACTTGACCAGCCCCTTGCCGTCGTCGCGGATCTCGATCACCACGCTGCCGCCCTGGTGGTAGGCCCGCAGTTCCAGGTGGCCTTCCCGCGGCTTGCCGGCCTTTTCGCGAACGTCAGCCGGTTCGATCCCGTGATCGGCGGCATTGCGGATCATGTGCACGAGCGGGTCGCTGATCGCTTCGACAAGGTTGCGATCCAGCTCCGTCTCTCCGCCGACCGTCGTGAAGCTGATCTGCTTTTCGGACTTGCGTGTCAGGTCCCTGGCGAGCCGGGCCATCTTCTGGAACACGCCCTGGATCGGGACCATGCGCATCGACATCGCCAGGTCCTGAAGCTCTCGCGTCAGCTTGCCCAGGTGCGAGAGACCGCGCGTGGCACCGGACGTTCCCGAACCGTCACCGCCGCCATGGCCGATGGACTGCTCGAGCATCGATTGCGCGATGACGAGTTCGCCCACCGAGTCGATCAGGCGGTCCAGGCGGTCGGTGGACACTTTCACCGTCGCGTCATTGGAGCGGGCCTGCGGCGGCGCGGCGTCTGTTGCAGCGGCTGGACGGGGCGCGACAACCGCTTCCGTTTCCGCGACCTCTGCCACAACCGCCGGCAGCTTCTTCGGTTCTTCGACCGGCGCTTGCGGCACAGCCGGCGTCTTCTCCACCGTCGGCACAACGACGGGCTTCTCGACTACGGCTACGGGGGCCGGCTTTGCTGCCGGCGCCGGGCTCGGCGCGGCGTCCGTCTGGCGGCTGGCGGTATTGATGCGGTCGATCAGTTCCCCCAGCGCCGCGTCCTGCGGTTGCACGCCGTTACGCTCGACTGCCTTCGACAGCTCGGCGACCATCGACTTGAGCCGGTCGATCGATTCGAGCACCAGGTCGGCCGTCTTCCCAATGACGGCGATTTTGCCTTGCCGGGCCAGGTCGAGCAGGTTCTCGCACGAGTGGGCCAGCCGCGGAATCTGCTTGAGATTTACGAAGCCGGCAGTTCCCTTGATCGTGTGAACCGCCCGGAACAGCGTCTTGACCGGCTCGGGATCTTCCGGGCTTTCCTCCAAGGCCAGCAACGCGGCCTCGGCAGCGTCGATATGCGTGGTCGCTTCGTTGATGAACTCGCGGGCCAGGTCGGCCGTATCCGTCTGGACCGAAAAGTCGGGCTCGGGCCCGTCATACGGGGAGGCCTCTGCCGGGGGATGCTCCGCCGCTTGCGGCTTTACCGATTCAGACCCGCCGTCAACGGACTGCTGCAACTGCGTCAGGATTGCGCCGATCTCGTCCATCGCCGCCTGAGCGTTGGCCACTTCCTGCAGGATGATCGCTTCCAGAAGCGAGGCACCCCGTTCCGCGGCGCGTCCGAGTTCTTCGTGTGTCGCCGCCCCGGAATCACGGGCGACCTTCGCCGCCGCTCCAAAGGATTCATGGAGCTGCGCCAGTCCGTGCGGATCGTTCAGGTCCGCCGCAATAACACCGGCTGCAAGACCCTCGATGATTGGTAGTAGCTGATCTGCCATGATGCAATGCCGGGTTCTTGGTGCGCCGCGTACGCTGGTGCACCTCTTCGTTCGGCAACGGAGGCCCAAGGGAAAACCCACATGGCCACAAAAAGGGGCAAACCCGAATGCCGCCGCCCCTTTTTCGCCTGCCGGGGAAAACCCGACAGCACCCCGACCGAGATTGAATTGGAGATTGAGGCACACGCAGGTGCTGACGGGTTCGAAACCCGACTTCGACGCCGAGGATCACGAACGTGATGCGGCGTCGACGGGCTTTCGAAGGTTAGCGGACCTGTAGGAGTGCTTAGGAAAATGCAATTGACCCTGAAGTTGCTTCAGCTGGTCGCGGAGAATCTGAGGTCTGACGAGTTCAGCAGCCGGGCCAAGCGCACCGAGCCGCGCGTCGGGCTTCGTGCCAAGGCGAAGATCGTCCCCATGGTTGTGGACGACCGTGGTATCCCTCCCATGGAAATCTGGGTCAGGGATATCTCTTCCAGCGGGATCGGCTTTGTTGTCAACCGCGCGTTGCCGCAGGGCAGCTTCTTCCTGCTCAAGCTGCAGACGCCGGCGAGGGACGATCTGTCCATCCAATACAAGGTGACCTACACCAACGCCATCGGCGGCGGCAGCCACGTGGTCGGCGCATGCTTCGATCGCGTCGTCTGCGCGAATCCTACCTATGTGCAAGGACCGCTGAAGATGCTCGGACAACGCAAGGCGCCCAAGACCGCCGCTTAAGCCTGGGCGGTAAGTGCGGAGGTGTCGTTCAAAGGATTCGGGACAGCGGGGTCAATGTGTGTACCGAGGGCGCTGTCATAGCCAAGATTTGGGATCGGGTGCCATGGGCTGGCGTACTCGCCTGCCCGTGGCCGGCCTCGTCTGGTGTAGTCCCGCCACGTGCAGCGGAGTACCGCAGCCCATGACACCCTCCCGCACCTCAGCCGGCCAGGCTTATTTGACCACCCGGACCCGGTGGTTCTCAGAATCGCCGATGTAGACCGCACCGTCGGCGTCAACGAAAACCCCGTGGGGGCGAGCGAGCTTGCACTTCAGGCCGTCGCCGTCAGGACCATCGCCTTTCAGTCCGGTACCGCAGACGACGTCGATCACGCCCGACTTGGGGTCCACGACACGAATCGAATGGCTCTCGGTGTCGGCGAGATAAACTTTGCCGTCGGGACCGATGCTGACGCCCTTGGGACCCGCGAGCGTTGCCGCCTTGGCCGGTCCGCCGTTGCCGGTGAAGCCGCTCTTGCCGGTGCCGGCGACGTGATGAATCGTGCCGGATTTCATGTCGAGCTTGAAGAGCTGATTCCCTTCGCGCAGCGCGAGCCACAGGTTGCCGTCGGCGTCGAAATCGATCGCCCGCGGGCCGCGCAGCGACACTTCCGAGATCTTTCCGCCATCGACCGTGGGTTCCTTTTTCCCGGTGCCGGCGAAAGTCGTGACGATTCCGGTTTTGGCATCGACCATGCGCACCCGATGATTCAGGATGTCGCAGATATACAGATTACCGGCCTTGTCGAGCTGAATGCTGTGCGGCTGGCTGAAGGTCGCCTTGGTGGCGGCCTCGCCGTCGCCGCTGTACCCGGCCTTGCCGGTGCCGGCGACGGTGCTGATGTTGCCGGACTTCATGTCTACTTTGCGGACGGTGTGGTTGAGCCTTTCGACGATGTACAGATCGCCGGCGGTATCGAAGCGGACCTCGTAGGGTTCGTTGAGCTCGGCCTTGATGGCAGGTCCGCCGTCGCCGCTGTACCCCTTTTTGCCGCCGACGCCGGCGACTGTGGACGCCTTGCCGTCCTTGTCGATTCTCCGGACCACGTGGTTGTCGGTATCGCAGACGTACATCGCGCCGTCGGGCCCACGGACAAGACCGAACACGTTATTTAGCTGAGCCGCCGTCGCAGGGCCGCCGTCGCCGCTATAACCCTTTTGGCCGGTGCCGGCGTAGGTCGAGACGGGTCGACCCGGTGCGGCGTCAGCTTCCTTGGAGCAGCCGACCATCAGGAACAGCGTCGTGAGGCAGATCAATGCGCGGGGTGTTGCGGTCATGGCGAGTAATGTCGCGAGCGAAGTGACGTTCGTCAAAGGGGCTGCGCAAGCCGGCGTAGGGTCCGCTCCTCCGGTCCGACGAGGGGCGGCTCGACCGTCGTCCCTGTGCGACTTCGCTCGATCCTGATAACCTACCTGGGGGATAACCATTGGATGTCATTCCGCGAGCCGTATGCCACCCGTTTCCGCTCAACAAGGTCTGCTCGAACGCCCCGCCGCCCGTACCGGCGAACTGCTGGTTGAGGTCCACGACGGCGTCCGAGCCATCGCGCGACACAAGGTGCTGTCGCATGCCATCATCGGCCGGGCAGCCGATGCGCAGATTCACCTCGACCGTGGCACCGTCTCGCGACAGCACGCCGAGGTTCTTTGCGACCCCTTCGGCCGATGGTGGATTCGCGACCTCGGCAGCCGCAACGGCGTGGTTTTCAGCGGACGCAGGGTCAACGAGCGGGCCATCCGCACCGGCGATCAGTACCAGGTCGGTGATTTCGCACTGCGGTTCAAGCTGCCGGAAACGCCGGACGAAGACGGCACGCGCGAGAAATCGGATCACACCACGTTCGTGCCGGTCTCCGATCATGACGCCGCGATCGACATCAGCACCGCCCGAGACCTGGGCTCGCCGAAGATCGCCGCCGAGCACCTGTCGATGCTGCTGGAGACCGGCCGGCTGATGATGGAGACCGATGAATCGGACGCCCGTCTGACCCAGCTCCTGCAGCTGATGCTCCGGCCCGAATACAAGGGCACCTGCTCGATGGCCCTTCGGGTGCACCCCGGCCGGCTGGAAAGCCCGGTGGCGCTGGTGCCGGCCCAAACCCTGAGCGGACACGGCGGCAACCGGGTGCCGGTGTCGCGCAGCCTGCTCAAATCGGTCATGGAGCGCCGCGCCCCCGCGATGGCCGGCAGCGCCAACGGCATGCCCGTCCACGGCGATATGGTCGAGATGTCGATGATCTCATCGACCCGGCCGCTGTGTGCGATCGCCTGCCCCCTGCGGCAGCCCGGCGGTTCCGACGCCCCGCCCGATGGCGCGATGGATCTGCTCTATATCGTCTTCCCTCCCGAGTGCGCAACCGGCGAATGGCTCGCGATTGCTGCCCTTGCGACGGAACAGTTTCGCCTGTCGGAATCGGCCTGGGCGGCGCGACGGGACGCGCTCAGCCACGCCGCCGTCGAACGCGACCTGGAACAGGCCCGCCAGATTCAGATCCAGTTCCTGCCCCGCGGCCTGAGCGTGCCGGGGTTGGAAGTGGCGGTCGGGTTCCAGCCCTGCCGCTGGGTCGCCGGCGACTACACCGACGCGATGCTGCTCGGTGACGGCCGTATCTTCCTTGCTGTCGCCGACGTTTGCGGTAAGGGGCTCGCCGCGGCGCTGGTCGCCAGCAGCCTGCACACGCTGGTTCGCGCAATGCTCGACGACGGCGACAGCCTCGAGCGCGTGATGAACCGCCTGAACCGCCATCTGGTCCGCTATCTTCGCGACGGTCGTTTCGCGACGATGGCGTGCGCGATCGTCAATCCCGCGACCGGCGCGATTCAGTACGCCAACTGCGGTCATCCGCCGGTGTTTATCTTCGGCCCTGACGGCTCGGCCCGCGATCTGCCCACCGGCAGCAATCTGCCCCTGGGTGTCGATCCCGACGCGGTGCAGTTGCACGAAGACCAGCTCAACCCCGGTGAAATGCTCGCGATGTACACCGACGGCCTGAGCGAAGCCCGCACGACGACCGGCGAGATGCTCGGCATCGACGGCGTCCGTACTCAATTCTGCCACATCTACGCCGCCTGCCGCGGCCACACCGTCACCGAAGCCTGCAACCGCGTCATCACTTGGATGGACACCGTTTCCGGTGGCCGTCTCCAGGACGACGACCGCACGTACCTCCTGGCCCGGCGCAAGTGACCAGACGCCCGTCGGTGCCGCGGGTCGGCCGTACTCGGCAGACCCGTGCTTGTGCGCCGTCCGCCGTCCGCCGTCCAGCACGGGTCTCCGGAGTACCGGCGACCCGTGGCACCATCCCTTACCGCCCCTACCAGTAGTGTCCGGTGTCGCGCCCGCGCCACCCTTTGGTGACGGGCGGTGGATAACTTGAAGCGGTCAACAAATCGCGGCGGTTCTGCGACGACAAAGGGTTACGCTGCATCCGGAGCACGTCGAAACGGGCACCAGACATTTTTCCTGCACCATCCCACATTTTGTTGTCGATGCACTTGCCAGACACAAGGGGTGGTATGTAGGATGTCAAAGCACTGGACGGATCGTTGAGGATCGGTCAATGCGGGGTCAAGGTTCTTCCAAGCCATTTCCGTCGCTCCTGCGGCGGTCATTTGGCCGCGAATAGAGCCGGCCGAAAGGTCCCCGATCGGTCCGAATAGCAAGGCGCAGCAGCGCGAAGAAGAGGTGGCCATGTCTGTACTCTGTGACACGCAAATCCGCGAACTGATCGGCATCGAACCCTTCGAAGACAACGTCAAGCGGCCGGGCAAGATCAGCTTCGGCGTCAGCAGCTACGGGTACGACGTCCGCGTCGGCACGCTCTTCAAGATCTTCACCAACGTCTCCCCCACCGGCGGGCAGGCGATCGTCGACCCCAAGCGGTTTACCGAAGACCTCTTCGTCACCGTCGACACCGCCGACACCGGCAGCGACCACGTGATCATCCCGCCGAACAGCTTCGCGCTGTGCGAAACGGTCGAAGAGATTGCCGTCCCCCGGGACTGCCTGGCGATCTGCGTCGGCAAGAGCACGTACGCCCGCTGCGGCATCATCGTGAACGTCACCCCGCTCGAGCCCGAGTGGCGCGGCAAGGTGACGATCGAAATCAGCAACACGACTCCCCTGCCGGCGAAGATCTACGCCAACGAAGGCATCGCGCAGATGATCTTCCTGCAGGCCGAGCGCGTCTGTGCCCGCAGCTACGCCGACAAGGGCGGCAAGTACCAGGACCAGGCGGGACTGACGCTGCCGAAGGTGGATTGAGTTACTCCCTCTCCCCTGAGTACAGGGGCGAGGGGACCGAAACAACCAAATCGCGGCCACATCAGGGTGCCGAGCCGCGATCGCCTTGAACTTCCGGATCGTCACTTCGAAGACTGACGCGACATCCGACCCCGGTCTCCCTGACGGAAAAATCGAATAGCGGCTGGTGCGACCGAAGACCCTCGCACCCCACTCACGAAGGCACTGCCTGTCGTGAACAGAAATTGTACGTGCCTTGCGATACCTGTTCTGTTAAAGTTAGGTATCGCAACAGCGCGATGATGTTGACATGAACAATGGTGGGGCAGGCATTCTTGCCTGCCTAGTCAAGGCGAGTGCCGGGCATTCCTGCCCGGCCGAAGCTTGGCGACGCACGATGCGTTTCCGCTCACGTCGGCAGGAATGCCGACATCGCGGAAACGCGGCAGACAAGAATGTCTGCCCCACCACTTTGGAACCAACACGGAAGACCTTCACGCCAAGGACGGCATCGAGGCAAGGCTGCCTCGATTAACCCAAAAGGACTCCCCGGCGTCGCCCCACGCTCAGGCGGCACCGGAATTGCGAAAGGACAGCAGCATGAAGATCACTCGTCGATTCACCAAGGCCGGCCAGGACGTTTTCTCCACCGTCAATTACGACAAACGCACCAGCCGCATCGCCAACCCCGACGGCAAGGTCGTTTTCGAAATGAACGACGCCGAGATCCCTTCGCAGTGGAGCCAGCTCGCCACCGACATCATGGTGAGCAAGTACTTTCGCAAGGCGGGCGTGCCGCAGCTCGACGAGAACGGACAGCAGAAGCGTGACGAAGCCGGAAACCTGATTTTCGGACCGGAGAAATCCGCCAAGCAGGTCATCCACCGTCTGGCCGGCTGCTGGCGCATGTGGGGCGAGACCCACGGCTACTTCGACAGCACCGAAGACGCCCAGGCGTTCTACGACGAGCTGTCGTACATGCTGCTCAACCAGATGTGCGCCCCCAACAGCCCGCAGTGGTTCAACACCGGCCTGAACTACGCCTACAACATCACCGGCCCCGCCCAGGGCCACTTCTATTGCGACCCCAAGAGCGGCGAACTCACCCGCGGCGCCGACGCCTACACCCACCCGCAGCCCCACGCCTGCTTCATCCAGTCCGTCGCCGACGACCTGGTCAATGAAGGCGGCATCATGGACCTCTGGACCCGCGAAGCCCGCCTGTTCAAGTACGGCTCGGGCACCGGCTCCAACTTCTCCAAGGTGCGCGGCGAAAATGAACGCCTCTCCGGCGGCGGCAAGTCGTCCGGCCTGATGTCGTTCCTCAAGATCGGCGACCGCGCCGCCGGCGCGATCAAGTCCGGCGGCACCACCCGCCGTGCCGCCAAGATGGTCTGCCTCGACCTCGATCACCCCGACGTCGAAGACTTCGTCAACTGGAAGGTACGCGAAGAACTGAAGGTCGCCGCGCTCGCCGAGGGCATCAAGCACCTCTCGCCCGAACAGCAGGCGACTGCCAAGAAGCTCGGCCTGAAGCTCGACTACGACTTCAACGGCGAAGCCTACATGACCGTCAGCGGTCAGAACTCGAACAACTCGGTCCGCATCCCCAACAGCTTCTTCGAAGCCCTCGAAGCCGACGGCGACTGGAAGCTCTACCGCCGCACCGACGCCAAGCTGCACAAGACCATCAAGGCCCGCGATCTGTGGGAACAGATCTCCTACGCCGCGTGGCGCTGCGCCGACCCCGGCGTGCAGTACGACACGACCATCAACCAGTGGCACACCTGCCCGAACTCCGGCCGCATTAACGCGTCCAACCCCTGCGTCACCGGCGACACCCGCGTGCTGACGCCCGGCGGCATCTGGCGTCGCATCGACCAGATGATCCACCTGCCCGCCCGCGTCGTCACCAACCTCGACGGCCAGGAAATCCACGTCACCGAAGGCGCATTCCCCACCGGCACGAAGGACGTCTTCGAACTGGCGACCGCCGGTGGCTACAAGGTGAAGCTGACGGCCGACCACAAGATCTACACCCGCCGTCGCGGCTGGGTCGCGGCCCGCGACCTGACGCCGCAGGACGAGGTCAAGCTGCCGAACAAGCCCGCCGCCGTCCAAGAGATCGGCGAGCCGCAGGACGCCCGGTTCTTCCAGATGCTCGGGTTCTTCATGTCCGAGGCCAACGGCGACCTCACCCGCCTTCACCTCGACGCCGCCGTGCCCGATGTCGCGCTGCGTGACAGCTTCGCCCAGTACGTCGCCGAGACGTGGGGCGAAAAGCTCGACGCCTCCGACCGCATCTTCGTCGGCGACGTCGCCGAGAACGGCGTGGATTCATCGGCCGATCTCGCCGCCGGCGGCGGTACCGCCACGGCGACGCTGACCAACCGCCGCCTCGTCGGCCGGTTGCAGTCGTTCGTCCGCACCGACACCCCGGCCCGCCGCCTGAGCGACGAAGCCTTCACCGCCGGCCTGGCCGCGCAGAAGCACCTGCTCCGCGCCCTGTTCACCGCCGACGGCGAAATCGTCAACAACACCGTCGAACTGACCAGCGCCAGCCGCGAGTTCCTGGAAGACGTGCAGATGCTGCTGCTGGGCTTCGGCGTGCAGAGCGCGATCGCCTCCCATTCAGCATTGGATAATCGCGGAGTTCTGCCCGCATCGCGGGATCTCACCGGCCCTTCATCGGGCGACGCAGCCATCGGGAGCGGGAAGGCCGGCAACGGCGCCTCCGCCCCACAGCGCCACGGCCTGCGTATCGATGCGGGCAGTCTCCGCAATTTCGGGAAATACGTCGGCCTTCTGCCCGGCCGCAAGCTCCAGCAGCTCGCCGAAGCGATGCCCTTCGCGCTCAGCCGCGGCGGCGATGTCGGCAGCCAGTACGGTGCCAACGCCGGCAACTGGGACCGCGTCGCGACCGTCTCGCCGCTCGGCCGCCAGCAGGTGTTCGACCTCACCGAGCCCGTCACCAGCTCGTTCGTCGCCAACGGCATCACCGTGCACAACTGCTCGGAATACATGTTCCTGGATGACACGGCGTGCAACCTGGCGAGCCTTAACGTGCTCACCTTCTTCGACGCCGAGAGCAAGAGCTTCGACATCGACGCCTACCGCCACGGCATCCGCCTCTGGACGGTCGTCCTCGAGATCAGCGTGCTGATGGCCAGCTTCCCCAGCGAAGAAATCGCCACCCGCAGCTACAAGTTCCGCACGCTCGGCCTGGGCTACGCCAACCTGGGCGCCATGCTCATGCAGGCCGGCATCGGCTACGACAGCAGCAAGGGCCGCGGGATCTGTGCCGCCCTGACCAGCATCCTCACCGGCGAGAGCTACGCCACCAGCGCCGAGATGGCCAAAGAGCACGGCCCGTTCCCCGGCTACGCCGAGAACAAGGAGCCCATGCTGCGGGTCATCCGCAACCACCGCCGGGCCGCGTACAACGTCAACAGCGACAGCCAGGGTCGGGCGACCGCCGGCGGGTACGAGAACCTGCAGATCCAGCCGGTCGGCATCGATTCCAACCAGTTCGCCGAGACCGACCCCCTCGCGTCGTCCACCCTGCTCAAGGTCGCCCGCGAATGCTGGGACCGCGCCCTCGCCCAGGGCGAACAGCACGGCTACCGCAACGCCCAGACCACCGTCATCGCACCCACCGGCACCATCGGCCTGCTGATGGACTGCGATACCACCGGCGTCGAGCCCGACTTTGCACTGGTCAAGTTCAAGAAGCTCGCCGGCGGCGGGTACTTCAAGATCGCCAACCAGTCGCTCCAGCCGGCCCTCAAGAACCTCGGCTACTCGGCCGAGCAGGTGCACGCGATCATCCAGTACGTCATGGGCACGCTCAACCTGGAAGATTCGCCGCACATCAACGCCGACGCCCTGCTGTCGCTCGGCTTCACCCGCGACGAGCTGGCCAAGATCGAATCGGCCCTCCCCGCCACGTTCGAACTCAGCTTCGCGTTCAGCCCGTGGACGCTCGGCGCCGACGTCATGAAGCGGCTCGGCGTGTCCGAAGCCGAATGGCAGAAGCCCAACTTCAACCTCCTGCGGAAGCTCGGCTTCAGCAAGCGGCAGATCAACGAGGCCAACGACGTCATCTGCGGCCGCGGCACCGTCGAAGGCGCACCCCACCTGCGAGCCGAGCACCTGCCGGTGTTCGATTGCGCCAACAAGTGCGGCAAGACCGGCGAGCGGTTCATCCCCGCCGAAGGCCACATCCGCATGATGGCCGCCGCCCAGCCGTTCATCAGCGGCGCGATCAGCAAGACCATCAACCTGCCCAACGAAGCGACGATCGACGAGATCAAGCAGGCGTACAAGCTGAGCTGGGAACTGGGCCTCAAGGCCAACGCCCTCTACCGCGACGGCAGCAAGCTCTCCCAGCCGCTCAACAACAAGAGCGACGAGCAGATCGACGACGAAGAGAGCGAAGAGAACGTGCAGGCTGCGAAGGACGAGGTGGCAAAAGACGTCGCCCACGCCGCCAAGGTCGCGTCGGCCGATCCATCCTCCATCCTCAGTCCTCAATCGTCGATCCGTGCCGACAACATCTCCGCCGCGATCGAGCACACCCGCGTCATCGAGAAGATCGTCGAACGCATCGTCGAGCGTCCCCTGCGTCGCCGCCTGCCGGATACGCGCAACGCGCTCACGCACAAGTTCGACGTCGCCGGCCACGAAGGTTACATCACCTGCGGTCTGTACGAAGACGGCCAGCCCGGCGAAGTCTTCATCACCATGGCCAAGGAAGGCAGCACGATCGGCGGCCTGATGGACACCATCGCCACTCTGGTGAGCGTGAGCCTGCAGTACGGCGTGCCGGTGGAAAGCCTGGTCCGCAAGTTCGAGCACGTGCGGTTCGAGCCCAGCGGCATGACCCGCAACCAGGAGATCCCGTTCGCCAAGAGCCTGGTGGATTACATCTTCCGCTGGCTGGCGATGGAGTTCGTCCCCGGCTACCGCGCCCAGAACGCCCCCCGGCGTCCCGAGCGCACGCCCGTCGCCGGCACCACGCCCGCCCCGGTCGTGACGCCGGTGATCTCGATCGCCGAGCCCGCACCCGCGGCGCTCACGTCCGAGACGCCCGACGTAGGGGCACACGGCGGTGTGCCCGCCCCCGCGAAGAAATCCAACGGCCACCACAGCCGCCTGGAACCCGACACCGCCCGCCCGTTCGCCTACGGCGAAGAAAAGCCCACCCCCGCCCCCGAGCCCAGCACCGGCGTGAACCTCCGACTGGCCGTCGTCGCCGACCCGCTAAGCGCCCAGGGCAGCAACATGCAAGCCGACGCCCCGGCCTGCGATGTCTGCGGGAGCATCACGGTGAGAAGCGGGACTTGCTACAAGTGTCTGAATTGTGGGAACTCGATGGGATGCTCGTAAACTTCCGGTGAACAATCTGTTAGCCATCGGCCGGGCGCAAATCGCGCCCGGCCGACGTCGTTTTACAAAGACACGCAGACAGGATCTTTAGGCAAAGGGGTCATAAAAGATGGTAGATATAACGTTGCCTAGTCGCGATGGTACGATCGGAACCGAGAGGCTCAACAATGTTCAATCCGTCGTCATTGTCGGCGCAAATGGCGCTGGAAAGAGTCGTCTCGGCTATTGGATTGAGCATAATAATGAATGCCCGACGCATCGAGTGAGCGCCCAGCGTTCATTGGCCTTCAAAGATGAAGTTACGCCTGTGCCTTTCGATTCAGCTCAAAAGAATCTCTTTTACGGGGGTGGTGCTCTCTCAGTCTACGCCGTGAGTAATGACCGAAGCTTCCGTTGGGGTGGAAATTCAGACAAGGCGATGAGCCACCTGCTCGATGACTACAATCCTCTCTTATCACTACTTTTTGCTTATAATCACCGTCGCAACCACCTATATGTTCAGAGAACGCGTGTTGAAAGGTCCTTCATCGAACCTGAAGAGTCAAAGCTGGAAACAGTTGTTCGGATCTGGCAATCAGTAATGTCACACCGCGAATTGCTGGTGTTGGATGACAAGCTGAAGGCCCGCGCGCCGCACGGGTCTGAGTACGCGGCTAGCGACCTGAGCGACGGCGAGCGTGTCGCCTTCTATCTGATCGGGGAGGTGCTCATAGCACCCGACAACGCGATTGTGATCATCGATGAACCTGAAATCCACCTTCACCACGCAATACAAGCTCGACTTTGGGATGAGATTGAGGGCGCGCGCCCTGATTGCCTTCTCGTCTACATCACGCATGACTTAGATTTCGCGACCTCGCGGAAGATGGCTACGAAGATAATCGCCAGATCGTTTGATGGTACCGCGTGGAAGTGGGATCTTGTTCCGAATGCATCGCCACTTCCAGAATCTGTTCTTCTTGAAGTTCTTGGCAGCCGCCGAACCACGGTCTTTGTGGAGGGCGACGCTGACAGTATCGACCTGACGCTGCTCTCGCTTGTCTTTCCAGAGTACCTCATCATCCCGCGTGGTGGTTGCGAGAAGGTGATCGAAACAACAAAGGGCCTTCGAGAATCGTCAGGTCACCACAACCTTAAACCGTTTGGCCTCATCGATAGAGACTATCGCACAAACAAGGAACTGAGTTGCTTGACGAAACATGGCGTCTATGCGGCCGAAGTTTCCGAGATTGAGAATCTCCTCTGCGTGGATGAAGTCCTAGAATTGGTCGCGGCGCACCTGAGGTTAGACGTTGCCGCGACAGTCCAGCGAGTACATGAATTTGTACTTGGACAGCTAGAACGTGAAATCGAGCAGCAAGCCATCAACCGCACGCAGAAGGAATTGACATTCCGTTTGGCGGGATTTGGTGTAAAAGCGAGGTCGAAGACGGAATTGCAGAATCTAATGGCGGCGTTCACTTCTGCAATTGATGTCGATGAGATATACGCGGAAAATCAGAAACTCTTCCGTAAAGTCGTTGATACCGCGGATTTCCCTCAAGCCCTCAAACTTTACAATCGGAAGAGTCTCGCATCGCGCATCTCCGCAGTCTTCGACTTGAGGGACGGCGGTTACCCCGAGTTGGTAATCCGACTTCTCAAGGATCCGAGAGGGGGAAAGATGGCGGCTGCACTACGAAAGTATTTGCCGAGCTTCGCTTCGGCGGATGGCGTATCCGATGGCTGACCACGGATCGACTCCTCGACAAAGAAAAGGACCGGAAAAGGGGGCATCACTCGTTGTTTGTAGGGTGGGGTTCACCCCACCGCATCGCGATCGACAACCGGTTGTGTGGGTTCGCCGTCGGCGTCCGAACGCGTGTAACTGGGAAGAAGAAAGGGGACATCACGTGATGTCGTGATGTCCCCTCTCTCTTCTTGGGTACAGCCAAACTGCTGCCCCCTGCCGCGCCCGATGCTGGCGCGGCACGCTTGGCTACTTGCTGCCGGCGGCGGGAGACGGCGGCGCGACTTTTACGTCCGTCTTGTCGCCGGCCGCGCCGGGGGACAGCTTGAGGTTCAGCGCGTCAACCGCCATGCCGGAGACCTTCACGTTCGGGTCCTTGTCGGCGTCGTCAGCGGACGACGGGACCGGCACTGTCACGAGCTTCGACGCGTTCAACTCGTGGGCCGCCCCCCCACCAGCTGGCACAGTAGCACTAAACCGGACCGCTAGCGTGACGTCCGTTGCCTCGGCAAGGGGACGTGCGATCGGGACGGCTAGCACGCCGGCGCGGGCGGCAGGTGCCGGCGCGGTCCAGACGCCATCAGCGGCGCCCGCAACCTCGATCTTGAGGTCCTTCGCGTCCTTTGGCAAAGACAGCGTGTACGCGACCGCGACGAAGCCCTGCTTCGCGTCTTTCACCGACGGGTGGAACGCCCCGGCCAGCTCCGACACCTTTATCGCCGCGGGCGGCTTCGGTGCCTCCCAGGCGGGCAGGGTCGCCGTGTAAGTCCATTCGTTGGACCACTTCACCACGGTGCTGCTGGGCGACAGGTCGATTCCCTTGCCGCGGTCGCGCGGGCCGGGGGCGTACTCGCCCTTAAGTTGTACGATCACCTCGGTGACGGCCTCGGCGGACATCGTGGCCGCATCGCCCGTCCCGCTCTTACCCATGGCGTTCAGTGCGGCCTGGGTGACACGGATCTTCCCGTCCGCCGCCTTCTTGGGGACACGAACGATCGCGGTCATCAGCCTCGACGTCGGCTGTAGGTCCCGCTGGTTTCCCCGCACTCCGGTCAGACTCGGGCGGACCCGCACTCGCACCTCGTTCGCCTTCGGGTAGCTGACGATCAGGTTCGTGTTCATCCGCTGACCTTCGAGCCGCTCGGCCAATGCCTCGAGGCTCTTGACCTCGGCGGATCCGGCGACCGGGCCGTACCCGCCCGACAGCGCCAGCGCCAAGGCGAAGCTACGGAACGAGGCGTTCAGGTCCTCGATCACCTGCGCGGTCTCGGTTGGCATCACTGATACGACCTGAATACTGTCCTTGTCCTTCCCGAACGCGACGTGGGCGACCGCGTCGTAGTCGTTCTTGGCCGTGTACCACCCCGGCTCGGCCGTCAGCATGAACTGGACCCGATACGGCAGCCACCCTTCCTCGATAAAGTCCCCGCGGTTGGCGAACGCCTCGATATTTTGCATGTACGCCCGGTAGCTTTGCACGAGCGACGCCCGCACGTCCGGGGGCAATGTCGGCTTGGCCCCGCTGGCAGCCAGCAATGCCAGCAGCCTGTCCTCGGCACTACCGGGGCCCAGGGCGGCCGGAACGGCCGGGGCGGCCGGGGTCTTTTGCGCGACGGTCGACGTCGACGTCGTCGTGTTCTCCGTCACCTTCCCGCCGCTCGTGTTAAGCGTCTGGGTCTGAGTCTTGTCGATCGTCGGCCCGGCGACCGCCACTGACGCGGCGAAGCTCCGCTGGCTCAGTGCGATGGTAGCCGCCCCAATGTTTGGTTTGCTCAGTTCATCCCAAAGGGCGTCGACGTCCTTGAGCTTGCCGAAGTCGATGTTCGTCGAGTCGTCGCTCTCATCTACAATGGGGTGGAATATGGGCTGGGAGATCGTGACCATCCCGACGCGGTTCTGCTCGTCGTCGGACAAGGCCGTTCTCGGTCCACCCTGGTCGGCAGTTGGGTAGCAACCCGCCGCATGGCTGGCGGCTACAACGCACACGACGGCGCGCAGCAGGACCTTACGTGCGCTCGCACGGGCAAATCTACTCATGATGTTCCTCGGTTAGAAACAAGAGACTTGGAGCCACGCCCCAGCGTCGCTCCACCGAAGCCTCGACGCGAGACATGCGTCTCGCACAGCCGGAGACAATCGGTGACCAACGCATGATACACCGACCACAGCCGATGTCGCAATAATATTTTATCCAGATTGCCCTAACGGTTCATTCTGCAAATGCCATTGCGGATGCCTACCGGTCGTTTGTAGCTTCGGGTGTAAACTCTGAACCCCACCTACGGGACCGTGAACGCCGTCGCATTCTCCTTGCATCCACCGCCATCCCGCCGGAACATACGATTGCTCGCGTAGGTGCCGCGCCGTTGATGGCGGTTTCCGTTTCTATTCCCGAGGAACCGCAAGATGACCCCTGAGCGTCGCGCCCATTCGTCCAGCCGAGCATCATCGAACGTCCATCGCGCGGCCTTTCGGCCGGAGACCCTGGAACCGCGCCGACTGATGGCCGGTACGCCTGTGCCCAATACCGACGTGGACGACCAGATTTCCGAAGCCCCCGCGGTTTCGGTGGGTGTGGCGCGGTATGGCAGCATCAGCACCGCCGGGCTGTCCGGCGGGCTGGTCGCGGGGCGCGACGTGGACATGTACAAGATCAGCGTGGTCGCCGGTCAGCGGCTGCGGTTCGACATCGACCGCACCAGCACCAGCGCGCTGGATTCCTACCTGCGGCTGTTCAACGCCGCCGGCACGCAACTTGCCGCCAGCGACAACGCCGCCGCCCCCGGCGAAACCCTCGCGAAGGACGCCTACCTCGAATACACGTTCGCGACCGCCGGCACCTATTACTTCGGCGTGTCGGGCGCGGCGAACAAGGCCTACAGCGCCACCGCCGGCACCGGCGACGTCACCGGCAGCACCGGGGCGTACGGCTGCGTCGTCGTCGACAGCACCCCGCTGTACCTTCAGACCGGGACCGATCCCACGTTCCAGCAGGTGCTGGCCAGCGGCAATCTGCCGGTCGGGGAGGACTCGACCACCGGCGTGACCGGATCAAAGATCGACGTCACCAATCGCCTGGTGGAACTGACGACATCGGCCAAACGGCCGATCGCGCAGGCGATCCGCATCCACACCCTGGGGAACAGTTCCATCCTCCGCGCCAACTTCTCGAAGTGGTCGCGCTGGTATCAGGAAGACGGCAGCACGCAGGTGTTCCGGCTGTTCAAGGGGGAGACGAATGTCCGCAACACCCGCGAACTGGCGGCCCGCATCGAAGCGTTCAGCACCCTGCGCTGGCAGAAAGGCGCGTGGCACCAGTGGAGCGGCACCTACACGATCATCAAGCCGATCGGCACGTCGATCTTCCAGGTGAAGAACGATGTCAACGACTGGGCGGTCAGCCTCAACATGAGCGCCAACGGCGACATCGTCCTCAACCACCGCCGGGGGGTCGACAAGGTGATCGCGACCAACATGGTGGGCAAGCCGTTCCACGTCCGCATTCGGGACGACGGGCTGAACTACGAGGTTTACCTGAACGGCGTCAACGTCGGCACGGGCTCTTACGAGCGGCCGACCGGGTACACCTCGTTCCGGTGGGGTATGTACATGGGCGCCAGCGCCGTTACCCAGGACGCGATGGTGTTCGTGTCCGGGGCGACGGTGGATGCGTAAGGCGGGTGGATCGGCAAGAATCCCTGTTGGCTCAATAACCCGGCTCCCAAACCAACCCCAAGAATGAACCAGGCCCTCATCAGCCGCAGAGCATTCGCGTTTTACTCGATCGGCCTGCTGGCGTGGAACCGCCTGGCCGGGGTCTGTGCGGCAAGCGTCGTCCCCGGAACGATGCCGAAAGAGTGGCCGGCCAACGCCGCGAAACATCAGGTCGTCATCCGCCGGGATGCCAAGGGCAAGGAGCAGGCCGCCGCGATCGCCGCCGCCGAGGCGGCCCGGCCGTCTGCCGAGACGCTTCGCCAAGCTGCCGAAGCCGGCGACCGCAACGACGCGCCCGGCCTGGCCAATCCGAAAGAGGCCAAGGCCGACGACAAGGCATGGTGGTACAGGGAGCAGCTCGGCATCCGTATTCCCTGTGCGATCACCGGTGACGCCGTCACCTACTACTCGGAACTGGTGGAGAAGTACGGCAAGCAGGTTGTGAAGCGCTACACCGAGCCGAACAGTCGAGTCGAGTACCACGCGAGCGTTAAGTTTCACAAGCAGTTCAAGCTCGCGGACAAGACCTTCAATGAAGTCCATGTGGTCACGATGAAACTCACCTTCGATCAGAACTTCGCTGCGACCACGACCGAGGGGATGCACTTCGAGAAAGAGCGGTTGGTCGTCCTGGATGCCACCGGCCGAGTGCTCCACATCGCCGGCGACGGACCGACCGAGACAGCCATCCTCGCGATGTGAACAACAACGCCAGGCAGGTGGCATGCCCGATGAGTTGATCGAGGCGATCGCGCTCGCCCGTCAGCGGCACGGCCTGCACCGGTGGGCGTGGGTCGTCATGCCCGCCGGTGGCACGCCGCGTCCTCGCTGGGTACCTTCAGACGCCAGCGTCATTTCTCGTCCCGAAGGGGATCGGGTACGGCCGGCGTTTTTAAACGCCGTACTGGCGGGAGGCAGGTGAGCGATGACCCGCTACTGGGGCGCAAGGCGGATTTTCCTTGCTCACGCATGCCAGAACCGTACAATACACTAACATGTTATTCTGGTGAGGGCTCGTCGGCGGCGCGGTGTCGCTGGGGTTCGAAGCTGGAAGTGCGCTCGTTATGAGGACCGCTGGCCGCGTAACGCCGGCGACAGATTCCTGAGGGTGCGGCCGAGGGTTGCCTTGGGGCCGCGGTTTTTGCTGCGCGACGTGCGCGCGGCTGGGCCGTGCTGTCGGCCGCGCTTTGCGCACGGGTCTGCGGGGTACCGCCGACCCGTGGCACCGAGTGGTCTTGGGTTCGTTCGGCGTGGCCATCTCGGGTTCGTTCGGCAGTCCGGCACGACCCGGTGCCACGGCGTCGCCGGTACTCCGGAGACCCGTGCTGTCGGCGGCGTGTTACGCACGGGTCTGCGGAGTACCGCCGACCCGTGGCACCGAGTGGTCTCGGGTTCGTTCGGCGGAGGTGTGTTGGGTTCGTTCGGCAGACTGTGTTGGGTTCGTTCGGCGCGGGTACGAGGGGCGATCTTGGGTTCGTTTGGCACGGGCGTTTTGGGTTCGATTGGCGCGGGAGCCGGGTCATGGGTACACTTCACCACGCTCCAAGCGAGCTCAACGGGTATCGGGGCGTTCGAAGCACTCATTTCAGTGGAGGGATAACATGTCGAAGCACTACTGGATTTCCGTGATCAAAGGTGAACGTGGCGGAGAGGCTCATGTGATGCAGTTGCTTCCCGACCGACTGGTCTGGGCCAGCACGACCATCAAAGGGATGCAGAATGTGATCGACCGCCTGCGGGCCGGCGGGGATGCCGACTTTAAGAGGCCCGAGACGTTGATGCGGTCGGAGATCATGTCAGTGGAATATGAGGAAAACTGGACGGCAATCGCGGTGCGCGACAGGGCCGGGAAGAAGCACGCAGTGTTCGGCTGCGAAGACAAGTCCGCAACCGTCCCCACGGCGCAGGAACTGGCCGGGTTGCTCGGCTTTTCGACGACGCCGGTCTCACGTCCTCAATCGCCATCGGAGTACAGTTGGGGTCCGGGTGTTTTCGCGGCGATTGTCATCGCGATGACCTCGCTGCTTTTCTTCGCTGCCGGCGCTCCTGACAACGGCACCAAGCGGTATGGAAAAGCCGGTGCTTTGAAAGCAATCGGCGAGGCGCTGGGACAGGGCGGAATACTGGCCATTGGCCTGATTGTGCTTGCGGTGATCGTCGGGTGGTGGCTGTACTTGTACAAAAACCCGCCCAAGGTGTACTCGCTGGTACGACCAACGGGATCAACCGGAGTCGACAGGACCAGGTAGCCGGGCATTGTCTTCGCCTGTTTGCCGACGGCTGGCGCATCGGTCTGGTATCAGGCAAAGAACAGCCGCTGGGCGTTATCGCGGAGGATGGCTTTGCGGGCGGATAGGGGAAGGAAGTCGAGATCGTGCTCGACCATCGCGACGGCGTCGCCGTAGTTGTTGCCCTTCTGGAGCTGGTAAGGACAGTCGCTGCCCCAGAGGACCCGGTCTACGCCGAACGCTTCGGTGACGTGCCGCATCATCGGCACGAGGTCGTTGTACGGTGCCCTGGCGTCGCCGAACTTGTAGAAGCCTGAGGCCTTCACGTGGACCCTGCGGTGGCGGGAGAGTGACAGCAACGCCTGGAGCTCGTCGGGCCTATCGGCGCGGGCGTGGCCGAAGTGATCGATCGCGACCCTGGTGCCGGGGAAGTCGGCGAGCATCGGGTGCAGCGTGGGCAGATGTTCGACATTGACCAGCGGGCAGAGGATCAGATCCTCCTCGGTTGCCAGCGCCCAGAGCTTGCGCATCGCCGGGGCGTTCAACCAGTTGGAGGGGTCTTTCACGAAGGTTCGGTCGGCGTAGCGCGTCGGCGAGATGCGAAGGCCGCGAACGCCCTGCCGCTTGAGGTTGCGAAGATGGTCGGCCAGGTCGGTCCGACGTTCGTCGACGATCGCGACGACGGAGAACCGGCCGGGAAATCGTCTCGCGCAATTGATCAGGTATGAATTGTCATCCCCGTAGTACGGGGCGTGCTGAATGATGACGACACGGTCAACGCCATGGGGTGCCGCCGTAGCGAGCAGTTGCTCGGCGGTGAAGCTGGGGGGATCCATCTGGTCTCGCGTGATCCACCGGCCGAGGGGAAATCGGTCGGTGTCGGGCGTCCAGATGTGGCTGTGGGCGTCGATGTAGCCGGCGGAGGCGTCGGCGGCGGCATCGGCGACCGTCGCATCGGGCTTGCGGCCGGCGGTCGGCGCGCAGGCGGGCAACGACAGCGCGCCGAGGCCGGCCGCGGCACGGGAGAGAACTTCGCGTCGTGTTGGCAGGCGTGGCCGCACCGGTTCCTCCGCCGTTTAGGACAGGAACTGGCGGATCGGGCCGGTTTGGTCCGGGGTGAACTTGTTCAGGCCCAGGTCAAGGTCGCCGTAGTGTTTGATCGGGTTTCCGTAGGCATTGAGGATGGTGGTGAACCAGTTGCCGATCGTCTTGTGCCCCGCAGTGCCCCAGTACGGCAGGCGGATATAGCGACCGGCGATATCGAGCTTGGCGTTTCGGCCGGAGAGCACCAGGTACGGCCATTCAATGCCGGTGCTGTGATGGGTTTCGCCGTTGTCGGGGAAGTAGAAGAGCATGGTGTTGTCGAACAGGGTTCCCTTGCCGTCGGGGACGCTCTTGAGTCGCCGGACGATGGTATCGATCAACGCCATGTGGCGTTTGCAGATCGCTTCGCGGACTTCCTCGGCCTTGAGGGTGCCGACGCTTTTGCCGTGACCGACATCGTGCTGGTTGATCTTTTCAGCCTCAAGCCCCGGGACGCCGCTGTAGAGCGTACCGAGTTCATCGACGGTGAATGCGACGACATTGGTCATGCCGGAGATGAGCGCGGAAAGGAGGATTTCGGTATGTCCGATCTGGCAGTCGATCGTGGTGAGGTCGTCGGCGAGGAACTTCTTGTCGAGCTTGGGGAGGTTCCGGCCGATCACGTCGCCCATGGATTCGAGCTTGCTGTTGCGGCGGCGGATGTCTTCCATCGCGACGGCGTAGTTCTGCACCTTTGCCAGTTCAAGGCCGGTGAGTTCGCGGCCAAGCCCGCCCTGGTTGGCGGCGCTGAAGTCGAGGACCTTTCGTTCGAGCTGGTAACGGACGCGGTCGGCCTCGTTGCTCGACACCGCCTTGAACAGTTCGTTGATCGCGACCTTGGGCGAACCGAAGGCGTAGTTGGGCTGCTGGGGCCCGCGGGCGGAGAAGCCTTTCTCGATGCCGAAGATGTTGCCGCGGGCGTTGCCGCCGTCGATCGGGAAGCAGGCCAGCTCGATGTGCTCGAGCGGGGATGGAAACATCCTGGCGAGTTCGAAGTCGACCGTCGCCCACTTGATGGAGCTCAGGCGTTCGTTGGCGGCGTAGACGCCGAGGCTCGACTGCCATGTGTGGTGGCCGGTGGTGCACATCTTCCCCGACAACCCCTGGAGGATTGTCATGTGTTCCTTGTGAGCGTTGAGCGCACTCATCCAGGAAGGCAGCTCGTGCCGGGCGAGGTCTACGGTGAACGACTCTTTCCGGTTCTCCTTCGCGAGGTCCTCTTTGCTCAGGCTCGGCGGAACCATCACGCTGGGAAACAGCCCGTTCCCCTTGTGCATGAAGATGAACCGCATCGGCGGCTGGCCGATCGCCGGGGCGGCCATCGCCTGCGAGATAGACGCCGGCAGCATTGCGGCACCGGTCCCGGCGATGGTTGATTTGAGGAAGTCTCTTCGGGTCGTCATGTTCGTATCCTTCGTTGACCGGCGTTGGGCGTTCGGGCGAACCACAGCATGCATCGGATGGCTTACTTGCGATACATAAATGAGTCAGACGTCAGCAGCGAGACGATCACGGCGTTAAAGCTGCCGCCGCTTTCGACGTACGCCTTGTCGGCATCAATGAGCGTCTGCGAGTCGGACAGCATCTCGTTGCGACCCAAATAGAAGCGGAAGGCGTGGCGGATGATGGACTGACGAACGCGGGCTGATTTCGAGAGCCGGTCGATCATCTCGAGGGCGTCGGTCACCGGGCCGTCCAGCTTCGGATCGCCGGTGCCGCGGAGGTAGCCGCTGGTCTCTACCGCTTTGGTCTTGTAGGTATCGGCGCCGTACTTGTCTTTGGATTTGGCGACGAGGTTTTCCGGGTTCTCCAACGGTTCGGCTTTGCGATAGCGACCGAAATCGTCGTAGTACTCGAAGGGGTAACCCAATGGGTTCATGTGCTGGTGGCACTTCCAGCACGCGGTTTGTGCCTCGCCGGTCACGGATTCGACGCGCTGGCGAAAGGTCTTGTGTGGGTCTTCCGGTACCTTGGCATCCACGGTGATGGGTACATCAGGCACGCGGCCGGCGAGCAGCTTCTCCTGGATCCAGCGGCCACGCCGGATGGGGTCGGTGTGGAAGTTGGACGAGTGGGCGATCAGCCAGGCGGGATGGGTGAGAATGCCCTTGCGATTGGCGATCTGGAACGGCTGAACAACGGGGTAGTTCAGATCGTCGTCCTCGCCATACTGCCCGTTGACACCAGGCGTCGCCGGCAAGCTGTACGATTGCGAGTAACGGAACTGATTGCCGTGAGCCCAGGGGAAGGTGGTAAACGGCGTATTGCCCTTTCCGAGGGTGTACGACAGATGCTGCATCACCCGGGTGAGCGTATTGGAATGGGCACCGCGACCGGTCGGCGCGAAATCGACCCGGTTCTTCTTCAGCAGGTCCGCGTATTGGGCGGCGACCTTATCCGGGTTTTTACGCCAGTCGGTGTCTTTCAGGGTGTCGTAGAGTTCCTTCCAATCCGCGACGATCTTGAGCCCCTTCTCGTTATCGACATTGTGGTACATGAAGTACCGGTCGGTCGTGAGCAGGTTCTCGAAGACGTTGCGGTCCTGCTCCACGTGCAGGGCAACGATCCGGTCGGCCTCGCTGATCAGGCGGCCCGGCGTCGCACTGCTGCCGCGCCCCGGATTGTCGTAGTAGCCACCGCTGCGATTCTTGTCCTTGAAGACTTTGACGGCGTTGGGATACCCGAAGAACTCGCGGAAGAACCGCACGATCTTGGGGTGCGAGACAAAGTCAGAGTCGTTGATGCCGTAATCGATCCGTCCCTTGTAGTAGGTCTTGTCGGCCAGCAGGCGGAGGACTTCGCGCTTGTAGTCGTCTTTCGTACCCAGACGGCCTTCGGCGGCTGCCTTAACCAGGACGGCGTCGGGGCCGCGATCGCCGAGGGCATAGGAGATCGCGAAACCGGCCTCGCGGGGGGACAGCATCCGTCGGCCGGCCGCATCAGTCGGGCCGGCTCCGAACTCCATGCGGTACAGAAACTCCGACTCCAGCAGTACCGCCACGAGCATCTGGCGCAGGCCTTCGGTGTTGCCCGCGAGGTCAATCGCCGAACGGGTCAACGCCAGGTACTTCGCCACTTCCGTGTCGGTGGCCGGCCGCTGCAGCGTGCGGCTGAACTGAGTTTGAATCGCGGTGACCAGCGCGTCATCAGTGGGCTTGGCGGGATTCAGGATGATCGTTTCAAAGGCCGCCGGCGTAGAAGGGGCAAACCGATCGGCGCGGTTCTCGAAGAAGTCCGCCTTGAAATCCCCCTTCTTGACGCGGGCCGCGCGGATCTGCTTATGCGAGATCCACTGCGCGTTGTTCAGCATGACGAGCAGGTGCCCGCCATCGAGCGGCGTGATGGCGTAGTCGCGAATGCCCGAGCGGTCGGGAAGGATAAATGGGTTCGTTACACCATAGAACGACGCGCCGTTCAGGGAGTAGGTGTCGCGCTCTCGCCCGGTGAGGCCGAAGACGTCGATGACCCGTTCCTTGAAGATCATCGGACTGACGAGCCAGCGCCGGACGGGCGTATAGGGCTTCTCCTGGATCGAACCGCCGAATAGCCTGTCGTGATCGACGGCATTTCCGTAGTCGGGGTAACGAAGCTTGTCTTCGATCAGCGGCGCATTTGATCGGATTAACTCGCCCCGCACCCAATCGGCGAGCAGTTTGCGCTCCGCGGGACTCGGCTGCTTCTGGTCATCCGGCGGCATCTCGGCGAAGTGGATCTGCTCCTGAACCTTGTTCATCAGGTCCAGTCGGACTTTCGAATCCAGTGCAGAAAGCGTATCGAGCCGCACCTGGCCCTTGCTCTTACTCTGGCCGTGGCAGTCCACGCAGTAGGTGCGCAGCACTTCCTGTACCGGCTGAGGTACTGCCCCCTCAGCCGGTGTGGCGGCCTGGTCGGCGCCGCGGACGCTGCCCGAAAGCACCAGCGTCACGAGCAGGGTCAAGCACATTTGTCTGGCCATCGCTCTATTCCTTCAGCAGTTTGACCATCGCATGGCCCATGGCTTCGCCGACGTCCATATAGGTTTCGGCGTTTCCGTTGTAGTGGCTGTTGCCGCTGCCGCCCTTGGAAAGGGGATTGGCGTACACAGTGGCAACATTGCCTTTAAACTCCGGATACTTGCCGGCGTTGCCGTCTACCGCGAGTTGGGCCTCGAGCACCTTGCCGCCGTTACCGCCGCTTCCCTTCGTGGCTTCTCCAAGGGTCGCCAGCACAAACTTCGCCTTAGGGGCATCGAAGTCTTTGCGGAGCTGCTTGATAAACCGGACGAGATTCTGCTCGTACCGGCTTGAAAGTGCGGCGCTTCCGCCATCCCTTTCGCCCTGCCAGAAGAAGAACCCCGCGACTTCGTACTTCGTCGCCCCGGGGTAGTACTTGTCGAGCTCCGCCAGGACCTTCTTCGCATTCGCGGTATCATCGTCGTATTGCTTGCCCGCGTACCACGCAATCGGCTTGGGCTCGCTGCCCTTTAACCAGGAATCGGGGGATTGCTTGTAGCCGGCGTAGATCTTGCCTTCGAACTCGAACTGCTCGCTTCCCGGCGGCAGCAGATCCCAGCCCAGAGCACGGTTGCCGATGCAGCTCTTGAGGATCATCACAGGCGCCTCGATGGCGTTGCCGACGGGGTGTCCGATCCCATACTCCGGCCCCATCGTCTTGCCTTTGACGGCCATCCATTCATTGTTGAACAGCTGCATCCCGCCGCCTTTGCCGACCATCACGCGCACGTTGCGGACGTCCTTGCGCTCGGTCCATTGGCCGGCGTCATCGATAAGGTGCGGGTACTTGTTCTTGGTCTTGACCGCATTTTCAAGCGAGCCTTCGCCGCCGGTCACCTTCCCCAGGCCAACCATGTTCGACTGTCCCATGAGGATGAAGACCTGAACCGGCTTAGTCATGTCCGCCGGCTTTCCGTCGGGCCGCGGGAGTGGCTGCTTGGCATCGGTGTCTGCCGCGGCCCGTGCCGCAGAAGCACCGGCAAGAAACGCTATCGCGAGCGCGACAAACGGCAGCGTGGCGGAAACGAACGCCTTGGGGCTGTGATTGATCCTGATCTGCTTGCTTTGCATGGTTGTGTCTCTCCGCTGGGGTGACGTTCTGTATGACCTACTAAACGACGTTCTGTATGACCTACTAAACAACGCGTCTTGACTTCAAACTGTTTCCCGCAACCGACGCCCGCGCCGTCGGGCGAGCAGGCCAATACCGGCGACCGCAAGGGTTCCGATCGAGCCGGGTTCGGGGACGGCGGTGTAGCTGATGTTGATATTGCCGCCCGACTCAGTGATAGCAAAATCGCCGGTTTCGCCAACAAATCCGCTGGTATCCAGGCTGAATAGCGCGGCGTTGAAGTTCGACACGCCGCTGGTGGTCCTGGCGATTGTCCACGTGTAGTCGCTGGCGGGGTTGAAGTCGGCCGCTGCTCCAGGGGTGGTGTTGTTGAGTGTCTTGAGAAAGATAGTGAACTGCGGACCCGTCGAGGTGTCGATGTTCAGGGTGCCATTGATCTCGAGCAAGTCCCAACTGGTACCTTGGTTGGCTAACGTGTTGCCAGGCAATGCATCGTCTCCGTTGGCGTCCTTTATCTCCCAGACGTAGGAGCCGCCGCGGCTCCAAGTCTCGTTGGCCGTCGTGAGGGTGCCGACGCTATTGCCGGGGGAGATGGCACCGGCCAGGGTGAGCGGCCCGGCGATCGATCCAGAGCCGCCGATGGTGCCTGCGGCATCGACCTGCAACGCGCCGGTTCCGGTACCGCTTTCCAAGGTACTGGTGTT
This sequence comes from Humisphaera borealis, assembly GCF_015169395.1. Lineage (GTDB taxonomy): Bacteria > Planctomycetota > Phycisphaerae > Tepidisphaerales > Tepidisphaeraceae > Humisphaera > Humisphaera borealis. The sequence goes on from NZ_CP063458.1 coordinate 1,823,332, forward strand.
GTTCACGAGCAGGGTGCCGGCAGTGATGGTCGTGCCGCCGCTGTAGGTGTTCGCGTTGGTAAGGCTCCATGTGCCCAAGCCAGACTTAACTACTGCCGTGACGCCGCCCGCGCCGTCGCCGATCACTGCCGCCAGCGCGTTGGATCCGATGTTGCTGCCTTGTAAGGTCAAAGTTCTGGCTCCCGATCCTCCCAAGCCCAACGCACCGGTGTTGGTGAAGTTCATGATGTTCGTGGAGGAGACTGCTGAGGAATCAAGCGTAGCCGTGAGACCGCTCGCATTACCGATGGTGAAGAGACGGTTCGTGGTCGCCACGTTGGCCGCGTTATGCAGGAGCGTGCCACCGCCGAAGACCAACGTCGCCGCCGTGGCGTCGCCCTTGCCGATTCCGCTATTCGTCCCTGAGTCAGCCAAGGTCGTGACCTGCAAGGTGCCGCCATTGATCGTCGTGGCACCGGTAAAAGCGTTGGAGCCGGTCGTGATGTTCAAGGTTCCGAGGCCCAGTTTGGTCAGGGTGCCACCCGACGAGGCGTTACCCGTTCCCCAGTTCACCGTTTGGTTGTTGGTGTCGATGTTGAAAGCCTGGGTCGCTCCGGTGCTAAACCGGCTGGAGTAGTCGGTCGTATTACTGGCGCTGAATTGCAGGGTGCCGCCGCCGAATGCGATGATGCCCAACGATGCGACCGTACCGGTGCCGCCGAGCGGGCCGCCGGTGCCGCTTTGGACGATGCCGAGATTCAAAATGCCGGCATTAATGTTGGTTCCGCCGGTGTAGGTGTTATTGGCCGAGAGAACCCAGGTGCCGACGCCGGATTTCGTGAGGGTGGTTGCACCCGTGGTGTTGTTGGCGATGACTTTACCGAAAGTGTTCGCTCCGGTGTTGGTGCCGCCGAGGGTCAGAGTGCGGGTTTGAGCAGCGGTGCCGTAGGCGAGGGCTACCGCGCCGGTGTAGGAAAGCGTGCCGACGCCGGAGGATTCGATGGTCGCGCCGTCGCCTGCTGCTGTGCCATTGATCGTGAATGCGCGGTCGGTCGTGGCGTTTGCCGAGCCTACGTAGCGCAGCGTGGTGCCGTTGCTCATGAGCAAATTGGCTGCGGCAGTGGCTACGTTTCCAACGCTGCTACCGCCGGGGGTTCCGGCGTTGTTGATGACGCCGACTTCCAGAACGCCTGCAGAGATGGTGGCCGCACCGGTCTGGACGCCCGATCCGAGCAGTGCAAGAGTGCCTGCGCCTGCTTTGACGATACCGCCCGCGACCACGTTGGTCTGGTTGCCGCCCAAGGTCAGTTTGTTGGCGGACACGGTGATCGTGCGGGTGCCATTGATGGTGAAATTGCCGGTTCCATTGCTCAGGGAGTTGGTGCCCGTGAAGATGGTGTTGGCGGTGAAGTTGAATACATTGTTGGTGCTGAGGGTGACCGAGCCGGAAGTGCTGTCGATCGTGGCACCGCCGAGGTTTAGGGCTCCCGTCCCAATCGCGGAACTGGTGCCACCGGTGCCGCTGTTGTTGATGTTGAGAGTTCCAGAATTCATCGTTGTTCCACCACCGTAGGTGTTGGCACCACTTAGGGTAACAGCGGTCATTGTGGTGAACGTCAGGCCATAATTGTTACCACCATCACTAATGATGTTACCCAGATTGAGAGTAGGGCTTGTGACGCCGGTCACTGTCCGGGATCCGCCGCTCAAGAGCACAGTCCCATTGTTATTCCAAGTCATTGATGTCACACGACCATTCAGGCTAAAATTGCCACTCCAAATGTTCGCGTTGGTGGTGGTGAGGGTCTGCCCTGCGGAACCTGTAAAGGACGAGGAAAACGTGCCACCCGCAAGGGTCAGCGTGCCCGTGCCGATAGCTGAAGCGTTAGCCCCGACATACACCGTCCCGCCTAGAAGAGTGAAACCACCACTGTAATTGCCGCTCAACGGTTGCAAACTGATGGAGCCGGCCACCATTGTCAAGCTACCGGCGCCGGTGATCGCTGAAGCGAACTGGGTGCCTGCGGTGACAGTGAAATCGGCGTTATTGTTATTGAAGGCGAGGTTACCGCCTGCATTGACGGTGAGGGTGCTGGACGTGGAAAGAGTGCCGCTGGCTCCACCATTGCCGAGCTGTAGCCTGCCATCATTAATGATAGTGGGCCCGGTGTAGGTGTTGGCCGTGGTGAGACTCACTGTGCCGCTGCCGCTCTTAGTGAGGCCACCCGTGCCGCCGATGCCACCGCCGCTCACGGTGTAGTTTACCGCCGAGTTATTGAACGTGGTCGCGCTGGGCGAGACGCCTGCCGCCTGGATGACTACCGCGAGGCTGGCAGCGGCCACGTTGCCAGCGGTGACGGTGTTGGTGTCCTGGAAGGTGACGGCATTGCCGTTGGCGAAGCCGACCGGCGTGGTTCCCAAGACCCAGTTAGTGGAGGCACTGGTGTTCCAACTGGCATCAGTTGCGCCGTTGCCCAGTACTTGACCCGTCCAGGTCATTGTTGATGGGGCCGCAGCGACGGTGACCGACACCGCGTTGGCAGCGTTGTTCAAGGTCACCTGATAGTTGGTCCCGCCAAAGCCGGCGACTCCCGTGGTGAGGCCGGTGGCGAACTGGAAGGTACCACCGGTGGAAAGCCCGCCGGCTCCCGCCGCCGTGGTAATGAGGTTGCTGGTGCTGCCCACGGTCAGTGCGGCCAGAGGCGTGAGGTTGATGATGTTGGTGCCAGTGACCGAGGCGGTCGCGTTGGCATTGGTCAAAGCTAGCTTATCGGCGGTGGCGCCGCTCAACTCAAAGTTCAAGGTGGCATTGTTCAGGGTCAGCGCGGTGCCGGAGAAGGACGCCTGCTGCTGCAGGTTCGTGGTGCCTCCGGCTGTTCCATCCACCATGCTGAAGACCGTGCCGCTTCCATTCAGGTTCAGGGTGGCTCCCGCCGTGCCCGCGCCCGTGGTGCCGAGGCCCACGGTGCCGGCGCCGGGCGCGACCAAGAAAACGCTGCCCGAATTGCTCACGGTGATGGCGGTATTGTTCAGCGAGCCGGTGCTGGAGATGGCCAAGGTGCCAGCGGTAATGGAAGTGTCGCCTGTGTAGGTTTGCGCAGCGGTGAACGTCTGAGTGCCGACGCCGGTCTTAGTGAGCCCCATGCTACCATTCCCATTGCCGATGTCTGAAGCGTAGCTCGGCGTGGCACCCGTTCCCGGATTGAGCGTCAGGGTAGTCAGCGCGGTGTAGCCGCCAGCGGTCCTGAAACGGCTACTGAAGGTGTTGCTCCCGGTGATGCCGCCCAAAGTCAAGGTGGTCGTGGCGATTTGCAAGCCCGCGGATGCGCCGCCCGCCACGCTAGCCGTGCTGAAGGGGCTGTTTTGCAGGGCCGTGGCGCTGCTCAAGCTTAGAGTGCCCGCGGCGATGGTGGTTGCGCCGGTGAAGAGGCCGGAGCCGCCGAGCGTCCATGTGCCCGCGTCGTTCTTGTTCAGGCCGCCGGACGAAAGCTGCGGGAGGCCCTGATCGATCTGGGCGGCTCCCGTGCCGCGGAGGATCAACTGACCGGTGGTGGCGGGGCTGGCCGTGAACGCGCTCGTGAACCTGAGCAGGCCGCTGGTGTTGTTGGCCGTGATGGTTTGACTGGAGGTTCCGTTGAAAACGATGTTCATCACACGGTCGGTTATCTCACCGGAGCCGGTGTAGGTGACGTTGACTCCGGCCTGGGCCGTGCCGCTCCCCACGTCAATGGTGCCGTTGGCCACGGTAGTAGGTGCACCCAACGAGCTGCTGGCCGTGCCGCCCACCACGCTGTTGAAGGATGAGACGTTGACCGTGAAGCCGGTAGTACTTTGCGGAACAAAGGATGTCCTGCCGGTGTAAGTATTGGCACCGGAGAGCGTTAGACTGCCGCCGTAGGCCTTGTTGATCCCGCCCGAGCCACTGATGATGCCGCTGAGAGTTTGGTTGGAGGAGCTCCAAATCTGCAGGGTGCCATTATTGGTGATGTTTCCGCCGTAGCTCCCGCTGTTCAGTGTGGTGGCGGTATTGTTGCCAATCCGCAGGATGCCGCCGCTGATGGTAATTTCCCCGGGGTTGAAGGTGTTGGTGGTATGTGTCAGTGCCAAAAGCCCAACTCCAGCCTTGGTGAAGTTTGTGCCTGCACCTGAGAGCGTAGAACTGATGGACTGCAAAGTGCCCACGGCACTGTTGACCGTGATGGTTTCCACCGCCGTCAAATTGATCGTGCCGCCACTAACGATGATGGCACCAGCCCCGGCGCCGAAGGTGATATCGCCGGATTGCACCGTGCCGCTGACGGTGACGGTGCCCGCCAAGAGGCTGTTCGCCGTTGCGGTGCCGAAGTTGAGGGAATCCGTGGCATTGTCGGTACTGGCGGTGGTGATGGTGCCGGTGGGAGCGGTCAAGCCGCTGGCGTCCGTGCTCCATCCCTGCGTGCCGCTGCCGACTGTCCCGGCTGACGACCAAGTGCCCGCCGCCGTGCCGAAGAGTGAGGTGCCACCATTGTTGTCCCAGTAATAAGTGGTTGCCTGCGCGGAAGACGCAGCGAACTGCGTCAGCGCAACCGCCGCCAACGAGTGAGCGGCGGCGATGGCAAAGGCCTGCCTTCGGAAGCCGACCCGCCGCGTTTTGTCCGGTGACGACCCACCTGTCGCGCCCGATGCATGATGGACCGATTCGAAGTCGTTGAGGCCGAAACTCTTCTTGCCGCTCTTGATCCGACGCTGTATACGCATGGGTACCATTGATTTCTCCCCGTTCGCCTCTCCGGCCCTGCCCGCGACACGCCTTGAAAGTATAGAATCCGATAAATACGATCTGGCGACAAAGTATTACGACTTTGAGACAATGCTGACCATGCCCAAACCCCGCCGAGTCGCCGTCAGGCTTGAACTGGACTGGCCCTACAAGCGCCACGCCGCCACCTTTGCCGGCACGCTGCGGTATGCCCAGGAGCACGGCTGGCAATCGACCGTGGACGAGTTCGTCGAGGACACCGTCGCCCGGCGCGGCAATGCACTGCCTTACGATGGCGTCATCGCCCGGGCGAGCACGAAGCTCGCCTCGCTCGCCGCGCGGCTGAAGCTGCCCGTTGTGAACGTCTGGACCAGTTCCCCAGTCTGGAATCGCCTGCCGGGAGTGTTTCCGAATTATCCCGCGATGGGGCGTATGCGCGCCGAGCACCTGCTGTCCCGGGGCCTTCGCCGGGCTGCGGCGCTGACGACCGACCACGACCGCGGGCAGGTCATGGAGGCCAAGGCGTTCATCGATACGCTGCAGGAGGCCGGCTGCCAGTGCAACGCCGAGACGATCTCCCTCGAAGCGGCTTCCTCCGTGAACGAATGGCGCAAGTCCGAACGCACGATCGCCGACTGGATGGACGGCTGGAAACTTCCGATCGGAGTGTTTGTCAGCGTCGAATCGCACGGCCGAATCGTGGCCCAGGCGTGTCGTAACCGAGGCTGGCGCGTTCCTGAAGATGTGGCGATCATCACCGGCCAGAACGAAGAAACGCTGTGCGAAGGCCTGCGACCCACACTCAGCAGCATCGAGATCGGCTACGACCGGATTGGTTACGAGGCGGCCCTGTTGCTCGATCGACTGATGGACGGGCAGGCCCCGCCGAAGGAGCCGATCCTGATTTCGCCGATGGGTCTTGTCGTCCGTGAATCGACCGACTTCTTCGCCGCCGAAGATTCACTCATCGCCGCCGCACTCACATTCATCGCGGCGAACAGCCATCAGCAGATCGGCCAAGACGACGTGGCCCGCGCCGTCGCGACTGAAATTCGTACGCTCCAAAGGCGATTCCAGAAGCACCTGAATCGGTCCATCGCGAGCGAGATTCGCCGGGTGCGTATCGAGCGTGCTAAGCGTGAACTCGCGCAGGGGGGTCGTTCGATCAAGGAGATTGCCCGGGATACCGGCTTTGGCGAGGCGCCGCGCATGTACGAAGTGTTCCAGCGGGAACTGGGTGTCACGCCGGGCCAGTATCGACGTGAACGGCAGGTACCGACGGACGAGCGAGCGCCGTGATCGGCGACCGTCAGATCTCCCCCACCAGGCCCTGGAAGTCCGACAGCAAACATGGCCCACCCCAACCGCTCTCAGCGCATGCCGATTCTCTGCAGCCACTTCAGTGCCGCGTCCGGCCATGCCTTGGCGTCCTTCGTGCAGTGCAGCGCGTAGCCGTGGCCGCCGGTCGGATAGAGCAGGAACTCGTGCGGCACCTTGGCTTCGTCGAGTGCGGCGTGATAGATCCGGCTGCCGACGACGTGCGTTTTGTCGTCCTCGCTGTGGACGATCAGCGTCGGCGGGATCTTTGCCTTCAGGTTCAGGTCGTCGGCGACCTTGCCGTCCTTGCCGAGATATGCCGGGTACACCAGCACGGCAAAATCCGGCCGGCAGCTTTGCTCGTCGGACGCATCGATCGCCGTATAGGCACGGCGATCGAACAGGTTGCTCGCCTTGGCCGACAGGTTGCCGCCGGCCGAGAATCCGATCACGCCGAGGCGTTTGGGGTCGATCTTCCACGCCGCCGCATTGGCCCGGGCAAGGCTCAGGGCGCGCTGAACATCCTGCAGCGCACCGTCGCGATTGTTGGGATTGCGATACTTCAGCACCACCGCCGTGATGCCGACGGAGTTCAGCCAGGCGGCGATCTCCGTTCCTTCCTTGTCGATGACGACGTAGCTGTAGCCGCCGCCGGGGCAAACGATCATCGCCGGTGCGGCGGCATCACCGCCGGGTGCCGGGAACACCGACAGGGTGGGCCGGCTGACGTTGGTGATGCGGTGGAAACCATCGGTCGATGGCGTCCTCTCCTTCTCCGGCTCGGCGGCGGCGCGACCGGGCATTTTTCCCTCCGGCCATACGTCGACCGTCTTCGCCGCGACCAAAGCGGCAGGCTTCGTCGCCTGCGCCGGTGCAGATTGAACGACGAATAGAACCGAAGTGATGGCGAATACCGGGATCGCAAATCGGAAGTTCATCGTTGTGCTCGTTATGCGTGCATGCAAGGTGATCGATCTGGTGCGTTTCACGTCCCTCACGTCGGAACATCTCGCGGCAATGCCGGTGACGGCAAATGGCGATGTAAACACCGAGCCTTGCCTCGCAACTTCAGCGATTCGCCGCAGGGCAAGCCTCGCCCGGTCGTGCTGACCTGCGATCATGATTTGAAAGAGAGGAAGTGTTCCCGAGAGGTACTGAACATGCAAGCAATTCCCCGGGGAATATTCACTTTGCGGGCGCAAGCGGCGTAACAGGCGGCGCATCTGATGCCGACGACGAATTGGACCGCGTGATAGCGGCGTGGTCGCGTCTGTCAGAGGATGCCCGGCGGCGCATCCTGGCGATTGTGTTTGAGTAGAATAGTCCACGGGACGGCGGGCTTGATCACCTGCCGAAAGTCTTGCCCGGTCGTCGTGGTCGTCACCTGCCACGGCACCGGGCGGACCCTCCCGCTACGAAAGGTGACAACATGGAATCATTTCTCGACTTGGCAGTTGCCGTGAGGGACGAGGCGACCGAAGCAGCCCGCAAGACCGACCCCGGTTCTCCCGAACGGATAGCGCAGATTCACCGCATTGGGACCATGGTTGACGAGGATATGCGTCGCGCCCTGGCGATGGCACCGCCGCACGTCTACCGATCAGCGGTCATGGACGCGGCTTCAATCGTCCTAAAGGAACTGGTTGCAACGCAGCGTCATGGCGGGCATGCGTTCATTGTCGCCACCGAGGCGGTAAGCAACGCTGTGAACGTCGCGATGCACCTTCCGCCCCCGACGCCGACACCGGCAGCACCCGACGACCTGTCAGGCGGCATCGAGCCCGACCCCGAGGATGGACGCGTTGTCCGCGTGGCTGGGTGCCGCGTCTATCTCGGCAGCGACACCAACCCCCGCCGGTTGTTCGACACCCTGGCGAAGCAGCCCGGGCGAAAGATTCCCGTTGACGACGCAACCCGAGCCGTTGACGGATTCGAGACGAGCGAGACGCAAGGCAGCGACCCGGACGAAATCCGCAAGGCACGCCAGCGCGTACACAAAGCCGTTAACAAGATACGCGAGGCGCTCGCCGAACATGGCGCGGGCGCTCACCTGGCGTTGAGTCATGAGGACAATTCGTATGCCCTGCTGTGGAGGGCATCGCGATGACATACATGTGCGACGTGCTGTCCGAGGCGGACGCCGAACTGCTGTGGCTGGTCTACAGCGAGAACCTGACCCACGATGAGGTCGCGGTCATGTTCGGCGTCAGTAGGCCGGCGGTGACAAAGAAGGTGTTGCGGATACAGGAATACCTGAAGGACACGGGCGCTGAGGTCGATTTCAGCCCTTACGCGTTCTGGTTCGAGCTGCCGGACGAGCTGCATACGTTCAAGCCACATCCATACGAGCGACCCAAGGTCCGGCGGACAAAGCCACCCGAGCCGGCGGGCGAAGTAGACGAGCGGAGACTTTTGCATCTTATATCAACGCGGTGCCATCCATCGGACCGCGACGATGCAAGGCAGATAGCCGAAATCGCTAGGTTAGAGGGTGACGACCCTTGCCGGGCGGTTGATCGGTTCCGAAAGCGGGCAAACCGGATACGCCGCACGACGAAGGGGAGCGGTGCCCTAAAGAAGTACGTTGCCGCACAAAGCAGCGAACACACCGGACCAATCGACGGCAGGCGGGGAAAGAAGACGTGCTGGCAGGCTGGATGCCGAGACGATTCCTGAAAAAAGTTGCCGAGAGGGTTACCAAATCACCGACGCCGGTTCCTTTGTATATCGGAGGGACGTGGTTTTCTCCGCCGGACAATTATTTTCGAGATTGAGTGATAGTAATTAGGGTTTTGCGCCCTCTTCTATCTATTACGAAGGGAGCACCCGTTCCTAATTGGTCCTACTTAGTAGAGGTGCTCGCTTTGTTCTGCGGCGGAAAAGAATCTTTGTGACCGAGTGATAAAAGCAGGGTGCATCCTGTCCTTTAAGGGTGGATGACCACCCGTTAACTCCCCTTCACAACCCAATGCCGACCCGAGCCCTTCCAAGGGTTCGCGCTTTCCCTTTGCCACCACCGATTATGTCTACTCCCCTTCTCTTACTTGGTGATGTTCGCCGCGAGCTTCAGGCGGACTTCCCAAACGTTGCCGAGCACGTCGTCAAGTACGCGATCAAGTCCCGAGGTATCGAGCCGGTCCGCCGGTTCGGCACCATGCGAGCCTGGACGCGTCAGCAGTTGCCCGCGATCCGCCGGGCGATCCGGCAAACCGCCGGGAAGTGAATCCCCAAGAAAGTCAGAGTCTTACCACCGGAAGGGAAGAACCTTCCGCCTAGTGCTTTTGTAGAGCCGTCGCGTTGACGGTCAAAACGAGGAACCAATGTCAGACCACAAAACAGTCTCCGAATGGTGCCGGCATCGCTTCCCCGGGGTTCGCCCGGAAACGATATCGAGCATGTTTTACCGCAGGCAGTTGCCGGGAGCGGATGAAGCTTGCCCCGTCATCGGCGGGCGACGCCTTATTCCCGAGTCCTATTTGCCAACCCTGGAGCTTGCCCTACGGCGGGCTGGGCATCTTCCACGCCGGGAGGTGACCCGTGGTTGATAGCGAAACCATCCTGAAGCGGATGAACACCCTGTTGGAGCAGATCGCCACGGCGACCGCTTCACCCCTTCGGACCGCCGACGAAGCCGCCGAATACCTGCGCGTGTCACGGCGGACGCTCCACGGCTTGCCGGTTCCGAGGTGCAAGGTGGGCGGTCAGATTCGCTACGACGTGGCGGACCTAAACGAATACATCGCGAAATCGAAGGCATGAAAAAACCCGCGCCGGTGGCTGGCTGGCTGTTACCCGGCACGGGCTTAGGAACGAGCGAATGAATCGTAGCACAAACAATACAACGATGGCAAACGCAATCGATAGGATTGCATCGGAGCGGCTGAGAGCCGAAGCCGATGTCGTCGGGTCGATGCTGTCCGCCCCGCTACTGGCAATTCCCCATATCACCGACGCCGGCGTTGACGGTGCCCTGTTCGATGACGTTGACCTGCGGCTGGTCTTTCTCGCCGGGGTTGTCTGTCACGACGCGAACCGGTTGACCGGCGACGCCTACGGCGACCGTACCACGGTCCTGTTGTTGGCACGGTCCGCCCTTCGCGGTGCCGGGTTGTGGCACGTCGGATTCCCCGAGTACCTGGCGAACCTGGCATTCAGCACGCCGTTCAACGTCTCGGACCTGATCGGACGTTGCGACCGCTTGATTGAAGCAGCAGCACGCTGCAATGAGGCGCGGAAGCTGTCCCGCCGGCTGGATGAACTTTGCGAAGGGTGGGCAGCGTAATGGAGGACACTATCGACGAAGCGAAGGAAGCCCGCGTAGACGAATGGGCGAACAGAGACCCGAATGCACCGTGGTCTGTCGAGATGATCGCGGAGGCTCTCAAAGACGCCGTTCGTTATGACGAGTACGGCAACCGCATCTATCGCAAGAAGCCTACCGAGCCCGCAGACACCATTCGCGCCGTTTCCCTTGGGGAGTTGCTACGTGACCACCCCGAACTGCGGCGACCCGTCATCCACGGCGTGGCGCGTGAGGGTGAGATTATCAACGTCATCGCCGGGCCGAAGGTCGGAAAGTCGTGGCTGGTCTATGACCTGCTGTTGTCAGTGGCGGCAGGCGTGCCGTGGCTTGCCCGGTTCACCTGCGAGCGACGCCGGGTTCTGCTGATCGACAACGAATTAGCCGAGCCGACGATTGCCAACCGTATACCGAAGGTCGTCGACGCTAAGGGCATGGACCTGTCAGACGTCGCCGGATTCCTGGAAGTGGTGAGCCTGCGGGGCAAGCTAAAGGACATCTTCGCCATCGAGCGATTCCTGGCGACGGTCGAGCCCGGCACCTATGGGCTGGTCGTCATCGACGCGTTCTATCGCGCCTTGCCAATCGACACCGACGAGAACGCCAATGGTGATATCACGGCGCTCTACAACGTCGCCGCAGGTATGGCGGAGCGGTTGAAGTGTGCCCTGGTTTTTATTCATCATGCGAGCAAGGGCAACCAATCGGGCAAGGGTGTTACCGACGTTGGCAGTGGTGCAGGTTCGCAAAGCCGAGCAGCGGACGCCCATATCGTCCTTCGCCCGCATGCCGTTGACGGCGCGGTTGTCATGGAAGCCGTGGTCCGATCCTTCGCCCCGGTTCAACCCTTGTGCCTGCGGTGGGAGTTTCCCAAGTTCATCCCCGCCGACGACCTTGACCCCTCCGAATTGAAGATGCCGGGACCGAAGCGGAAGCGGAAAGAGGACACCGGCGACGCCGATCCGAGCGAGACACAAATCGTCTGGACCCCGGCGAAGTTTGCCGAGACGTTCCTAAATGAGGAACCGAAGTCGAAAGACCAAATCGTAACGGCGGCGGAAGTGGTGGACATCTCCGAACGCAAGGCATTCCGATGGCTCAACGCGGCAGTCGATGCCGGTCTTGCCTACCGCTGGGAGTTCGCCGGAAAAGGCAAGCCCGTAAAGTTTGCGACCATAGCACAACCAGTAACGAGGGTTACAGAATGACCCCGAAATCATTTTCTCTTACACACACACATACCCCCCACACCCCCCAGTGGGACGTGAACGTCCCCTGGGGCGGGGTGTGCGTGAGCGTGAGAGGTTGAGGGAAGGACGACAACCATGACGAACGACAAAGACAAAATCACTGGCAGTACGACGGTTGCAGAAACAGTCGTTTGCACCGCGACACGGACACACTGTCGCACCTCCCCCGGTCTGTCCACCTACGACCCGTCGCCGATGTTCGAAGTGAGCACCGATTGCATGACAAGTGCGCCGCCTTGTGCGCCGCCTTTGCACGGAATCGCGAACGGCTGCACAGAATCGCAGGGTGTTCGGTTCCACGATGGAACCTGCGCCCCCTTCATCATCGAACTTAGCGACGGCAATCCCCGGCATGACGTGCCCTTCGTCGTCAGGTTACGCCGCCTGTTGAAGATGACCCTGCGCACCTACGGCATTCGAGCGTCATGGGCACCGTCGCCCGTGGCTGCAACGCTGGCGAACGATTCGACCGCGACCCCTACGACGACACCCCGGAAAAGAAAAACGCGCCAGCGTGCGAATGGCGAGGTGAACGTATGAGCACCGGCAACCTAAAACGCGCCATCGGGCAAAAGGAACGATTGGCGATTCGACAGGAACAAGCCCTGCGGCTTCGCCTGGACGGGCTGTCCCACTCTGAAATCGGCGAACGCCTGGGCATCGACCGGTCACAGATTACCCGCGACCTACAGAAGGTCATGAAGGCGACCGCCAAGCGAACGGAAGAGACGGCGGAGCAGTTGCGGAGCATCGAACTACAGCGGCTTGACCTGGGCATTGCCAGCATCGCGGACAAGGTGCGAGCCGGCGACCCGAGGGCGCTTGACCTGTGGTTGAGGTATTCGGAGTCCCGTCGTCGGTTGCTGGGTCTGGATCAGCAGCAGCAGACAACCGCCCTGATCGGTGAGGGTGCCGGGCTGGTGTTCAACATCATCGAAGCACAACGCCCCGCCCGGTTCGTCGAATCGACCGCGACCACGCCCGGCGACGCAATCGTCGAATCGTTCGCACCCGCCCTGCCAGCACCCACGGAAGGGAGCGCCACCAATGGCTAAGACTCGCAAACCGACCGCATCGACCATCGAACTGTTGCCGAAGCAATACGCGTTCGTCACCAGCACAGCCCGCGAGGTGCTCTACAGCGGCGCGTTCGGTGCCGGCAAGAGCCGTGCGACCTGCGTGAAGTTGGCGACCCGTGCTCAACGCCCCGGCGCTAGGGAAGCCCTTGTCCGTAAGCACCTGGTCACCTTGAAGGGAACCACCCTCAAGACCCTGCTGGAACCCGAGGGCAACTTACCGCCCGTACTGCCGCCGGGAAGCTACAGCCACAACCAATCGGCGAAAACCATCCGCATCGTCGGCGGGGGCGAAATCGTCTACTTCGGGCTCGACGACGTGGCGAAGGTCGGAAGCTACAACCTGTCAGGCGTCGGCGTGGATCAGGCGGAGGAGTTGTCCGAGAACGATTGGACGGCGCTTCGTGGTCGCATCCGGTTGAACGTCGATGGCGTGCCAAACTCCCTTTACGGGGCGTGCAACCCGTCCGGACCCGAACACTTCCTGGCGGTCCGCTTCGGGCTCAACGGTCGCAGCAAGGCGGCGGACGGATGCCACGCCATCGCCACGAAGAGCGCCGACAACTGGCACTTGCCGGAGTCCTACCTGCGCGACCTGCAGACATACACCGGCGTCGCTAAGCGGCGGTATGTCGATGGCGAATGGTGCGGCTCGGACGGTCTGGTCTACGACACCTTCGACCCTGCCATTCACGTTCGCGAACGCCGCGACGTTTGGCAACGCGTCATCGTCGGCGGCGATCAAGGATTTTCGAACCCGACCGCGATGGTAGTCATCGCCGAAGCCGAGGACGGCACCCTGCACCTGCTGGCGGAGTTCTACGCCACGGGCAAGGTAAGCAGCGACGTGATAGCCGAGGCGGAGCGGTTGAAGTCTGAATATGGGGTCACCGAGTTCGTGTTTGACCCTGCGGCGGCAGTGCTGCGGGAAGAGATGGCGCGGGCGGGGTTGTCGGTCATCGCGGGCGACAACGACGTCAACGGCGGGATTACATCCTGCCAACGTCGGTTCGCCGTGGACGGCAGCGGCAAGCCTGGGCTGACGATTAGCCCGGCGTGCGTGAACGTCATCAAAGAACTTGGCATGTACGAATGGCAACCCGGCGAAAAGGACAAGCCGGTCAAGAAACACGACCACGCCCTGGACGCCTTGCGATACGGCATCCGGCGCTTGGACGGCGGTAACCAAATCGACGTGCGAGTCATCAACGGCGGCAACCGTAGTGAACCCCACCGACCGACGAACGACGAACACATGTGGCAGACATTCCAGACGAACAGGGGGCACCGATGACCCTGGACGAAAACCTAGACACCCCAAACCCCGGCAGTAGCCGGAAGGATGTTTCTATGCAGTTTCTTACGACCCTGCGTGAGCAGGAACAGCAGGCGGCAACCAAAGCCGCAGAGGCAGAGGCAAAGCGTCAAGCCGACATCCACGGCAAGCGCCAGCGCTACGGACAACTCATTCGTCAAGCCATCATCGACGGTGACCTGGACGAAGTGACCGCCCCGAAGTTCCATCGCCTTGTGGCGGAGCTTGGCATTGATGCCGCCACGGTTGAAAGCCACGTTGCCGCCATTCGTCGCGCTGACGAGTTGGAGGGCGCTGCACAGAGCGTCGAAGCGCTGGAGCAAGCCCGGGAGGGCGTCAAAGTGAAGATCACTGAATTGCGTATCGCGCATCGGGACTACGAACGCGGCGAGCGTGTCCGGTTGCGGGATCACACCTGGGACGGCACGGCAAGCGTCGGCGTCATCGACGCGACCGAGGTCGCAATCGGTCAATCGAACGTCAAGACGATTCGCGAGATCAGCAGTCTCGACAGTTTGAGTGCCAACCTGTCAGAGCAGCTGCGGACCGCCCGCGCCGCCATCGACGAACGCAACACGTTGTTAAGCCGGTTCCCCTTCCTCTTCCCGGAAGGCGGTGCCCTGTGAAGGAAACAACAGCGCACACATTCGTCATCCACGGCGAGGTCGCCGGCGACGGCGGCACGGCGGAGCACGTCAACGCGGCAAAGGCTGTCGGTCGACGGTTCGGCATCGCGGTGGAATCCAACCACGTTGGCGGGATCACCTTTACGGACCCCGCTTCACCAGTCACCCGTTCAATTCAAACAACGAAGGGCATCATGAACAAGGGTATCGGCTACGGGTTCAGCGACATCGGCACGCAGATCGTTCGAGCATGGCAAGGAGGCGCACAATGAGTACATCAACCGCAATTCACGAAGCCGGGCACGCAGTCGTCGCGGCAGTTTTAGGCTGCGACATTGAAGCGGTCGTCGGTGTTCCCTGCACCGTCGATGGCGAACCAGCGGCAGGCGTTTGCGTTCACTCTGGTACGTCGCCGTTCAACGGTGCTGTCATCGGTGTTGCCGGTCCGATGGCAGAGGCAATGGCGGGATACCCTCCGATGCCAAGCCAAGAGGACGTTGCACCGATTACGGACGAGAACGCGGCGAGGGCGATTGCCGAAGCAAAGCGGATTCTGACCGCCAACTGGAAAGAGGTAACGACGCTGGCGGAGGTGCTCGACGAGTGCGGGACTGCTGGCAACGCGGCAGTGCAACAGATTCGCCGGGCATTCCGTCGTCGTCGCGTCAAGTTGGTGTTGCCGCCGGCACCCCGCCCGATGGGGGCACACGACTACACCGGCGCGCCGATTCACACCAACTACCCGTTCGACCAGTCGCGGCACAAGCTGCATCAGAAGGTGTGGACAAAGCATTTCATTCACTAACGCAGAGGCACCATGAACAAGCCGATTGCAATCAACCCCCGAAACCCCAAGCCGGCAGATTACCTGTCCGGCGGAAGGCTTCCATCGTCGCCCCCGTCAGGGAACGCGGCGAACGTCAAGCCCGACGCCCCCAAACCGGCGGACTACATCAACCCCCGAAAGGAATAGAATGGAAACCCCAAAGCAGGTTAGAGAATTTGCAGACGGTGACCCCGGCGTTGTCCCGCCCCGCCGGCTCAACGAGATCATTCGGGCAGCCAACGCACTGAACTATGAAGTTCAGTCACTCAAGACCCCGCCCGACGTTCCACAAACCCCGCCGATCATGTCGCACCTGTTCTACCCGCAGGAGGACGGCGGACGCGGCGAGGTATACAAAGGCGTGGCGGTTGCCGTTACCTGGAACGAGTTCAGCGCCGACAGTGGCGGGGATACCACGCTGGCGGACATCGGGCAAATCACGTCGTCCCCTGGCGTGTGGGCACGGAAGGCAATCGGCATCAACATTGCCGCCATTGGCAAGACGACCCACAACGTACCGAAGAACGCCAAGCCGTACCCGGCGACCCTTCGGAGCGTGAACGCTGACGGCACGCTGGTATTGATGTTCGACCCCGGCAGCCCGGCGGACCTGTTCCGGGTTCAGTTGTCGCAGACCGGCGGCAGTGACGGCACCGGCACCACGGCACCGTCATATACCTACACCGTCACCCGCAACGGGGTTCAACTTGCCACCGGCGAGAGTCCCGACGTGGGGCGGGCGAATGGTAGCTACACGGCGGCAACCCTGGGCATCGGCTACTACGACAGCGACGGCGAGTTCCAATTGCTGTACGCGTTCGAAGTTCCAAACACCTACGAATGCGCGGAGGCTTAAATGGGACTAGGCAAAACCCAACTAGATACCGATGGCAAGCGCCGGCTGCGGTCGGACGGTTCGCGGATTGTCGCCGAAGCTGCGCCGTGCTGTTGTGACACGCCTTGCGCGACGGAGTGGCCGACGTGCGCGGACGACCTGCCGACAGCGTTCACCATGTCCGGGAACACGTTGGAAGTAGGACAGCCGGACATCCCCTGGACCGCAGCGCTAAACCGAACCGCCCCATGTGAATTCGCGGGCACCATCGACGGCGTTTATTCCGACGGGTTCAGTCACTTCACTTTCGGCGTTTCTGTCTTTCAGGACTTTCTGCCCAATGGTTGTATTGCCTGGCGGTGGAGCGGATTCCCCGGCGGGGACACACTCCAAACGGTGAACGACCCGTCAACGCCCGCCGGAGCATACAACGACAACCTGGACGGGGCGGGAAGCGTTTACGGTGGAGTTACCGGGCTGGTGATTTCATGACCTGCAAACACTGGACGCCCTGCCAAGTTCGCAACGGGGGTTGTTGTGCCCTTGGGTTGTACGGCGGGAAGCCGAGCCTGGGCACGTGCAAGCGGTGCGACAATCGCGAGCCGTTGCCCGAGGGGTTAAGGCAGGACATCCCCGACGACTTCGACCCGGCAATAGAGGTGCGCCGGATGCGGGCTGGCGGTTGCTGTGGGAAGCCCGGTCAATTGCAACACGGTGTTGCAACATGAAATGTTTGTCCACCGTGGCCAAACATTCCGGCAACCGTTGCCGAAACCGCAAGATTCCATTTGCGCACCTGTGGCGCAATCACTTGAGCAGATCGCGAGCCTTGACGCCTAAGGCTTTGGCGATGGCTTCGAGCGTGGCAATGGTCGGGTTGGCAATCCTCCCCGATTCGAGTTGATACCACTTCTGGCGGTTCGGAAGTCCTGCCAGTTTCGCGGCTTCATCCTGCGTCAGCCCGCGTTTCTCGCGTAGTGCCTTTACCTTGTCGAGGTCGATACCCATGAGCGGATTGTATCCTATAACGGATTCCTTACAACCGGTAAGACGCGGAGAAATCCGATTAACGCCCGTTGCAATTGAATCCGAATAAGGATACAACATGGGCATGAACTTCCAGACCATCCAGACCGAGAAGGAATCGACGACGTTGGAAATCATGGGCGCTGCGTGGGCGCTCACCCTGACACCCGAACGCCTGCGGATGCGCGTGGATTCGGGCAAGTGGCAGACGGTTGACTACATCGTCGATCCTTCAGACCGGAGCATTGTGTTGAGTTCGTGGAATGGACCCGAGCGGGCCAGCGAACTACTGCGCGAGGCGCTCCAGCAGGCAGTGGATGTGATGAAGAACTAAAAGGACCGCGACCCGCCGGCACCCTTGGCAGGAACGACCGGCGAGCCGCAATCGGAGAAGCATCATGAGCAAGGCAAAGCAAGTACGCAACGGGCACGCAATCGCGGAGATTCTTCCCATGGCGCGTCCATCGGGTTCCGACGGGTTCCGCCGGTTCGCCGACGGCGAAATGCTCGACACCGTGGGGCTGGCTCAATTCCCGCCCTTCGTGTCTCAGCGGATGGACATCGCCGCCGCCCTGGCGGAGTTGGCGGACCAAATGGGCGACGACGTACACCCGTGCTCGCAACTCATGCGGCAGATCGCGGCGGACCTGTGGGCGGAATCAGGGGCGGAGTACCTGGACGCGGACGCGGAGTTGGCGTCGCCCACGGTGGGTGACCGTGGCAGCGATGACGTGATATTCAATCTCCACATCCCCGGGAAGGGGCATTGGAATTGCCGCTACATGGACAACGGCTGCGGGATGGTCCACATCGACCGCAAGGGGGCGAGCGCTTTCGTGAACGATGAAGTGACCGTCAAGGAACTGCTGGAATGGCTGACGGCGGAAGCCAAGTAACCAGAAGGGAGCACGACCATGGATAACAGACACACCATCAAAATCCTGGGCGAGGACTGGACGTTGCGGTTTGTGTACCTGCCGATGCGCTACAACGGCAAGTACGTCGATTTCACCATTGACCCCGACGACCGATCGTTGGTCGCGTGTGCACTTGGCGGCGTTGAACGTGTCGCGCGGTGCGTAGCTGAGGGCATCGCCGTGGCTAGTTCTCAGATGCTCGACATGAAGTAACTCGGCACGCCCTGCGGAAACGTGGGGCGGACGCCTTATGACCAATCGATTGAACGAAGCAGACGCGGTGCATGAAGAGGGCAAGGCAGCGGCAATGGCGCACCTGTGGCTACTGCCGATGACCGAAGCCGACCGCGAATTGGCTATCGAGTTCGGAGCGAGCCTATACCGGCAGGTTCGCCCCCACCTGCTGAACCACGCCGGGCTGACCGTGTCCGCCGTCTTTGCCGCCGCCCTGGCGTATGGCGAAGCGGTGCAGGCGAACGAAATCTAACGCCGGGCTGATCCCCTGGCAGAATCGAAGGTGACCTATGGCAAGTCTGATTGATGACGGCGGCAACCTGTGGCGCGTGCAGTACACCCCGGCTGACGGCGGCAAGCGCCAAACGCTCCGCACGGGCAACATGAAGCCACGCGAGGCGCAGCGGTTCGCGGACAAGGTAGAAGCCCTGGTATCCGCCAAGCGACAGGGGCGACCGATCGACGATTCGACCGCCGCTTGGGTCGATGAGTTGACGGGCACCCTGCGTCAACGCCTGGAAGCCAAAGGATTGGTGAAGCCGCAGGCGAAGCCCGGCGAGATGAAGCTAGGACCGGCGCTCGACAAGTGGATTGAGACGATGAGCGTCAAGCCCGCTAGCCTCATCTTCTACGGGCAAGTTCGGCGCGACCTGCTGGCGTTCTTCGGGAAGGATCGCGACATCGCCACCATCGGACCGGAGCAGGCAGACGAGTGGCGGACGTGGTACACACAAAAGACAATCGGGAGGACCGGACGCCCGTTGTCGGTCGCGACCATCAGCAGGCGCGTCGTGGCTTGCCGCCATTTCTTTAAGACCCTTGTCCGGTGGAAGATGGTCATCGAGAACCCCTTCGCCGAGGTCAAGACCGGTTCACAGAAGAACAAGTCCCGCGCCTACTTCATTACCCGCGAAATGACGGACAAGGTATTTGCCGAATGCCCCGATGCCGAGTGGCGTCTGATCGTTGCCCTAAGCCGCTACGGCGGGCTGCGGTGCCCTTCCGAGCACGTCTTACTGCGGTGGCAGGATATCAATTGGGAGAAGGGGCGGATTCTGATTCACTCCCCGAAAACCGAACAGTACGCCGGACAGGAAACCCGTTGGTTGCCGCTCTTCCCTGAGTTGAAGCCCTTCCTGATGGAGTGCTTCGAGCAGGCGGCAGAAGGGGCGGAATACGTCATCGTGAAGCGCAGGAGCGCCAAGGTTAACCTGCGGACGCAGCTTCAGCGGATCATCACCCGAGCCGGGCTGACACCGTGGCCGCGTCTGTTCCACAACCTGCGGGCGACCCGCCAGACGGAACTAACCGAGGATTTCCCCTCGCACGTTGTCAGCGAATGGCTTGGCAACTCGGAAGACGTGGCGGCAGACCATTATCTGCAGGTCACCGATCAGCACTTCGAACGAGCGGCGGCAGCACCAGCGCAGGCGGCGCATAATGCGGCGCAGCGAGACTTGGAAACGGTGCAAAAGGCTGTGCAAGTCGCGACACCCACAAACGCAAAAACCACTGTGTTACCAGTGGTTGCGCCAGTCTGCACAAGTTCGCAGTCTGTTAAGGTGTTCCCGAGAGGTCTCGAACCTCTAACCTTCGGCTTCGGAGGCCGACGCTCTATCCAATTGAGCTACGAGAACGTTCACGAGGCAAGGTGCCTACCGCCAGTTCGAAATGATATCGCACAATCGCGTTGGCGTCCATTCTGCGCCGCAGCATGGCAACCGCCATCCAAGGCGACCGCCATCAACCCAGCGCACGCCGTGCCGCCGCCGGGAGAGTAATGGGTTCCTTCCGGCGTTGGGTCGCCTGCATGGCGTCGGCGACGACGCCTTCCAGGACGGCAATGTATTCCAGAAAACGCTCGCGGCCCGATTCGCTAAGCAGCACCTGCGTGTGCGGGCGATTGTTCCGCGTCGATTTGACCACATCCACGAACCCCTGCTCCTGCAACAGCTGAAGCTGTCGGCTCAGGTTGCCGTCGGTCAGGTGGCACAACTGCTTGAGGTCACTGAAACTCAGCCCCTCGGTGTTGGCCGCGAGGGACGAGAGAATGCTGAGCCTGGCGCGCTCATGGATGACGCGCTCCAGTCCGTCGTAAGCGAAACGCCCGCGCGACGCATCGGCTGACGCCTTGGAAGATTCGGGTTGTTGATTACGCTCGGCCATTGCCGCGCTCCACGTTGTAACAATTCAAAGTTGTAACCATTCCAAGTGCTGCCATCCGGGTCTCGGCCACTCCGAATGGTGCCCATGGCAAGCTTTTCAGATCGATCCTGCGGCCCGGCGTTCCAGGGTCCAGTAAAGGACCGCCGCCGCCAGAAACTGTCCGCCGCCAAACGCGACCGCCATCTGCACTGAGAAGCTGATGTCTTTCCGCGTCGCGATACAGAGCATGCCGGCCAGCAGATACCAGGCACCGACGATAAACGTCCCTCGCGGCAGCACGCGGCGGCTTGCCATCACACCCAAGCCGAACAGCGTACACCAGAGTCCCGGCAACATGTTCAGCGATCCGCCAGCCCACTCGGCGATGGCGTACGTCAGCATCGCGCCCGCGACCAGGCAGGGAACGAACTGCTCGACCGCCGACAGTGTCATCTCGCGCTGCATCGGCGAATGGTTCCGCCGAAAGCGCACAAACATTTCAGTCCCGACGACCGCGAGGCTCGCCCCCGCCGCCGCCAGCCAGACCCACAGCGCCGCGAAGTAGTTCTCGACAAGCGTCGCCTCGCCGATCAGGTAGCGCTGCACGCCCGCCGCGACCAGCGCCATCACCGCCGAGAACGCGGTGGTCGCCGCCCGATACCCGCGGAACACCTGCGTCCGCGCCATCTGCTGTCGGATCTCGGCGATCTGAGAAAGGGCGTCGTCGAGCTTCATAGCGACGGTCCGGCAGTGCAGCGCAAACCAGCGATGACATCTTACACCGCGAACTTTACATTGCAAAGGCGATGGACATTGCATCGTCGAAAGTCGATTCGCATTGGCGGAATGTCGGCTGGTGAAAGGGGAATCGATGGGGTCGTCGGCTGACTGAAGCCGTGTACGGGCATCACAGTCGGCAAACAGCAGTCGACGCTCCGACGTCAACAATCCGCCATCCCGCCTTGCCCCGGCGCATCCTTGCGTTATGTTGCCGGCGGTAACGAACTCATCCTTTCAACGGAGCAACGTCATGGCTGGCAAATTCGAGCTCAAGAAGTCCCCGTCGGGCAAGTTCATGTTCAATCTCAAGGCCGGCAACGGTCAGGTCATCCTGACCAGCGAGCTGTACAACGAGAAGGCCAGTGCCGAGAACGGCATCGCGTCGGTGAAGAAGAACTCGGCCGACGACGCCCGCTTCGAGCGCAAGAAAAGCAAGAACGACGAGCCCTACTTCGTCCTGACGGCGACCAACGGCCAGACGATCGGCAAGAGCGAGATGTACACGACCACCGCCGCAATGGAGAACGGCATCGCGTCGGTCAAGACCAACGGCCCGACGGCGGCGATCGACGACACCACGGCGGCGTGAGCTCCGGTGCGACGAATCCCCGATCAGAATTGAGTCGCATGCTGATTCACGCAAAGCCCGGGTCTTCGGCCCGGGCTTTGTCGTGTCATGCCTCGGGCAGCACTGTTCGGTGCGCACAGTGCGACGAACCCCGTTCCCCACGAGAGGCGGACTGCGTTTACTTTTCCGTCTTCTTTTTACCCGGTGTGATCATCGTGACCGGGGCGCCCTTGAGCAGCGGATTACCGAACACTGCCTGCTTGTCGCCCTGCTGCTCCATCCAGGCGGAGAGGTCTGCCCGCATCGCCGCAAGCCGGTCGGCGTGCGCCGGATCGGACGCGAGGTTGCGCAGTTCGTACGGGTCGGCCGTCAGGTCGTACAGCTCTTCAGCCGGCCGCTCGCTGTAGCGTTTGACAATCGCCGCGGCGGCGGGGTCGCGCTCGGCGGCCGCGAGCCAGGTCTTCCAGTACACCAGCCCGCTCGGCCCTGTGGACCGGGAGATGTGCGTGTGGTGCTGGAACTCCGGATGCAGGTTGCGGATGTACTTCCAGTCGCGCGTGCGGACACTGCGAATCGGGTACACGTTGAAATCGCCGTCGCCGCTGTGCGTGCTGTAAACGCGGTCGCGATGGGCCGTGGCCGTTCCGCGCAGGATGCCCGCGAACGACTTCCCGTCCAACCCTTCCGGCACCTTTCCACCGCCCAGTTCGATTAGCGTCGGGAGCAGATCCGGCCAGCACAACATCGCATCGCTGGACGTGCCCGGCTTGATCCTGCCCGGCCAGGCCACGATCAGCGGAATGCGAATGCCGGCGTCGTAAAGGTTCCACTTCCCGAAAGGCCACGCGCCGCCGTGGTCGGCGGTGTAGATGAACAGGGTGTCGCCGGGAATCTTCTGTCCCACCAGCGCTCGAACCTCGCCGAGCAGTGTGTCGGACTTGGTGACGTCGGTGAGGTAACTGGCCCGCTCTTCCCGTGTGACGGCGGTATCAACGTGCGTCGGCGGAATCTTTACCGCCGCCGGGTCGTAGGTGCGCTCGGCACTCCAAGGCGTGTGGGGGTGCCGCGTGCCGACGAAGAGGCAAAGGGGTTTGGCGGCGTTGCGACCGGCCAGGAACTTCGCCACCGCGGCCGTATCCGAAAGCCCCTGATTCGGACCGTCGACGTAATCAAAGCCGTGATCCTTGGCGTAGGTGTTGTGGGCCACCTTGCCGATCGCGGCCACCTCATAGCCGAGCGCATGAAGTGCAGGCGGAAGCGAGGCGACATTGGCATTCTTGGCCTTGTGGTTCGGCTCGGCCCCGTTCCGAGCTGACCAGAGCCCGGTCAGCAGCGCCGTCCGGCTCGGACCGCACGCCGGCGAAGCCACAAATGCGTGGGTGAACTTCATCCCGTCGGCGGCCAGTCGAGCCATGTTCGGCGTGCGGACTTCCGTCGAACCGTACGCCTCGGAGTCCAACTGGCTGTGATCGTCTGAGATAAAAACAACGACGTTCGGCGGTGTCGCCCCGAACGACGACTGCGTGCCAAGCGTGCAGAAAATCGCCAGTAAAAGGGCAATGCGTTTCATGATTTGAAGGGCCTATCGCGTATGATCGTGACAATCCGTTGAAGCCAGCACTCGACCGGCCGACCCGTCCGGGAGCCTGAACAACTCAACGGCCTCTGGTCATGAAAATTGCATCGGTGTCGGTGCGGCACATCGCGGTGACGATGAACCGTTCGAGCGGGCGGGTTATCTCGCAACATCACGCATCTCCAGCACCACTACATTGTTCTGGACAATTCGTATCCGTACAACACACTAACAGATGAATTGCGAGCAAGGCTTTTCTGCGGACATTGTTGGTCGTGCGACTTTGAATTGCGTAACGCTCGGACGGGCGTCTCTGGATGGCGCGATCGCCAGGGGCGGACTGATTTCGGTCGGGACGGCTCGGGTTCGTTTGGCGAAAACACGGGAGCGTTGTGACCGCAAGATCTAATTCGATCTTGGTGTCCTGGCCTGGCGTTCGCTTGGGGACGAGCCTCAACGTTCGGCCCCTCACCCCAACCCTCTCCCCCGAGTACAGGGGAGAGGGAGCTGAAGGCGATTCTCGGGTTCGTTCGGCAACAAGCCGCGGGCGCAGCGTACTCGCGGAGCCCCGGGTCTTCGGTGTGATCTCGGGTTCGTTCGGCGGTCCTGTGCTGGGTTCGTTCGGTAGAACGAAGTGGCGGAGGATGAACGGCTATCGACGTGTGACGCACCTTGCACGGCTTGGAAAGCCGTATCACGGACAGCGGTCGCAAGGGGGTGTTCTCGGGTTCGTTCGGCGCGGGCGCGCGTCGAACGTCGTCAACCGGCGGGAGTACCTAAGGACGGGAATAGAGGGATTACCTGACGGAGTGACATCCATGAACAAGCCGACTCTGCCGGACCAGTTGTCGCGTCGCCGGTTCCTGCATGCCGCGGGTGGCGGTGTGGGCGGTTTGATGCTGGGGCTGACGCCGACCGGTCTGACGCGGCTGCACGCCGCGGACACCGTTGCGCTTGCAGAGGCTGATCCGGTGGCGGCTTGGAAATCTAGGCCGCGGATCGCTCCTGTCTCGATGGTGCCCGGGCGGCACACCATCCATAGTTATTATGTCGCCAACCCCGAGAGCCCCGACGGCAAGCGGGTGCTGTTCTTCTCATCGACCCACCCTGCCGGGTATGTGGGCGAGGTGCGGATCATGGACCGCGCCACCGGCAAGGAAACCGTCCTGGCCGAGAACGTACACACCGAAGACGCCCATCGCGTCGCCTGCCAGCAATGGCTGTCGGGCGGCAAGCGGGTGGCGTATCACGAAGTAATCGACAAGAAGTGGCGGGTGGTAGTCGTTGATGTCGAAACGCTCGCCAGGACCGTTGTTGCCGAGGACCGGCAGGTCGGCTTCGGCCAGCCCGCCGGCGACCTGCTGCCGATGTACGGCTGTCACTGGAACCCCGGCACCCACCGCGACCTGGAACTGTGGGACGCCAGGACCGGACAGATCACCACGCGGGCGACCATCGCCGAAGTGCAAGCCAAGTACGGCGAATGGTTTGCGAAAGAGTTCAAGGGCAAGCCCTGCTCGATCTTCTTCCCCGTGCTCAGCCCGGACGGCAAGCGGGTGTTCTTCAAGCTGGCGGCCGGCGGCGGTGGCGACAACTTCATGGCCAAGGTCGCCAGCCAGCGGCAAGGCATTGTCTGTTATGACCTGGCCCGATCGGCGTGCATCTGGCAGCGCGGGCAGTGGGGTCACCCGGCGTGGATGCCCGATTCACGGCACATCTTCGAGGTCGGCAACATCGTCATCGATACCGACGCCGAGGGGTTCAAGTACACCAAGCTCAAGGACGTCCCCAGTCCGCGCGGATCGCACCCCTCGGTTCGCCCGGACAGCAAACTCATGGTGACCGACGGCATCAGCGAACCGATCGGGGGCAAGCCCGGCGAGTGGGGCATCGTCGTCGGCAACATGGCCGGCGGGTCCTGGACGATGATCCACAGCTTCGACCAGACCAAGGGGGCCAAGTCCTGGCGGCGGAACGACCCGCACCCGGTCTTCAGCGCCGACGGGAAACGCATCTACTATAATGTGAGCGATGGGGAGTTCTCCCGACTCTTTGTGGCGGAAGAGGGGTGAGAAGTTTTTGGATTCCCGCTTCCCGGCTCCTCGCTCCGGTTAGCCGCGACGCGGAGCGGAGCGCGCACGACTTACAAATGCGCGCCGACGATCGCATTCCGCACGACCACCCCGACCAACCCCTAACACCCCAACCCAAACATCCTCCTACAATTTTACTGATTTCCTTCTTGACGTTCGGACGATGTTATCTAAGAATAGATACCTAACTCGAACGCCTAAGAGGTGACGCATGTTGACTGTCCGCCAGATCGAACGCCTGTACGTTGCCCGTGACTTTTCCCGCCTGTTGCACGACCTGACGAGCCACCGGGCCGATGCACTGATTCGCTGGGACAAGCAGGCCAATCGCAGTGTGCTTGCCGCCGCGATGTCGGCCATTCGCCTTGATGAGCTGAGCCAGGCCCATCATGCGTTCTGCGGGACCATGGTGCGGGCGGTGCTGGCGGCACAGGAAGCGGACGGCGGCTGGGGCGATCCACTGTCGACCGCGCTTTGCCTGCGGGCGTTGCTGGCGAGCAAGGGCAACGGGGCGTCGATCGACCGCGGCATGGCGTATCTGGCGGCGGTTCAGCAGGACGCCGGCTCATTCCCCGCCGGTCCCTTCCGCCGAATGCCCGCCGACGGGCACGTGACGACCTCGGTCCTCTACCTGCTCGGCGAGTTCGAGACGTTTGCCGCGGCGGTCGACGGCTTGGGAGCCGCCGACTGGATCGAGCACAACTTGGCGACACTGGACGACCCGACCCGGGTACTCTGGCGGCACGGCAGTGTCCGCAGCCGTCGAGGCGGGCCAGGCGCCCCGCGGCTCATCCGCCGACCCGCAAGCGAGCACGTCGCGAAGGTGGCGTGACCAAGTCGCCCCGAGCGTGTGAGCCTGCATCCGAAACGAAGAGAGCACGAAGGCGCGAACGCACGAAGGAAACGCGAAGAAGGATGCTGGATCGGTGCCGTATGATCTCTAGCTCTCCATAGATTTCTGGTGATGTCTCGGGTTCAGGGTAGGCCTATTGGCTGCCTGTCCGACAGATCTCGGCACCAGGATAACGAGGAGTGCAAGAGCGCAAAGAGAGTCAATGTCCCGGCTTCTTATGCGGATCCGGTCGACTCGACACCCTTCGTGGCTTCTTCGCGCCTTCGTGCCTTCGTGTTCTCTTCGTTTCGATCACGGCTCGGCCGCTGCCGGGTAGGTCAAAACAGACAATGCCCGTCACGCCGGTTGGCGCGACGGGCATTGTCAGGGTCGTGACGAGTGATTGTCTGCGAGTGTTCTGAGACAGGGAGTACCCTGTGACCAGCAGTCGTTTACAGCTTCGCCTTCTTCTTGATGGCGTCGACCATGTCGAGCTTCTCCCAGGTGAACGTTCCGTTCTTGCCCGGGATGCGGCCGAAGTGGCCATGACGGGCCGTCTCTTTGAAGATCGGCTTGCGGAGTTGCAGGTGTTCGATGATGCCGTCCGGATCGAGCGGGAACAGGTCGCGGACGATGTCCGCGATCGTGTCCTCGGCGATCACGCTGGTGCCTTCGGTCGAGACCGAGACGCTCACCGGGTCGGCGACGCCGATCGCGTAAGCGAGCTGCACTTCGGCGTTCTTGGCGATGCCGGCGGCGACCAGGTTCTTGGCAACGTAGCGGGCCATGTAGCACGCCGAGCGGTCGACCTTGGTCGGGTCCTTGCCGCTGAAGGCGCCGCCGCCGTGGGCACCGCGACCGCCGTAGCTGTCGACGATGATCTTGCGGCCGGTCAGGCCGGAGTCGCCGTGCGGGCCGCCGACGATGAATCGGCCGGTCGGGTTGATCCAGAACTTGATGTTGTCGTTCCAGAGCTTCTTCGGGATGACGGGTTTGACGGCTTTTTCGATAATGGCGGCGGCGGCTTCGTCGCTGAACGTTCCCTGCTTGTTCAGAACGCTTTCGTCGTGCTGGGTCGAGACGACGATGGTGTGGATGCCGACGGGCTTCTCGTCTTCGTAGGCGATCGTGACCTGGCTCTTGGCGTCGGGGCGAAGCCAGTTGTACTTGCCGCTTTCCCGCAGCTCGGCGAGCTTCTCGACGATGCGATGGCTCAGGTGGATGGGCAGCGGCATGTAGACATCGGTCTCGTCGCAGGCGAAACCGAACATCAGGCCCTGGTCGCCGGCACCGGTCTTCTTCTTTTTCTTCCCGTCGGCAGCCTTGGTGACGCCGCGGCTGATGTCGGCCGACTGACCGTGCAGGGTCTTGATGACGGCGCAAGAGCGGTAGTCGAACCCGATCGCCGGGTCGTTGTAGCCGATTTCCTTGATGGTCGCGCGGGCCGTTTCTTCGACGGCGGCCAGGGCGGCGGCGGCGGCCTCGTTGTGGACGGTCACTTCGCCGGCGAGAACCACCAGGCCCGTCGTCACCAGCGTTTCGCAGGCCACGCGGGCGTAGGGATCGGCGGCAATGATGGAGTCGAGAACGGCGTCAGAGATCTGATCTGCCACCTTGTCGGGGTGGCCCATCGAAACGGACTCGCTGGTGAATAGATGCTTGGTGCGGCGGAATTGAGGGCTCACGTGCTTATTGCTCCTGGATGGGTTTGGCATCGCCGGCCTCCGGTTAAACCGGTCGGCGCGTAGGGTCGGAAAATGTACAGCAGTTGGCCGTCGCGGGCAAACCGGGGCTGCAGTTACCGGACATCGGGGCCCTGTTGTCTGGCAAAATAGACAGTTTCAGGCCGTAGCCGGGATTTCCCGTTTCGACCACAGGAAGAGGGTGCCGGCGAACGACAGCCCCCCATGATTCGGCACGAATTCGGCATGGCATGACCCCCAACCGTCGCAAAAGCATTAAGTTGGACCCTGGGGCCGGGATTCATCGGAACTTTACGTTGCCACTAGACACCGCCCCCATTTCGGCCGATGTTCCTGCTGTCCGGAGCGAGCCCAGCCTCCCCGGGCGCAATCGCAGCTACTTCTTGGAGTGTCCCGAAATGTTGAACACGAATCAGTCTGTTGTCGTCGCCGGCGGTGGTGGTTTCATCGGTGGTCACCTGGTGGCCGACCTTCTGCGCAAGGGCTTCAAGAAGGTCCGTTGCGTGGACGTCAAGCCCGTCGAGAAGTGGTACCAGGTCCACAAGGAAGCCGACAACATTGTCGCCGACCTCAATCTGCTCGACGAGTGTCGCCGGACCGTCAAGGGCACGGATGTGGTGATCAACCTGGCCTGCAACATGGGCGGGATGGGCTTCATCGAGAACAACAAGGGCCTGTGCATGATCAGCGTGCTGATCAACACCCACCTGCTGATGGCGGCCCGCGAGCTGGGCAATCAGCGTTTCTTCTACGCCTCGTCCGCGTGCGTCTACAACGGCGACAAGCAGAAGGACAAGAGCACGAGCGTGTTCCTGAAGGAAGAAGACGCCTACCCCGCCCTGCCTGAAGACGGCTACGGCTGGGAGAAGCTCTTCAGCGAGCGGATGTGCCGCCACTTCCGCGAAGATTACAAGATCAACACGCGCGTCGCGCGGTTCCACAACGTCTACGGCCCCAGCGGCACCTTCGAAGGCGGCCGCGAGAAGGCCCCCGCCGCGATGTGCCGCAAGGTTATCGAGGCCAAGCTCACCGGCAAGCACGAGATCGAGATCTGGGGCGACGGCCAGCAGACGCGGTCGTTCATGTATGTCGACGACTGCCTGAAGGGCATCTACAAGATCACGGAAAGTGACACCTGGTGGGATCCGATCAACCTCGGCTCCAGCGAAGGTGTCACCATCAACCAGCTCGCCAGCGTCGTGGAAGACATCGCCGGCGTGAAACTAAAGCGCAACTACAACCTCGACGCCCCCAAGGGTGTCAACGGCCGCAACAGCGACAACGCGCTGATTCAGAAAGTCTTCGGCTGGGAGCCGGACACCAAGCTGCGCGACGGCATGGAGAAGACCTACAAGTGGATCTACGACCAGATGGCCCCGCGTTATGCCGGCGGGAAGAAGCCGGCGATGGCGATGGCCGGCGCGCACTGATGCCGCAGACCACATAGAGACTGCTAATTGCGGAACCGGCTTATCGAGGCACGGCGTTTAAATACGCCGTGCCTCGACTCGTTCGCGGTCCGTCGTTCCGACAAGGGAAAGTCCGCTTTCTTCATTGAGCAATCGCTGAGCGTACGCCGATTACACTAAGTGTATGAACGCGGAGTTGTCTCGATCGTATCCCACCGGTAGTGTCCTCACCGGAACTCGGTGACGCTGGCGGTTTGTTCGCTCGATCCATTGCATGCCACGAAGGACGCTTGTCATCATCAGCCAGGTCTTCATCCCTGACCCGGCGGCCGTTGGCCAATACATGGCGTCGGTTGCTATCGCGATGTCGCGTCGCGGTCACAGGGTGAAGGTGTACACCTCCGATCGCGGTTATGATAATCCGGCGACCCAATACCCGCGTCTCGAGTTTATTGAAGGTGCCGAGATTCGTCGGTTGGGCCTGACATCCTTCGGGAAGCGCTCGATTCCGATGCGGATTGCGGGTTCGGCCAGCTTTATGCTCCAGGTTCTGTTTCACCTGCTCGCCGAACGCAAACCGGGCGCGATCTTCTTTAGCACGTCCCCGCCGCTGGTGGGCTTCGTTGCGAGCATCATCGGCTGGATCCGTCGCGTACCGGTCGCGTACTGGGCGATGGACCTCAATCCCGATCAACTGATCGCGCTGGGCAAGCTTAAGCCGTCGCACCCTGCTGCGTGGATATTGGAGCGCGTCAACCGATTCATCCTCAAGCGCGCCGCGCTGGTGGTGGCCCTCGACCGTTTCATGGCCCAGCGGCTCGAAAACCGGCTACCCCTGTCGGCAAAAATGCTGGTCCTCCCGCCCTGGCCACTTGAAGACCAGATTCACGGCAACTCTGCCGACCACCGCTCCTGGCCCGCACGCCGCGACGAAAACCCCTTCCGCCAGCAGCATGGCCTGATCGGGCGGTTCGTCATCATGTACAGCGGTAATCACAGCCCGAGCAATCCGCTCGAAACGCTGCTGCAGGCGATGCTTGCCACCCGTGACGATCCGACCGTCTGTTTCGCGTTCATCGGCGGGGGCGTGGCCAAGAAGCAGGTCGAAGCGCATGTCCGCCAGCACGGCCTAACCAATGTTCTTCTGCTGCCCTACCAGCCCATCGAGACACTGCGATATTCGCTGGCGGCGGCCGACGTCCATGTCGCCTCGCTCGGCGGCGAAATGGTCGGCATTATTCACCCCTGCAAGGTGTACGGCGCGATGGCCGCCGGAAGGCCAATCCTCTACCTCGGTCCCAGCCCGTCTCATATCGACGACCTGATTCATCGGCACCACATCGGCTGGCAGATCAGCCACGGCGACGTCGCCGGTGCCGTCCGGACTATCGAGCAGATTCGTCAGACCCCCATGGAGCAACTGGGCGAGATGGGAGAGCGTGCGGCGTCGATCGTGGACGGACATCTGAGCCAGCGTCGGCTTTGCGGCGCGATGTGCGATCGACTCGAGCAGTCCCTGCGGCTGCGGTCTGCGCGCAACGCCTCTCCTCGGTGAGCGCTTCTTATCGATCCGGCTCTGCCGCCGGCGACTGCTCGGCCACCGGCACCGACATCTGCCGGTGCTTGAGGAATCTCGCTGGATTTCCGCCAAAAATCTGGGCCGCGGGCACATCCCTGACGACGGTCGCCCTGGCACCCACAATGGCGTGGTCCCCCACCGTTACGTTCGGGCCGATGAACGAATCCGCCGCCACCCACACATCCTGCCCGATCGTGATCGGCGGACAAATCAGCGGGAACTGCGGCTTGGTGTAATCGTGTGTGCCGGCGCAGAGGTGGGCGTACTGGCTGATCGTCGTCCCCCGGCCGATCCGTATCCGACCGAGCGAGTACAGAATCGCAAAGTCGCCGACGGACACGTCATCGGCCAGTTCCAGGTGCCAGGGTATCTCAACTCGTACGGTGGGACGTACGCGGACATTCCTCCCCACCTTCGCGCCGAAGCAACGGAGCATCATCCTGCGGAGCATGTACCAGTTATGGAACGAATGGCGGAACAACGTTCCCTGGACGAACATCCAGACGACCCGGCCGATCTTTTCTCGCATGGACCAGGGACTCTCTTCCTTCTGTCCGAATGACATCCCCTCACGTTCACCGACGGATGGAACCACGCTTGTCGGTCGCGGATGACCGTTGTCCGGTTTGTCCGCGCGCTCGCTGCCAACGGTCGCTCGCGGCGACGGCCGGATTTGGTCAGCGGTTACCGCCGGCTGAGGCAATCGCTCCTGGTTGCCTTTGGCCTTGCGTTGCAATTCGGAAAGCTTCAGGCTTGTGAACAGGTCATAGCTGCTCATCAGCAGGCAGTATTGCAAACCGGCCTTGCCGTCGAGGAATCCGAACCGCAAAAAGTACATCCAGACGAAGCGCCCGAACCAGGTGCCAGGAAGTTTCGGGTAGACGCGGGACTTCAGAAACCTACGACGCTCGATCGCGTTACCGAACGCCGAGTAGCTCGTGGTCGGTTTTCCCGACAGCAATGCGAACGTTTCGCTCGCCTCCAGCGCCGAGTAGTGATTGTGCTTGTCGATCCAGTCATCCAGCCCCTTGCTGATATTGAAGTGCAGGTAAGGTCGATGCAGGATGCCAATCCGACCATCGGTCGCTTCCCGCTGGCCATGCCCGTAATCCCTGAACCGCATCCGTTCGCGGTGAAAGAACCGCATCTGGTAGATCGGATATCCCCCCTCGGCGTAGCGGAGCCACCGCCCCATGAACATCAGCTTGTGCGGGACGTAAAACCCCGCATCATCGGGCTCGCGGGCGATCGTGGACTGCAGTTCTTCGACAAGATCCGGCGTGAATCGTTCGTCGGCGTCGAGGTGAAACACCCAATCGTACTTGTGCTCGATGTTGTCAATTGCCCAGTTCCGCTGTTCGCCGAATGACGTGAATGGGTGATAGTGAACGGTAGCCCCGAGCCGTGCCGCGATCTCCGTGGTTCGATCCTTCGAGCCACTGTCCAGCACGTGGACGTCGTCGCACCAAGCGCACGATCGCAGGCAGTCTTCGATGTTGGCTTCTTCGTCCTTCGTGAGAATCACGACCGAGACGGGAGGTCCGAAGGCGGCGACCTGCGGCGTGGAGATGGGCTCGGCGGACAAGGTCATCTTCGAAGCGGGCCCCTAAAGAACAGGTCGGCTTGCGGACATCGATTCCAATGCCCAAAGTATATCGACTTCATCGGCCGATTTGCCCTCCCGGTGGACGGCCGATAACCCAGTGCTGACATTGATCCAACTTTTCCATCCGGAGGCTCACTTGCGATTTGCCGCGATCTTGTCCATCACCCTGCTGGCCATCGCCGGCTGCAACAAGCCGATCCATGAAGCGTCTAGTCACAAGGCGCCCGCGTTGACGCCGGTCGTGGGCAGCGCTTCGTCGCCGCAGCCATCCGACGCAGGCTGACAACCAATCCCGCCCGGCGGGCCGGCTACAGCAGTGTTGCGACCTTCTCTGCCTGCGCGCACACCGCGCGGGCATAGTCGCCTCCGAACAGCCGCACATGGTTCAGCAGGCTGTAGAGCTGAAAAATGGGCTTGCGCACCTGGTGATACTCGGCGGGTAGCCGCCGCTCCGCCTGATAGCTTTTGAAGAAGACCGGCGTAGCCGTATGGAAAAGATCCATGTACGCCAGTTCCGCCTCAGGACAGCCATACTTGCAGTTGGGATCGAGCATCGCCGCGATGGTCCATCGTCCCTCACCGTCGGCGGCGGCAAGCAAATTGGTCGCCCAGACATCCCAGTGGAGCAGCCTCGGCGTACCGTCATAGACCAGGAACCGGTCGAGGCGGTCGTGCAGCTTATGGACGACTTTCCGTAGCTTGATCGGAAGAACCGTCGTCTTCGCGACCTCCGTCCAGATCAGGTCGAAAACGTCTCGGTAAAATGCCGGCCAACTGTCGAACTGTGCGACCTGTCGCTTCGAGACGCGCATGAAGCCCGGCCCCTCAATCGCGTGAAGCCGCAGCATGAGGTCGGCCAGATCTCGCTGCAGGTTGTCGAACTGCTCGGGGCTGCAACGGCCGCGGGCGGCGTTCAGATCGACGCCTTCAACGAATTGCATGATCAGATAGCTGAAGGGCTGTTCGAGCGAACCGTTGTGGAGATTGTGCACCTGCGGGGTGGGCACGCCGGCGCTGCGCAGGAGGTCCAGTTGGAGGACTTCGTCTTCGTAGGCCCGATCGACGCGGTGCGGCGTGATCTTCAGGACGGCCCGCCCACCGTCTTTCAGCGTCAACAGTAATGTGGTGTTGATCGACCCGCCCGCCAGCGGAACCGCCTCCGATAGCTCGGCGTCACTACCGGCCCAGTCGTGAACGACTTGACGAAGCATGGACCAGGAGATGTCGCAGTCGGCTCCCGACATTCGGTCCGGCGCACTGTAGCCGCCGGCCACCGTCGGCCGCAATCGCAATCCGCCGAATCAGGAAATCCAATGTGGCGATCAGGCGGCCTGCGCGATCGGAGAATCGGAAGACTCCGATCCGGACTCGTCGCCGGCCATCCGCATCGGCTGCACTTTGCGCGGTGCCAGCGCCGGGGGGCGCTTGGCCAGAAGCTCGGCCATCGACAGCAGCGCTTCCTTGTCTTCAGACGTCGGCAGTTGGGCGCGGACGGCGTCCAGTTCGGCGGTCAGGCTGGCGACGGCATTTGCCTGCTCCGACAGCTGCTTTTCCATCTCGGCCATCTGTCCCTGCATCTGTGTCAGGCGGGTTCCCTGCCGGTCGATGATCGCCTCGGCCTGTTCCTTGGCCGTGATCATCTCCTGGCAGCGGTTGCTCATTGCGGCGCTTTCTTCGACCATCCGCTGCAATTCCGAGGCCTGCTCGCTCAGTCGGGTCGTCTGCTCGGCGATCGCGGCCGTCTGCTCGCTCAGAATCTGCTGCTGGCTCCGAAGCCTCTCAGCGTCGGCCTTGATGCGCAACTGCTGCTGGACGATCATCTGCTTGGCTTCGTTCAACGCCTGGGCGTATGTGATGGCGGACATCGCGGGACTCCTAGCTGGCTGGCTCGCAGATTGCCTCGTCCACGCCGCGACGGGCGGCAAACGGCAATCCTGAAGACATTCCCCTCGTCCATGCTTCGGCCGGATAAGCTGGGAGGTTTAGAGAACGGCTGCCGATTGCGACGCTGACCACCCCTTTCGCAGAAAGTACCTCCCGCAACCCCTAAAATTAGCCGTGCAAAATCCGACCTCGACGTCGACGTCCCGGTAGTCCGAAGCATTCTTCCCAAAGCTGTAACGCCAAGCGGCTGGGCGGCGTTCATCACATACGAAACGGCTGCAAGTTGTGTGAGATTGGTTTCGGACTACAAGGCAGGGTGTAAAGCGTTGAATGCACGGTAAGTTTTGCTTGACTTCGGGCTCATAACTCGGTGGAATTAGGACACTGAGTTAATTTGTAGCGACTCGGAGAGCAAGCGATTCAGTTCGCCATGTTATGGCAGGATGGCAGCCGGCTTAGGGCTGAGTTCGCTCTTGCCACGGCGGGCTCTGGACCGTGCGGCGCCCGGGCTGCGGGAAGATGGAGTGAGGCGGAGTTTTTTGCTGGCGTAGGTATGTCGACGTCGGTAGTTTCCCGACGTCGAGCGCAGGCAGTTCCGAGAGGTGTGTGTCCTCCGGGCTGTTACCAGCCATTTGTCGCACAATTCGTTCGTACGGAGGTCTCGTGCCAGACTCGAAGTCTGCGGCGGCGCGTGTTGTTTTGCGTCCCCGTCTGTCTGCTCTGAGGGCGCAGACAACATCGAAGGTTACCCCGTCTATCGGCGGATCGGGCTCGCGAGCTTTAGCCTCGTTCGAGTCGCTCGAATCCCGGCAGCTCATGTCGGTATCGATGCAGGGTGGCTACACCGTAGTGACGCCAGCCAGCGATACGCGAATCGTGTACGTCTCCAGTTCCCAGGGTAGCGACAGCAACAACGGTCTGAGCGCCAGCAGCCCGGTACGGAGTATCGGCGCCGCCAAGGCACTGCTCCGCGACGGCGTCGGCGACCAGATGCTGCTGAAGAAAGGCGACATCTGGAACGAGGGCCTGGGCTACTGGAAGATCAGCGGCCGTTCCCCCGACCAGCCCGCGCTCATCGGCGCCTACGGCGAAGGCGACCGGCCCGAAGTCCGGAACTCTTCCGGCTACGCCTTTGGCGCCGGCACACCCAGCAATCGCCTGCACGACGTCATCGTTCAGGGCGTCCGGATGTACGCCGCCCAGCGCGACCCGAACAATCCGTTGTACAACAAGTCGGTCAAGGCGAGCGGGGTCTATCTCGCCGGCAACATCGAGAACCTCACTTTTGAGGACATTTCGGTCGAGTACTACACCGACAACTTCGTCGCCTCCACGTTCTATCCGTATTTCAAGAACCTGGTGATCCGCAAGTCGAACCTGTCCAACGCCTACTCCGACTGGGGTAGCCACTCGCAGGGCGCGTACATCGAAGGCGTCGACGGCATCCTTCTCGAAGGCAACACCTTTGACCACAACGGCTGGAACGAGCAGATCCCCTCGGCCGGCGCGACGATCTTCAACCACAACGCCTATATCCAGGGCATCAGTAAAAACCTGGTCGCACGGGGCAATATCTTCGCCAACTCGTCGAGCCACGGCCTTCAGGCCCGGCCCGGCGGTATCGTCGAGGACAACCTGTTCCTCAACAACCCGATCGGCATGTCCTACGGGCTGGTCAACGGCTCGGGCCCGCTGGTCCCCGGTGGCGTGACGGGCAAGATCGCCAACAACGTTTTCGTCGGCGGCCGCAACATCGGGTCGCAGGCTCGTGGCATCGGTATCGAACTGTCCAACATCAAGCCGGGCGCCGGCTTCATGATGGAAAAGAACATCTTCACCCAGAGCTATGCCGGTGGGGTGTTCGCCGCGATCAACCTCAGCACGAACAACAATCAGAACAATGGCGAACTGGCCGCCGGCATCAACGACCTGACGCTGAAGGACAACATTGTCTACAAGTGGCAGCGCGGTATCTGGGTGGACCCCGCCCTTCGCAGTGGCGGCACCGGCCCTTACGCCGTCAATAACCTCAACTTCCTGAACAACGACTTCCAGGAGATCAAGCTCACCAACGTCCTGTATCACGGCATCGCCGTGAAGGCTGGCAACGAAACGTTCGCCGGCAACCGCTACCATCTCCAGAACGTCGGCGGAGCACCGGTTTACATGGACGGCAAGGGGTACGACCTGGGCACCTGGTTCAACTCGTACGAAGCGACCGGCCAGGCCGTCAAAGCCAATTACGTCGATCCCGAGCGAGATGCCAAGTCGTACAGCGCCACGCTCGGCGGTGCTGGCACCAACGAAGACTTCCTGGCCAAGGCCCGGGCCAATCGCAAGGACAATTTCAACCCGGCGTACACCGCCTCTCTGGCAAACAGCTACATCCGCGCCGGCTTCGTGGACCGCGGCGATTCGTCGCCGGCCATCCCCACCGACTACGTTCCGCCGGTCAGCGAGGTTCCGCCGACGATCGATACGCCGGTCGAAACACCGACGCCCACACCGACCCCGGTCGAGCCGACGCTGCCGCCACCTCCCCCGCCGCCGGCCTCCAATCCGACGACGGAAACACCGACGACCAGCCCCGGCTACCACACCGTCGTTGGTGCCGACGGCAAGATCAAGGTCATCTGGGACAACAACGCCCCCGTTCCGACCGAGCCCACGCCAACGGAACCCGTCCCCGAGCCCGAGCAGAACGCACCGGACGTCGTTTACACTCAGCCGTCCACCCCCGGCACGATCGTTTATGCCGGCGGCTATTGGTACATCTCGTAGCCAGAGGCTTGCATCCTGTAACCAGAGGCTCCGACCGAGTGGCAGATTCAACGGCGGGCATGACGATTCATCGTCAGGCCCGCCTTCGTTCGTTCGAAAGCCGTTCGACCCCTTGGGCAACTTCACATCCGACGTCCAAGCTGCGATAGTCGGGGTATGCCGACCATTGCCTGCATTCAGTTCGACATGGCCTGGGAAAACAAGCCAGCCAACTATCAAACCGTCGCCGAGATGGTGCGTTCGGCGAACCTTGCGCCTGGATCGCTCCTGGTGGTACCGGAGATGTTCGCGACCGGCTTCAGCATGAACGCCACGGGTATCGTCGAACCCGTGCGCGGCCCGACCCACGACTTTCTTGCCTCGCTCGCGCGGCAACACCAGCTCTTCGTTCTCGGCGGCGTGGTGCAACCAGGTCCGACCGGAACCTGGCCGGCGCTTAACGGACGTCCGCGGAACGAGGCAATCGCGATCAGCCCAGACGGGCAGTTGCTCGCCCGTTATGCAAAGATGCACCCCTTCACGCTGGGTGGTGAGAAGGACCATTACGCCGCCGGCGACGAGATTGTGCAATTCGAGTGGCAAGGCCTGAAGGTGACGCCGTTCATCTGTTACGACCTGCGTTTTCCCGAGCTGTTCCGCCGCGCTGCAAAGCTGGGGACCGATTTGTTCGTGGTGATCGCGTCGTGGCCGGCACCGCGAACCCATCACTGGACGACCCTGTTGCAGGCCCGTGCCATCGAGAACCAGGCGTTTGTGATCGGCAATAACCGCTGCGGCTCCGATCCTAAACTGACCTATGACGGCCGGAGCCTCGTCATCGATTACGCCGGCACAATTCTCGCCGATGGCGGCACAACCCCGTCAGTCGTCACCGCGGCGATCAACCCGGAAGCCATGCGAAGCTGGCGGACTAAGATGCCCTTCCTGGCCGATATGCGTGACGACCTCTGACGACCCCGGCGCGGGAAGTTCGTCGTCGTTGCATTCAAACGTCCGCCTTCTCCAACGGTAACGATTTGTAATGACTGCGACCTCCGCCCGCTTTCTCGCCCTGCTCATCCTTGCAACGGCCTCGACGGCCGCCGGTGCCGACCAGCCCGTGGACTTTGTCCGCGACATCAAGCCGATTTTCGAAGTACGCTGTTACGACTGCCATGGCGCCGCCAAGCAGAAGGGCGGCATCCGGCTCGACGCCCCGGTCTCTCTCAAAGGCGGAGACTCCGGCTCTCCCCTTTTCACCCCCGGCGACCCGGCCAAAAGTCATCTCCTCAAGCTCGTCCGCTCCGACGATCCCGACGAAGTCATGCCACCCAAAGGCGATCGGCTGTCGGCCCCGCAGATCGACCTGCTGACGCGATGGATTCAGCAGGGTGGAAACTGGCCTCAAACCGTCGTCACGGCCAAACCGAAGCTGAAGCACTGGTCATTCAATGCGCCCGTTCGGCCCCCGGTGCCGCAGGCGGCGATCGGGCCTGCGCGCAATCCGATCGATCAGTTCATCCTCGCTCGCCTGGAAAAAGAAGGGCTCAAGCCGTCACCCGAGGCGGACAAGCACGCGTTGATTCGCCGGGTCACGTTCGCGTTGATCGGCCTGCCCCCTACACCCGCCGAGGTTGACGCTTTCATCGCCGACAAATCGCCCGATGCCTATGAGAAGGTCGTGGACCGGCTTCTCGCCGCACCGCAATTCGGCGAACGCTGGGCCCGCACCTGGCTCGACCTCGCCCGCTATGCCGACAGCAAGGGCTACGGCTCCGACCCGCTGCGGTTCACAATCCATCCCTACCGCGACTGGGTCATCAGCGCGTTCAACCAGAATAAGCCTTACGACACATTCACCGTCGAACAGCTCGCCGGCGATCTGCTCCCGAACCCGACCATCGATCAGCTCGTCGCGACGGCGTTTCATCGCAACACGATGACCAACACCGAAGGCGGCACCGACGACGAAGAGTTCCGCGTCGCCGCCATCAAGGACCGCACCGACGTCACCTTCCAGGTCTGGATGGGGCTGACGATGGGCTGCGCCCAGTGCCATACGCACAAGTTCGACCCGATCACCAATCGCGAGTACTACTCGGCGATGGCGTTCTTCAACCAGTCGGAAGACGCGGACCGGGCCGATGATTCGCCGACCATCCCCGTCCCCTCCGCCGACGACCTGGATCGCCAGAAGTCGCTCGAAGACCAGATCGCCAAACTGGAGGCCGGCCTCAAGGACTCCGCCGAAGTCGCCGCCGCCCAGGCGAAATGGGAGAAGGCGCAGTCTGACCCCGAGTCCGGCTGGACGACGCTCAAGATCGCTTCGGCCAAAAGCGCCGGCGGCGCGACGCTGACATCGCAACCGGACGGTTCGATCCTCGCCAGCGGCACATTGCCCAAGACCGACACCTACACGGTCGTTGCCGAAGGCATGACCAAGGGCATCACGGCATTCCGCATTGAGGCGCTGACAGACGATTCTCTGCCGTCCAAGGGCCCCGGGCGGGCCGGCAACGGCTCGTTCATCCTCAATGAACTCAAAATCGCCGCTTCGCCAGTCGCCGAGGACGCCGCCGTCAAAATCACCGGCCGCTACGTTCGCATCGAGCTTTCCAAGAAGCCGCACCTGGCTTTGGCCGAGGTGCAGGTACTCTCCGGCACCGAGAATATCGCGCGAAAAGGGAAGGCAAAGCAGTCCACCACCGGTTACGGCGGCAAGGCAGAGTTGGCGATCGACGGCAATACCGACGGAGACTTCTACGGCGGAAAGAGCGTCAGCCATACCGGGGAAGGCGACAACAATCCCTGGTGGGAAGTCGACCTCGGCTCCGAACAGCCCATCGACCGCGTCGTGATCTGGAATCGCACCGACGGCAACGTCGTCCGGCGATTGGCGGACTTCAAGCTGTCGGTGCTGAACGCCGACCGCGTCATGACCTGGGGCGAAACGATCTCCAAGGCCCCGAGCCCGTCCGCCAGCTACGGCCCCGGCAAGCAGCAGGACGTCGCACTGGCCAACGCCTCGGCAACGTACGAGCAGCCCACCGAATCCGGCTGGACCGCCGCCAAGGCGATCGACGGCAACCCGGCGGCGAATTCCGGCTGGGCGATCGGCGGCCAGACCGGCCGGCGCCAGGTGGCGGTGTTTGAAGCACCGTCGGTTCCGCATTTCGCCGGCGGAACCCGGCTCACCTTCTCACTTGTTCAGAACTTCGACACCGGCGCGCTCGGCCGCTTCCGTCTGTCGGCGACCACCCAGCCGCGGCCGGTGCGAGTCCTGCCGAACGACGTGTCGGCGGTATTGGCGATCGCCCCCGCCAAGCGATCGCCGGAGCAAAGCCAACGCCTTCGCGATCATTACCTCGCGATCAATGCAGGCACGCTAAAGGAACACGCGAAGATCGCCGACCTTCGAAAGCAGCTGGCCGCGTTGAAGCCGTCGCGCGTCGCGATCATGCGCGACCTTCCGGCGGATAAGCAGCGGCAGTCGACGATCCTCATCAAGGGCAACTTCCTTCAGAAGGGCGAGCCGGTTTCCCCCGGCGTGCTGGGCGCGTTTCACTCATTGCCCGCCAACGCACCGGCCAATCGGCTGGGCTTGGCGAAGTGGATCGTTTCCAGGGACAACCCCCTGACCGCCCGCGTGCAGGTCAATCGCATTTGGGCTTCGTTCTTCGGAACAGGCCTGGTCGAGACACAGGAAGACTTCGGCGAGATGGGCACACCGCCCAGCCACCCGGAGTTGCTCGACTGGCTCGCCGTCGAGTTCATGGAGCCGACGGTCGGCGGATCGGGCACGCCTTGGGATATGAAGCGGCTGATGCGGCTGATCGTGACCAGCCAAACCTACCGTCAGAGCGCCAAGGTTGATCCCGAACTGCTCGAGAAGGATCCGGGTAACCGGCTTCTCGCCCGTATGCCGCGTCAACGGCTCGAAGCCGAGATGGTTCGCGACCAGGCGCTGGCCGTCAGCGGCTTGCTGAGCACGAAGATGTTCGGCCCCAGCGTCTACCCGCCGCAACCGGAGGGCATGTGGCAGGCGGCGTTCAACGGCGAACGAACCTACCCGACCAGCAAGGGTGAAGACCGCTATCGTCGGGGCGTCTACGTCTTCTGGCGGCGAACGGTCCCTTATCCGAGCATGCAGACCTTCGACGCCCCCAGCCGAGAGGTCTGCACCATCCGCCGAATCCACACGAGTACGCCGTTGCAGGCGTTCGTGACGATGAACGATCCGGTCTACGTCGAATGCAGCCAGGCGCTTGGCCGACGGCTGATCAAAGACGGTGGTGAGACGCCGGAGGCCCGCATTCGTTTCGGCCTGGAGCTGATCCTGCAGCGACCCGCATCCGCCGAGCAGATCAAGCCGCTGGCAAAGCTTTACCAGTCGGAGCTGTCGCACTTCCTTCAGGACGCCGACGACGCGAAAAAGCTCTCGAGTGATCCCATCGGACCCTTGCCGGCAGGAATGACACCGGCCGAAGCCGCGGCATGGACGGTCATCGCGAATGTGATGTTGAATTTGGATGGCGCAATGACGCGTTAACGAACGGCCCCGTCAGTGACACGGGCTTCCAGCCCGCGCTGGCGATGCAGTAGTAGAAGAGACTTGGATACGCGAATCATCTTTACGCCAACGTCGCACGCACGGGCGGGAAGCCCGTGTCACTGACAGAGCGGCTGGCATAATCGCAGTGCAAGCATGAACAGCAACCTTCAACACGCCCGCCACCTCACCCGCAGGCACTTCCTCACGAAGTGCAACTCCGGCCTCGGCGCGCTCGCGCTGGCTTCCCTTCTAGGCAAGACGTCGCCCGCGCAGGCGGCGAGTGCCAAGGTTCTGCCCTACGGCCCGGCCGACATGAGCCGTCCGATGGCGGTGCGGCCGACGATGTTCGCGCCCAAGGCCAAGCGCGTCATCTACTTGCACATGTCCGGCTCGCCGCCGCAGCATGACCTGTTTGACTACAAGCCCCTGCTGACAAAGCTAGACCGCCAACCCTGCCCCGACGAGTACATCAAGGGCGAGCGCTTCGCATTCATCAAAGGCCATCCCAAGTGCTTGGCGAGCCCTTACAAGTTCGACCGCGTCGGCGACCGTGGCACGTTTATCAGCGAACTACTTCCCGGTATTCGCACCATCGCCGACGACATGACCATCGTCCGCTCGATGTGGACCGACCAGTTCAACCATGCCCCGGCCGAGATGATGCTGTACACCGGCAACATGCGGGCCGGCCATGCCTCGATGGGCTCGTGGGTAACGTGGGGCCTGGGCAGCGAGAACCAGGATCTGCCCGGCTTCGTCGTGCTCGTCTCCGGCGGAACCGATCCGACGGCGGGCAAGAGCGTCTGGAGCAGCGGCTTCCTGCCCAGCGTGTTCCAGGGCACGCAGTGCCGCAGCAAAGGCGAACCGATCTTGTACGCCAATAACCCCGCCGGCATGGACCGCGACGTCCGCCGGCGATCGCTCGACGCACTGAAGGAACTGAACGAGATCGAGGCCAAGACCTTCAACGACCCCGAAACCGTCACACGCATCAACCAGTTTGAACTGGCGTATCGCATGCAGATGGCTGTCCCGGAAGTGACCGACGTCTCAAAAGAGCCACAGCACGTACTCGACGCCTATGGCGCCAAACCCGGCGACGGCAGCTTCGCCAGCAACTGCCTGCTGGCTCGCAAGCTCGTCGAGAATGGCGTTCGCTACGTTCAGCTCTTTGACTGGGGCTGGGACATGCACGGCACCCAGAACGGCGACGACCTCACGACAGCTCTGCCGAAAAAGTGCAAGCAGGTCGATCAGGCGGCATCAGCGCTGATCAAGGATCTCAAGCAGCGCGGCCTGCTTGACGAAACACTCGTCGTCTGGGGCGGTGAGTTCGGTCGAACTCCCATGAACGAAGAGCGCGGCGGCAGCAAACTCCTCGGCCGCGACCACCACCCCCATGCGTTCACCATCTGGATGGCCGGCGGCGGTATCAAGCGCGGTTTCGACTACGGCGCGACCGACGACCTCGGCTACTTCGTCAACGAAGACAAGATGACCGTTCGAGACCTGCAGGCGACAATCCTGCACGCGCTGGGACTGGACCCACACAAGCTGCACTATCCGCACCAGGGCTTAAACGAGCGTCTCATCGGACCAACTAACGAGCCCAAGGTACACACGAAGTTGTTCGCCTAGGACGTCTATTACGAGGACCGGGTGATGTGGAGGACAGACATTCATTCTTGTCTGTCACTCGGGACCCGGATGCGCTTTCGAACTTCGGCCGGCCGCTCTGTCGTTCGTGCTGAGTGTCTGAATGAATCAGACGGCTATCGCAGAAGGCAGTGCGATCATGTCAGTTACAGTTAAAAGAGTCCCGCGGTTGCTTGATGCACCCGTCGGGTCCCGAGTGACAGGCAAGAATGCCTGTCCTCCACGCGTTTCGAAGTACTTATGCGGAGAAGGAAAGTGAACAAGCGAATTCTCACCAGCGTCCTCAGCGTAGTTACCGCCTTCGGCGGATTTGCGATCGCGCAGCAGCCGGCCCCCAAGGATCCGGCCAAGCCCGCAGCCCCCGCCAAGCCTGCCCCAAAGCCCAAGCCTGTCGCCCCGCTGCCGGAGTACACAGGCCTGAACCCCAAGACGATGGCCCCCACCGCCGGCACGGCCGACAACACGGCCCCCGAGGGTTTTGTCGCCGCGTTCAACGGCAAAGACCTCACCGGCTGGGTCGGCCTGCTGAAGGCACCGAACGACAATCCCATCAAGCGGGCTGCCCTGTCGGCCGAGGACCGCGCCAAGGCCACCGCCGAGGCCGAAGCGAACAAGATCGCCAACTGGAAGGTCGAAGACGGCGCGCTCGTCTTCAGCGGCAAAGGCCGCAGCCTCTGCACCGCCAACCAGTACGGCAACTTCGAAATGTGGGTGACCTGGAAGATCAAGGAAGCCGGCGACAGCGGCAT
Organism: Humisphaera borealis; assembly: GCF_015169395.1. Lineage (GTDB taxonomy): Bacteria > Planctomycetota > Phycisphaerae > Tepidisphaerales > Tepidisphaeraceae > Humisphaera > Humisphaera borealis. The sequence continues at coordinate 1,867,663 of NZ_CP063458.1, forward strand.
TTATCTTCGCGGCTCGCCGCAGGTGCAGATCTGGGACACCAATCTCAAGAATGGCGCCCACGTCGGCTCCGGCGGTTTCTACAACAACCAGAAGAACCCTGCGATCCCGCTGAAGAAGGCCGACAAGCCCGTCGGCGAATGGAACACGTTCTTCATCCGAATGGTCGGCGAGAAGGCGACCGTCTACCTCAATGGCGAACTGGTCGTCGATAACGTCACACTGGAAAACTACTGGGACCGCACCCAGCCGATCTTCGCCAAAGAGCAGATCGAACTGCAGAACCACGGCAACACGCTCTGGTTCAAGAACATCTACATCAAGGAACTGCCCGACTCGGCGGCGAAGTAGTTCGGGCCGCGCGATCAGCGCGCCCCCCGCCTGTCATCCTGAACGAAGTGAAGGACCTGGTGTCCCAGCCGTGAAGACGGCGAGCCACAAGCGATGTCGAGAGCCGATCGGTTCACGACGCCGGTTTGGCGGGGATACAAGGTCCTTCGCTTCGTTCAGGATGACACTGCGCGCCCCCATCTTCCTACGTGGTCAACGCTGGCGTTTCGGGTTAACGTCTGGGCATGTTCGACAACCTTAAGAATCTCGCCAACATGCCCGCCATGCTCGCCAAGGCCCGCGAGCTGCAGGAGAAGATGAAGACCATGCAGGAGGAGCTGGTCCGCAGGACGGTCACCGCCGAGGCCGGCGGCGGCATGGTCGAAGCGACCTGCAACGGCAAGATGGAACTCGTCAAGTTGCGCATCGACAAGTCGAAGGTCGATCCGAACGACACGGAACTGATCGAAGACCTCACCGTCGCCGCGGTTCACGCCGCACAGGTGAAGGCTGCCAACATGGCCAAGGCCGAAATGGAACGCATCGCCGGCAGCCTGGGTCTGCCGCCTGGCGTGCTGCCTGGTATGTGAGGTGGAGCAGCGTTTGCCGCACGCTTGTGAGACAAGTGCGTCTTCGGTGCCACGGGTCGGCGGTACTCCGCAGACCCGCGCCAAACGGCGACCCACGCACCCTCACGGGACTGCCGAGTACGACCGACCCGTGGCACCAGATCGCGTTTCACGTTTTCACCCACCGCCATGGCCGTCTCATAATCCTCGGGCGAGCAAACCTGATTTCCCCCTTTTTCTCGCCCCGCATCTAAACCCCTGACCATTTCCCGCCGATGTCCGGGGCATGCTCGCACAAACCATCGCCGCGCCATCGTCTACCGTCCCGTTCGAAGAGCGCCGTCGCTCCGTCCGTCGGCCGACGGTCTGCGAGGCGTGGGTACGCTCCCCGACCGACACCGACGACACCAAGATCGAAGTTACAGCGCTGGACCTCTCCCGCCACGGCGTAGGCTTCGAGAGCCGCCAGCCGCTGCAGGTCAACTGCTTCTACTGGATCGAGTTGGAGATCGGCGACAAGCAGATCGCCCAGGAGGTGCGCGTCACCAGTTGCCTGGAATCCGATGACCTGCCGGGCGTTTATCGCGTGGGTGGAAAGTTCTGCTGAGAAACCCGGGCCCGCACCACCGGGCCACACCGATCGCAAATCGGTCGACACGGCCTATTTTGACGGCGACGGATGGACGAACTTTCGGTATTGTTCGGCCACCCGCATGGCCACCGATCGACGCATCTACTTCGTCAACCCGCCCTACGAGCGGATCGCCCCCGGCTACGCGTTCATCAAGCACCTGACCAACCGCTCGCCGTCGCTGGGTTTGCTTCACCTGGCGGCACAGGTGCGCGAGGTCGGCTACGAGCCGACGATCCTCGAAAGCGATATCCTCGATCTCGACTTCGACGGCGTCGCCGACCGCATTATCGCTGCGGCGCCGAGGTACGTCGGCATCACCCTTTTTACCGTCGGCGTCTGGGGCTCGGCCCGCATCGCCCGCAAGGTCAAGCAGGCTCTGCCGGACACCGTGATTATTGTCGGCGGGCCACACATCAGTTCGATGGGGCTGGAGACCGTCAAGCGGTTCACGGAGTTTGATGTCGCCGTCCAAGGGGAAGGGGAAAAGGTTCTTGTCGAACTGCTCAAGGCGTACGACAAGGCCGCCGAAACCGGCCAGCCCGTCGACCTGTCGCCGGTGCCGGCGATCATCTACCGCAAGAACGGCAAGACGACCGTCAACCCCGCCCTTCCGCTGGAACTGGTGCTCGACGAGCTCCCCTTCCCCGCATGGGACCTGTTGCCGAACTTCCCGCACGCCTACAAGCCGGCCGTTTACGACTACCCGCGCGGCCCGGTCGCGACCATCGCCGCCAGCCGCGGCTGCCCGTTCCACTGCAAGTTCTGCGACACGTCGACCTTCGGCGCCAAGGTGCGGTATTACTCGCCAAAGAAGGTCTTCGAGATGATGGTCTTTCTCCAGAAGAAATGGGGGATTCGCCACATCATGTTCGTGGACGACCTGTTCCTGGCGAGCCGTCAGCGGACGACGGAGCTGTGCAATCTGATTCTTGAGCACGGCCTGAAGATGACCTGGACGTGCGATGCCCGCGTCGACACGGTCAAGCCCGATCTGCTCGATCTGATGAAGCGGGCCGGCTGCTGGCAGATCAGTTTCGGCCTGGAGACGGGTTCGGACGACATGCTCCGCCGGATGGATAAGTCGGCGCGGGTGGAAAAGAGCGAGCGCGCCGTCAACTGGGCCGCCGAGGCGGGGATTCGCGTCAAAGGCCTGTTCATGCTCGGCTATCCGGGTGAGACGCGTGAGACCATCGAGATGACCAAGGCGTTCGTCCGCCGAATCCCGATGACGATCATGAACCTGACGAAATTCACGCCCTACCCCGGTTCGCCGGTCTATCGCGAGCTGTACGGCACGACGATCCGCGACGACCACTGGGAAAAGATGAACGGGATGAACTTCGTCTGGGCCCCCGACGGCATCAGCGTCGAAGAGCTCGACAAGCACTACCAGGAAGTCATCGGCTGGTTCTACAAGCAGAAGCGCGTCCGCCGGCGGTACGTGAAGGAGTCGTTCCGCAACCCCGGCCACCTGATCCGCCTCGGCCGCGCCGGGCTGGGCTTCGCGACGGCGAAGGTGAAGAGCTACCTGAAGGGGCGACGGGGTTTGCTCATCGATCGCGTCGAAACGGACCTGGACATGAAAACCGATCCCGCCACGGTTCCTGCAGTCGCCGGCGAATCCTGCGGCACCGGATGCGGCACCTCAGACAAAGCCGGCGGACTCGTGAAGCTAAAGATTTCGAGGTGATAATCAGTGACACGGGCTTCCGGCCCGTGCGCGCGACGTGGTCGTCGAAAGTTCCCCATACCCCGAAAACCACCTCTTTTTTGCGAAAAAGATAAGACGGTGCGAACGGCTCTTGGCCCGTCGCGTCGCCAGCACGGGCTGGAAGCCCGTGTCACTGACTGAACGTCTACCCGGCGCGGAATCTACGCATTCACCAGCTCTCCGTCCTGCATCCGCATCCGTTTCGGAAACCGCCCGGCCAGCTCCATGCTGTGCGTGACGACGACCAGCACGCTGCCGGTCTTGCTCGCCAGGTCGAACAGCAGGTCGGCGACCTGCTGCGCGGTTTTAGGGTCGAGGTTGCCCGTCGGCTCGTCGGCGAGCATCAGCGTGGGGCTGTTCATCATCGCCCTAGCGATTGCGACACGCTGCTGCTCGCCGCCCGACAGTTCTGACGGCAGGTGTGAAGCGCGATCGGCGAGCCCGACATCTTTCAGCAGTTGCCGTGCACGGTCGCCATCGGCTTTCGTTGCCTTGCCCTGGGCCAGCTTGGCAACCAGCACGTTCTCGGCCGCCGAAAGCTGCGGCAGCAGTAGGTGATCTTGAAAGATGAACCCGATCTTCGTGCTGCGGAACGACGCCAGATCTTTCGGCGACAGCGTAAACGGATCGACGCCGTCGAGCGTGAAACTGCCGCCGGTCGGCTGGTCGAGCGTTCCGAGGATGTTGAGCAGCGTGCTCTTACCGGAGCCGCTGGGCCCGACGATCGCCAATGGCGTTCCACGCGAGAGCTCGAGGTTGACGTCGCGCAAAACCACGAGCGGATCGTTCGGGGTGGGGTATTCCTTGCGCAGGTCGCGAACGACCACTGCCGCCTTGGCGGTGGTCAGCGGTGCCATCTGTGATATGCCGGTGGTGGTCATGGTCCCTCGTCCTGCTCGTTCCGCCTCGAAGTTCTGTTCAAATTGGGTGGCATGGGCGAGCGTAGTCGCCTGCCCGTGGTGACCGTCGCCAGTGTTCGCCACGGGCAAACGAGTACGCTTGCCCATGCCACCCGGCACGGAACTCGCAGCCCACCGTCGTTCTCACACCGCCACCTTCTCCTCCGCGATCGTCTTCTCGAATACCGCGAGCATGTCGTTAGACATTCTCCGCTCGCTGAACTTCTCCGCGACAGCGGCCTGACCCCTGCGACCAAGCTCACGCGCCTTGCTCGAATCATGCAGCAGGTCCGACAGCGCCTCGGCCAGCGCTTGCGCATCGTTCGGCGGAATCAGCACGCCGCCGCCCGTCGCCGCCACGAGTTCGGGGAACGAACCGTGGTTCGGCTGCACCACCGGCACGCCACGAGACATAGCCTCGATGATGCTGACGCCCTTGGGCTCGGGGATCGTCGTCGGCATGGTAAAGACGTCGATCGAATCGAGCAGTTCGATCTTCTTCTCGATGCTCACCTCGCCCAGCCAGTCGATCTGATCGCCCAAGCCGGCGGCGGTCGCGCGCTTCTTCAGGTCGGCGTACCACTTGGCGTCGCGGCTGCCGATATAGCCGGCCACTTTCAGCCGCACGTTCCACATGTTGGGCATGCCGCGCAGGCGGATCATCGCCTCGATCAGCAACCCCAGCCCCTTCTCCGGACAGGCCCGACCGACATAACCGATCGTCTGCGATTTACGCTTGCCGTTGGTCCCTGTACCGGCCTTGGGGGTCGCCTTGGGCGCGAAGTATTCGTTCGACAGCCCCGTGTAGACAACGTCGATTTCGCTTCGCTCGATACCCAGATACTCCGCCATCCGGTCGGCGTAGTAACTGCTGGTGGAGACGAACTGCGACACATGCTTCGCCCGGTCGCGGATGATTCGGCGGATCTGCTCGCGGTCGTCGGCACCCATCGCATCGAGGAAGATGTCCTCGCCCGTCAGCTCGCAGATGACCGGCACCCCGATGCGCTCGCGGAACTCCCGTGCCATGCCGGCGAACATCAGGTTCGGCAGGCAGATGACCTCGGGTTTCACGTGGTCGCGCATGAACTCCGTCAGACGGTGCAGTTCTTTTGCCGCCGCCCCGTCTTCGCCTTGCAGGACGTCCATCGTCAGCCCGGCAAACTTACCGGGGTCACCCTGTGCGCCGAACTTGCCGGCCATGTTGAGCAGCCAGGGGCGATCGAACACCCAGTCGAGCATCCGCGGCGTTTTGCGGAACATCGGCGACGAGTGCTGCAGATAGAGGTTCACCCCGCCGTAAAAGACCTCGTGCGTCGTGGTGACATCTCGCTCGTTTTTCAGCGGGGTGTAAAGCGGGATCAGTGTGACGACATGGCCCTGGTTGCGCAACGCATGGGCGATGGCGCTGTCACGAAGGCACGATCCGCAGTACATGCCGCCGGCGCCGGCAGCGAGAATACTGATGTTCACAGGGGCCACTCCTCTAAAGCAAAAGCACGGTTGGCTGGTCGCGTTCGTATTCTAGGCAATTGTCGGAAAATGCCAGTCGAATTGTGATCGGGTTCGCGGGGTATCCAAAAACCCCTTCGGCGCGGTCAAAGATTCAACACAAAGACCCAGAGGCCCGGAGACGAACCGCAGATTGCGCAGATTTCGTAGGAGTCAATCTGCAATACCTTCAGTTTCGCTTCGCTTTGCCGGTGTACGCAACGGATTTCCTGCCGCTTTGGCGCCTTGGCGTTCCTCTCGTCGATCGCGGCGGCCGGTGCTGTACCGGTCGCTTGATGTTTCAGGCCGCCCCCTTACCCTTGCCGGCGACCACCAACCGGAGCATCCACCTTGGCCCATATTCGCCCGTTCCACGCGATTCGCTACGCCCGCCGGCCCGACCTTGACCTGTCGAAGCTGATCGCCCCGCCCTACGACGTGCTCGACGAGAAATCCAAGGCTGCGTATGTCGCGCGTCATCCGAACAACATCGTGTCGGTCGATCTTCCCTGGCTTCCGCCCAAAAGCGTCGGCCCGGACTCGGCTTATCAGAACGCCAATATCACGCTCCAGAGCTGGCTCAAGACGGGCATCCTGACACAGGACAAGCGACCGGCGACCTACCCGTACATGCAGACGTTCGAGCATTCCGGCCGGACGTACCATCGCCGGGGTTTTATCTCGCTGGTCCGCCTGTCGCCGTTCGGGCAGGGACAGGTCGTGCCTCACGAAAAGACGTACGAAGCGCCGATCGAAGACCGCCTGAAGCTGATGCGCGCCACCAAGGCGCAGCTCTCGCCCATCTTCGGACTTTATTCCGATCCGCGGCACGAGGTGAACAACGCGCTCTACGCCAACGTCGGCAAGCCCGAACACGCCGGCGATCTGGACGGCGTCAAGCATCAGCTCTGGAGCGTGACCGACGCCGAAGTGGAAAACCGTGTGAGCGACCTGATGGGCAACAAGCCGATCTACATCGCCGACGGCCACCACCGTTACACGACCGCGCTGGCCTACCAGAAGGAAGTCGCCGCGCAATACCAGGCCGAGCACGGCAGCCCCCTTCCGCCGTCGCACCCGGCCAACTGGTGCCTGTTTGTGCTGGTCGGCATGCAGGACGACGGCATGCTCATCCTGCCGACGCACCGTATTCTGGGGAACGTTCCGAAGTTTGATATCGCCACATTCACCCGCGTCGTGTCGCCGAACTTTGAAGTCACCGAAACGCCGCTGCCGCCGGACCAGGTGGACGAGTTCGTCCGCAACATCCTGCCCATGCAACCGGCCCACACGTTCGGGCTGTACGACGGGCGGGCGAAAAAGCTGTACCAGCTCGCCTGCAAGAACCCCGACGTGCTCAAGAACCTGGAGCCCGGCCAGAGCGAGCCTTGGCGCCGGCTGGATGTGGCGATCCTGCAGCGCTACTTCCTGGACGAAGTTGTCACGCCGCTATTCGGCGAGCCAACGAAGTCGTACACGGCGTATGCAGACCAGGTTGTCCCCATGACCGATGGCGCGAAGAACCAGGTGGCGATCCTGCTCAAATCAACGCCGCTGGCCGCCCTCGAACAGCTCGGTCGCCACGGCGAAGTCATGCCGCAGAAGAGCACGTTCTTCTACCCCAAGCTCGCGACGGGCATGGCGATCAACCCGTTGTAGGGTTTAACGACTCTTCTGCTGGCCGGCGGCTGTGTCGTCGCAGGGTGGCATGGGCAAGTACCCTTGCCCGTGTCTGCCGGCGACCAAAGGCACGGGCATGCGTACATGCCCATGCCACAAAGAATCCGCCGAGCCGGTGCCCGTTTCTCCAACCGCGCATCACGGGCCATCCTGCCGTACAATGTCGGCGGTATTTGGAGATAACTACATGCGCGCATTCGTGACCGGACAAATCGGCGTCGATAAAGGCCCCTACCTCAAAGCCGTCCAGGAGATGGCCACCAAGAACGGCCATCAGCTCGAAATCTGCCACATCGGCAAGATGATGTACGAGGAGGCCCCCGACGTACCGGCCGGCCGAATCCTCAACCTGCCGATCACCCGCCTGAACACCCTGCGTCGCAGCGTTTTCAAGGAAGCCGTCCGCGCCGCTGAGACCAAGCCAAACGTATTGGTGAACACCCACGCCACCTTCCGCTGGCGACACGGGCTGTTCTCGGCGTTCGACTTCGACCACATCAAGGCGTTTAACGCCGACCTGTACATCACGATTCTCGACAACATCGAGAGCGTGCACCAGCGCCTCATCAAGGACCACGACATCGACCACACGCTGAAAGACCTGATGGTCTGGCGTGAGGAAGAAACACTCGCCACCGAGATTCTCGCCAACATCACCCGCGGGCACGGCCACTTCTTTATGGTCAGCCGCGGCCGCAGCATCCCCACGGTACAGACGATCTACCGCCTGATGTTCGAGCCCTGGCGCAAGAAGGTGTACCCCAGCTTCCCGATGAGCCACGTCATGGACCTGCCTGACACGCTGGCCGAGATCGACCGGTTCAAGGCGACGCTAAACGAGCATTTCATCACGTTCGACCCGGCCGATGTGGACGAGTTCGTGCTCCACACGATGGCGCTTAAGGCGCTCGCCGATGGACAGCTTCACTTCGACGCCGTCGGCGCCGAAGGCCCGATCACGCTGAAGACGGCAGACGTCGCGCAGATCAGCGGCGACATCATGGGCCAGATCTACGCCCGTGATTTCAAGATGGTCGATCAGAGCGACATGATCGTGAGCTTGGTCCCCGAGCTGCCCAACGGCAAGCCGGGGCTGAGCAGCGGCGTGGAACGCGAATTGCACCACGCGTTCGAAGGTGGCAAAGAGGTGTACGTCGTTTGGGCCTGCAAAGGGACGCCCAGCCCGTTCATCACCGAGACGGCGACGCGGGTGTTCAGGAGTGTGGATGAGGGAATCGAGTACTTCAGGACGAAGGGGTATATCCGGTGAGCGAATGGCGAGCGGACAGGAAGCCGTCGCAGCCTGCGTTTGTCGTGACGGAAGACGACAGCGATCGTCCGCCGCCGGATCCGAAGACAGAAAAGCGGCGGGACTCATGCGCGGTGGGCTGCATCGGAGTTCTCGCCGTCCTGGGCGTAACATTCGTGTTGCTGTGGCCGTATCCGCAGAATCACGACTTCACGTTCCGCGGCACGGTGACCGATATGAATGGGCAGCCGATTTCGGGGGCGACAGTCACCTGCCTGATGAAGATCGATGAGGATATGTTTCCGCTCCCGATTCCGTTTACCGGCAAGCCTCCCCGAAGCGAGAATTTGACCGCAGTGTCGGATTCGTCCGGAAGGTTCGCTTTTAACGGGCGGGCTCGCGAGGTGCGCGTCCACGCTTACTCTAAACCTCACGGCTGGGCTGTGAGCGAGGACATGTGGGGATTTGATAAGACGCCCGTGTTGACGGTAACGCTGAAACTCGATCAACGGCCTGGCGGATCGTCCGTCAGGATGCCTGTGACGAGGTCGGCAAAGTAACATCGTGCCCTCTCGGCGGTTCTCTCACACCCGAAGAACCGACGCTCCTTAAAAACGCCACTGCTGATGCCTGTGGCTGCGCTAGCGACATTGGATTGCGTCGCTGCCGAACGCAGCGCGAACGGGCATATACGCTCGATTGCAAGGCGGAGTGCTAGGAAGGTAGTCTTGCGCAAAGGGGCGTCGACTGACAGCGATCGAGTACCCGACGGACCACCTATGCCCTCCATCACCGTCTATCTCTCCAGCAGCAAAGACGTCGACGCCGTCTACCACGACGCCGCGACCGCTCTCGGCAAATCGATCGCCGCGGCCGGCTGGACGCTGGTCTACGGCGGCAACCCCATCGGCCTGATGGGCAAACTGTCCGATGGTGCCCGCGCAGGCGGCGGGAAGGTGGTCGGCATTACGCCGCAGCTCATGGCCGATGAAGGCATCGCCGACAAGGCGTGCGACGAGCTGATCGTCACCACCACCATGCGCGAGCGAAAGCACCTGCTCGAAACCCGCGGCGACGCCTTTATCGCCATGCCCGGCGGCATGGGGACGTTTGAAGAGCTGTTCGAAATCCTCGTCGGCCGCATCCTGGGATATCACGTCAAACCCATCATCCTGCTGAACATCGCCGGGTACTACGACCCACTGCTGGCGATGATCGAACACGGCATCGTGCAGCGGTTCATCAAGCCGCGGGCGAAAGAGGCTTACTTCGTCGCGACCACCGTTGACGGCGCTATCCGGCACCTGCACGACTGTTTTTCCGGACGTCTGCGGAGAGAGCATCCCGAAGGGGAGCCGTCGGCAAGGGAATAAGACGCAACACGTTCCCGAAGGCTATACTTTGCGTAGGTGCCTCGCCGATGACATCTTCGTCGGCGTCGGTTCGTCTCATGCAAGGCCGTGACCTTCCCATTCTCGCGATCGCCTTGGGCATTTCCGGTGTGTTCCACCTGGGCCTGTATGGCGGCGCGCGGCAGATTCCCGTTCACGGCCTGGGCGGGGGAGGCTGTGGCACCGGCCGGCTGGCCGGCGTAAGCCTTCTGGGTGATGGCACTGTCAAAGACGACTCGGCGGATATCCTCGCGAGCCTGATCAAGCCGCCACCGCTGCCAGAACTCCCTCCCACCCTTCCGCCGGAGCCTGTCGAGCCGCCAAAGGTCGAACCCCCTCCGCCAAAGGAAATGCCGCCGCCCAAGCCCGAGGTGGAGAAGTTTCCCGACAAGATCGGCCTCTTTGACGGAACGGGAATCGGCACACACAAGGCCGACGGCGACAAGCCGATGAAGGCCCAGAACGCCGACAGCGATCAGCCGTTCCTCAGCCGTGATCCGCGCGGGCCGGGGAAGATCGGCGATCCGTCCAAATCGACGATGCCCCCGGGGCAGAACGGCATCGGCGGTCCACCGGGCGGCGCACTGCCGCAGGAACCGGTCGTCGTACAACCCGCCCCGCCGCGACCGGTGCCGAAGATGCCGGATGCGGAGGTCGGCCAGTTCCGCCCCGGGCCGATCGAGGTGAAGATCCCGGTGCGGGAGGACGGCATCGACACGGCGGCCGAAAAGATCGACGAGAAAGTCGCCGAGCGTGGGCCACTGACGCCGGCGCGGCCGGGGGTCGACCCAAACGCAGTTGATCCGGGTCCCGCCAATGGCGGTGTAGCCGAGGCGACGGACCTGACCAAGCCCGTGCGATCGGCCCTCGAGTTGACGCCCCCGCCGCCGGCAAGGGCCGCGATGTCACCCCCGCCGGCTCCGCCGCTGCTTCGATTGCCCCCCGCCGTGGCGGCCCCGGTGGTGCCCGAAGCGCCCGCGATCGCGACGATTCAGCCGACACAGCCACAGGAGAAGCCGGGCCTGGCGAACACGGCCGTCCCCGGCCCGCCGACACCCGCCGCCGACCCGGCGCAGGAGAGCGAATCGGAGGTCGATCCGTTCAGTAAGATCGAGGCGGTGGTCCGGCAGGACGGCAAGATCGATCCGCAGTTCGGACGCGAGGTGAAGACCGTCCGCCCGCGGATCCCCATCGTCGGCATGATCGACGCGATCTCCGGTGCCCGGCGGGTGACGCTAAAAGTCCGCATCGGCCCCGACGGCAAGGTGCAGACGGTGCACGTGTTCAAGAGCAGCGGCAGCAACGAAATCGACCAGCCCTGCCTGATCGCGATGTATGACTGGTGGTTCGAACCCCTTAAAGACAAACGCGGCGTGCCGGTACCGGACACGATTCTGTTTACCCTGAACTTCAGGTAAATGTCACTTGTCATTGGTCACTGGTCACTTGTTGCCAGAACCAGAACCAGAACCAGAACCAGTGACCAGTGACCAGTGACAAGCGATCAGCAGTGAAACTCTCCGAACTCTTCTACTCGATTCAAGGCGAAGGAAAGCTGGTTGGCGTTCCTTCGGTGTTCATTCGCGCCAGCGGGTGCAACCTGCGATGCACCTGGTGCGATACGCCTTATGCGAGTTGGAACCCTGAAGGCGACGATGTCCCGGTTGCCGAGATCATGCGGCAGGTGGCCGCGATCGGCGCAAAGCACGTGGTGATCACCGGTGGCGAGCCGATGATCATGCCCGATATCGAAGACCTCTGCGTCGCCCTCAAATCCGCGGGCCATCACATCACCATCGAAACGGCGGCGACGGTCTGGAAGGATGTTCCGCACGACCTGGCGTCGCTGTCGCCCAAGCTGGCCAACAGCACGCCGACCGAACGTGAAGAGGGCAAGTACGCCGCGGCGCACGAGCGGCAGCGACTGAACTATTCCGTCATCCAGCGCTTCATCGATTCGGCCCCGGTGTTCCAGCTCAAGTTCGTGGTGGCCGGCGAAGCGGACCTCACGGAAATTGAACAGATTCTGGCCCGGCTCGACGACTGGACCCCGGCCGACGTGCTTCTGATGCCGGAAGGCACCGACGCGGCCACGCTCAATAGCCGCACACATTGGGTCAGCGAAGTGTGCAAGAAACGGGGCTACCGCTTCTGCCCGAGACTGCACGTGATGATGTACGGCAACAGGCGTGGCACCTGAAACGCGGCGACGAAACGCCGAACTTTCCGCTCGCAAATCTAGATGGCCGGATAAACCCACGGCGCGCGATACGGCCGGCTGAGCAGTGCGTTGGCCTGCGGGTCGTTGATGACCAATTCCTTGTCTGCGTCCCACTCCAGGCTCCGACCCACCTTGCACGAGACCTGCGCCAGCATCGGCAACACCGATGACCGGTGCGCCAGGCCAATGTCGGCCACGCCCGGCCGGCGGATCTCGATCGCTTCGATGAAATCTGCCCAAAGCAGCTTGATGTTGTGCCCGTCGGGCTGCTGCAACTGGGCGTCTTCGTGCACCTGCTTCTCATTGCTGCTGGTAGGGTAGAAGGTCCACCCGTCGCGCCAGCCGATGTGCAGCGTTCCCTTGGTCCCGTAGAAGTATGCGCCCAGCTTATGCTTCTCGGCGTCATTGCCGGCGAAGGCCCGGTTCTCCCAGACGCAGGTGAAATCCTGGAACTCGAACGTCGCGGTCTGGTGGTCGGGCGTATCGGTGGTCTGTTCGCGATCGTTCAGAATCGCCGCCCCGCGAATGGGCCGGCCGGCGGTGCTGAAGACGCGCTTCGGGTACTTCTCGCCACTCCACCACATCACCTGGTCGAGCCAGTGCACGCCCCAGTCGCCAATGGTGCCATTGGCATAGTCCAGGAAGTTGCGCCAGCCGCCGGGGTGCAGCTTGGTGTTGAACGGCCTCAGCGGCGCCGGTCCGCACCACATGTTCCAGTCCATGCCATCGGGCGGGGCGCTGTTGGGCGTTGGTTTTTCCGGGCCGGTGCCGCCGCCGTGGACGAACAGTCGCACCATGCCCACCTTGCCCACCGCCCCCGACCGCAGGAACTTCATGGCGCTCACGTGATGCGGGCCGATCCGACGGTGCAGGCCGACCTGCACCAGCCGCTCCGCCTGCTGCGACGCCCGCAGCATCGCCCGGCTTTCGTTCACGGTGTGCCCCGTCGGCTTCTCGACAAACACGTGCGCGCCGGCCTTGAGCGCGGCGATGGTCGTCAGGGCGTGCCAGTGGTCCGGCGTGGCGACGATGACCACCTCGGGCTTGTCCTTCTCGAGCAACTCGCGGTAGTCCTGATACGTCTTTGGGTCATCCCCTGACAGCGCGGCGATTTGATCGGCCGAGACTTCCAGGTTGGCCGAATCGACATCGCAAAGCGACGTCACCTTGCACCGGCCGGAGGCAAGGCCTTCCTTCAGGATGTTCTTGCCCCACCAGCCACTGCCGATCAGCGCGGTACGGTACTTTCGACCGGCATCGGCACCGCGAAGAATATAGGGCGCAGACAGATACGCGGTTGCGGCGGCGGTTGCCGACAAAAAGCGGCGGCGGGAAAGCGTCATGGTTCTGGCTCCGAGTCTCGGCGTTACTTGCGAACGTCCACGCACACGATCTGCCCCTTCCAATTACGGCAGTAGATCCGACCGTCCGACAGGACGGGGACCGTCCAGCACTTGCCGGTGAGGACCCGGGCACTGGCGACCTGCTTAAACCCCTGCGGCGACGCCGGGGCGACCGACAACTCCCCGTCGGCGGCCAGGGCAATCAGCTTGCCGTCGGCAAGAATGACCGTGCCCGAACCGAACCCGGGGTGCACCCACTTCTCGGTGCCGGTGCTTAGTTCGACGCACTTCAGCGACGCCTTCTCCGTCGTGTCCCCGTCCACCCCAAAAAGATGACCGTCGAACAGGACCGCCGCGTTCATCTGCGTTCGCAGCACGCGCGACTTCCAGACCTCTTTCGGCGGCTGATCGGCGGTCAGTTGCACCAGCGTGCACCCCTTGCCGTAGCCACTGCTGATAAACATTCGGCCGCCGTCAACGATCGGATCGGCGGCATTCACCCCAAACTGCGTCACCCAGCGGACACGCCATGCCTCCTTTCCGGTCTGCGGATTCACGGCGATGTATGACTGGGCAGACCCGAAGATCGCCAGCGTGTCCGTTCCGACACGGGTAAGGTACGGCGTGGAATAGCCGGCATCCTTCTTCCCCGATTGCCAGACGACCTTGCCGCTGGCCTTGTCGAGTGCGACGCCCGCTTCGCCGGCGTTCAGGAGCAGCAGATCCTGGTGCACGACGGGCGCGCCGCCAAACCCCCAACCGGGGACGTTTACGCCGAGCTGCTTCTGGATGTTCGCCGACCAGATCGGCTTGCCCGCGGCGGCATCCAGGCACCAGACATCGCCCGCGCGGCTGAGAAAGTAAACGCGATCTCCGTCCACGGTCGGCGTGCCGGTGGTGCCGCCTTCGAAGAACTTAGCGCCCAGTTCCGCAGGGTAGCTGTGCTTCCAGACGACCTTGCCGGTCTCGGCGTCCAGGCACACGATCGAGTCGGCATCGTCGGCATAGCCGGCGGTGTAAACCCTGCCCCTGGCGGCAACGAATGACGAGAATCCCACGCCCACCTGCGCCCGCCAGGCGATTCGCGGCCCCTTTTCGTCCCATGGAGCCCATCCGGCCTCGGTGGAGATGCCGCTACCCGATGGCCCGCGCCACACGGGCCAGTCGGCCCCGCGCGACGTCGTCGCCGCAAGCAGGAGCACGGAGCAGATCATCATTGGGAATCGCAGGGTCATAAAAAGCACCTCGGACGGATATCTTCTCTGCGGATATCTTCTCGAACAGTCGACCGACATGGCAACTTCCGACGCCGGACTTTTCTGACGGTCTCAACCAACGCCTCGCAACCTGCGACGACGCCACCCAGTTTACCACCGAACCAGGAAATCTGATGAAACCCGACAGCGCGTCCACTCCGAAAACCGTCGAACAGGATCCTCGCGTCATCTTTGCCGCCGAGCGAACCCTGCTCGCGTGGATTCGAACCGGCCTGGCATTGATGGGGTTTGGCTTTGTGGTCGCACGGTTCGGGCTGTTCATCGCGGAACTTACCGCGGCCCGGGCCGGCGCGGGGCAGATCCCCGCCGACTCAAGCCGCGGCCGGGTGAGCTTGGCGATCGGCGTGGTGCTGGTGGTCACCGGCGTGGTGATGAACCTGCTGTCGACCATGAGCCATGTTCGCACGATGCGCCGTCTGCGCGACGGCGTCGCGATCACACCCAACGCCTGGTCGGCCGCGACCATGCTCGCACTCCTGATGGCTGCCCTAGGCGCGGCGATGGCCTGTTACCTTCTGTTCGTGCACTGATGTGGCCCGGTCCACCGGATCCTAAGGGTCCCCCCGCTCCAGCAACATTCAGGGCCGGCCGGCGTTATCGGTAGGAGACCACTCAAGGAGAACCATGATCAGTGCCAGGAACGTCAAATCCATTCTTCTCGCCGCCGCTTTCGGCTCGCTCGCCTTCTGTGGCTTGGCAAACGCCGATCAGAAACCGGCGATGGCGGTGCCCGGCAAGGTATTGTTTGAGGACGACTTTTCACGGTCCGAACTCCCGCCGAAATGGAAACTCGGCAAAGGGTTCTTTGCCATCAACGACGGCGTCGTCACCGTCACCGAGAACCCGGCCGACAACCATGGCGCTTATTTCAAAGCACCCTTCGCCTACAAGGACATCGTCGCGGAGTTCGCCTTCAAGTTCGACGGCGCTAAAAGCTTCAACTTCGGCGTTGACGATCTCTCATACAAGGGTTCACACGCCGGACACATTTGCCGCGTCGTGGTGACGCCGACCCAGGTGAACCTCGGCGACTCCAAGAATGGCTCGATGAAGAACGAAGTGTACGAGAAGATGAAGGACCCCAAGACGACGCCGGAAGAGAAGAAGAAGATCAACGAAAGCATCAAGCCGCTGACGAGCATCTATAAGGTGAAGTTGGACACCGCCGTCTGGCACAAAATGCGTGTGGAAATCGTCGGCGATGAAATGCTGGCGACGATCGACGGCGCGCCGGTCGGTTACCTGAAGGCGCCGGGTGTCGCTCACGAAACCAAAGCACTGATGGGTTTCACGGTCACCGGCAAGAGCACACTGCTCGATAACGTGAAAGTGTGGGAAGCAACAGCCTCGCCGGAGTGGGCAATGAACAAGGACGCGGTGTTGGCGGCGATGAAAAAGTAGATCTGACGTCGCCAACGAGATCGCACGTGGCATGGGCAAACGTCATTGCCTGCCCATGCCACCCAATTCCGGACTTCATGGCAATCTCCTAGATCTTGCCCGCCGGCTTTGTCGCCGGTTGCTCGGCCTTCATCCCGGCGTACTTGCCGATCAGGTTAGTCAGCTCAATCCGGCGGGGGTGTTCGGGTTCCAGATCCAGCACCATCTTCCACTGCGTGACCGCCTGCTCGTACTTCTGCGCTTCTTCATAGGCGCTGCCGAGCGACAGGTGGAGCGACGCCGTCTGTGGGCTCTGACCGACGGCTTTGATCAGATACTCGATGTGCTTTTCGAGATCGCCGGCCTGGTTGTATTGCTCGGCGACTTTCAGGTACGCATCCACCAGCGTGGACTGGTACGCCCCGGCGTCGAGCTTGATCGCCTCCTGAAGCCGGGCGAGGTAGTCGTCGTACTTGCCCAGCCCGAACGCGGCCTGACCGTAGTAGTAGTGGAACAGCGCCTTGTCTTCCTTGGGGATCGCCTTTTCGAGCTGAGCGAACATCTCGTGGGCCCGCTGATACCGGCCGGCATTGAGATAGATGTTGGCCATCAGAAAGCGGATGTCGGTCCGCTCTTCCAGCCCCTCGGCAACCGCCTTGGCCACCTGGTACACGGCCGATGCCGACGGCGCGGCCCGCCAGTAATCCTTCTTGCCGGCGACGGGTTCGATCAGGAACCACTCCTGATGAATCGACTCGGGCTTGCCCGATTTGATCATCACTTCCTGCGTCTGCCCGAAGTAGTTCCGCAGGTTGAAGTACGCCGACGCCAGCTTGTAATGCAGCACCGGACTGTGCATGCCGCTGGCCAGCGCCCGCTGATAAGCATTGGCGGCGAGAGCAAAGAAATTACCCGACAGGTAGATGTTGGCCAGCTGGTAATGGTCGCTGGCGCTGTTGGGATTGAGCTTGAGCGCCTCCTCGAAGTTGCTTCGTGCCGATTCAGTATCGCCGAGGTTGAACTTGGCCTCGGCGAGCAGGTGATAGGTCGTGTAGTCGTGGCGGTACTTGAGCAGCGGTTCCAACGTCTCGGAAACCTGCTTCCAGTTCTCGGCCCGGGCATAGATCTCGGCGAGCACCTGGCCCGCTTCGACATGGTCCGGCGTCTGCTTCAGGACTTCCTCCAGCAGCGCCTCGGCTTCCTTCGGCTTGCCTGCGTAGCGATAGGCGCGGGCAAGATGCATGCGGTAGCTGGACTTGGACTTGTCCAGCGACGCTGCCTTGCTCAGCAGATCGACGGCGCGAGTGTAGTCGCCCTGATAGAGGGCGTCGGACCCGCTTTTGAAGATCGCCTCGGCTTGCGCCGCGGGGTCGACCGGCTGGGTGGACGGTTTGGTTGCCGGCGCGTCCGCGGCGTGGACGATCGTGACATTAAGCGTGCCAAGTCCGATCGCGGAGAGGACTGCTGCAACAAGTGTGATTCTTTGAGATCGCATGGGGAGTCTCTTTTCGCTGGCGGACGAGCCCAGCTCTTCGGGCGTGGCGCTGAAAGTGGGTGCGAGCGCCGTCGTACTGTTCTTCACTATGTCTGGTTGTTCTTTGCGTACTGCTTAATGCGTACTGCGTACTGACTTCACAACCGATACGTCTTGATCCAGGTGATCTGCTCTTTCGCTTTCTCGATCATCGGACCCTGCGGGAAGCTGTTGACGTAGTTGCCGTAGCTGTCCATCGCCTTGACCCACTCGTTGAGGTGTTCGTAGTTCTCGGCGACGGCGAACTGGGCGTCGGCGGCGCGATTGCTGCCGCGGTAGTTCCGCAGGAACGACTTGTAGGCGTCGATCGCCTCGGCGTACTTGGCGTCGCGTTCGTAGTTCTGGGCGATGCGCCAGCTTGCCTCCTCGGCGACTGCCGTCCCGCTGAACTGCCGGACGATTTCGAGCCAGGTCGCCATCGCCTGCTGCGAATCGTTCAGCCGTTCGCCGTAGATCGTCGCGACGCGAAGTAATGCTTCGCCGGCCTTATCCGCACCGGGCACCTTGCCGGCGGCGGCGTACGACTCGACCGCCTTCCGCAGCGCGACGTTGATCTTGTCCTGCTTGTCGGCGAGCTGCGAACAGGTCATCGCCTCGATGTCCTGCTGGGCCTTGGTGGCGGCCATGTTCACGGCGGCCTGGTCCCACAGGAAGTTGTCGTTGGCGCCGCGGGCTTCTTCGAGCTCGGCCTGTGCGCCTTTGCCGCCCTGCCGAAGCTCCTGGATCTTCGCCTGCTGGGCGGCGCGGTTACTGACGCGGGCAGAGTTCACCCGGCCGTACGCCTGCTTCTGCTGCACGTCCTTGTTTAAGTCAAACTGCTGCTCGCGGGTGTAGCCGGCGATCTGCTGGGCCTCTTCTTCGTAACTCTTGCCGATCGCCAGCAACGCGTCGTCGGCGAGTGGGCTTTCCGGGTAGGTCCGGGCCATCACCGCCATCGCATCGCGGGCGTCGCCGGTCCGGTTGAGGCTCAGGTACGACAGCCCGACCTGGTACAGCGCGTCGTCGGCAAGATGGCTGCCCGGCCACTTCTGCGCCACCTTGCGGAACTCACCGACCGCCTTGGTCGGATTGCCCAACTGCCCCTGCGTGATCGTGGCGATCTGGAACTGGGCGTCGAACGCCTTGGGGCCGTTCTCGTCCACGAGCTGCTGGTATTTGGCGATGTCCTTCAGGATGCCCGTTCGGCGATTGGCCTCGGCGACGCGGGGGTCCTTCGGGTAGCTGTTGACGAACGACTGATACGCCCCGATCGCTTCCCGCCAGAGGCTCAGGTTCAGCGTGCATTCGGCAATCGCCCAGCGGGCTTCCTGCACCCACTGCCCGTTCGATGCGTATTCGATCGTCACGCGCTTGTACGCTTCGATCGCGTCGGCCCAGGCTTCGTTTGTCTGGTGGATCTGGCCGATCATCGTCAGTGCCTGACCTGCTTCAGGATGCCGGGGGAAACTGGCGACGAACGTGCCCAGCACGTGCAGCGCCTCCACCCAGCGGCTCTGCTGCTTCAGGCTGGCGCCGATTTGGTAGATCGCATTCTGCGCCGCCGGGTCGGCCCCGCCGCGGGCGAAGTTGATTTCCAGGTAAACCTCCGCCGCCCGCAGCGGCCGGCCCAGGTTCGACTGGTAGCTCGCCGCCATCTGCTGGGCGGCCTGCTGGGCGAGCGGGTTGGCGGGGAACTGAATGACCAGGTCGTTCCAGACGCTGATCGCTTCTTCGTGGAAGCCGCGGCTGGTGAGCTCCTGCGAGATGTCCCAGAGAATCTGCGGGATTGTCTGTACCTGCGGGTGGTCGTAGTACTCGCCGGCGGCGCGCTGCATTTCCTTCACTGCTCGCACGTACTGGCCGCGGGCTAGCGTCGGGCTGCTGTTGCCGACGGTGTGTGCCTGCGTCAGGAAGCTGGTCGCCAGTTGCCACTGGGCGTCGAGCCGCAGCTGCCGTTCGTCGGGGAACTCGGCGACGATTCTCGCGAACTCGGCGCGGGCGGCGTCGAACCGCTTGCTGACTTCGGCAAGGAACAGCTGCCGGTTGTTGCCCATCTTGGCCGGGTCAACCGATTGGCCTGCCCAGGCAAGCGTGTCCTGCGCGATCGCCAGCCGCAGCCTCGGCAGTTCGGCGTCCTTGGGGTTGTCCGTGAGAAAGGCGCGGGCCTGCTCGGCGGCGCGCTGCCACTGCCCATTGGCCCGCCAATGACCGACGATCACCATGATTTCGCCGCGCGACTGCTCGGCGGTGCGCGTCGCGGCGTACTTCTTGCGGATATCGCGGAAGATCTTGTTCGCCGACTCCAACGCGGCGGACTGCCGGGCAATCTCGGCTTCCGAAAGCACCGGTGGTGCGTCGCCGGGTCGCTGCTGTCCCTGCTGCGCGGGCATTTCCTGCGGCTGGTTGGCGGCGTTCTGGTAGTTTAGCTTGCCTTTCATTTCCTTGGCGTCGCGAAGCTGGGCGATCATCGCCGACCGCCGGGCTTCCTGTGCCGAAATCGCCGCGATGACCTCGCGGTCGGCACGGGCCAGGCTGTCCTCGGCTTTGACGAACTTCGACGCGTCACCGCCAAACGCCCCCGCATCGCTCATGGGTTTGCCGGTGGCGGCGGTCTCTGGCATAGGCGTGGAGGCTGGTCCCGACGCTCCGATACCTCCGCCAAACGCCGAGCCCACCGGTGCCGAGACCGCCGGTGGCGGCACCCCGCCAGGCACCGGCGTGGTGGGCGCCATCGCGACGCCGCTGACCGTCAGGCCGGAATCCGGCGACACGCCCTGGCGGCCTGATGTCAGCGCCGTCAGCACCTCTCGCGCGTGATCGGGCATCACCTTGCCGATCTGGCACATCCCGCGGGCGAACTCCAGTCGCTCGGGGTCGCGAATCTTCAGCTCCGGCTTGAGCAGCACGGCGTAGACGCCGTCGGCGACATCCCATGCATCAACCCGCGTCCAGTCGAGCGCCATCGCCATCACTCGACCGATCGCAGCGCCCACCAACGCGCTGTCGGGACGAGCCTTGATGTACGTCTCGTAGGCCGCCAGGGCGGCGGTGTAATCGTCGGTGATTTTCGTCGGCGGCGTGATCTCCCCTTTCTCCGCCGCGCGGGAGGCCTGCAAGGACGCCCTGGCCTTGTTTTCCATCGCGCCGATCGCTGCAAATGCCGCCCGCTCTTCCAAGCTCGGGCTGATGGGCGTCGCCTGCGACAGCGCCGGCTTGCCGGCGGCAAAAGTCGCCAAGTCGCGGTAAATCTGCGCCGCCGCGTCGAAGGCGCCCTGCTGCTGGTAGGTATCGGCGACGGCCAGCACCGCTTGTGCCGATTGCTCGGCCAGCGGGTCGGTCGGGTGGTCGGCGATGAACTTGGTATGGGCGGCGATCGCCGCCTTCATCGCATCGGACAGTGCCAGCACTTTGCTTCCGCCGAACTGCGACAACTGATCGGCCAGCTCACGTCGAGCCGCATCAACCGACAGCCGGGCGAGCTGGAACTGGGCAAACGTATCGCCGGCCGGTGAAGGTTTCGCACCAGCACCCTGCGGCTTGGCCGATGCGATGGTGCGGGCGGCCGCGAAGTCCTTCTTTTGTGCGTAATGATTCACGATCGACAGAGACAGCGAGCGAACCTGCTGAAGGTAGGGATCTGTCGGCGACCGATCGGCCTGCAACTCGTAAAGCCGCTGTGCGGCCTTGAGCAGCCTGGCGTCGACGTCCTTCCCCACCGCCAGCCCGGCGGCGGTCAGGCGGTTTTCGTCGTCGATCGCCTGGCGGATCCAGAGATTCACCAGCGCCAAGTCCACTTGCTGCTTTTGTGTCGCGGGCAGCAGTCCGGCCAGTTGGGCGTATGCCGCTTCGGCGTTGGCGTGCTGGTTGGCGGAGGTCCAGGTCAGCAGGTGAGAATTGAGGCGGTCAAACGCACGCGGCGCGGCCGACACCTGCCGTTTGACGATCTCGCCGAGCACGGCGATCAGGTCCTGCTGCGGTTGACTGAGTTTGGCATTGTCGGCGGCCTTGCCGGCGGCGACATTGTCGCGGAACAGTTCCACCGCCGACGCATTCAGCAAATCGACCTGCCGCCAGGCCGCTTCTGCCCACTCCGGTCGGTCCGGCGACAGGGCGGCGAGCAGCGGCGTATTGACGCTCAAGGCCAGCTTGACCACCGGCACTTCGCGGCCGACTTCTGCAATTGTGCGGGAGGCCATCGCGACGGCGGTCGTGTCGGCGTTGTCCTTCACCACCGGCAACGCAACCTGCACGGACCAATCGAGCAGCGGCTTGAGCGCTGTCGGCTTGTCGCCCCACGGGATCTGCGCCGCGAGCTGGCGGATCTGCTCGGCCATCGCGGCCTGTTCCTTCCATGCCCCACCGCCCGCCGGCTCCTTGTTAATCGCGGCGAAGACGCGCAGCACCTCGGCCACACCCGCCGGCAACTGCCCGGCAGGCCCTTTCACCTGCCCGGCAGCCACCAAGGCCTCCAATTCGGCGATTGCCAGCTTCATCGAATAGCGGGCATCGGCGCGGAGGGTGATCAGGCGACTGCTGGAGGTCGGATTGCTTTTGAGCAGCGCTTCGGCACCCGCTTTGGCGGCACCGACAGCACCAAACTTCTCGTACCGCTCATTGAGATAGTTGACGATCCGGTTCGTCAGCGAGACGGCTTCATCGGCCTTGGCGACCTGCTTGTACATCAGCGTGGTGGCTTCGATCGCCGCCAGGTCAGACGGCGACAGCACGGCGTCGCGTCGCGGTTCGCCGCCAACGCTCGCCAACGCCAGATAGCCATCGATCAGCCGTCGTCGGGCGGCCGGCAGCTGCTCGTGCGTGGGGTGATCGGCGATCCACTTGGCGAGCGCCGCGACCTTCGCCGCGTCGAGGCTCTGACTGAGGTCGTAGTTCAGCAGTTCGAACTCGGCCAGCGCAGCCGACGGCGTGTTGGGATTTTTCGCGACCACGTCGCGCAGGGTTTCCAGCCCCTCGAGCACCCGGGAATCATTGGTGCGAACCTTCGCCAGCCCGATCAGCGTGCGGAGCTCCGGATCGTTCGCCATCGCCGGCTGCGTGACGAGCAGCTCGCTCGCGGTCGTCAGCGCGTGAGGCGTCTTGCCGATGGGGAGCAAGCCACGCATGCGGAGAATGGACGCCTTGGCGCGCTGGGAATCGGTGAGGGCACGGTCGGCGAGCAGCCGATCGGCAGCGGTGACGGCCGAATCCCAGAGCTCGTCCTTCAGCAGCGCCTCGATGATGCTGAGCGTCGTATCAGCCGATGCCTTCTGGCCGGTCAGGACCTTGAGCATCTGTTTGGCATAGGGCTCGTTCGGCGCCAGCACCGACGTCTTCTGCCAGGCGGCGACGGCCGCATCCACCTGCCCCAGCTGGTACTCGGCCTTGCCGAGCCAGAGGTACACCTCGGGGTTCTTGTTGTCAGTTTGCGAGGCGGTCGCGAAGAGCTCGCGGGCCTTGTCGAACTGGCCGGCGTTAAACGCCGTCACCCCGTCCTTGAAAGCCGCCCCTGCCACTTCCTGCCCGGATGAGATCGCCGGCATGCCACAGGAAAGAACCGCCGCCACCAGGATCGCCCGGACTCTGTTTCGACTCATTGCTTGCCTCCGCTGTGTGAACGAGTCTTCAGACGCGCCGGCGGCAAAAGAGTTTCAAGAATGTGGAAGCTGAAACTCTGCTGCGGCTCGCGCGTCAGAGAATTGAGAGAACCGGCTCTCGTCCGTTTTCACTTCATTTCCTGAGGTCCTCATGAACCGTTTAATCCCCATGGCGCTTCTGGGTGTCGCGATGTCCTTCGGCGGATCGGCGATCGCCGGTGAGAGGACGACCGTGACAGTGACCGTCGAAACCCCGAAATGCCAGCCGGTCCCCGTCAGTCCGCCGGTCTCCGTTTGCCCGCCGGTGCGATGCTGGGTGCCGCCGGTGTACGAAGAGAAACGCGTGCAGGTATGGGTGGATGCGGTGTACCGCACGATCCCGCAGCGTGCCTGGGTTCCGCCGGTCTATCGCACGGTATACGAACGCATCTGCCGCCCCGCGGTGACGAAGACCGTGTTGGAACGGGTCTACATCCCCGACCAGTGGGAAACACGAACGGTCGTCCGCTGCGAAGGCGGCACGACCTACACGACACGCGAGCGTGAGCTGGTTCAGCCGGGTCACTTCGAGTCACGCTCGACGCAAGTCGTCGTCACGCCAGCGCGAGAGGAAACCATCGAACGCCAGGAAGTCGTCAGCGCCGGACACTACCGTGAGGAACTGAAGCAGGAACTGGCGTCTCCCGGGCGTTTTGAGTACCGCGTGGAGCGCGTCGTCGTTCGGCCGGGGTACTACGAGGTGGCGGCACGCTGAAGTCTCGTCGCCGCGAGTCCTTCGAGAACCCATCATTCGCCTGAAACAAGAACGCCGACGCCGGGTGACATTCACCCGGCGTCGGCTCGTTTACTTTTCGTCGCATTCGCGACGTTCGCTCAACGGGCCTGGTAGCCGCTGACACGCGAGCCGACGGTTACCGGGACCAGGTGCACCTTCGGCGCGGCCTGTTCGCGGCCGGTCAGGGCGTAGGGACGAGCCGCGTGATCCTGCGTCACGACCACCGGGACAACCGTGCGGCCCGCCTGGACATGGCGGACTTCGGCCGTATGGCCGGCTAGGGCAGCGGAGGACATCAGGGTCACGGCAAACAAGGCAGCAAGTTTCGCGATCATGGCAGACTCCTTAAAAGAGGTTATTTCTCAAATGTCTTGGTCAATCATTCGTACGCCTATTGGATGCCGAGGCCCGGGCTTCAGTGACAACTCGACTGTGGTCGAAGTAAATTTTTCCAAGCCGCGGAGCGAAGCATGCGGCATATGAATCCAGATTGCAGACGCCAAACAGGTGTAAGGCCGCTGTCGTGTCGGCGACATGTCTCGGGGTATATATGCGTCAACGGAAACACGTTTTCCTGACTCATTGTGCCTTGAGGCTCTGCTCCGACGCAATACCGGTTTTCAGATTCCCTGGTTCCCCGCGCCGGCCCGGACGGTGTAGCCGCAATTTCCGACTGTGCGACACGTTTAGACATCCGCCCGGGCGACACCGGCAGGCTCACTGGATCATTCAACCCGCCACCACACCATGACTTTAAACGCCACCCTTCGCTGGTCCGCACTCGTGGTTCTTCTGGCCTGCGTGCCGGCGTTGTCGGCCGAGCGCCCGAACTTCGTCTTCATCAACATTGATGACCTGGGCTACGCCGACGTCGGCTGCTACGGGTCGAAGATCAACAAGACGCCGAACATCGACCGCATGGCCGCCGAAGGGATGAAACTCACGAGCTTCTATGCCGCCCCGGTCTGCTCGCCGTCGCGGGCTTCGCTGATGACCGGCAGCTATCCGAAGCGGTGCCTGCCGATCCCGCACGTGCTGTTTCCAGGTGATGCGGTCGGATTGAACCCGTCGGAAGTCACCATCGCCGAACTGCTGAAACAGCAGGGTTACGCGACGGGCATCATCGGTAAGTGGCATCTCGGCGATCAGACCGACTTCCTGCCCACGCGGCAGGGGTTCGATTTCTTCTACGGGCTGCCCTACTCGAACGACATGGGCCCTGCCGCCGACGGCGTGAAGAGCGATCTGGGCAAACCGCTGCCCGGGGCTGCTACCCGACCCGCGCAGGGAAAGAACGCACAAGGCAAGCAGCCCCCCACCAAGGCCGCACCGGCGAAACCCGCACAGGCCAAAACCGCACCGGGCCAGCCGCCGCTCCCCTGGCTGCGGAATGAGACGGTCATCAAGCGCGTCCTGCCGGACGATCAACAGTCGATGGTCGAGATGTACACGAAGGAAGCCGTCGCGTTCCTGAAACAGCACAAGGACGAGTCGTTCTTCCTCTATCTGCCGCACAACTCGGTGCACTTCCCCATCTACCCGGGCAAGAAGTGGGCTGGAAAGAACCCCAACGGGCTCTACAGCGACTGGGTTGAAGAAACCGACTGGAGCGTCGGACAGGTGCTCGACACGTTGCGCGAACTGGGACTCGACAAGAAGACCCTGGTCGTCTTCACCTCCGACAACGGCGGCACGCAGCGCGCCAGCAATACCCCGCTGCGAGGCTTCAAGGCCAGCACGTGGGAGGGCGGCGTCCGCGTGCCGACGATCGCGTGGTGGCCCGGCAAGATCGCCGCCGGCACTACCTTCGACGGCATCTCCGGCATGATCGACATCCTGCCCACGTTCGTCCCACTGGCCGGCGGCCAACTGCCGACCGACCGCAAGTACGACGGCGGCGACCTCTGGCCGGTGCTGTCGGGTCAGCCGGGCGCCAAAGGACCGCGCGACACCTTCTATTATTACCGCGGGCTCAAGCTTGAAGCGGTCCGCAAAGGCACATGGAAACTGCACCTGGCCAAGGGTGAACTGTACAACCTTGCGACCGACGTCAGCGAAGCGCACGACGTTGCGAAGGACAACGAAAAGGTCGTCGAGGAACTCAAGGCGATGGCGCAGGCGATGGACGGCGACCTCGGCCTCGACGGCTTTGGTGCCGGCGTCCGAAAGCTCGGTAAGGTCGATAACGCCCGGCCGATCATCGCACATGACGGTACGGTGCGGTCCGACCTCAAGTCGGAGCTGGCACCGGTGAAGTGACCGTTGACCGCGCGATCCGTTTCGCGTCCGATGGTTAGACGCGAAGCGGAGCGCGGGACGGTGCGCCGAGTGCGCCAGAATCAGCGCGGAACCGAGGGGGGTACGGAGCGCTACTCGTAGGTTTGTTCCCCCATACCTCTCTTTATCCGCGCAAATTTGAACTCATTCCCCGTCCAAAACGTTACTATCGGTGGGGAGTACAAGCACGACCCTTCTCCGGATTTAGCAAAATTGCCGTCAGACTCGCCCGGCTTCGGCAGTGATGCAGGTGTCGGTGCAACCCTGCCATCGGCTCATGCGCGACCGCAGCCGTAAACAGGAGTAGAACCCGTACCCTTGCCATTGGAGCCATGCGCCGATCCATTCGATTCATCGGTCTGTCGGTCGTCGTACTCGGCGGCGTCTTTGCGGTGTCCACGCTGTCGTCACGTGCCGCCCCTCCGGCAGCGGCCTCACCAGCGAGCGCGGCAGCACCCGCATCCCCCGCCGTTCAATCGTTTATCAGCGCCCACTGCGTCGACTGCCATGACGCCGACAGCAAGAAAGGGAATCTCGACCTGACGGCATTGAAGTACGATCCGGCGTCGCCGCAGAACATGGCGGCGTGGGTGAAAGTGCACGACCGAGTCGTTGCCGGCGAGATGCCGCCGAAGAAAAAGCCACCGGCCGCCGAGCAGTCTGTTTTCGTCAAATCGTTGTCCGCATCGCTGACCGCCGCCGACGCCAGCCGAACCGTGCAGGCCGGTCGCGCCACGCAGCGTCGTCTCAACCGCTACGAATATGAGAACGCCGTCCGCGATCTGCTCGGCGCCCCCTGGCTGGCACTCCGCGACACGCTGCCGGAAGACGGCGAATCCCACCGCTTCAACAAGATCGGCGAAGCCCTCGACGTGTCCCACGTGCAGGTCTCCCGTTACCTGTCGACCGCCGACCAGGCACTGCGCGATGTGATGGCGACCCAGGCCGAACGACCCAAGACCGAGACCATCCGCTACTACACGAGAGATCAGAGCTCCTTCGTCGGCAAAATGAAGTTCAGCGTCTTCAACCGCTCGCCGGAACGGGCGACGTTCCCCGTGCTCGGCACGGCCGCCCAGCCGGATGTCCGCGCGCTAACTGCGCCGATCAGCGTCGGCAAGAAGGACCCCAAAACCCGCGAGCTCGAAGGCATGGGCGTGGTCGCCAGCACTTATGAGCCGCTGGAGATCAAGTTCAACAAGTTCGAAGCGCCGGTATCCGGGCGTTACAAGCTGCGGTTCAAAACCTGGACGGTCTGGGTCGGTCCCGGCAAGGGCAACAAGTGGTGGGTGCCCGATCTGGACAACGTCGCCCCCGGCCGTCGCGACGAACCGGTCACAATCTACGGCGAAACGCCGCCCCGCCTGCTCCGCCGACTGGGGACGTTCGACGCCAAGCCCGAGGCGGGCGTCGCCGAACTGGACGTACAGCTATTGGAAGGCGAAACCATCCGCCCGGACGCCGTCCGGCTGTTCCGATCGCGTCCGTCGGGCTGGCAAAACCCGCTGGCTGAGAAGGACGGCTGCCCCGGCGTCGTCTTCGGCTGGCTCGAAGTCGAAGGTCCGATCTACGACCAGTGGCCCTCGGCCGGCCATAAGCTGATGTTCGGCGACCTTCCGCTGAAGAAGACCGCCGACGGAATTGAAGCCGTCTCGCAGAACCCCAAGGCCGACGCCCAGAAGCTTCTGACCGGCTTCATGACCCGTGCCTATCGCCGGCCGGTCGAGCCGGCGGAAGTGGCGCGGTTCACCAAGGTCATTGATGCCGCGCTCGCCTCGGGCAGCACGTTCACCGACGCGATGATCGCCGGCTACACCGGCGTGCTCTGCTCGCCGGAGTTCATCTGCGTCGAAGAAAAGCCGGGCAAGCTCGACGACTTTGCCGTCGCCACCCGGCTGTCGCTGTTCCTGTGGAACACCGCCCCGGACGACACGCTCCGACAGCTCGCCGCCAAGGGGAAACTGCGAAAGCCCGGCGTGCTGGCGGCGCAGGTCGATCGCCTATTGGCCGACCCGCGGTCGCGGCAGTTTGTGGAAGCCTTCCTCGACTACTGGCTCGACCTCCGCAAGATCGAAGCGACCTCGCCCGATTCCATTCTGTATCCCGACTATTACCTGGACGACCTGCTGGTCGAATCGGCAAAGGACGAAACGCACCTGTTCTTCACCGAGATGCTTAAGGCCGATCTGCCGGCGCGGAATGTCGTCGCATCCGACTTTGCGATGCTGAACGAACGGCTCGCGAAACACTACGGCATCGAAGGCGTGCAAGGTGTCGCACTGCGGAAGGTTGCGCTGCCCAAGGGCAGCCCGCGCGGCGGCATTATGACGCAGGCCAGCGTGCTGAAAGTTACCGCCAACGGCACGACAACGTCGCCGGTCCTGCGCGGCGTCTGGGTGATGGAACGCATCCTCGGCATGCCACCACCCCCGCCGCCGCCCAGCGTGCCGGCGGTCGAGCCTGACATCCGCGGTGCTGTGACCATCCGCCAGCAGCTCGACAAGCACCGCGACATCGCAAGCTGTGCCGCGTGCCACGTGAAGATCGACCCGGCCGGCTTCGCCCTGGAGAGTTTTGACGTTCTCGGCGGCTGGCGCGACAAGTACCGAGCCGTCGGCGACGGCGCAGCCGAAACCGGCTTCGGCAAGAACGGCCAGAAGTTCACCTTTCATAAGGGCCCGGCCGTCGATGCCTCCGGCCAGTTGCCCGACGGCCGAAAGTTTGCCGACGTGATCGAGCTCAAGCGGCAGTTGCTGACGAACGAACGCCAGATCGCCAGAAACCTGGCGAGCCAGTTTATCGTTTACGCAACGGGTGCTCCGATTGGCTTCGGCGACCGGGCGAAGGTTGAGGCAATCCTCGACCGTACGGCGCCCAAGCAGTTCGGCACCAGGAGCCTGATCCACGCGATCGTGGAGAGCGAGTTGTTCCTGAACAAGTAACGATGACGATTGTACTTCGTGTGTAACCTATGACGAACTTCCGAAACAAAGCCGTCTCTCGTCGATCGTTCCTCCGCGGTGCAGGCGTCGCCATGGCGCTGCCCATGCTCGATTCGATGATGCCCGCCGTCGCGTCGGCGGCGCAGAAGCAGGCGATCGCCGCCGCCGGCCCTGACGGCAAGCCACGCCGGTTCCTCGGCATCTGCAACAACCTGGGATTGCTCCCCGAGCAGTTCTTCCCCACCGAGGCCGGCCGCAACTACAAGCTGTCGCCGTACCTCCAGCACCTTGAGCAACACCGCAACGACTTCTCGGTCTTCAGCGGCGTCTGGCATCCCGATGTGGACGGCGGCCACCCCGCCGACAACTGCTTCCTCACCGCCGCCCCCCACCCCGGCAGCGGCGGGTTCCGCAATACGATCTCCCTCGACCAGTACATCGCCGAGCGCATCGGTCACCTCACGCGGTTCCCGTCGATGACGCTCGGCGTCAACGTCAACCGCGGCCAGCGCAGCCTGTCCTGGACCGGTTCGGGCGTGTTGATCCCCTGCGAGGAAAAGCCATCGGCGGTCTTCAAGAAGATGTTCGTCCAGGGCTCGCCCGACGAAGTCCGCAGGCAGGTGCGCAAGCTCGAGCTCGGCCGCAGCATCCTCGACGCCGTCTCGGGCCAGGCCAAAGAACTCCAGCGCGACGTCGGCGTTCGCGACCGCGACCGGCTCGATCAGTACTTCACCAGCGTCCGCGACCTCGAAAAGCGCATGCAGATGTCCAAGGAATGGGAAAACAAACCCAAGCCGAAGGTGACCAGCCCCTGCCCGCTCGACCCGACCAGCCCGGCCGAATACATGGACAAGGTCAAGCTCATGTACGACATGGCGCGGCTGGCGTTCGAGACCGACTCATCCCGCAACATCACCCTCATGCTCGACAGCGTGAACTCGCCGGCGATCGAGCTCGGCGAAGACCACAAGGCCGCCGACGGCTATCACAACCTCTCCCACCACGGCAAGAATGCCGGCAAGCTCAAGGAACTGCAGGCGATCGACGAGTGGCACATGAAGCTGCTCGCCGACCTCTTCGGTCAGCTCAAGACCGTCAAGGAAGGCGGCGAAACACTGCTCGACCGCACAATGATCCTCTACGGGTCGAACCTCGGTAACGCCAATACGCACGTGACCACCAACCTGCCCGCGCTCTTCGCAGGCGGCGGTTTCAAGCACGGCCAGCACTTGGCGTTCGACCGCGAGCATAACTACCCGCTGCCCAACCTGTTCGTCTCAATGTTGCAGCGGATGGGCCTGGAAACTGACAAGTTCGCGACCAGCACCGGGACGATGCGCGGGTTGGAAATGGTCTAAACAACTGCGTGGTGTTCAGTGTTTGTGGTGCAGGCGTCCCGCCTGCAATGCAACCGGGACGGCTGCATCACAGTGGCGTTACCAGAAAGCGTCGACTATGGGGTGCCATGGGCTGATGTACTCATCTGCCCGTGGCGTGTTCCTGCGGTAAAATGGAACCACGGGCAGCGGCGTACCGCAGCCCATGGCACCCGCCTTTAAGTTTTGCCCGAATCGCGACCGCGAGCACCCCTTTTCGAGATAGTCCCGGTGGCTCCGGCGACCGGCGGCTTCCCGCTTATCGCCTTCCACGACCACCGCCACCGCGCTTCGGCCCACCACCGCCACCACCGCCCCGCTTCGGGCCGCCTCCACCGCCACCCGATCGACCACCGCCACCACCGGGCCGGCCGCCGCCTCGGGCGTGTGGGGCACCTTTCTTCCCGCCGCCGCGAGGGTGCTGGTACTTCTGATGCTTCGCACCCGTGCGCGACTTTTCCTTCGGTTCTTCCGGTCGCGGCGGTTCGCCGGGGCGACCCAGGATCTTGACGATGTGCAGGTCCAGCTCGCGCCGGGGCACATCCACCTTTGCGACGGCAGCCTCGACGACATCGCCGATGCGGATGACCTTGCCCGTCCGCTGGCCGCGGATGCAGCCGGCCCGCTCGTCGACATCCCACCAGTCGTCCATCAGACGGTCGTAGCGAATCAGCCCGTCGATCAGGTAAGGCTGGATCTGCACGAAAATGCCGAAGTTGGCCACGCCGGTGATGACGCCGGTGTAGACCTCGCCGAGGTCGCGTTCCAGCAGCTCCAGGATCTTGATCTGCCTTAGTTCCTTCTCGGCATCGGCACTGCGACGTTCGGTGAAGGAGATGTGCTTGCCCAGCGCGACCAGGTCATCCCGGCTGGGGATCTGGTCCATCGGCATCGCCGCCTTCTTGCGCTTGCCTTCGGCGCCGCGGCCGGACTGGCGGATTTCGAAGTAGGTGTCGAGCAGACGGTGCACCGTCAGGTCGGCATACCGCCGGATGGGCGAGGTAAAGTGGCAGTAGTTGGTGCTCGCCAGCGCGTAGTGGCCGATGTCTTCCGGCGAGTATTCCGCCCGCGTCAGGCTCTTGAGGATCGCGAGATTGATCGCAAAGCCTTCCGGCCTGCCTTTCACCTGCTGCAGCAGCGTCTGGATTGCCTTGCGGTCCAGCACCTTGGGAATCTTATAGCCGGCCACCGTGACGAACTGCCGTAACCGGTCGGTGTCGGTCATGTCGGGGTCGGGGTGGGTTCGGCGGATGAACGGAACGTTCAGCGAATCGAGCATCCGGGCGACGGCCTCGTTCGCCTCGACCATGAACATCTCGATCAGGGTGTGCGTGAAGCTCTGGTCTTCGGGCACGGCATCGACCACCTTGCCTTCTTCGTCCAGCTTCAGCTCGACCTGCGGCAGATCGAGGTTCATCTGTCCCTGGGCTATCCGCCGCTTCTGCAGCCGGCGGGAGAGCTTGTTCATCTCCAGCAGCAGTTCGACCACGATCGGTTCGTAATCGCTGATCTTCTTGTCGCCTTCCGGGTGCGGGATGACATCGGCCCCGTCGATGATCGCCTGGGCCTCGCGGTAGCGCAACCGCTTGCAGCTTTTTATGACCGTGTTGGCGAACTTCGTGCCCACGGGCTTGGCATCCTGGTCGTACTCGATGAACGCGGTCTTGCAGAGCCGCGGAACACCTTCCTGCAATGAGCAGACGCCGTTGCTCAGCATCTCGGGCAGCATCGGGATGACATGCCCGGGGAAGTAGGTGCTGTTGCCGCGTTCCTTGGCTTCTTCGTCCAGCGGCGAACCGGCGGGGACGAAGTACGACACATCGGCGATGTGCACGCCAAGCTGCATGTTGCCGTTTTCCAGCCTTCGCAGGCTGATCGCGTCGTCGTAGTCCTTGGCGTCGTCGGGGTCGATCGTGCAGATGACTTCTTCGGTCAGGTCCACCCGGCGGGCGCGCTCGGCCTCGGGGTTGAAGTCGTCGATCGATCGGCGGGCCTGTGCCCGGACTTCCTCCGGAAACTCAGCCGGCAAGTGGTACTGCACCATGACCGTCTTGAGGTCGACGTCTTTCTCGCCGGCCTTGCCCAGCACCTCGGCGATGACGCCCTGGGCATCGACACCAGGCGCGGGGTATTGCGTCAGGTCGACGACGACCTTGGTACCCGGCTTGATGTGGCGCGAGCCGGCGTCGGGCGTGAGGATGGGCTCGGTCAGCGTGTTGCCGTCGGGCATCACCAGCCAGGTATGACCCTGCTTCACGAGCGTGCCGACGAACCGCTTGTTGGAGCGTTCGAGGATTTCAGAGATCTGGCCGCGGTACATGACCCGGCCTTCACGGCGCTCGGTGTTGACGATCTTGGCGCGGACCTGGTCGCCGGTCATCGCGCCGCCGTTCTGCCCTTCCGGGATGAACAGGTCTTCGTGGCTGCCGGGGTCGTTGGGGACGACAAAGCCGAAGCCGCGCTTGTTGTGGCGGTAGGTGCCGACGAACTCGTTCTTGGACGTGCTCTGGACGGGCAGCACGATGGTGCCGCCTGCCCCCATGACCACGCGGCCGGCGTGCATCAGGTCGCGGAGCGCTTCGCGGAACGCGGGGTAATCTTCGCCGTGGGCGACTTCCAGTTCCTTGGCCAGCCCGCGGGGCTGAGCCGGACGGTAGGTGTCGGACTTGAGATGGGAGAGAATCTTGGTTTGCAGTTGTTCAGACATGTGAAAAGTTCCGGGGGCACGACGCGTCGGCGCGACGCTCGCAACGTGCCGGGGGTCTGGCCTCCGATCCCGGGTGCACAGCACCCGGCGTGCGGATGTCGATTGCTCAGTAGCGAGCCACCGTGGCAGAAGTGTAATTCGTCCGCCCCCGGGCGGACAGGTTCCTTATGGAATCGAGACAATTGTCGCGGGTGTTCGCCCGAGGAATCGGACTGAAACTAACACTCGCTACGCCGATGTCTGAGCGAACTCGCCAAGACCCGGATGGACGGTGCCGCCCTTGCCATGTTTACGGTCCGGGCGTCTACGCTCACAGACCTTCAAATTCGTCTCAACGAGACGACCAGGGGCAAGCACCATTAAAACCGAAGGGAGCGAAGCGGGAGGGCGGTCGAAGGCGGGACACGAACTCTGCGGATCTTCCTCAGGTGGTTTAATAGTATGTTCGGTCGGTCCGGATTGCAACTGAAGCGGCAATTCTCTGGAATGGGTTGAGTTTTACGGGGCTGACTGGCGAGTGGGCTAAGATTCTGTTTGGCGATCTTCGTCGTTGACATCCCGGCTGCTACACCTAAAATATTACGAACACAAGGCCGGCGGGTGTTGCGCGCGCGGAGGATCCCGCCTCGGGTTCGTTCGGCGATGTCGTGTTGGTTCGTTCGGCAGACTGTTTCGGGTTCGTTCGGCGGAGTCGCGCCGGGTTCGTTCGGCAGCCCGCTACGATCTGGTGCCACGGCGTCGGCGGTACTCCGGAGACCCGTGCTATCGGCCGCACCTTGCGCACGGGTCTGCGGCGTACCGCCGACCCGTGGCACCGCAACCGCCTCGGGTTCGTTCGGCAGTGTCGGGTTCGTTCGGCGAAGTCGCGCCGGGTTCGTTCGGCAGACCGCTACGATCTGGTGCCACGGCGTCGCCGGTACTCCGGAGACCCGTGCTATCGGCCGCACCTTGCGCACGGGTCTGCGGCGTACCGCCGACCCGTGGCACCGAACCGTCTCGGGTTCGTTCGGCGACGTTGAGTTTGTTCGGCACTCTCGGGTTCGTTAGGCCGGGCCGCCTCGGGTTCGTTCGGCAAAATGCTTGCCGAACGGCCGCCATCGTTGCATGCTACGGCGTCGCCGCTCGACCGACCGCCTGTACAGGAGAACGCCATGGAGCACCGTCGTTGGGTATCCGCCGGCCGCACTCTGTCGTTTGCGTTACTCGCCGTTGTCATCGGTGGGTGCTGCGCCAAGAAGCCCGCCCCGCCGCCGGTGGTCCTGAAACCCAAGCCGCCTGAAGCGTGGATCAAGGCCGATGCCTTCTGCATCCTGCCCCTGTCGGAATCGGTCGTTCCGCCGACCGGCGGCCAGCTCGCCGACTCGATGTTGTCGGCCTGGATTAAGGCGTTCACCTTCCCCGACGCGGCAAAAGTCGTCACGCTCATCGGCGGGCGGTACCCCGCGATCGACGTCATGCGCGTCGATCTCAGCGACGCCGTCGCGATCCCCAAAGCCAAACGCCCGAGTGTCGGCGAGTTGAAGCCGTCGGTTCAGAGCCTCTGGGTGTCCGATTTCTCGCTCGTCGCCGAGCCGTTGAGGTCGAAGGAAAGCGACTCGCAGGCCAACATGCAGATCACGGCGAGCGGGGTTCGGTTCGACGTCCAGAAGAGCAAGGACGGCATGCCCCTACTGATGATGGCCGACGCGGGCAGCGGCACGCTGCACTTTGACACGCTGACCCGCGACCTCGAAAAGTCGATGCTGACGGCGGCGAAGGAACGCGGGTCGCGCGGCCTCGTCAGCGTCCGCAACATCAGCCTGGACTTCAAATCCGTCGGCCCGCGGTCGATCGATGCGGTCATGCACGTGAGCACGCTGGTCGGCTTCATCCCGGCGGGAATGAAGTTCACGGCCCGCGTCGACATCGACGACCAGATGAACGCGACGATCTACAACCTGACGGCCGAGGGGGACGAAGCGCTCGGACCGCTCATCGTCCAGTTCATCCGCCCGAGCCTGGCCAAGTACGACGGCAAGACCAAGCCGCTGATGAGCTTCCCGAACCCGGAGGTGAAGTTGAAGGACGTGCAGATCAGCGCCGGAGAGCGGATTACGCTGGATGCAGTGTTTGGGAAGTGAAGTAGACGAACCAGGGTGTGCACGATTCTGTACCAATTGCGGTCCCGTCCCGCGTCAATTGTCATCCTGAGCTGAGCGCGTGCGACCTTTGAAGGTGAGCTTTGAAGGAGCCGCGCACGAAGTGTACTCACGCAGTAAGCGGGAACTGCGACGTTTCGAGGTCCATTCCCGCTTACTTCGTGAGTACACTTCGTGCGCGGCTCCTTGAAGAATCACACGAGCGACGCGCCGCTTAGGATGACAACTGGTAGAGCGTAAGTCGGCCGGCATTCTGGTTCGGTTCCCCTCAGCTACCCAGCCGCCGCTCGACCTCTTCCAGCGTCGGCAACGACGGAATCGCCCCCTGCTTCTCGCACGCGATCGCACCGGCGGCATTCGCAAAACACGCTGCTTCGTCCAGCGTCGCACCGTTGGCAAGCATGACGGCGAGCGCGCCGTTGAAGGCATCGCCGGCGGCGGTGGTGTCGACGACCTCGGCTTTGAACGCCGGGATGTGCCGTACGCCGTCCCGGTTGGCGACCAGCGCGCCGTCCTTGTCGAGCTTCAGCACGACGGCGCGAGCGCCGAGTTCGAGGAGTTTCCACGCGAGCACTTCCGGATCGACCACGTCGTCCGGCTGATGCCCGGCGAGGCGAAGCGCCTCGCTGCGATTGGGCGTGATGGCATCGACGGCGAACAGTTCCGGCGGCAGGTGCGCCGGCGCGGGGGCAGGATCGAGAATCATCGGCGTGCCCAGCCGACGGCACATCGCCGCCAGTTCGACGACGACCGCGATCGGCGTTTCAAGCTGGGCCAGCACGACGGCGGCGTCGGCGATGATGGGCTCGGCGCCCTTAAGGTCGTCGCTGGAAACGGCGCCATTGGCACCCGGGGAGACCACGATGCAGTTCCGCCCGTCGGCATCGACCAGAATCATCGCCGACCCCGTGCGAACCCCGACGGTCGGCTTCACGTGCGTGACATCAACGCCGTGCGCCGCCAGTTGGGGCGGCTGGTCGGGGCCGAACGGGTCATCGCCGACCCGGCCGACGAGGAAGACATCGCCCCCCAGCCTCGCCGCCGCGACGGCCTGGTTGGCGCCCTTCCCGCCGGGCAACAGTTGCAGATCACCGCCGGCCACCGTTTCGCCGGCCTGGGGAAACCGCTCGACGCGGGTGACAAAGTCGATGTTGATCGAACCGACGACGACGATGGATTGGCGACGGGGCATCAGTGTGTCTTCTCAAACCGTTCGAACAACTTCACCGCAAGGAGGTCGATATAGTCGCGGCCTTGCTCATCATTCTCAAGCCGATCGAGAAGGTGTTGTGGAATCGCCGTGATTCCAAGCGACGCGCCGCTGATGGCGCAAGCCATTGCGGCGATCGTATCCACATCGCCTCCCGCGCGAATCGCAGATGCGAGCGTCTGCTCGTACGAGTCGCGAAACTGGTCGTAGCACAGAACGGCAGTGACAACAGAGGTGTGCGCTTCGACGCCATGGCCGAGAGACGATGGGGAGATGTCATTACCAGAAGTGGATGCAGTTTCTATTCGCTCGCGAAACTCGTCGGTTGCTACGCGGCCGTAGAGTTCTGCGTAAAACGTAGCCCGGTCGTAGACGTGAGGTTGTATCGCCATCGCCACCGCCGTTGCCAGCACGACGGCGCCCTCCACGCCGACCGGATGGCGATGGGTTACTTGTGCGGAGCGTGCCGCTTCGTAGGCGACTCGATCGAGATCACGATGGAAGCAGATGCCAATCGGCGCAACCCGCATTGCC
Source organism: Humisphaera borealis (assembly GCF_015169395.1). Lineage (GTDB taxonomy): Bacteria > Planctomycetota > Phycisphaerae > Tepidisphaerales > Tepidisphaeraceae > Humisphaera > Humisphaera borealis. The sequence goes on from NZ_CP063458.1 coordinate 1,904,899, forward strand.
GCACCGTTACCAAACGAGCCACCGGGAAAGACGGTGTCCGGCATCGAGCTGGCGTCTTTGCCATCCTTGATCGCTTGAAGGATCTTTTTCGCTCCGCCACCGTAGCCGCGGCCAGGGTCGTAGTTTCGACCAAACGCGGTCGCCAGGTTTGCGGGGTCCGCGTCGCCGAACTCGATGAGCGTCTCGGCGACGCCAATCATCATCTGGGTGTCGTCGCTGTAGCTGAGATTCTCGACAGGAGGAGAACGGACGATGTCGATCGCACGGCCGAACGATTGGAAGATTCCGTAGCCATCAATGCCTTCGAACGGAAGTCCGACGGCATCGCCAACAGCCAGCCCGAGGAGGCAACCGCGAAACCGTTCGATCATTAGAGGAGCAGACATCTCCCGATGATGGTGACCTTCGCGACGATGAATCTCAAGCGAATAGTCTGCTTTCTTCCCAGCGACCGAATGTGTTAGTCTTCCGGACTGCGGCCCATTTACACCGCGAAGGAACCACGAGCGACGATGTCCAAGACAGACGAAATTCTCTCCCGCGCGCAAGCCAGCCTCATCGGCAACTACGGACGCCTTCCGGTTGTAATGGACCGCGGCGAAGGGGCCTACCTCTGGGATGCCGAGGGCACGCGCTACATCGACCTTTTCGCGGGCTTTGGCGGCGGGATTTTGGGGCATTGCCAGCCGGATCTGGTCGCGGCGGTGCAGGCGCAGGCGGCGAAGCTCTGGCATGTCGGCAACACGTTCCATTCGCTGCCGCAAACGGAAATGGCCGAGCGACTGGTGAAGACGGCCTTTCCCGGCCGGGCGTTCTTTTGCCACAGCGGGCTGGAAGCGAACGAAGCCGCGATCAAGCTCGCCCGGCTGCGCGGACAATCCTTCTCCCCCAAGCGGTGGAAGGTGATCTCCATGCACCGTTCGTTCCACGGGCGGTCGCTGGCGACCATCGCCGCCACGGGGAACCCGGCGATTCGTGTCGGTTTTGAGCCGACGGTGCCCGGCTTTACCCACGTCGATCTCGGCGACCTTGAAGGGCTGACCGCGGCGATCGACGCCGAAACCGCGGGCGTGATCGTCGAGCCGATCCAGGGCGAAGGCGGCGTCCATCAGATGCCGCTCGAGTACGCGATCGAGCTCCGCCGCATCTGCGACGAGCGGCAGATCACGCTGATCTTCGACGAGGTCTGGACCGGCTGCGGGCGAACCGGCAAATGGTTCGGCCATCAGCATTTCAAGCGAGCCGATGGCAGCGTCGTCACGCCGGACATCATGACCATGGGCAAAGCGGTCGGCGGCGGGTTGCCGGTGGGCGTGATGTACGCTCGGCCCGAGGTCGCCGCGCTCTTCACCCCCGGCAAGCACGGCTGCACGCTGGGCGGCAACCCCATCTGCATGGCGGCGGCGAAGACGATCTTCGACGTCATCGAACGCGACGGCCTGCTCGGCCATGCCCAGACGCTCGGCGAGCACGCGATCGCCAGGCTGAAGAATGAGCCGTCCATCAAGCAGAAGATTCAGCAGGTGCGCGGCAAGGGGCTGTTCATCGGCATCGAACTCAAGGAGCCGCCGACGGGTATTGTTGAGAGAGGCATCGCCAATGGCGTGCTGATCAACCTGACGAGCCAGAAGGTGGTTCGGCTCGCACCGCCGATGAATATCGACATCGACACCTGGAACCAGGGGCTGGACCTGGTGGTGAAGACGATCGCCGCGGGGTGAGACGCGCGAGAACCTTCGAGTAACGAGGACACATGCGAACGCCGAACGTCGATCGTCTAACGCAGAATATCGAATCGGATGCAGGATGTGGTCTGCATTCGACGTTCGGTGTTCGGCGTGCGACGTTCGGCGGTCGTACTTTCCGCCGTGTTGCGTTCACGGTGCTGATCCTCGGACTTTTGGGGACGGCACTCGTCTCAGGCTGTGGCGGCAAACCGCGCGCCGCGGTCGCCGCGACGCAGCCCGTCGATCCGATCGAGCAGGCACGCCGCGACAACTCCATCGCGTTTCGCACGCCGGGGCAGTCGACGATCTTTTACCTCGACGTCTACCAAGTATCGGTGCCGATCGGCGCGGTCAGTCAGAGCGAGGAGTTCTGGCGGCTGGTGGATGAAGACCGCATCGACCCCGCCCGGCGCGACCTGCTGCTCAAGAACGGCGTTCGCGTCGGGATCGGGGAGACCGGCGACTGGGACTACTTCCGCAAACTGATCGAGAAGTCGCCGCACTTTGCCCGCACCGGATCGGCCGTCGCCACCGGCACGGGCACGCTGGAAATCACCATGAAGCAGAACGTCCTGACGCAGGACATCTTTCTGCTTCGCGGGCAGGGGCACCTCTCCGGGCGCACCTACGACCGCTGCCATAACGTGCTCGGCGTCAGCTTCTGGCCCGACCCGCGCGAGGAAACGGTGATGCGGGTTTCCGTGTCGCCAACGGTTCGCTCGACGCGGACGTTCCTGGAATACAACCGCAAGAATGAAGAGAAGGAGCCGGCTTTCGTAGACCATACGCCGGAGTATCTGTACGACCTGAACCTCGACGTCCGGATCCCCGGCGATCGGTTTCTGGTCATGGGACTTTCGGAGGACGGTCGCTGGCCGACGAGCCTGGGGCATCAATTCCTGACCCTCGACGGTGATATCGAGAAGAAGGAACAGGTTTTGGTGTTCGTACCCCGCACGCGGGCAAGGCAAATGCCGGCGACCACGCAAGCCGCACCGGAAATCGATGCGGCTGCCAGGCAATAGTGCCGGCTTGTGTTCCGGCAGTGTTCAACGACGCTTATCTCTCTTATTCTTCAACCCATGAATCTCCACGGTAAGAATCTCATCGGCGGCGAGCAGTCCGGACAGGGCGAAACATTCGCCGCCGTCAATCCCGCCACTTCGCAAGCGCTTCCGACGAACTTCCACGAAGGCACGGCCGAAGAGGCCGATCGGGCGATGAAGCTGGCCCACGACGCCTTCCAGACCTTCCGCAAGACGAGCAAGAATGTCCGCGCCTCGCTGCTGGAAAACATCGCGCTCAACATCGAAGCGATCGGCGATGCCCTTCTGGAACGGGCCAATCTGGAAACAGCGCTGGGCATCCCCCGCCTGACCGGCGAGCGCGCCCGCACCTGCTTTCAGCTTCGCATGTTCGCCCGACTGGCGGAGGACGGGTCGTGGGTCGATGCCCGAATCGACAAGGCGATCCCCGACCGCAAGCCGCTGCCGCGGCCCGATCTGCGCCGCATGCTCATCGGCATGGGGCCGGTCGTCTCGTTCTCGTCCAGCAACTTTCCCCTGGCGATCTCCGTCGCCGGTAATGATCTGGTGTCGGCGTTCGCCGCCGGTTGCCCGATCGTGGTGAAGAACCACCCGAACCATCCGGGCACGTCGGAAATCATCGCAAGCGCGATCACCAAGGCGATTGCCGATCTGAAGCTGCCGCACGGCATTTTCTCGATGATCAACGGCCGCAAGACCGACATCGGCATGGCGCTGGTGAAGCACCCGCTGACAGAGGCCGTCGCGTTCACCGGCTCGCTGCGCGGCGGGCGGGCGATCTTCGACGCCGCCAACAGCCGGCCGGTGCCGATTCCCGTCTTCGCCGAGATGGGCAGCGTGAACCCGGTCTTCCTGCTGCCGGGCGCGCTCGCCGAGCGCGGACCCAAGATCGCCGAGGCGTACAAGAACTCGATGACGGTCAGCGTCGGGCAGATGTGCACGAACCCCGGCGTTGTCGTTGGCCTGAAGGGCGACGCGGCGACGGCGTTCGTGTCGGCCGCCGGCAAGCTGGTCGAGGAGACGCCATCCGGCACGATGCTTTATGCCGGCATCCGCGACGGCTTCGAGAAGGAAGTCGGCAAGTTCGAAAAGGTGCCCGGCGTCAGCGTCGTCGCCCGCAGCAAGACCGAGCCCGATGCCACCAAGACCCAGGCCCGACCCACGCTGCTGACCACCGACGCCCGCACGTACCTGGCCAACCCGCTGCTGAAGGAAGAGGCGTTCGGCCCGGCGTCGATCTTCGTCGCCGGCGAATCGAAGGAAGACCTGCTGGCGATCGCCAGAACGATGGACGGCAGCCTGACGGCGACCATCCACGGCACGCCCGAGGATCTGAAGGAATACGCCGACCTCGTGCGACTGCTCGAGCAGAAGGCCGGCCGACTGGTGTTCAACGGATTCCCCACCGGCGTCGAAGTCGTCCCCAGCCAGCAGCACGGCGGGCCGTACCCGTCGACAACGGACGTCCGCACCACCAGCGTCGGCACGGCAGCCATTCAGCGGTTTGTCCGCCCGGTGTCGTATCAGGACTTCCCGCAGTCGTCGCTGCCGGATGAACTGAAAGACGAGAACCCGCTGGGAATTTGGCGGATGGTGGAAGGGAAGCTGACGAAGGACACGCTGTAGGAACCCACTGCAGACCGATGTTGCGAGAGCCCAGCGACTCTGTCGCGGGGACAGTCCATTCGCGATACCGCGAAGCGACTGGCAGGTTCCATGGCGAGCGTATGGGATCGGGTGTTCCAAATGAGGGACGTCGCGCCTTATGAAGACGCGACGTCCTTCGTTGGTCGTATGTTCTGGTCCGAAATGCGGACCCTACCGCGATTACTTCTTAAAGAACGTCTTCCCTTTGCCACTGTACTTGCTCAGCCGGTTGTTGACGTACAACCCTTCCAGCAGGAACTCGCCGACGCTCGCCAGCATGCCGGCGTCGTTGGGATTCAGCTTCAGTTCTTTGGCAAGTTGAGCTGCTGACTGCGGCAGCGTTTTGACCGCCTTCATGTTGGCGACGAACTCTTCGCCGCTCAGGTCGTCGCCGGCGGGGAAGGTGAGATTGCCCTTGAACTGCTCGACGATCGGCTCGTAGTCGTTCTCGTCGGCGTATCGGCCGAAGACCTTCTTCACCGCTTCGCCGATCAGGCTCTTGAGGAGTTTCTCTTCCGCGCCTTCTTCCTCGCTCAGCGTCATTTCGATCTTGCCGCGGCAACTGGCGGTCAGGAAGTTCAGATCGCAAATCCGCGGGACGACCTCCCCCTCGCCGGTCGTCAGGCCCCGGCGTTCGCTGTTGCTGATCAGGGTTTCCAGGTTCGCGATGCTCGTCCGCACCGACACGCCACTCGCCTGGCTCACGTGCGGGCTCGACCGCGCCAGCCGTACCACTTCCTCGACGATCTCGCTCATGAATCGCGGCACTTCCACCTTCACGCCCGACCCGCTCTCGCCGGCTTCGCGCGCCGTCCAGGCGTTGTCCTCGGCGATCTTGATGCTCTCGTCCAACGACTCAGGATAGTGCGTGCGAATCACCGACCCGATGCGGTCCTTCAACGGCGTCACAATGCGGCCGCGGTTGGTGTAGTCTTCGGGGTTGGCGCTGAAAACGAGGAAGACGTCCAGATCCAGCCGGATGGGATAACCGCGAATCTGCACGTCCCGCTCTTCCAGCACGTTGAACAAACCGACCTGGATGCGCGGGGCCAGGTCCGGCAGCTCGTTGATCGCGAAGATACCCCGGTTGGACCGCGGGATCAGCCCGAAGTGCATCGTGCTTTCGTCCGACAGGTATCGGCCCTCGGCGTGCTTGACCAGGTCGATCTCGCCGATCAGGTCGGCGATAGTCACGTCCGGCGTGGCGAGCTTTTCCTTGTATCGGTCCTTGCGATGGACCCATTCGATCGGGGCATCGTCGCCATGCTCCACAATCAGTCGTTTGCCGGTGCGGGTGGTCGGGCGGATCGGGTCGTCGTTGATCTCGGTACCGGCGAGCGCGGGCATCCATTCGTCGAGCAGGTCGGGCAGCATGCGCAGAATGCGCGTCTTCGCCTGGCCGCGCAGGCCGAGAAGCAGCATGTCATGCTTTGACAGGATGCCGTTGACGATCTGCGGAACCACCGTATCGCGATAGCCAAGAATCCCGGGGAAAAGCTCTTCGCCGGCCCGGAGTTTCTTGATCAGGTTCCGGCGGAGTTCGTCCTTGACCGAGCAAGGCTGGTAGCCGGTTTCCTTCAGTTGACCAACAGTCGCGGCACGGGGGTGAGTCATGAGCAGGGTATCTCCAGATTGGGTCACGGGAGATGGTAGGACAGTAAAGGCGTTCTGGGGAGTAAATCTGTTGAAGACAGAGACGGCGAGACTCACTACAAATCCACGTCCCGGTCTTTTCCGTCTTCCGGCTCCACCTTCGCCCGGCGACCAGCCTCCGCCCAGGCGTCTACGTATACCGTCGGTTTGGCTCGGGCCAGCGGGGCGCGGGGAAAGAAAAACCGGCCCGGGCGGAACGTCAGCAGCAGGCCGGCGAACAGCACAAACAGCACCACGCAGAGCATCAGGACCGCGGTCGCCTGCAGGTGCTCGCGCTGCCGCTGGTCTGCGTCCTTCATCGCCGCCATCGCCGGCAGCAGATAGAGCTTCATCGCGGCCAACAGGACCAGGCTGAACACGATCAGGAAGATGATCGCACGGACGAGCACGCGGCCAGGGCGGGGCAAGGTTCTCCCGATGCGTGCACTCATGATCGGTTAACTCCGCCAAGCATAAAGCCGGGTGTCTTTCATCCGGATGCACACTTTGCCGCCGGACGGCAGGCACTCGACATTCACAGCTACAGCACGACCGGCCGTTTAGCTTGCAGCGTCCTGATCACTTCCTTGTCCTCTTCGTCGAGGTCTTTCGGAACGATGATCTTGATCACGCAAAGCTGGTCACCCTTCTCGTCGCCGCGGAACACACCTCGGCCCTTGATCCGCAGCTTCGCCCCGCTGCTGGTTCCCGGCGGAATCGTGATCGTCACCGGTCCGTCAAGGGTCTGCACGTTAGCCTTGGTGCCGAGCATCGCGTCATACACGCTCACGGGGACATCTATCAGGATGTCCAGTTCGTCCCGGCGAAATTGTTCGTGCGGGCGGACAGACGTCACGATGTAGAGGTCGCCGGCCTCGCCGCCGTGCACATGCTGGCCCTTGCCCTTCAGGCGGACCTTGCTGCCGTCCTTGACCCCGGCGGGGATCTTAATGTCGATCGTTTCCAGCCGTCCGTCGCGGTTGATCTGCAACGGCAGATTGACGCCCCGTGCAGCCTGATCGAAGTTCAGCGTGACGGCATGTTCGATATCCGCCCCGCGAGCCGGGGCGACCGGTTCGGCGTGTCCGCGTGCCCGCCCGCCCCGCGACTGAGTCCGGGCCCCACCGCCACCGGCGCCGCGGCCGAAGAACTGCTCGAAGATGTCGCCAAAATCGCCGGCGTTTGAAAAATCCTTCGGATCGAAATCCTGGACCGATGCGCCCCCGGCGTTCCAGTTGCCGCGGCCACCGGCGGGATTGCGCGGAAATCCGCCGAACGGATCGCCACCATTGGGCCCGGCATGGCCGAACTGGTCGTACTCCTTGCGCTTCTGCTCGTCCGAGAGAACGTCGTACGCTTCTTGGACTTCCTTGAACTTCTCTTCCGAGCTCTTGTTATTCTTGTTGACGTCGGGGTGATGCTGGCGGACCAGCTTTCGATGCGCCCGCCGAATCTCTTCGACGGTGGCCGACTTGGAGACACCCAAAACTTCGTAGTAGTCGCGTTTGGCCATGGTTGCAGTCGCCTCCGGCGCAAGAACAGTTCGCTTGAGGCGCGTGGGGTGATTGTAGCAGTGAAAATCGTGGCTACCATTCTTCCGACACCACTTTGGAGCGATAACGCATGAATGAATGGTACCTCATCGAAAACGGGCAGAGCGTTGGCCCGATAACCCTCGACGCGCTGGTTGCCAGGCTTCCGGCGGCCGGCGGGCCCCAGGCGATGGTCTACGGCCCGGGCATGACCAACTGGTCCGCGGCGGCTCAGGTACCTGCCGTGGCGTCTCGCATGGGCGGGTTCCGCAGCGCTCCCGGTGCTCCGCCGTTGCCGCCCGGCGCCGGCCGACGGGCCGACGTCATCGACTACGAGATCTTCGGCAACGAGATGCAGTACGTCGAAGTCACCCTCGACCCCGGCGAGATGGCGCTCGCCGAGCCCGGCGGCATGATGTTCATGGAGCCCGGAATCGTCATGCAAACCGTCTTCGGCGATCCCTCGGCTCCACAGCAGCAGGGGTTCCTCGGCAAACTCATGACCGCCGGCAAACGCATGGTCACCGGCGAATCGCTGTTCATGTCCACCTTCACCAACCAGGGCCACGGCCGCCAGAAGATCGCGTTTGCCGCGCCTTATCCCGGCAAAATCATCCCGATCCATCTCGAACAGCACCAGGGTGAACTGATCTGTCAGAAAGACTCCTTCCTCGCCGCCGCCCGCGGCGTTTCAATCGCGATCGCGTTCCAGAAGAAAATCGGCGTCGCCCTCTTCGGCGGCGAAGGGTTCATCATGCAGCGCCTCACCGGCGAAGGGATCGCTCTGCTCCACGCCGGCGGCACCATCATGGAACGAGTCCTCCAGCCCGGCGAAACCCTTCGCGTCGATACCGGCTGCATTGTCGCGATGCAGCGAAGCGTCCAGTACGACATCCAGTTCACCGGCGGCTTCAAGAACTCCCTTTTCGGCGGCGAAGGACTCTTTCTGGCCACCGTCACCGGCCCGGGTAAGGTGTGGCTGCAATCGCTGCCCTTCGCCCGCCTCGCCGGCCGCGTCCTGGCCAATGCCTCCGGCCGAGGGAAAGACGAGGGGAGCGTCCTCGGAAACCTTGGCGGGTTCCTGGGAAACAGCGACTGACGAACCTCACACGGCTCCGCCGAACGAACCCGAGGCGTTTCGCCGAACGAACCCGAGAACGTCCGGTGCCACGGGTCGGCGGTACTCCGCAGACCCGTGCGCGCACACGGCCAATACCACGGGTCTCCGGAGTACCGGCGACGCCGTGGCACCAGGTGGTACCGCTCCGCCAAACGAACCCGACTTCGCCAAACGAACCCGACAACGTCCAATGCCATGGGTCGGCGGCACCCCGCAGACCCGTGGCACCGGACGCGGCCGACGGCACGGGTCTCCGGAGTACTGGCGACGCCGTGGCACCAGGTGGTGCCGCTCCGCCAAACGAACCCGACTTCGCCAAACGAACCCGGCGCGGTTCCGCCAAACGAACCCGGCAACGTCCGGTGCCGCTCCGCCGAACGAACCCGACGCCGTTTTGCCGCATCTGCCGGCTCGGGGCGGGGACGCAATACACGATCTCTCGAGCCGATCGCAGGCGATCGCACGAGGGGGTGCCGAGGCGAACGCGACTTTTCTCCGGCGCGACACATCTACCGCGGACGGATCACACCCATCCTCGATCGATCGCCGGTGAGCCACGACAGGCGCATCGCCAGCCCGATTTAGTTCGGTATATGTTAAGTTGCGGCCGCAAAAATGCAACCGCAAAAATGCCCGGCATTTCGGCCATCCGTCGGCGTAAACGGGTTCATCGAGCCGCGACCGTCAACCGCGTGCCGCGTGCTTCTTGAGAATCGTCATCCGCGACCTACAATCCCCCCTTCGCCGCGGGCTTCTCCGTGGCGTGATGGAAATGGAGACGAGCGATGTTCAGCGGTGCGATGACTGCGTTGGTGACCCCCTTTCGTGAAGGCCGGCTCGATGAAGCCCGCCTTAAGGAACAGGTCGAGCACCAGATCAAAGGCGGCATCGACGGGCTGGTTCCGGTGGGGACCACCGGCGAGTCACCCACGGTTGACTTCGAGGAGCATGCCCGTGTCATCGAACTGACGGTCGAGTTCGCCAACGGCCGGGTTCCGGTCGTCGCCGGCACCGGCGGCAACGCGACGGCGGAGGCGATCGAACTCCACCAGATCGCCAAGAAGGCCGGCTGCCAGGGGTGCCTGTCCGTCAACCCCTACTACAACAAGCCGACCCAGGAAGGCCTGTACCGGCACTTCATGACGCTAGCCGACCGCGTCGACCTGCCGATCGTCCTCTACAACATCCCCGGCCGAACCGGCATCACCATGTCGCCGCAGACGGTGGCTCGGCTCAACGCCCACAAGAACATCGTTGCGATCAAAGAGGCGACCGGCTCGCTCGACATGGCGACCGAAATCCTGTCGCTGTGCGACATCACGCTCGTCAGCGGTGACGACTCGCTGACGCTGCCGCTCATGAGCGTCGGTGGCAAGGGCGTGATCAGCGTGGCAAGCAACCTCATCCCTGCCGAGATCAAGAAGCTGGTCAAGCTCGCCGCCGACGGCAAGTACGCCGAAGCGGCGAAGCAGCACATCCGGCTGTTCCCGTTCATTAAGAGCCTGTTCCTCGACGGCAACCCCGCCGGCATCAAGTACGCGATGAGCCTGGCGAACATGGACACCGGCGAGCTCCGCCTGCCGTTGTGGGAGGCGAGCGAGGCGACCAAGCAGACGATCGCCGCGGAGATGAAGAAGCTGATGTGATGATTTCGTAGGGTGGGGTTCACCCCACCGCATCGCGTGCGATGACCGGTTGTTTACCCCGACCGGATGTCCTCGCCGAGACGAAATGTCGACTGTTTCGCCGCTCCAGCGATCCGACACAACTTGTCCCCGCCGCTTCTCGGTGGGGTGAACCCCACCGTACAGAATGCTGTGACTTACCTCTGCGTCGCCATCTTCGTCCAGTCTGAGCAACAGGCCCAGCGCGACATCGCGCTGGCCGCCGAGGCTGGCGCGGACATGGTCGAGCTGCGGATTGACGATCACGCGGATCTGGGCGCGATTGGCCTGGGGCAACTCTCGCTGCTTCTGCAAAGCAGTTCGTTGCCGGCGATCGTGACGTGCCGGCCGATCTGGGAGGGCGGGCGCTCCAGGCTGTCGGATACGGATCGACTCGCCCTTCTCTCGGCCGCCGACGAAGCGGACGCGGCTTACCTTGACGTCGAACTAGAGACAACCAGGCACGCCGAGGCCAAAGACTTCCTCGACGATAAGCTGCCCCGCCGCCGCGAAGAGCGAGCCGGGCTCATTTTCAGCTCCCATGATTTCACCGGCCGCCCGGCGAAGCTGACGGCCATTTTCGACGAACTGGTGCGCTCCCCCGCCGACGTCGCCAAGATCGTCTGGACAGCCCGCACCGTTCGCGACAACCTCGAGGCGTTCGAACTGCTGCGCCATCGCGCCAAGCCGACGATCGCGCTGTGCATGGGCGAGGCCGGGCTGATCTCGCGCGTGCTGGCCAAAAAGTTCGGCGCGTTCCTGACCTTCGCCTCACTCGAAACCGGCGGCGGAACCGCACCCGGGCAGGTGTCGGTCCGAGACATGAAGCGGCTCTACCGCTGGGACGCGATCGCGCCCGCCACGAAGGTTTATGGCGTCGTCGGATCGCCGGTGGCGCACTCGATGTCCCCCGCGATCCACAACGCCGCGTTCGACACGACCGGCTTCGACGGCGTTTACGTGCCGCTGCTGGTCGAGCCGAGTTACGAGTCGTTCAAGGCGTTTATGGAAACGTTCCTGGCCGCCGAGGGACTGCACCTGTCGGGCCTGTCGGTCACGATTCCGCACAAGGAAAATGCGCTGCGCTACCTGAAGGAGAAGGGCGCCGAGATCGACCCCCTCGCCGAGCGGATCGGTGCGCTCAATACGATTGCCATCCGTAGGGTCCGCCTTGGCGGACGCGGTGGCAATGGCGTCGAAGAAAGCAACGCCGAGCCGTCCAACGCCGTCGCGTCCGCCAAGGCGGACCCTACTTTGTACGGCACCAGCACCGACTACGCCGCGATCCTGGACAGCATCACGACGAAACTGGGAATCAGCCGGGAACAGTTGAAGGACTACCGGGTCGCCGTGATTGGTGCCGGCGGAACGGGGCGAACCGCCGTCGCGGCGCTGGCGCATTACGGGGCGACGGTCGTCGTCTACAACCGTACGCGCGAAAAGGCCGACGCACTCGCCGCCGAGTTCAACGGCAAGACCGGCAAGGTGGTCGCCGCCGACATGGCCAAGCTCTGCGATTCCTGCTGCCAGATCTATATCAACACGACCAGCATCGGTATGAGCCCGAATGTCGAGCAGAGCGCGTTCGGCGACCGACCGCCGGCGCTCAGCGCCGACAGCGTGGTCTTTGATGCTGTCTATAACCCGGTGCGGACGATGTTCATCAGGCAGGCCGAAGCCGCGGGTGCCCGAACCATCAATGGGGTGGAGATGTTCGTGAGGCAGGCTGCGGCGCAGTTTGAACTTTGGACCGGCACGCCCGCGCCCACCGACGTCATGCGCAACGTGGTCGAAAGCCGTCTGTAGGGCGGAGCATTTCCGGTATTGCCCGGATCACACCCGCCTACTTCGCCGGCGCGGCCAGGAAGTTGTACGCCTGGAACGGATATCGCATCGACTTCTCGAACCGTTCAAACGCCAGCGGCTGACCGTCGGCGAGCCAGTCCTTCAGCAGGTAAACCCGGTACCCCAGCGACTGCTCGATGTAGTCGAAGATTTCCCGCGGCGTCGAGCCGGCGCTCTTTAAACCGTCGATCGTGCATTCGAAGAGGATGTACGGCTTGCCCCGGGCGATCGTCTGCGCAGCGCCCTTGAACACCGACAGCTCGGCACCTTCGACATCCACCTTGATGAAGCCGATTGGCCGATCCGCCGGCACCATCTCGTCCACGGGCATGCAGCGGACTTTCACTTCTTCAATCTTGTCGGTTTCATTGGCGTGCACGTTCATGCCGCTGAAGCCCGAGCGCGTGATGTTGCGGTAGAAGGTGATCTCGCCGGGCTTGTCGCTGACGGCGCAGTGATGAATCTCGACATCCGAGAACTTCTTTTTGAGCCGAGCCGCCTTATCCGGAAGAGCTTCAAACGCGGCGTGCTTGCCCTTGGGGGCAAGCCGCAGAAGCTGGCTCAGAAACGAACCCAGATGGCAGCCGATGTCGAGGCAGTTGGTGTCGGCCTTGACGACGCGGTCGAGCATGGCGTCGATACGGTCATTCTCGATGTAGATTTCCGCGAGCTCCGGATGCTTCCGCCGCTTGCGAAAACCAGCCAGATGGCGGAGCTGCTGGAGCGGGCGCTCGAGCGGCGTACGAATGAACATCTGTTTGAGAGCTTCCATCACGCAACACCATCCTGAAGCAGTCTCGTACGACGCCAATGCAGGCGTCGCGTCCGATATCCGGCGGTACGAAGTCGCTCCTCTCCGAGATATCGGCGAGGAACCCGTACGCCTTCCCCGAAAAGCGACCTGGAACCACTTTTGTTCCAAACGCTTCGGCAGGAAACATGGTCGGTGATGCGGCCGGAAATACAAGAGGGACCGCTTCGGGATGAAGCGGTCCCTCTGAAAGTCGTCGACTCGCGATGCTAGTGCGCTGCCATAGCCACCATTTGGGATTAGGGTGCCATGGGCTGGCGTACTCGCCTGCCCGTGGCTTGCCTCGTCTGGCGTCGCCCCGCCACGGGCAGCGGAGCACCGCAGCCCATGGCACCCAAATAGTCGCTCGGCTCTCTATTCCTTCCAGCCGTGCAGATCGCGTACCTTCACCATCGCGCCCAGGATGTCGTTCCAGGTTTGCGGCTTCATCATGACTTCGTTGGGGAACATGCAGCCGTCCCAGCAAATGTGCCGCAGGCGCTTCATGGGAACGCCGGCGTCGTTCTTCAGCCAGAAACCGGCGTGCTTCGGAATGTCGAGCTTGCCGGTGGGGTCGGTCGCCTGGCAGTGACGGCCGGTCTTGTCGTGGCTGCCCGAACCGAAGACGGTGCCGTTGTTCTGAGCGACGTGGAAGTCAATCGTCCAGGGGCGAAGCGCGGAGGTCAGCTTCTTGAGGGCCTCGTCGAGCTTCGCCTGGTCCTTCCAGTCGTAGCCTTCGGGGAGCAGCGCGTCTTCAGGGGCGTTGTAGCCCATGGTGTAGAGCAGCGTGTGGGCCATATCGGCCTGGAAGCCGACCGTCGCCGGGCGATCGGTGAGTTCGAGCAGTTCGATCATGCGCTTCCAGGAGTGCATGCCGCCCCAGCAGATTTCACCCTCGGCGGCGAGGCGCTCGCCGTAGCCTTCGGCGACGTCGGCGGCCTGACGCCAGGTCTCAGCGATCTTCTTCTGATTGCCGGCGGGGTCGGCGTACCAGTCGTGCGGGCTGGAGGCCGAATCGATGCGGACGATGCCGTAGGGCCGCGCGCCGTGGCGGCGAAGCTTCTCGCCGATCGCGCACGCCTTACGGACGGATGCGACGAAGTTCTTGCGGTCGGTCTCGGAACCCATCGCCGCCCCGCCGCCCGTCGGCGGCCAGACCGGCGCGACGACCGAGCCGATCGACAGGTTCGCCTTCTGGAACTTCTCGGCCAGCTTCTTGATGCCGTCGTCGTCGATATCGATCGACACGTGCGGGTCGAACAGGAACAGGTCCATGCCGTCGAACTTGACGCCGTCCACCGAGGCGGCGGCGGTCATCTCGATCATCTTGTCGAGCAGGATCGGCGGCTCGGAATCCGGACCCTTGCCGACCAGGCCAGGCCAGGCGGCGTTGTGCAGTTTCGGATAGTTGTTCAGATGCGCGGTCATGGACGGTTTTCTCCTTGGTCTGTATCTGGTTCAATGCCTCGCCGACGCCAGCTCACGAACTGCAGCCCGTCAGTCAATCGCGGATCAGCATTCTATCGACCTGCCGCGTGGGCGAAAGTCTGATCGTCGATCGGCGACGGCCGAAGAATTCCGTGATCAGCCGAATAGAAACCTGGCTTCATGCGTAAGCTTGGTGATCTCCCGCCAAGCCGTTGTCTGAAGTCAGCGTCCGTCCATCCGCATCGAGGACGAATTCTCGGAACAACATGCAGATTCTTAAGCCATCAGGTCGTTCTGTTGCCGCGTCGCCCTGGCTCGCGCTTTTTGCACTCGCTGCCACGGTCGTTTGGCCTGCCGCCGACTGTTCGGCACAGACGACTTCCGAACTGCTGGACCCGTGGACCACCAAGGGGTTCGGCGAGACTGTCGACCGCTTTTCCTACCAGGCACAGGCTGCTGTCGACGGAAGCTCGGCGACGACACAGATCTTCGCCTGGGATTCGGTCGGACGATTCCAACTCGCACCAGACAGCGTTTTGAAGCCGCACCTGGGCTATCGGTACCTCACGCTCAACTTCGATTCCAACGCGGCGACCCTCCCCGATACGCTTGATGAGCTCAGCCTGGCGGCAGGTGTCAGTCTGGGGTCGCTGGGGGGCGGCAAGCTTTCAGCGATCGCCGGCATCGGTTACAGCGGCGACAACCTGTTCGCCGACGCCGATGGCCTGTTCGGCATCGGCCACCTTTTGTGGGAACGGCCGCTGAACAAGACCGACACGCTCGTGCTCTCGCTGGATTACGATCGCAGCGGAACGCTGCTGCCCGATGTCCCGTTACCGGGGTTCGCATATCGCCATACCGATGACATCTTGTCCTGGATGGTCGGCTTTCCCCGATCCGAGCTGCTGGTCAACCTGACAACCGGCCTCTCGCTGTCGGCGAGCTATGCCGCCCCGATGACGGCCGACGTCACACTCGAACAGCAACTGGGCGACGGCCTCAGCGTCTTTGGCGGATATTCCAACTTCTTCAACGGGTTCTTCCTCGACGGCGAGTCTCGCGAGGATCGGTTCTTTCTGCAGATGCAGCGCGTCGAAGTCGGTTTGCGTTACATCAACGGCGACATGCTGGGCAAGGGTCTTTACCTGGACGCCGGGCTGAGCGTGGGCTACGTGCTGGACCAGAGCTGGTCCCGGGGCTTTGACGTGCGCGACCTGGAAAACATCGGCAGTACCGAAGCCACGCCATTCGTAGGACTCGTGATTCGAGGCCGGTTCTAAGTCGCCGACCGCGATTCGAGATTTTCCAGCCCACGGCAAGGCCGGCGGACTGGAAGGGCGATGTCGGCGCGAACGCGCGGTCACTGCGCTACGCCGAAATCACTTCACGCGCTGGAACTCGAGCTGCTTGGCGGTCGTGGGCTTTCCGAGCTTCTTCGGCCGATTCTCCGGACCTCCGGTGAGGTAGTCGATGTACAGGTTGTCGCCGTCGAGCGCATAGAGCCCGAATCCCCCGTCGGCGGCGGTACCCCAGTCGAGCTGCGACGGCGACAGTTCATTACGCATCGTGTACTGGACGGTTTTGGCGTCCTTCAGACCAGGGCCCTGGCGGATCGTCAGGTTGGTCGGCGTGAACTCGAACTGCATGGCGTCCGCGCCCTTGGTCGCATTCCACTTATCCAGGATGGCGGTCTTGTCCGAGTTGGGCCCGCGTGTGCCTTTCGTAGACACGATGGGTGGAGGCGTCGGGGTGGCCGGCGTTGTGGGCTTAGGCGGTGTCGTTTGCGCGGATTTGTCATCCTTGCAACCCGCAGTGATCGCCAGAAGTAGAACCACGAAATAGGTCAGCCGCATTGAAAGATCCTCAGGATCAAGGGTGAGAGTTGCGTGAGCGCCATGGCTTAGGACGCGTCACTGAGCACAAACCGAAATCCGGCCCGCACCAGTATCTTAACAGGATAACGCCCCACACCAACTCTGGTGAATCGCTTGTTATCGGCGAAGAACGGTCCGCCAGCTTAAGTCTCATTCTCCGGCAGTCGATGCCCACTGCTGTCCGCCGAAGCTGTGGCATTGATGGGTCAGCAATTTCTACTGGAGACGGGAACATGAATCGCTTTGCACATCTGCCGGTCGCCGAGACGCTCGAGTCCCGCCGGTTCATGGACGCGACGCTGGTCGGTGGTGAACTCCTCATTACCGGTACCGAAGCGAAAGACACGATCACAGTCTCGCTCGACGCGAACGACCCGGAACAGCTCTCGGTCAAGGTCAACAAGACCACCTACCAGTTCCCGCTCGCCGAGGTCGACACGATCAGCATTGAAGCCCTGGGCGGCAACGACAAGGTCGTCGTACTCGGGAACCAGGGCGCGATTTACACCAGCGTCAAAGTAGAAGGCGGCTCCGGCAACGACGTCATTACGGGTGGGACCGGCAATGACATGCTCGTCGGCGGCGACGGCAATGACACCATCAACGGCGGCGACGGCGATGACTTTCTGTTCGGGGACGCCGGCAACGACAAGCTCACCGGCGGCAGCGCCAACGACTACGTCGACGGCGGCAATGGCAACGACAGCCTGACCGGCGGACTGAACGACGACACGCTCCTGGCCGGCGACGGCAAGGACAAGCTCGACGCCGGGACCGGCGACGACAACGTTGACGGCGGCACCGGGAAGGACGCCATAAAGACCGGCACCGGCGAAGATGCGATCGCCGAGGACTCCACCAACCTGAAGGAAGTCAAAGACCGCGGCGACGCTGATGCCGACTACACCCTCGGTGAACTCACCGAGGAACTCTCCGAACTGCACGAAATGGTCGTCCCCGGCAGCACGGTCTTCCGCTGCGAACTTGCCGACGGCCTCATGACGCTCTACTACCGCTTCGGCGAGGACCCGACGGCTTATAAGACGGTGCTGGACGTGAGTAATGTAGCCGACGGCGCCCCGCTGAGGGACAACGTCAATCTCGTCAGCCGCGAAGTGAGCACTTCAGAACTGCGCGACTCGGCCGTCGCGGTGTTCAACGCCCGAGTGCCGAACCTGGGCATCCTGTCGTTCAAGTCGGTCGGCAATGGCTACTCCGGAACGCTGGGGGAAGGCGCCGAGGAGATTCGCTACCGCGACATCTACGGAACGATTCAACTGATGTCGACCGACGATATCGTCTGGACGCTCGACGAGGCGGAGGAAGACCTGGACAACGACGGCATCTTCGATAACTACGGCCAGCAGAACGAGGGCGGCATCCCTCTCGACCCGTCGTGGACGCCCTTCCCGTCCGGCGACGGACGGACGCTCTATCAGGACTTGCAGGGCAACTGGTTCGAGCCGGGGAATGACGGACTGTTCTACCCGCATTTCAGCGGCGGGCAGTAAGCGACGAAGCAATCGCCTGTGAACCAACGTTGCTGCACTTTCGTGCCTGCCTGGGACTACGCTACTTCGAGGACCGTGGCACGCTTAGGTTTGTTCGGATCGACAAGGACAAGTACCTGAGAGCCGACAGTGTACTTGTCAGCATACATCGTGGGCGTGTCACGACGCATCGTGTACTCGACGCCGTTCACGCTGTAAGCATAGGTGACCGGCCGAGAACCGCCCTTGCTCAAAGGGCTAATCGATCTGACCTGCCCTTGCACTTCAGTTCCGTGGCGGATCAGCCAGACGAAGTTGCGGACGGCGAAGAAAAGGATAGGCGGCGCGGCAAGCGTCGCCACCAGTGCCATCGCCAGCCAAACGTACGAACTAGACCAGACCGAAGCGCCCTTTGCGGGCACTTCCTGTCCGGACACGTAAAAGTAGCCGATCCACAAACCCGCCGTCACCAGCGCTTCCAAAGCCATTCAGATCGGAACGAGAGTGCGAAGCCTCTTGTCAATTTCCGGACGTTTCGGATGCATATAGAGCCCCCCTGAGAGCAAGTTACAGCTTTACGCCGCCCTGATACTTGATGACCGGAGCATCCGGATTCACCTCCGGCCCGAAGTAACGAAGGACGACAAGGTCCTCGGTGCCGCTGGTGTTCTCGTACGTCACACCGGCCTTGGCGGCGGCTTCGGTCACGAACACTTCGTCTTCCGTCAGGTCGTGGAAGCGGATCAGCTTCGGGCAGTTCAGCCGGAGCTTGTTGATCTTGCCTTCACCGGCGACCACGATGATGCTGTTCGCCCCGCCGTCCTTGACCGTCACCTTCTGGCCCGGCTTGACGGTCAGTTCCTTGGCCGTGAAGAGCTGCTCGCCGTAAACCTTGCCGTAGACGATCCACTTATCGACATACCCTTCGGCGGCGCTGCCGGCGGCGACGATGGGTTCGAGGAAGTGGTTAGCCTTGAAGTGCGGGTCGACGTTGGCTTCCCAGTCGAGCTGCTCGACGATGAAGTCCAGGTCTTTGTGCTTCTCCTTGGGCATGTCCTTGACGAGCAGCGCCCAGGGCACCTCGCGGCCTTCGACCAGGCTCTGGTACATGCCGAAGACGTCGGAGCCCCACTGCGGCTCGTAGGTGCAGAGCGAGCCGGGGGCGTGGAGGATCGCCGGGTGAATGAGCCAGCCGGTGCCCGGCTTCAGGCGGTACGCCTTGGACAGGTCGAGGATGCCGTTGTCGCCCTTGTTCCAGTCTTCGAGGGTCTTGCGGACCTGGGCCTTGGTGGTCCCGGGCTCGAAACCCATGAACGTGTAGGGGAAGTTGTTGCCGACATTGTTGTGCTGCGGCGGGAAGTAGTAGCTCTCGGGCTTGCCTTCCTGGCCGACCAGTGCAGCCTGCTGCTTGGTCTGGTGCATGTGGTGCGGGATCGGCCCCATGTTGTCGAAGAACTTGGAGTAGACCGGCCACTTTTTGTACTTGTTCCAGATCGCGTCGCCGATGATCTTGCCGCCCAGTTCCGCAACAGCATCGGCGAGGGTGAACCGCTGGCCGTTGGAGACGACATAGCTCAGGCCTTCATCGGGCGTGCGGTTGTCGTTCGCGGCCGGCGTGGTGCTGCCGAACCAGCGCTCGTCGATACCGCCGCGGTTCAGGCCGAACGCGTAGAGGTCATCGGGATGAAGCTTAAGACGCTTGCCCGGCTGAAGGAACGACCGCGGCACCCAGGTGGGCGAGAGGCGGAGCAATCCGCCCCCATCGGCCAAAGCCGCTTCGGCGGCGGATTTCACGTTGCTGGAAAGGGTCTTCAACTCTTTGACATTGGTCGGCATAGGGGCAGATCTCCTCGTTTCGGGACGGACAGTATAGTGACCGGACGATTCACGGAAAGGGGCAGCGTGTCGCCACTATTTTCCCGTATCCCGACGCGGGCAGCATTTTCGGTGGTAGATCGGGGCCGGATGAAGCATCTTCCGGGTTCGATATCCAACATCGTCCTGTCGATTCGGTAGCATGTGCGAGCCGGGG
Source organism: Humisphaera borealis (assembly GCF_015169395.1). GTDB lineage: Bacteria > Planctomycetota > Phycisphaerae > Tepidisphaerales > Tepidisphaeraceae > Humisphaera > Humisphaera borealis. The sequence continues at coordinate 1,924,726 of NZ_CP063458.1, forward strand.
TATATCGCCCCGGACAGCCACTTCAACTCGGAGGACTTCATGTTGGTCAAGTTCGCACTGGCGGTTGCCGCCATCGTTACGTTTGCCATGGTTACCGCCCGTCCGGCGGTGGCCGCCGACGCGCCCAAGGGCAAGTATTACGAGCTTCGGATCTACACCGCCGCCCCCGGCAAGCTCGATGCACTCAACGCCCGTTTCCGCGACCACACGATCAATCTGTTCAAGAAGCACGGGATTGAAAACATTGGTTACTGGGTCGCCGTCGACGAGAAGAACGTCGGCAAGCTCTTTTACGTCGTCGCGTACCCCGACAAGGAAGCCCGCGATAAGTCATGGGCCGCGTTCGGCAAGGACCCCGAGTGGATCGCCGCCAAGACCGCATCGGAAAAGGACGGCAAGCTGGTCGAGAAGGTGGAGCAGGTGTTCATGACATCGACCGATTACTCGCCGATCAAATAAGTGCGCTCCTAAAGTTGGCAAGATGCAGTAAGCAGTACGAAGGGAAGAAGGAGTTCGTCCATTCCTTCTTTGCTCCGTGCTGCTTATTGCATACTGCCTGCTCAACTTAAGGAGTTCAATCTCATGGAATACCGCAGACTCGGCGCCTCTGGTTTCAAGGTTCCCGCCCTCACCTTCGGCACCGGCACGTTCGGCGGCAAAAGCGAGATGTTCAAAGCCTGGGGTGAAACCGATGCCGCCGGCGCGACGCGGCTGGTCGATGTCTGCCTCGACGGCGGCCTCACCATGTTCGACACCGCCGATGTCTACTCTGGCGGGACGTCTGAAGAGATTCTCGGCGTCGCGATCAAGGGGCGGCGCGATAAGGTGCTGATCTCGACCAAGGGCACCTTCCCGATGAACCAGGAGCCCAACAGCGTCGGCTCGTCGCGGTTTCACCTCACCAACGCCGTCAATGCAAGCCTCAAACGCCTCGGCACGGATTACATCGACCTCTACCAGCTTCACGGCTACGACGCCCTGACCCCGCCCGAAGAAGTCCTCGGCACGCTCGACCAGCTCGTCCGCGCCGGGAAGATTCGCTACATCGGCGTTTCAAACTTCTCCGGCTGGCACATCATGAAGGCGCTCGCCGTCGCCGAGAAGTACGGCTTTCCGCGGTACGTGGCCAACCAGACTTATTACTCGCTCATCGGCCGGGATTACGAATGGGAACTGATGCCGCTCGGTGCCGACCAGGGGATCGGCGCGGTCGTCTGGAGTCCACTGGGTTGGGGACGGCTGACCGGCAAGATTCGCAGGGGAGCAGCCAAGCCAGACGTCAGCCGATTGAACTCGCAGGTCGCGGTCGACAAGGGGCCACCGGTGGACGACGAGTACGTCTACAAGGTCGTGGACGCGATCGACGCGATCGCGAAGGAAACCGGAAAGTCGGTGCCGCAGATCGCGCTCAACTGGCTGCTGCAGCGGCCGACGGTTGCGACCGTCATCATCGGCGCGCGTACCGAAGAGCAGCTCAAGCAAAACCTGGGCGCGGTAGGCTGGAATCTGACGCCAGAACAAGTTGCGAGGCTCGACGCCGCGAGCAAAGTGACGCCGGCGTATCCGTACTGGCATCAAGTACAGTTTGCTGATCGCAATCCGCCGCCGGTAGTGTGGTGAGTATGGTGGTGGCTACGTTTTCCAAGTACCTCTGACTACAATCTGCGCACGAGGAATTATGCTGAAAGCGTACAAAGCGACATTGGACGGCGACCGACTGGAGTGGGAGGCCGGCAAGCGGCCCTACCTTCGATCAGGCGCAAAAGTCATCGTCACAATTCTGGACGAGCCTAGTCCTCCGGTAATACCTCCTTCCAATCCTACCGCGGTCGCTGAAGCTCTGGACAAGATCGCAAAAATGGGCGGCATTCACTCTTTCGGGGATCCACTCGAGTGGCAGCGTGACGTCCGCAAGGACCGGCCTTTACCCGGGCGCGATGATGAGTGACCGGCGCGTCGTCATTGACAGCAACATCATCATTTACGCCGCCAAGGATCCTGGCGGCGTTTTTGGCAAGTTCCTGGCAACTGCTTCGTTTGCGTTCTCAGTCGTCACCCGCATCGAAGTTCTAGGGTTCCCGAAGCTCACCGAGGCGGAGCGCGATGCTCTGCAGCAGTTACTGCAAAGCGGATCCGAACTCCCGCTGTCTGAAGATATCGCCGATCGAGCGATCGCACTCAGGCAATCCCGAAGCATGTCGCTCGGCGACAGTATCGTTGCGGCAACCGCATTGTCGCACGGTCTGACTCTTGCGACGCGAAATCTCGGGGATTTTCATTGGATTGTCGAACTTACGATCGATCCAGTGCTGCCATCACCTTGATCCCGCCGGGGGGTTACTTTCTTGTCAGCAACCTCGCCCGCGCCAGTTCAAACTCCGAATCCGTCAAAACGCCGATCTCCCGCAGCGAATGCAGCTTCTCCAAATCCGCCATCTGCTTCGGCGTGATGGGCGGGAACTCTGTCTCGGTCGGACGCAATCCTGGCGCTTCGGCGGGCTGCGACTTCTTCCCGGCTTTGCCTGGCTTGCCTGTCGCCGCCGGCTTGGCCGCGACTGGTGCGGGTGCCGGGACGGGTTTCTTCACCGGCTCCGGCGGTTTCTCCGGCGCGGTGCCCGGCACCACCGCTGCCTCCCCCTTCTTCTCCTTGTCCCACGCCTGCCGCATCAGGTTCTTCATCACCATCAGCGCCGCTTCAGGCTCAACAAACGTCGGGGGCATGCGCAGGTAGATCGTCTTGTCGTCGATCACGCGCAGCGTGCCCGGCGCGCCGGTCATGGCGTAGCTCGCCCGCGTGCCGTCGTTCACCTTCAGCACGATGTCCGGCACTTGTCGGATGATGCTGTCGATGCCGAACAACTGCGCCAGCAGCCGAACCTCGGTCAGCGCGAAGAAGATCACCGCCTGCCGTGGCGGCTCGCCGAAGGCGTCCTTCACGTCCTTCTCCAGCTCGGCGAGCATCTCCAGGCTCTCGCACCGCGTCAGCCGGCGGTAGATGTCCATGCGCTGGCGGTCGCCGGGGATGTACGTCTTGGGGATGTACGCCGTCACGTTCAACTCGACGTGCGCTTCCGGCCGCGCCGCCCTCGGCTCTTTCTTCAGTTGCCGCGTCGCCTCTTCCAGCAACTGGCAATACATCTCGTAACCCACCGTCGCGATGTGGCCGCTCTGCTCGGGGCCGAGGATGTTACCGGCCCCACGCAGCTCCAGATCGCGCATCGCGATCTTGAAGCCCGCGCCCAGATGGCTGTATTCCTCGATTGCTTTCAGCCGCTTGCTCGCCACCTGTGTCACCGGCCGGTCGGCCGGCAGCAGCAGATAGCAGTACGCCCGGTGCTTCCACCGGCCGACGCGCCCGCGCAGCTGGTGCAACTCGCTCAGCCCGAAGCGGTCGGCGTTGTCGATGATGATCGTGTTGGCGTTCGGGATATCCAGGCCGCTCTCGATGATCGTCGTCGACACCAGGATGTCGGCCTCATGGCGGATGAACTTCATCATCGCCGCCTCCATCTCCCCTTCTTCCATCTGCCCGTGACCGATGACGATCCGGGCATCGGGCACCATCTGCTGAATGTTGTCAGCGAACTCGATGATGTCCCCCACGCGATTGTGTACGAAGTAGATTTGCCCCTCACGCTGCAGCTCACGCAACATCGCCAGCTTCACCCGGTTCCGGTCGAACGGCATGACCTCCGTCACCACGCTGCGGCGGTCCTGCGGCGCGGTCGTCAGACTGCTGATATCCCGCAGCCCCAGCATCGACATGTGCAGCGTTCGCGGGATCGGCGTTGCCGACATGGTCAGCACATCCACCATCTTGCGCATCTGCTTCAGCCGCTCTTTATGCGTCACACCAAACCGCTGCTCTTCGTCGACGATGACCAGCCCCAGGTCGGCGAACTTCACGTCCTTCGATAGCAGGCGGTGGGTGCCGATGAGAATGTCGACCTCACCCGTCGCCGCCCGGGTCAGGATGTCTTTGGCTTCCTTCGAGCTCTTGAACCGGCTGATCGACTCGATCGAGAACGGGTAGTTCGCCATCCGCTCGCGGAACGAGCGGTAATGCTGCTCAGCGAGCACGGTGGTCGGCACCAGCACGGCGACCTGTTTTCCGAACTCAGCCGCCTTGAACGCCGCCCGCATCGCCAGTTCCGTTTTGCCATAGCCGACGTCGCCGCACAGCAGGCGGTCCATCGGCCGGCGTTTCATCATGTCGCCCTTGATCTCTTCATTGCCGGTAACCTGGTCCTGCGTGGGCTCGTACGGAAACTCGGCCTCGAACTCCTGCTGCCATTCGGTATCGGGCCCAAAGGCATGGCCGACCTCTGCCGCCCGCGCCGCCTGCACATCGAGCAACTCCGCCGCCATATCCATGACGGCGTCGGCAACCTTCGCCTTCTGCTTCTCCCAACTGCCCGAACCCAGCCGCGACAGCGTCGGATGCCCGCTGAAGCCACCGACGTACTTCTGGATCAGGTTGATCTTGCTCGCCGGGACGTGCAGCGTCGCGTTGTCGGCGAAGCGCAGCGAAAGGTACTCCTCGCTCTTGCCGTCCTTGGCGATCGTCTGCATGCCGACGAACTTGGCGATGCCGTGGGCGACATGAACGACGTAGTCGCCAGACTTCAGATCGAGGAACGAATCGACCGGGCGTGACGCGATCGACTTCTTTACCCGCCGGCGCTGCTCGTAGCGGTGGAAGAGTTCGTGGTGTCCCAGCAGGGCGAGAGGCTGCCTTTGTGCCGCCGTGCCTTCGCGGCTGCCTTCCTCATCCCACACAAACCCACGATGCAGATACCCGAGCGCGACGGTCATCTTCTTGCCGATGCCCGGCTGTTCCATCTCGGCCAGCTCGACGAATCGCTTCTCTTCGCCCTCGTTCTCACAAAAAACCGTGACTTCGTGGGTTTCCGTCAGTTCGGCCAGCTCGCGGATCGCCTTCTTCGCCTCGGTTTCAAATCGCTGCAGCGACTGTATCGGCAGCGCCGCCCGCGGTACTTCGCCGGCACCCATCAGCGTGACATTGCCCTGGTCGAACTGGCTCAGCTCCAGCCTTGGGAACGGCTGCATCTGCTTGAGAAGTGCGTTTAGCGGATAGATCCCCTTCATGTCCGGCAGCCGTTCCTGATACGCCTTGGACTGCTCGGCGATCTCCAACGGCGCCCAGAGCACGACAATCGTCTCATCCGGCAGGTAACGAAACAGGCTCACCGAATCGCCGACATCGGGCAGGCTCCCCTTCAGGTCGAGCAGCTTGACCTCTTTCAGCGGGGCCTTGGAGCCGAGCGAATCGAGGTCGAAGGTCTTGATCGATTCGATCTGGTCGCCGAAGAAATCGAACCGGGCACACAGGCCGACCTGCTCGATCGACTCGGGGTGCTCGCCGGGCAGGTAGACATCAATAATGCCGCCGCGAACGGCGAAGTCGCCGGGGATCTCGACCTGCTCCAGGCGGTTGTAGCCATGATCGCTGAGCCAGACGATGAGCTTCTCCGGCTCCATGTCGTCGCCGGGCTTCAGGGTGCGGATCAGGTGTTTGAGCTGGTCCTTGCTCGGCACGGATTGCATGAGCGCCTGCACGGGCGCGACGATCACCGCATCCTGGGCAATACCGCCGGCGTAGCGGGCCAGCAGTTGCAGGCGGTTGGAGACCTGCTCTTCGCTGACGCGGCCAAGGCTGCCGCCGAGTTCGAGTGCAGGTAAGGCATCGGGATGAACGCCGGTAAAGAGGTGAATGTCGTCGGAAAGATCGTCGGCCTCATCAAGGTGGCCACAGACAAGCAGAATGGGCCGGCGCAGCTCGGCGCGCATGGCAGCGATGACGGCAGCGACCGACGAGCCCCACAGACCCGAAGCCGTCGCGGCACCCTTATCGATCAGGAGCCGGGCAAGTTCAGTGAGCGGGCGCGCAGCAACGAGCCGCCCGATCGCCGCGGGAGGGGTGGGATTCGCCATAAGTGCTGGTATCGTAGGTGGCCTTGAGTCGGGGGTAAAGGTGGTGGCGGCGTAACGTGGACATTGTCCGCCGAACCGCCTGCTGACCGTCGTGCAACGTGTCATTTGGCGGGCAGTGCCCGCCCAACCGAAAGCTCTATGTCCATCCGCAACGCACTCTCCCGTCTCGGTCTTGAACTTCCGCCCGCGCCTGAACCCGCAGGGTCGTACGTCCCGGCCAAGCGTGTCGGCGATCTCGTTTTCGTCGCGGGCCAGTTGCCGATGCGCGAAGGCAAGCTCATCGCCACCGGCAAGGTGCCCTCGGCGTGCTCAATAGAACAGGCCCAGGAGGGCGCCAGGCAATGCGTCCTGAACGCGCTCGCGGCCGTGAAGTCGCTGGACGTCAATCTCGACCGCCTGGCCGGCGTGGTGCGGGTAGGCGTGTTCGTCTGCTCAGAGGACGGCTTCACCGAGCAGCCCAAGGTCGCCAACGGTGCCAGCGACTTGCTCGTCGAGTTGCTCGGCCCGACCGGCCAGCATGTCCGGGCTGCGGTCGGCACGAACGTCCTTCCGCTGGGGGCGGCAGTCGAGGTGGAGTTTGTTTTCGCGGTGATGGCCGATCCGTGATGTGCTTTGGGGGCGGTCACTGGCGGTTGCTGCCATCGCTCATGTTTCACGGCAGAATCGTCCGATAATCCAATGTGGCGACTTCTTCCCTGATCGAACCATCGTCGCTTCACGAGAGCGCTGTACCCGCCGTGCCTGTCGCGCCAGGGCCTTCGGCCGGGGAGGTCGCCCGGGTCAACCTGACGACCAACCTGGCTGCCGCGGCGCACTCGCAACCGACGCTCACCGTGGCCTTCCGCGGGCAAGCAGCTGAAAGGGATTGGACGTTCGCCCGCGACGGCTCCCTTACGCTTCAAATCGACGGCAAATGGTGGCACGGCTGTTCGCTGCCTCTTCGCGCCGCTCGGCAACAGCTCAAAACGATGGACGTCGCCGGCCCGGTGGCATGCCTGCTCGACCCACTGCATGGGGCCCATCTTCGTGCGGCACTTGATCACCTCAAGCCGACGCAGGCGGTGCTCGCGATCGTCCTGGATGCTGGGTCGTTGCCGGTACTTCTCTCCACATTCGACTTCTCGGCCGACTTCGCCGCACATCGTCTCTGGTTTGCCGCGGGCGATGACTGGTCAGCCGATCTGCGTCGTCTGTTCGCCGAGCAGCCGGGACTGGCGGCGCCAATGCAGTTCGTGCGATTGGCCCTGCCCGACGCGGCACGGCTTGACCCGGTGATCGCCGAGGCACAGCGGGTCTTTGCCGCAGTGAGCGACGCCCGCTCGGAGCAGATGCGGCAGATTAAGGCGGATTGGAAGCAGGCCCTTCCCGACCACCGGCGACTAGCCGTCCTGACCGGGAGCCAGTTCCGCCTGTGGGATGACGCCGGAGTGGCGATCGCAGAACTCGCAGGCGGCGCAGACGGACGGCAGCGAGGCGATCCCGAAGGCTCGGCCCGTTCCTGCGTCCCGGTCAACGCTGACGACCCGGCTACAGGTTCGACCGTCGCGCTGGTCCAGACCGCCCTCGACTGCGGCGCGGTGTTGCTTGCCGATGTGGGCCGGGCCGATCTGCCGGAATTGCTTCCTGCGAACCTGCCATGGTTCACCTGGGTGACAACACCACGAATTCCTCCGGCGGCGCCTGCCGGTCCGAACGACCGCCTGCTGATCGCCGACCCCCAGTGGATGCCAACCGCCCTGGCCGCAGGATGGAAACAGTCATCGGTAATCGTCGCAGGCTGGCCGACGCCATCGCTATCGGCGTTGCCACCGATGAAGCCGACTGCTACGGCGGCGATCATCGCCGATACCGTCCCGCTCGATCCACCTGAGAAGCTGGAAGAGTTCTCCAGCCACCTGTTGCTGTGGAACTCGATCCGGGAGGAGCTACAGGCCGATCCGCTAGCGGTCGGAATCGATGCAGACGCCTTCGTGAAAAGTCGAATGCGGCGTTACGGAATTGAAGACCCTTCGCTCGACCGGCGCCTGTTCGTGACTTCGTTGATCTGGCCGGCTGTCATGCAGGGCCTGGCGCGAAAGATTCTTGTCGAGGGGCTGCCGCTGAAACTCTACGGCAAGGGATGGTCGCAGATCGCCGGCCTGGCGCAATCCAGCGGCGGCGAAGTGACGTCGCGTCAGCACCTGGCGGAAGTCGCCGGTCGCGTGTCGGCAATCATCGACGCCCGTCCGGCCACCTGGCGCAACGGCATGTATTCTCTGGCGCGCGCCAGCCAGCCCGGGGGGCAAGAACTGATCCCCGTCATCCGCACGGCCGGCCGGACGTTTGGTGCTATTCGGCACGATGTGGTGCAGGCCCTGGCCGGGAAGTGGGTTCCGCAGACACCGGTGCCGAGCCTGGATTTGGGATTACTGGTGCGGCAGTTGCGCGGGTCGCCGTAGGGGCCGCATCGCGGGCTGCGGGCTCGGCCCCTAAGGAAAACGCAACACCCACGGGCGCGTCCTGGCGTTTCAAGAACGTCAGTCCCTCTGTACTGCCGTCATTTAGATCCACGATCCACTTCCCGCCGATCCGCCCCGCCGTCAGCACCACGGGCGTCGCGCCGCCCACCCAAGCCTTTGGATGAGCAGCCGGCGAAGGCGGCAGTGGTGCATCGTCCAGCGCGATGCATCGGACGCGCATCGCCCGATTCTCAACCACCATGACCGTCTCCACGCCCACGGAGCGTCGATCGATACGCATAGGCGTACCTTCGAAGAGGCCGTGCTTCGAAAGGATACAGACGCCGATCTTTTCGCGGCTGGCCAGGCTCGCCTGCGATCTCTGAAAGAGTTCAGCGTGGTAGGACCGCTCCATGCCGAACGCTTCGATTACCGGCGGCACCAAAGACGATTCAATGTCGACGAGCACGAGCAGATCCGGCGACTCGGCCAGTCGGCGGATCGCCGAGGTGATCGATTGTGGCGACGCCCCATAGGGCCGGCAGTCCAACAGAACGCCTGCGATTGGCGGATTAGGCAAACCGTTGGTGATGCCGCCAGGCGCACTCGGCGCGTGGCTCTTGGGCGACAGGTACAAGCCGCCGAGCACCGCGAACCCCAGCACGAAAATCGCGACGATGGTCCAGACGCCCCGACGGGAGCCGGGATGTCTGTGCTGCGGCGGTGTTGACGGAGCGGCGGTCATGTTGAAGCGGATTGTACGCGCATCGGTGCCGCAACACCGGATGACGTTGCCGTCCCGCAATTCCCCGGCACAATGGGCCATCAATGGACAAGATTGGCGCACACCTTCGCAAGGCATTTTTAGCCGGTATTCTCGCCGTCGCCCCGGTCGCGGTGACGATCTTTGTCGTCATTTATGTCGAGAGCGAGACCCGATCGGCCGTCGAGAAGGCGATCGGGCGCGATATCGCGCCGTTCGTCGGCATCCTGCTGGTCGTCGCAGTCATTTACGTCGTCGGCGTGATCGTCTCGAGCCTGATCGGCAAGCTGCTGCTTCGCCTCGCCGATAAGGCACTCAGCCGGCTACCGGTCGTGAAATCGGTCTACTCCGCTTGGAAGCAGATCGCGCTGACACCCGGCGGCGGCGAAGGGATGTACGCCAAGGTCGTCATGATCGAGGCCGAAGGCGCCGTCGGAACCGCGGCCGAGCCGGCGATGCAGATGGGATTCACCAGTGCCGAAAGCGTCCCCGGCAACGCCGACCTCTGGCCGGTCTTCGTTCCGCAATGCCCGAATCCGCTCAACGGCCGACTGCTGTTCGTGCCGAAGAGCAAGTGCCGTGTGACGAACATCAGCGCCGAAGACGCGTTCAAGATGCTGCTTTCGACGGGGAACTTCATTCCGGCGGGAGTCGGATCGAACTCGACACCCTGACGCTACTTCACCTCGGCAAACAACTGCTCCAATCGCTTCACCGAAACCGGGAACGCCGTCTTCAGTTCCTGCGCGAACAGCGACACGCGAAGCTCTTCGAGCAGCCATCGGTACTGCGACAGGTTGGGGTCGGAAACGCCTTGAAACTCGTGCAGTTCGGCGCGATCGACGTACTTCTTCCAGAGCGGCCGGACCTGGCTCATCGCCTGGGTGTCGCGATTGGCACCGGCGTTCAGGAGCTTGGTCAGCCGCAGGTCAAGTGCCTTGAGGTAACGGGGGAAGTGCTTCAGCCAGGGCCATGGCGTCGATGCGACAAAGCCCCTGGGCAGCAGTGCTTTGAGGTGCTCGCGAATGTCATTAGTGTTGGTCGCGAGTAACGGCGGCACCGGCTGGCCGAGACGACGGGACAGGGACTGGTACAGCTCCAGCGACTGCCCGACCGCCTCGCAGATGTCGCGCGACGATTCGCTGAGCCGCTGCCAGGCGGTTTCGGCCCGGGTGACGAAGTCTTCGCGTTTTCGGATGACGACCTGCGCCTCGCCGAACAGCGCGCGGTCGGCCGAGAGGTTCAGAAGATCGCGCTTCAGCTCCTCGCTCGGGCCGAGGGTCGCGTACTGAAGCGACATCCGGTCGATGCCCGGCAGATGCCGCTGGAGGTGCTTGACGCGATCCCCGCCTAGTTGCAGCAGGAACAGCCGTCGCAAACCGACAAGGTTTGCCCGGGCGGCAAGTTCGGCGGAATCGAGCAGGCGGAGGCCTACGCTACCGCCGGGCGACGCCTTGTCCCCGTCCTTCTCGACGATCGCCGGGTAGCCGCGAACGACCATGCCCGGCCGCTTGATCTCCACCATTTCCGGCAGGTCGTCGAAATCCCACCGGGTGATGCCGTCGCGGTGCCATTGGCTTTTGGGCAGCTCTTCGAACGTCTGCTTCAGCTCGACGCGTAGCTTGCGGCGGATCGTTTCCAGGTCGCGCCCGATCGCGAGTGTTTTGCCGACCTCGTCGACGATGCGGAAGTTCATCCGGAGATAGTCCGGCAGGTAGTCGGAACAGAACGCCTGTGGCGAGATCGCCTTGCCGGCAAACTTTCCCAGTTGCCAGGCGAGTTGCTCATACAGCGAACCGTCGCCGAAACGGATCAGCGGCAAAACGGACTTGACGGTGTCGGGAACCGGGACGAACTGTACGCGAACGTCCTTGGGCATCGTGCGGATCAGTTCGGTCAGCTTCTCGGCGAGATGGCCGGGCACGAGCCAGTCGAACGGCTCCTGGGGAAGCTGGTTCAGTAAAGCGACCGGCACCGTCGCGGTAACGCCGTCGAACTCGTTTCCGGGGTCGAACACGTAGCCGAGGGTGATGCGGACTGAATCGTTGACGACGACGCGCTCGGGGAACAGCTCGGCCGGCGCTTCGGGTCCGGGAACGATCAGGTCCTCGCGCTTCATGAAGAGCGCCCGGCGATCGGCCTGCTCGGCCTTTTGGCGCCATTTCTCGAACAGCGGGCCGTTGTAGATTCCCGCCGGGACGCGGACGTCATAAAACGCGAATCGGCTCTGGGCATCGACCAGCAGATCGCGCCGGCGCAGCTTCGCCTCGGCCAGTTCGACGTCGCGGATCAATTGCCGGTTGTTACGGGCCCAGGGTGCTTCGGAATGATATTCCCCTTCGACCAGCCCCTGGCGGATGAAGATATCGCGGCTGGCTTTGGGATCGATTGGGCCGTAGTGAACGCGTCGCCGCGGCACGACGACCAAGCCGAAGAGCGAGACCTTTTCTGAAGCCAGAACATGAGCCGACTCGCGGTGGTAGTATGGCTCGGAGTATTCCTTGTGCAGGAGATGCTCGCCGACGTTCTCGATCCACTCAGGTTCGATCCGGGCGACGGTGCGGGCGTACAGCTTGGTCGTCTCGGTCAGCTCGGCCGACATCACCCACGGCGGCTTACGGCTGAAGAGGGAAGACCCCGGGAACAGGTGAAACTTGCGCCCGCGCGTCCCGTTGTACTCGAACTGTTCCTTCTTGAATCCGACGTTTCCGAGCAGGCCCGACAACAGCGCGCGATGCACCGCGGCAAAACGCTCGGGCGTAATGCCACGATGTTGGGCAGTCGGTTCGGAAGTTTCGCCGGCGGCCTGGGCCATGACGCGATTAAAGGCGCAATCGACACCGAGAGCAAACGTGTCGCGTGGAGTCCAGCGGCGAGTACATCACGACCGGCATCCAAGCAGCAGGGCTGCGACTACTGCCTGATCTGGCGTCGATCGGACCTTGCCGCCGGCGATACTCCGGGCGGCATGCCAGAACGTCGCGGCGGTACTGAAGACGCCAGGTATTCCTGAACGACCTGAGTCTGCTGGCTGTCGTTCATCTGCAGGAAGGCATGGATTGCTGCAGCCAGCAGCAATCGGGGGCTAGCGGTGCGGCATTTTTCGAGGTGCGTGAGCATCTCGGCAATGTCGCCGCCCAGGCCGAACGCCTCCTTGGCCTCCTGCCAGGCCTTGGGGCGAAGAAAACCCTCGTCGTCGTGCGGAGCGGGTCGGACAATTTCGAATGAATGTGACATGTCGCCCAACGGTGAAGTGAATGGAATCGAACCAGCCGTTGCGAGGTTCTGATGCATATGCGAGATCCGCTTGGATCGAACGCCAAGATTGCCGATAACGACGACGATGCGTCGGCGGTGATAAGCCGATATGCTGAGACCGACGACAGCACCTTCGACTATGCCTGCCAGCCGCGACGATAGATCCTCCCCACCGGCGCTCCCGCTGCTCCCCACTCCAGACTGTCTGAGCGTCCCTTCGGACCTGTCCTTCGATACGGCTCATCCTTCGATGGAGTGGCTTGCACCGGGTTCGGTGGTCTCGCAAGGCGCGCCGCTGCTTGCAAAGTCTCTGGAATCGCATCGGACCCCTGTCGCGCCGGTTGACGGAATCGTCGGTGAGCAAGTTCCGGTGCGGCTGATCGGCGGCCGCGAGGTGCTTGGCGTGCGATTTACACCGGCCCACCCCGGCCCCACCGTGCGGCCAAACGCCAGCCGGGGCGATCACCGTGAAGCGGCACGGCGGCTCGACGAGGTAGACACATCGGCCTTCGGCGAATGGCTCACCCGGATCCAACTTGCCGGGATTGCGGCCGATCGCTGGACCTGCCCCGACCTGCTGAAGCAACTTCGCGATGCCCTGACCCGCCCGATCGACACACTGGTCTGCAATCTCCTGGACAGTGACCCCTGGCTCCCGCTGTCGCGCACGGCTTGCCAGTCATACCCCCGGGAACTGGCGGCCGGGCTGGGGTTACTCGGACGACTGACCGGCGCCAAAGACTGGTGGGCACTGGTGGACCAGGCCGACGACTGCTCGGGACCGATCCGCGAAGCCGCAAGCGACTTGGCCAGCGCGCTGCGCATCGCACCACTGGAAAACGACTACCCCCAGCTCGATCCGACACTCCTGGTCCATTCCATAACCGGTCGGCGTCTCCGGCCCGGTCGTCTTCCGAGTACTCACGGGGTGATCCTGATCGACGGGCCGGCGGCGGCGGCCATCGGTCGGCTGCTGCTCGATGATTCGCCCATGACCCACGTCCCGATCGCAGTTTACGATCAACCGACGGACGTCATCTCCTGCCTGTCGGTCCCCCTCGGCGTGCATGCCCGCGCAGTTTTCAGCCTGCTGGGCATTCCCTGGGCTTCCCGCGACGTCTTTGCCGGCGGACCGCTGCGTCAGTTGCGGGTGGGTGATGATGAAGTGATCGGCCCCGGCGAGTTGACGCTCTTTTCCGCCCCGCAGCATCCGGCAATGCCGCCGGAGCCGTGCGTGCGTTGCGGGTGGTGCGTGGAAGCATGCCCGACGCGATGCCGCCCGGCCGGGCTGCTGGAAGCGGCCCAGCGCCGGGACGCGGAGTGGGCGCGCGGCAACGGCCTGGATGCGTGCATCGAATGCGGACTGTGCACGTTCGTCTGCCCCTCAAAGCTTCCGCTGCTTGAGGGTATTCGATTCCTAAAGCGAGGAATCGCGGCCGAAGAGTTCTGACGATCAGTCCACTACAGCGCGCGTTGCGACCCGCTAGCACCAGCGTTTTGCTGCCGATGCTATTTCTTCTTCTCATCCTTCTTCTTGTCGCCGCCGAGGAGTCCCTTGAACGCGTCGCCGGGCTTCTGTTCGCCGCCGATGAGATCACCGATCGCCTTGGCGGGATTGGTCGTTGCCCCGCCGGTGGCTCCTTCGAGTGCGGTGAGGGCGGCTTTACCGGGGTCTTTCAGCGTGTCGGGATTCAGAAGCGAACCGACGATCTTTCCGGCCTCGCCGGGAATGTACTTCTGCGCGATGGCGTTCAGGTCGCCGTCCAACAGTGCCTTCAACTGCGAAGGGATGCCGCCGGAACTGCTGGCCTTGGCCGCCAGTTCGCTGACGATCTGGGTGACCACCTGTTTCACGGCCACGCCGGTCTCGGCGCCGTCGGCGTTGCCGACATTCTTCATTTCGTAGGTGCCAAGTTTCAGAGGAATCTCTTCCGGCAGCCCGGGCAGACCGGGTCGCAGCGTGACCTGCGGCTCCTTGATCATGATGGAATCAATGATCAACTTCATCTTCTCGCCTTCGGCGGTTGGTTCGGTCGGTTTGCCGGGAGGCAAGTTCTCCGTCATCGCCTTGATGTTAAACTTGCCGTCCTTTTGCTCGAGAAGCATTTTCGGGCGGTCAATTGTGATGGACTGGATTCGCACCGGCGTGGACCGCAGCTGACCGTAACTTACCTTGACGTCGAGCCCGCCGATTTCGAGCATCGGCCGTGCCGAGAATCCTGGCGGCGAAGCGATGGAATAGTCTTGCAGGCTGAGCTGTCCGCCGAACGGGGCGATCGTGGCACCGCCGAGGGTGGTTGGGAGATTGAGCGACTTGGAGGACTGCTGCTCGACCTGGCTCCTGATGATGCCGCCGAGGGAGAAGTAGAGCACGACACCGCCCACGACCAGCAGGACGACCACCAGCAGGACAATTCGCTTGATCCACTTCAACATGGCTGTTCCTCCAGGACACGATCCGTTCCATGATCTCATCCATCTCGCCGACAGATATTATCGGTCCATTGTCGATGGGGGTGGCGGGTTTATCAACTAACTTCCCTATCGGTTTGACTATAACGCCCTGTAGTGCATGATTCGGCGACAGCCGGCGACCGTTCGGCGAACCCAGTTCACTCGGAGAAGGATCCATGCTACTGACGAAGCACGAGAATCAGACTTTCATCAACCAGACCGTATACATCAGCGGACAGGCATTCATCGGATGCACCTTTACGGCGTGCACGCTGATCCTTCGCGAGACTGTCTATCACCTTCAGAACTGCACGTTCGAACGCTGCAACTGGCATGTTGACTGGGTGTTGATGTGGGGCAGCCCCGAATCGCTTCGGGAGATCAAGGCCCTGGTCAGCCTGATCGAGCAGGCGCAGCAGCAGGCGGAACAGCAGGCGGGTGCCGGGGCGACCGAAGCGCCGGTCGGCGGCTCGAGCTCGCCGTTCGCCAGCTAACGTCGTCTGGCCGACGGCCCAACTCAGTATTGTTTACAATGCCGGTCTAGCCGCTTTCCAGCGGCTAGACCGGCATTGTTTAGATTCGGATGTGCCAATACGACTTGTCCGCGTAGAATCCCGACATGCTGAATGAGCCCGCAATCCGGCGGTTCGTATGTTGCACCGTGCTGGCAATCGTTCTGGGCACAATAGGGGTCGAGCCGTGCGCGGGTGATGTCTCCCCATCAAAGCTGACGGCCGAGAACCTGCTGCTTATTGTCAACCGCAACGAACCGGCCGGCCGCCGGCTCGCGGACTATTACATCAATCAGCGCAAAGTGCCCGACGGCCGGATACTTGCACTGGACCTGCCCAAAGGCGATGAAATCTCCGCGTTGCAGTTTCAGACCGAAGTCGTACCGGCCGTCAGAGCCTTTCTTCGCGACAACAAGCTGGAAGAGCAGGTCACCTGCCTGGTGACGTTTTTCGGCGTTCCGCTGCGGGTGGGGCAGCGGGTCAATCTGCCGGAAGAATCGGCCGAGTATCGTAGCGTCGATCAGCAGTACAAGGCATCGCTCGCCGCGGCGGCGCAGGCCGTCGTCACGGCCGAGGAAGTCGCGACCGAGGCCCAGTCGGACTTCAAGCGTGCGAGCGAAGGGCAGGAATTCCCCGCGATGGCAATGCGGGCCGACGCGGCCGTTCGCTCTGCGATCGAAACACTCGCCACCGACGGCAACGCCGAGCGACGCAGCCAGCGTTTCAGCCGGCTCATGACAGCCGTCGAAAAACTCTACGGTCCCCTTGAGACGCAGGAACGGCTTGCCCTGCCCGCTTACCAGAAACTGGCCCCCAAGCCGGTTACTGAAGAGGAGCAGACGACCCGTCGCGCCGCGACACAGAAGCTGATCACCGAGATCCAGACGCTCAACCCGCAGGCGGTTAACAGTGCCGACGCGCGGGCGAAGCTTCGCGATCTGTTTCTCACCCACCTCGGCCAGCTCCGCTCGATTCAGGTGCTCACCGATCACAGGGTCCGCCTGGAGACCAGTGAAACCCAGGCGGCATTCGATTCGGAACTGGCCTGCCTCTGGTGGCCGGACACCATGCTTCGGTACCGGTGGCTCGACAATCCCTTGAACTACAAAGTCCGCTACGGCGGCGTAACTTCCCGCCCTACCGCCCGCGTGCCGCGTACGCTCATGGTCGCGCGCCTGGACGCGCCGACGGAGCAGATCGTTCACGACATGATCGAGACGTCGGTCAAGGTCGAGTCCGAAGGGCTCAAGGGTATCGCGGCGTTGGACGCCCGCGGAAAATCCCCGAGCGACGCCTACGGCAAATACGACGAGAAGCTGCGTGAAGCCGCTGCGGAACTCAAAACCAAGTCGCGGACGACCGTCAGGATCGAGAACACCGAACCCGTTTTTCCGCCACAGTCGGTGGATAACGTCGCGCTATACTGCGGCTGGTATAGCCTGCGAAACTACGTCCCCGGAATGAAGTTCAACCCCGGTGCCGTCGCCTATCACGTCGCCAGCGGAGAGATGATCTCGCTTCACGCGGCCGGCGAGAAGGGCTGGTGCGCGAACTTACTGAAGTCCGGCGTCGTTGCGACCCTGGGACCCGTCGCCGAGCCCTACCTGCACTCGTTTCCGCTGCCCACGGAGTTTTTCCCGCTCCTGATGACCGGCAAGCTGAAGCTTGCCGAGGTGTACTGGCTCACCAATCCACTGGTGAGCTGGATGAATGCTTTAGTCGGCGATCCCCTCTACACCCCCTACGCCAAAGAGCCGTCGATGAAGGACGTGGACGTCTCCTATCAATTAAGGGCGATCTTTGCGAGTTCCCCCGTGCCGGCACCGAACCCGTAGTGGCGCGGGCAGTGAACTGTCAGGGCGGTCGAGGCCGGTGGTGCCCCGCGGTTGGGGTTTCATCGGTGAGACGCCTGCTCAAGCGGACGTCTATGATCGAACGTCGTCGATGCGGTGTCGCCGGAATCTAGAAACAAAGCATCGGGACGGCCGGTATTGAATTCGACGTAACGCCTTTTGCAGAAAGCCTTCAGAGCATGGAGCTTCCCACCCTCACGCCCGACGCCCCGGCGCAGCCGGCACCCAAGACCGAAGTCGGCAGTTACTTCGTTGCCAACTATCCGCCGTTCTCGGTCTGGTCGCAGAACCACCTGCCGGCGATTCAGCAGGCGTTGGATGCCAAGCCCGACCCTGACACCAAGCTCGGCCTGTACCTGCACATCCCTTTCTGCCGCAAGCGATGCAAGTTCTGTTATTTCCGCGTCTACACTGACAAGAACGCCAACGACATCGAAACCTACCTGTCGGCCCTGTCACGGGAGATCGATCTTTATGCCGATCGTCCAGGGCTTCAGGGGCGTCAGTTCGAGTTCGTTTACTTCGGCGGTGGAACGCCGTCTTACCTGTCCAATGCGCAGCTCGAACGACTGATTGAGCGGATTAATGTCCGTTGGAACTGGGATGCGGCCAAGGAAGTGACCTTCGAGTGTGAACCGGGAACGCTGAAGGAATCCAAGCTCGAGACGATCAAGAAGATCGGGGTTACGCGGCTTAGCCTAGGCGTTGAACACTTCGACGACGAGATCCTGAGCGTTAACGGCCGGGCTCATAAGTCACCGGAAATCCTGCGGGCGTGGGAGTGGATTCGCAACGTCGGCTTCCCCCAGGTGAATATCGATCTGATCGCCGGCATGCTCGGCGAGACCGAGGACAAGTGGAAAGCCTGCGTCGAGAAGGCCATTGCGCTCGACGCCGACAGCGTGACCATCTATCAGATGGAAGTGCCTTACAACACGGGTATCGCCAAGGATGCCCGCGATCATGGCGGGGTGTCCGAGGTCGCGAGCTGGGCTCAGAAGCGCGCCTGGGTTGACTACGCTTTCAAGCAGTTTGAGGCGGCGGGCTACGTCGTCAGCAGTGGATACACGTTGGTGAAGCCCAGCCGTCATGCGGGCTTTGTCTATCGAGACTCCCTATGGCGCGGCGCGGACCTGGTCGCGACCGGGGTGGCTTCGTTCGGTCACTTCCAGGGCGTCCACTATCAGAACCTGGATAAGTGGGAAACCTACATCGACTCGATCGAACGAGGCGAGTTGCCGATCAACCGCGCATTACCGGTTAACGACCACCAGCGACTCATCCGCGAGATGATCCTGCTTTTGAAGACAGGTTCGCTCGACGCCGCCTACTTCCGGCGGAAGTTCGGACAAGACATCCTGAAAGTATTCGATGAAGGGTTCAAGAGCCTCGTGGAAGAGGGATGGGCGACCGTTACCGGCGATCAGGTTCTCCTGAACCGCAAGGGACTGCTTCAGGTGGACACCCTGCTGCCCCGTTTCTTTGAGCCGGAGCACCGGGGTATTCGATACACGTAGGGTCCGCCTTGGCGGACGACCGGCCTCGCGCCCAACCCTGACGCCGGCACACGGCACCTTTCCATTCAGCTTCGCCAATCCCATGCCCATCCCCGTCAGCAAGCTCTCCGATCATCCGGTTGCCGAAGCAGCACTACTCGATCTGTGTCGGCCGTTCGTGCAACGCGACTTTGTGCCGGAGTGCACGATTGTTCAGCCGGACCAGATTCCGTTTCCGGAAGACCAGTTGCTGGTTCATCACGGTCACATGACGGAGGTCCTGGAGAAGTTTCACGGCGCGCCGGTGGACGTGGAAGTGATGGAAGAGTCTGTCGAGGGGGACGTTTACACTCGGAAAATCAAGCTGACCCCCCACGGCCAGCCCGGCAAGGTCGTAGAACTTGGCATTGCCCGGCTCGACCTGCGCTATCTTTCACAAGACGTGAAAGCCGAGATCCTGGCTAAGAAGCTACCGTTAGGGGCAGTATTGATTAAGCACAACGTGCTTCGCCGGGTTAAGCCGAGATGGTTTATGCGGTTTCCCGGTGCCGGACCGGTGATGTCGCTGTTCGGTGAGTCCCGGCATCAGGGCGTCGCCTTCGGACGCATCGGGACGATTTACTGCGACGGTCAGCCGGCGATCGAAGTGATGGAAATCGTTCTGAACGTCCGGTCCTAGGTGTCGCCGTGCCGCCGGACGTTCAAGAAGTTTTGCCCTTACCGAGCGAACCATGCCACAAACATTGACCCAGACATTTGACGAGACGTATGACGTGGTCGTGATCGGTGGCGGGCCGGCCGGGTCCACCACCGGCGCACTGACCGCCGAGGCGGGCAACAAGACACTGGTCATCGAGCGGAGCAAGTTCCCCCGGTTCCACATCGGCGAATCGCTGATGCCCGAAACGTACTGGGTCTTCAAGCGGCTCGGCATGCTCCCGAAACTGCGCGATTCGAACTTCGTCAAGAAGTACAGCGTGCAGTTCGTGACGGCGACGGGCAAGGAAAGTCAGCCGTTCTATTTCGACGAACGAGACCCGCACGAGCGAAGCCAGACATGGCAGGTGCTGCGGAGCCAATTCGACGAAATGATGTTGGACAACGCAGCCGACAAGGGTGCCACGGTATGGCAGGAGACCAACGTCAATGAAGTGATCATGGAGCCCAGCGACACCGACGACCTTCCCAAGGCGGTGGGCGTGGTGGTGACGCGGCCGGGTGAAGCGCCCAGGCGGATCGGCGCGAAGGTCGTCGTCGATGCGACAGGCCTTAATGCGCTGCTGTCCAAGCGGCTGGGTATTCGCAAGATCGACCCGAAGCTGAAGAAGGCTTCGTACTTCGCGCATTACAAGAACTGCACGCGTGACCCGGGCAAGAACGGCGGTGCCACCCTCGTGCTGGCGAATCAAGAGAACGACGGGTGGTTCTGGTACATCCCCCTGCCCGACGACATCACCAGCGTCGGCATTGTCGGAGATCTCAAGCGGCTGAGTCAGTACCAGGGAACGCCGCAAGAGATTCTTGAAGCCGAGATCGCCAAGTGCCCCGGACTTCTGCCGCGGCTGGCCAATGCCGAGCGGGTTGGCGACGTTCACGTGCTTAGCGATTTCAGCTACCGCGCCACTCGCTGCGCCGGAGACGGCTGGGTGCTGGTCGGCGACGCGTTCGGATTCCTGGACCCCATGTATTCGTCCGGGGTGTTCCTTGCGCTCAAGTCCGGCGAGATGGCAGCCGACGCGATCAATGCCGCGATCGCTTCGGGCCAGCCCGACGCGATGAACCTCAGCAAATGGGGTGACGAGCTGTCGTCCGGCATGCAGACCATTCGCAAGCTCGTCTACGCCTTTTACACGCCCGACTTCTCGTTCGGGAAGTTTGTCAAGCAGTATCCGCACCACCAGGACGATGTCACCGCGCTTCTGGTGGGTGAAGTATTCAGGCCAGGTGCCGAAGACCTCTTCGAACCGATGAGCACGATGGCGCCCATCCCAAGCAGCATTCCCCTGGATCAACCCCGGGCCATGCGTAGAGAACCGGTTGCAGTCGGCTAGGCGCTGCGGGCGAGACGTTTGAGAAAACAAGAGAACCCTTCCGCCGTGGCAGTGGAAGGGTCCTTTTCGTTTCGCGACCCGCAGTTTGGAGCCCGGGTCGCAAAATCCTTGGTTTATAAGGGCCGGCCTCCGCTTGGAGCCACTTGGCCGGTTGAACAACTCATTTACACAGTCACGAGAAAAGACTCAGAGCGATGGGGCCACGATGAGTGGCGACCCAACAGGCTTACTTCTTCTTCGTGGTGGCCTTCTTGGCGGCGGGCTTCTTGGCGGCCGCTTTCTTCGCAGCCGGCTTGGCAGCCGTCGTCTTCTTGGCCGTGGCAGCTTTCTTCGTAGCCATAAAACGTGTTCCTCCTTTCTTTCGCCCAACTCTACGAATGCCGGCGCGACCGGTCAACGACTTTTTTCAACTGTTATTTGTATTGTTGTAGTGGACATATCTCACGTGCGACCGATAAGTAGCGGAGTCGCACGAGTCGATGCCGCGCACCCTCGGCCGCGACGACGCGTGCGGCGCGCCGCGCCGTCGCGAGCCCGGGTCTTCGCCGGCATTGCATCTTCCGGACGAACGGGCACACTCTGGCGCAATCCCATGGACTTCCTCCAAGCGTTCATCCCGTTGTTCGTCTCGATCGACTCGATCGGGTTGGTTCCCATCTTCCTGGCCGTCACCGCCCCTCTGACGGAAGCCAGGCGACGCCGTGCGGCGTTTCACTCGGTGTTCGCCGCTACGGCGCTCACCATCTCGTTCATGTTCCTCGGCGAACTGCTGTTCCAGTTTCTCGGGATCAGGGACAGCGATTTCCGGATCGGCGGCGGTGTTATCCTGCTGGTCCTTGCCGTGACCGACCTCTGCATGAAAGGAAAGCCGGCCGTCGCAGAAGACGACGACGATGTCGGTCTTTTCCCCCTGGCGATGCCGATGATCGCCGGCCCGGCCACGCTGACGACGATCCTGGTGATCCGCG
This sequence comes from Humisphaera borealis, assembly GCF_015169395.1. Taxonomy (GTDB): domain Bacteria; phylum Planctomycetota; class Phycisphaerae; order Tepidisphaerales; family Tepidisphaeraceae; genus Humisphaera; species Humisphaera borealis. Next base: position 1,946,474 of record NZ_CP063458.1, read on the forward strand.
GGAAGTACGGAACCCCGACTACTATGCTGGCGCTGTCGGCGAATCTGCTGGTGCTGCTGGCTGTCCTGCTATTGAGTTCACGATTCGCCCGGCTGCTCGGTCCCGGCGTGCTCCGTGCGCTCAGCAAACTGGTGATGGTTTTTCTCGCCGCGATCGCCGTAAACTTCATCCGGACCGGAATCGCCGAGACAATCGGGAAATAGATCGCGTAGATGCCGCTGCGCCGGCACCGCGCGACCGAACCGAAAAACTATGTCGCTATTAGAAGAGGAATCGCATGCACGTTACGATCGGCGATCCCCAACTCCCCTCCGTATGCTCACATCACGTCAGCGACACCGAGACACGCACCCAGGCCATCGGGCACGATCTACTGAGGGACGCACGCAGACGCGGTAGCGGCGAACCCTGGCTCGACCGGCTGCTTATGTATCAGGGGATGAAGGATGAGCAGGTGAAGGCCGAGCTGTTTCGCTTCGTCGACGTGCTGCCGACGCTGACGCACGATCGCCAGATCACCGCTCACCTGAAGGAGTATCTGGGCACCGTCGCGACGAGGCTGCCGCCGTTCGCGGCAACCGCACTGCGAATGTTGCCCGACGGTGGAATGCTTGGCGGGATCGTCGCCGACGTGGCCCGCCTGGGTGCCACGCGCATGGCCAGGCGGTTCATCGCCGCCAGTGATCTCCCGGGCGCCATTGAGGCGGTCGAGTCGCTTCGAGCCAGGAATCTGGCATTCACAATCGATCTGCTCGGCGAAGCCGTGCTTTCGATCGTCGAAGCAAGGCGATACCAGGGGCTCTACCTCAAGCTGATCGAAGGCCTCTCCGCGGCAAGCAAGTCGTGGCCGCACAATGCTTTGGTCGACGAGGACCCTTCGGCGGGGCCGGCGGCGAACGGCAAATCCTCCGGCGCCGCAGGTGTCATGCCGCCGGTCAATGTGTCTGTGAAGCTCTCTTCACTGTACAGCCAGTTCGACCCCATCGACCCCGACGGCACCAGCCGTGAAGTGCGCGACCAGCTCAGGCCGATCCTGCGGCTTGCCCGCAACTGCGGCGTGTTCGTCAACATCGACATGGAGCAGTTCAGCTACAAGGACGTCACGCTCCAGATCTTCAAGGAAGTGTTCGAAGAACCCGAGTTCCGCGACTGGCCGCATGTCGGCATCGCGATACAGGCGTACCTGACCTCCAGCGGCGACGACCTTCGTGACCTTGCGAACTGGGCCGAACGCCGTGGAACCCCGGTCTGGGTGAGGCTGGTCAAGGGCGCGTACTGGGACTACGAAACGGTCATCGCCGCGCAGAACGACTGGCCGATTCCCGTCTTCACCGAGAAAGCCGCGACCGATGCCAACTTCGAAAAACTTACGACCTTCCTGTTCGACCACCATCAATGGCTGCGACCGGCGATCGCGAGCCACAACATCCGATCGATCGCACACGCCTTGGCCGAAGCGGAGGCACGCGAGCTTCCGCCGGGGAGTTTCGAGTTTCAGATGCTGTTCGGGATGGCCGAGCCCATCAAGGCCACGCTCATCGAGCTCGGCCATCGCGTACGCGTCTACACCCCTTTCGGACAGCTTCTGCCGGGGATGGCTTACCTTGTTCGTCGCCTGCTGGAGAACACTAGTAACGAGTCGTTTCTGAAGGCGGGATTCGCCGACAATGTTTCCGAAGAGAGGCTGCTGATGAATCCGACCAACGTCAAATCGGGAGCCCGCACGTCCACATCCGCATCGAGCCTTCGGCACGAGGCGGGCGGAACGACACCCAGGTTCCGCAACGAACCGCTCACCGACTTTACGCGTCCCGAGAACCGCACGGCGATGCGTTCCGCATTGGACGCCGCCCGAAGGCGACTGGGGGAGACGCTGCCGATCGTCATTGGCGGACGGCGAATTGAGACCGGTCGCTGGGTCGATTCGGTGAACCCCGCCTGGCGAGGCGAAATCGTCGCCCGTGGCGCAGCAGCGACCGCGGAGATCGCCACCTCAGCGATAGACATCGCCCGAGACGCATTTCCCGCCTGGCGCGACACGCCGGCCGGACAACGGGCCGACTTGCTGCGGAAAGTCGCCCTGATTCTGCGACGTGACAAGTTCGCGCTGGCGGCGCTGGAAGTCTTTGAAACCGGCAAGCAATGGCGCGAGGCCGACGCCGACATCGCCGAAGCGATTGATTTCTGCCACTTTTGCGCCGACGAGATGCAACGGCTGACCCGCCCCCACCGCCGCGATATTCCCGGCGAGGACAACGAGTACTTTTACGAACCCCGCGGTGTCGCGGTGGTGATCGCCCCCTGGAACTTCCCGCTCGCGATCCTGTGCGGCATGACGGCGGCAGCGCTGGTCGCCGGCAATACCGTGATCATGAAGCCCGCCGAGCAGTCTCCGGCAGTCTCCGCCCGACTGATGGACGCGTTTGAAGAAGCCGGCGTACCAAAAGGCGTCGTCAACTATCTGCCGGGCATCGGTGAAGAAGTCGGCCCGGTACTGGTGAAGCACCCCGACACCTCGTTGATCGCGTTCACCGGCAGTCGCGCCGTCGGCATGCTGATTGCGCGTCAGGCAGCGGAACTGGCCGAGGGACAGGAGCAGATCAAGCGTGTCATCGCAGAGCTCGGCGGCAAGAACGCCGTGATCGTCGACGACGACGCCGACCTGGACGAAGCCGTTCACGGCGTGGTCGCGAGCGCATTCGGTTACTCGGGGCAGAAGTGCTCCGCCTGCTCGCGTGTCATTGTCCTGGACAGTGTCTACGAGACATTCCTTTCGCGGCTCGTCGAATCGACACGCAGCCTGGAGATCGGCCCCGCGGAGAATCCCGGCTACTACCTCGGGCCGGTGATTGATGATGAAGCTCAGAGGCGCATCCTCGCGATGATCGACCGGGCCAGGCGGCAGTCGCGTCTTGCGTATCAGGCAGACGTCAGCGCGCTTGCCAGCGAGGGCAGCTATGTGCCGCCGACGATCTTCGCAGATGTTTCGCCGTCAGCCTCCATCGCACAGGAAGAAGTGTTCGGTCCGGTGCTGGCGGTGATCCGCGCCGCGGATTTGACCGATGCGCTTCGTATCGCCAACGGGACAAAGTATGCCCTGACCGGCGGCCTGTTCTCGCGAAGTCCGGCGAACATCGATCGGGTGCGACGCGAGTTCCGTGTCGGCAACCTCTACATCAACCGCAAGATCACCGGCGCGCTGGTCGACCGACAGCCCTTCGGCGGATTCAAGTTGAGCGGTGTCGGCAGCAAAGCCGGCGGGCCGGACTACCTGCAGCAGTTCTTGATCCCAAGAGTCATCACGGAAAACACCCTGCGCCGAGGCTTTGCGCCGGCGGTTGACGAGTAGGTCTGTCGGCCATGAAGCAGGATCGACCGAATCGGGTTACTTCCCCTTCGCGACGTATACGCCATCCCACCCCTCGCCGGGCGGATGTGACTTCAGTTCATTAACCCGCGCCAGCAGCATGGCCGCTGGAATGTCGGTCGGATGCCTGCTTAGCAGATCCTGAAGGACCGCCTCGGCGTCTTCCCAGTTCTGAAGCCGATACAACGCCCACGATGCCTCGTACCGTTGAGCGCGGTCCAGGAACGCAGATTCATCCGGCGACTTGCCGATCTCCGCCATCAGCTCATAGACAGGCATCGGCTTCTTCTTGCCCTTAACCTGCAGCAGGTCGAGACGGCGGACGATAAACCGGTCTTTCACGAGCACGGCCGTCGATTCGGCGATCAGGATCCTGGATCCGTAGAACTTGTTTGCTCCTTCCAGCCGAGCGCCCAGGTTCACTGAATCTCCCAGCACCGTGTAGTTGAAGCGACTCCGTGAGCCCATGTCGCCGACAACCATCGGCCCGGTGTTGATGCCGATGCGCGTGATGCAACGGTCGGCACCCATCCGCACCAATTCGGGCTGGATGTTTCGCTCCCGCTGTTCCATCTCCAGTGCAGTTCTGCAGGCGCGAAACGCGTGGTCGGACTGCGGCAGAGGCGCATTCCAGAAGCCCATGATCGCGTCGCCGATATACTTATCGAGCGTACCGTCCTCGGCGAAGATCAGCGGCTCCATCTCGTCGAAGTAGTAGTTGAGCAATTCGGTCAGCCGCTCGTCCTCCAGCTTTTCGCTCAGACTGGTGAACCCCTCGATATCGGTAAACAGCACCGTCATCACGTGCCGATCGCCGGTCAGCCGGATGCGCGCCGGGTCCTTCTCAATCTCCGCGACCACTGCCGGCGAGACGTACTGTCCGAACGCCTTGACGATGAGACGGCGATTGCGGTCTTCGGTGTAGTAACTCCAGGCGAACGCCCCGATCGTGGCCGCAAGAAGCGCGGTCAGCGGCGATGCCAGCGGCAGCCACAGGATGGTTCCCCCGCGGAACATCAATATCGCCGAGCCGACCAGTACGGCAGCCGCGACGATCACACCGACCAGTTTGTGCAGTGTCTTGCGGGGGATCAGCACCAACGTCGCGGCGAGCAGTGCGCCGGCGAATGCCGCCAGCGCCGTTGTCGACAGGCCGGCCTGGACGACTCGTTGGTCGTGTAGCAGGTTGTCGATCGCGGTCGCCTGCACCTCGACACCGGGATAGATCTCCGACAATGGAGCGCTCTTCAAATCGTAAGTGCCGGCAGAGATCGCGCCCAGGAGCACGATCTTGTCTTTGAACAGGTTCGGATCAACGCCGCTGGCCTGCATTTGCTCGGGCGTTTTTGCTTTGCTCGCAGCGAAGATGCTGATCGCGGACAGATAGGTGTAGGTGCGCTTTCCGTCGGCCTGCTGGTGCGGGCCGTAGTAGTGCAGTCGGAAGGGCTCCGTCGCCCAGGGCGGAACGGCTTTGCCGGCAGCCTCGAGCGTGCGAACCGCGAGGCTCGGCTGCGATCGCACGGTCGGTTCGTAGACCCGCAGCGTTTTGCCGATCCTGAGATTCACCGCCCCCAATCGATACTTCGCCGGATCGGCTTTGGGCGCAAATGGCCCCGCCCGGCCATCCCCGGTCGCAAGTGTCGCGATCACCAGCGGTACCTTCGCGTCGTTGATCGCCGTGGCAAACGCCTCGTCGTCGCCAACGTACTTTTCATACCCGCTTGGCGTTTCGAACAGGATATCGAACGCAATAACCTTCGCCCCGCTGCGCTCCAGAAACCCGACCGTCCGACCCCATAGATCGCGCGGGAAAGGCCATGACACGCCACGCTCGGCCAGTTCATGAATGCTGCGGTCGTCAACGACAACCAGGATCACATCGCCCGACGCACGGCTTTCGACAGGGCGGATACGATAGAAGGTGTCATAGAGCGTGTCGTCGAGCAGAACTGCCGCGGTGCTGAGACCGGGAACATGACGGGCCGTTGTTGACAGCAGCGCCGCCAGCAACGCAATCGCCCCGGCCGCAAGCCACTTGCGGCCCGGGTGCTGTGCATGAAGCTTTCCGAGGCGAAGTCGACGCATGGCAGATCGAAGGGTACCCCATCATCGGTCAATCCGTAGCACACGCTTGCGGACAGATGTGCGCCGGACGCATACGGGGCGGACGGACCGCATGCTGCTGTAAACGCAGACACCGCGGCAGGTTTGCCGCGGTGTCTGAAGTCGTTGCAGGTGTCAGTCGCAAGGTCAGGCGACCATCAGAAGCTGAAGATCGCGTCGATCGCGGCCGTCAGCTGGTAGCGATCGGTCGCGCCGTCGAAGAACTTCTTCTCGGCGTAGTCGAACCGGATTTCCGGACGAATGACCAGGTTCTGGCCCAGAGCGTCGTGGGCGAACGGGCGAATCGAAAGACCCGCGGTCGCCCCGTACAGGCTGGTGCCACCGACGCCGCCGGTCAGACGGGCGCCGTCCTGATCGTTGAAGTACTCGAGGCGGGTGTTCAGCGTAACCATGTCCGACATCTTGACGCCAAGATATCCGGCCACGCCGAACCACTGGGCGTCCGATCCGCCGACGGCCGTAGCACTGTTGGCTTCGTAGGCGTAGTCGGCATTGAGCGCGACGGTTACGTTGTCGCCAAGCGAGCGGGTGTAGATCAGGTCCACCAGCGTGCGCCAGTTGTCGTTGTCGCCGGCCTGATCGGCGCCGGAGATGACCGTCAGGTACAGGTTGGCTTCGCCTTTGGGGAAGGCGTAGGCGATCTGGCCCATGAAGTCGACGGTGTCGTTGTTGTCTTCGGTGCTGGTGTCCCAGCCGCGGGTCACGCCGACCATCAACGCCGTGTCCTCATTGAGCTTGAACGTCGCCGTCACGCCGGTATGCGTGAACGGAATCGCATAGCCGAACATGAAGCTGTGGCTGTACAGCGCGTTGCCGGTTGGATCGATCACTTCGTAACCTACCGGCGTGTTGAACTTACCGACGCGCACCTTTGCCACGCTCGGGAAGTTGATGTCAAGGTAAGCCTGGTTGAGATCCCACTGGTTGGCGGGGCTGCTCGAATCGTAGTGGTCGAACAGGCCGACCGAGTGAATGAGCCGGCTGTCCGAGCCCCAGATCACTTCCACTCGACCGCCGACATCGAACGCGTCTGACTTAACCTGCTTGTCTAAAACGAAAGCAAGCTGGTTGAGCGTCAGGTCCTGATTCTCGAAATCGAAGACGCGACCGGTGATGACATTCCCCGGAGGCGAGCTGAAGCTGTAGGTGTAGCTGCCTTCGACACGGCCACCAACGGTCAGACCGATGTCGTCCATTCCCTTGGCAAAGCCGGCCTTGTCGAGAAGGGCCATCAGGGGCTTGCGGGCCGGCGCTTCATCAACGAGCAGGGCATAGGGCTGAAACGATGGAGCAGCCGGGGCGACTTCATCTGCCCGAGCCAGGCCGGACATTCCAAGGACCGCACAAGCAGCCGCACTCAAGAGCTTTCGATTCGACATAAGGACTCCTTCCCGATGATGGGAGTGATAAGACCGAGGAAAACAGGGCACTCGCATTGCGGGGCGGTCTCGTTCCTCCCGCCAGCAATTATGAGGATCACGTGAAGGTTTATTCGGCAATTCCGTCACGTTCGCTACAGACCATTTGTAAACCGGGTTGCCAGTTCACTTGCCTGCGAACATGCCCACCACATATCGCCGTGGGCCCTCCACTTTGTGCAGTTTCTGCCGACATTACCGGCTGGAAACGCCTCCTGAGAGTGATCGCCGTCGATTCTGGTAGGCCAAACCGCTGTCATCACTTGGTTTACAGAACCGCGCCGCCGGCGGCTTATCGGACCCTTATTGGCCTTGTCGGGTCGGCCGCCGGGCGTAAGAACCCGGCTTCCACATCGTTCAGTGGTGTCGAGTGTGGTCGTGTTCCCGGAATACCTCGGGACGCGTTCTTTCTGAGCGGGACCAAAAATGAACTTCACAACGCTGCCGGGGCTCCTGGTGCTCGTCATCGTCGTCAACAGCCTGGCCGTTAGAGCCATCGCTGCGCCCGCCGAAGGGTACGACCCGCTCCAGGTCGCCAAGACATTAAAACCGCACACGCTCGACCTGGTCGTGAAAGACGTCGACCGCAATCGCGAGATTCCGCTTCGCGTCTACCTTCCGACGGCGGCGTCGCCGGCACCAGTGGTGTTGTTCAGCCACGGGCTCGGCGGATCGCGCGAGAATAACCCGTATCTCGGCGAACACTGGTCGGGCCGCGGGTACGTCGTTGTCGTGATGCAGCATATCGGCAGCGACATCTCCGTCTGGAAAGACGTCCCGATGGCGCAACGACTGACATCCCTCAAGCAGGCCGCCAACCTTCAGAACACGCTCCTGCGTCTGCGCGATGTTCCGGCGGTGATCGATCAATTGGAGCGATGGAACAAATCCAGCGATTCGCCGCTGGCCGGCAGGCTCGATCTCAGGCGGATCGGCATGTCCGGGCACTCGTTCGGCGCGATCACAACGCAGGGCGTGAGCGGACAACGCACCGCCCGCGGCGACGCCACCTTCACCGACAAACGCATCAAAGCCGCCATCGCGATGAGCCCCGACTCCCCGAAGAACGGCGACCTGTCAAAGCTCTTCGGGGGTGTGCAGATCCCCTGGCTGCTCATGACCGGCACCAACGACGTCGCCATGGTCGGTACCGCCGATGTCGCCTCCCGCACGGCCGTGTTCCCGGCGCTGCCACCGGGCGGCAAGTACGAGATCGTTCTCGACGGCGGCGAGCACGATGCGTTTGGCGATCGCGATCTGCCCGGCAGCAACAACAAGCGGAACCCTAACCATCACCGCGTCATTCTCGCGCTCAGCACCGCGTTCTGGGACGCCTACCTTCGCGAAGACGCCCAGGCCAAGGCATGGCTCGACGGCAGCGGTCCTTCCACGGTTCTCGAAAAGCAGGACCGGTGGCAGAAGAAGTAGCCTTCGCACAGGGACACCTCGCACCCGGCGACTTCGACGGCCATTCAGTACACTTCAACTCATGCACGTTCGGCAGCCACTCCGGATTCTCAACCTTTGTCCGGATATCCCGCCCCCGGCACGCTTGGATCTCCTCGCTCGCCTCGTCCAGGTACTTCTTGTCCCGGTTCTGCTCGTCCTGGTACCGGCGTCCGGGTGCTCGCGGGACCTAGGCGATCTACCACCGGGCGTGACGATGTCCTCGGCCGATCGCGCCGACTACGAACGAAACAAGGCCTGGCAGCGACAACGCACGGCCGACGCAACACTATCGCAGTCCGCCCCGGCAGCGCCGCCGGACGTGGGCGTCTACATCGACGCCGGAGTTTGGCATCTGGGCGCTCGCTCGATCGTCGAAGCGGTCGAATCGTCAGGCGTGCGGTGTCGCCTCCTGGATCACTCCGACCTTTCGCCTGGGGGACTACAGGGACTTAGGGCTGTCATCTTTCCCGGCGGATGGGCCCCGCTTCAGCGCGACGTCAATTCGCCGGCGGCTTGGACTGAGATCCGTCGGTTTGTCGCCGATGGCGGACGTTACATCGGTGTCTGTGCCGGCGCGTATCTGGCTTCAACCTCCGTCACCTGGTACGGCCAATCGTACCGCTACCCACTGAACCTGTTCGACGGCAACGCCGACGGCCCTCTGCGCGGCCTGTCTCCCTACCCGACACCCGGCGGCGTTCGCCTGTCCGTCACCGAGGCCGGACGCGAACGCGGCTTGGCAGCATTGGGCGAAGCAGACGTCTACTACAACGGCGGCTCCTGTTTCGTCGGGCGAGGTACCGGCGAAAACGCGATGACCACCCTGGCCACCTACCCCGATGGTTCAGCGGCTGTCATCACGCAACGGCTCGGGCAAGGTGAGATCGTGCTGATCGGCGCCCACCCGGAACGCCCCTCGCCTGCGATTGCCGGCCCCGCGTCGCCGGTTCCGGCGCATGCGATCACGTTCTACGGCTCTCTCGTAAAGAGATGACGCCTGCCTCCAAAGGCAGCCCGACCGCGAAACCGACGACACCTCCCCAAACCTCGTGAATCTCTTCACAAGCGCGCCGCCACGTGGGACTCGGGGCAGCATTGGCATAGAATGTCGCGAGCGGCAGAACATTGCCGAACGGACGTCATCGCCTGCTTACGAAACCACCCATGACCAAGGTCTGGCAACTTCCCATCCCTCCGATCTACCGAAAACTCCCCGAGCCGGAGCTGCGCACCCGCATCGCCGCCGCCAAGGCGACGCTCGGTTCGCGACTGGCGATCCTCGGGCACCACTACCAGCAGGACGCGATCATCGACTTCGCCGATTTCACCGGCGACAGCTTCGAACTGTCCCGGCGTGCCGCCGATCAGAAAGGCGTCGAGTACGTCGTCTTCTGCGGCGTGCACTTCATGGCCGAGAGCGCCGACATCCTGACCGACGAATCCGTCCGCGTGATCCTCCCCGATATGGGTGCCGGCTGCTCCATGGCCGACATGGCCAACCTCGACCAGACGCTCGACGCCTGGGCACAGCTGAAGGAAGTCTCCGGGGACCAGCCGATCATCCCCATCACGTACATGAACAGCTCGGCGGCGATCAAGGCCTTTGTCGGCGAGCATGGCGGCGCCGTCTGCACCAGCAGCAACTGCCGCAACGTCCTCGAGTGGGCGTTCAAAGGCGGCGAGTTGCCGGAAGGGCCTGCAGGCTCGGTTACACCGAAGATCCTGTTCTTTCCTGACCAGCACCTTGGCCGCAATACCGCTTACGCCATGGGCGTTCCTCTCGATCGGATGATCGTGTGGGATCCAAAGCAGGACCTCGGTGGAAACACTGAAGAGCAGGTCCGCAACGCAATCGTGGTGCTCTGGAAAGGCCACTGCTCGGTCCACGCATTGTTCCGCCCCGAGCACATCGATGACGTTCGACGCAATCACCCCAACATGAAGGTGATCGTCCACCCCGAGTGCAAATGGGAGGTCGTGCAGAAGGCTGACATGGCCGGCAGCACCGCGTACATCGTCAAGCAGGTGGAGGCCGCCCCGCCAGGCACCGAATGGGCGATCGGCACCGAGGTGCACCTGGTGAACCGCCTGAAGCAGCAGCACCCGGATCAGAAGATCGTCGTGCTGAGCGACTGCCAGTGCCTCTGCACGACCATGTACCGCATCGACCTGCCGCACCTCTGCTGGGTGCTGGAGAACCTGGTAGACGGCAAGGTCGTCAACGAGATTCGGGTCGATGCCCACACCCGCAAGTGGGCGACCGTGGCACTGCAGCGAATGCTGGCGATCAAGGGAACCGGCAACCCCATCGGCAAGCAGCAACCTGCTGGCACGACCGTGGATTGATCGGCCTGTGTTTGCTGCTCAAGGCCCGATCGGCCGGACTGCCGGTTCCGGCGAGTTTGGTTGCGTGAAGGGCATTCGCCCGCGGCCCTGCTCGTCGAGCGTTCGGTCAAACTCACCGGGTCGGATGGCCTTGGGTGCCACCTTCAGACCCTGCTGGAGGTCGCCAGTCGAGCCTTCCATCTGCTCCGGCTGCTGCGCGACATGCGGCGTCAGGAAGATAAGCAGTTCCGTCTTACTCTTGGCGATCTGTGTCCGGGCGAAGATCGACCCGATGATCGGAATGTCTCCGAGGATGGGAATCTTCGCGATCGTGCTCGTCTTTCGATCTTCCATCAACCCGCCGATCACAATCGTCTGCCCCGTACGAACCGCGACGCGGCTTTCCGCCGACCGCTTGGCGATCACCGGCGCGCTCACGCCGTCGCTGATCGGCACCGTGGTCCCGGTGAGCTGGCTGATCTCCGGGATCACGTCCATGATCACCAGGCCGTCGGGATTCACGTGTGGCGTTACATTCAGGATGATGCCGACGTCCTGGTACTGGATCGTATTGATCTGCTGTCCATTGTCGGTGATGCGCGTGTTGGTGATGAACGGCACTTCGTTGCCCACCGTGATACTCGCAAGCTGGTTGTCGCTCGCCAGGATGTACGGCCGCGATAGCACGTCGAGTTTGCCCGCCGTCGCCAGCGCGTGCAGCGTCACATTGAGCTTGTCCTCGAGCAGGCTCACGACCAGGCCCGTCGCCTGGCTGGCGTTGCCGAAGTTGCCGCCGACGGTCGTGCCCTGCCCATTGGCCCGGCGGTTGACGATCGAGAAGTCGACGCCGAAGTCCGCGCCGTCGTCGTGAGTCACCTCCGCGACCAGCACCTTGATTAGCACCTGCGGCACCGGGCGGTCCAGTTCGCCGATGATCTGCTTCACCCGCTCCTGGTGCTTGGTCTTGGTGGTCACCAGCAGCGCGTTGGTGTCGCGGTCGGCGACAACAAAGACCTCGCCGGACAGCTCGGTCAGGAATCGCGCCGACGCCGGAGACAGTGGCTGGCCGCCGGGCGACTGATTGCGGTCGTCGCGTCGCGATCGGCCCGATGAACGGCCGGTGCCGCTGCCGTTATCGCTCCGCCCACCCCCGCCGCCACCAGAGCCCTGCTGCTGGCGCATCATCGCCTGCTGGTTGGGGTCCTGCTGCTGGTTCTGGCCGCCCCGGTTTTCGTAGTTGCCGAAGAGCGTATTCAGAACCACTTCCAGCCGCGCCGCCTGCCCGTTCCGCAGCCGGTAGATAAACATCGCCTCCTCGGCGATGGGATTGGCGTCCATCTTCTGCACGAGGTCTTCGACGACCTTTATCATCTCCGTCGGCGCGGTGACGATGATGGAGTTCGTCCGGTCGTCGCTTGAAACGATCACCCTGGGCTTGGCCTTGGATGACGATCCGCCGCCCATACCGATGAACAGGATGCCGAACGGATTGCTCTTGTCTTTCTCGTCGGGATCGAACGTCTGTCGCAGAAGCTTGGCGGTGGTCCAGGCGTCGGCGTACTTCAGTTGAAACACTTTCAGTTCGGCTGTTGACGCGGGGTTGGCGTCGAGCGACTTGATCAGGTCTTCCACACCTTTGAGCACTTCCGCCGGCGCCGAAACAATCACGCTATTCGTTCGCTGGTCGTGAGTGACGTTGATTTTCGGCTTCTCGCCACCACCGGACGATCGGCTGAAGCGACCGTAGTACCCCATGTCGTCGAAGGGGGACGACCGGTTTTCCTCTCCCTTGATGACGCTGGCGATCAACTTCGCGGTGGTTTCGGCGTCGGCAAACTTCAGAGGGAAGGCTTTGAGCTGCGACGCCGGGATCGGGTTGTTGTCCAAGTCCTTGATGATGCCTTCGATCAGTTTGAGCGCTTCGCCGGGCCCGATGACGAACAGCGTGTTGGTGCGCTCATCGGCGACAGCGCTGATCTTGGACTTCAGTGCCTGCTCCACTGCCCCGCCAGGAATCAGGCCCCCGGGGCCGCCGGATGGGGGCATCATGGGGATCGGTTGCCCCTGCTGCTGCATCATCTGTATTTGCTGCGGCGTGAGCTGTCCCCCGCCGCCACCCCCGGGGAACATCGTCGTCAGCAGTGTCGCCGTTCGCTGGGCGTCGGCGTACTTGAGGACAAAAGCCTTGAGGTTCATGCTCGCGGCTTCGCGGATATCCAGGGCCGCGATCACCCGCGCCACCCGGCGGATGTTGTCGCCGGTGTCGGTGATCACGATCGCGTTACTCAAGCTGCTCGCGGTGACGTCGGCATCCGTCGGCAGCAGTGGCGTCAGATCCTGCCGGAGCTTGAGGGCATCGACATTCTTGATCGGAATCACCTGGGTGATGAGCATCTGCCCGGCGACGATCTGCTCGGGGTCGGAACCGATGTGAACCGGCAGGTCCCCCTTCTTGGCTTTCTCGCGCGGGCGAATCCTGAGCACCTTTTCGTTGATGCTCGCCGTGTAACCGCTCGATTGCAGAACGGTACTGATAAGAGAAGCCGCCTCGGTCATGTTCACCGGGGCCTTGCTGATGACCGTCAGTCGGGCATCCAGTGTTCCCTCTTTAACCACCGTGAGTCCGGCCGACTCGGCCAGAAAGTCGAGGATGACATCAACCGGCGTGTCCTTGAAGTTCAGGCTGATCTGACCGGCTGGCAGTGTTGCCGGCGACGTTGCGGCAGCGCTCGCCGGGCGTGTTGCCGCCGTCGTGGGCGGGTCCGCGGGGCCGCCGGGAACGACTGACGGCGCGGTGGCAGGCACCGTGGCGGGAGTTGTCGCCTGTCCGCGCAGTCCGGCCGGAATCGAAACCGACGCCGCAGCGGCGAGCAGGGCCAGGGTGGTCTGTCGCAAGGCGCATCGGCCGATGGTGATTCGGGGCATGGGGGTTCCAATGGGAGGCTGCAAGCCACTTGCGCGAAACGTACGGTCGATTCACTTACGGCGAAGCATCCGATGATGTCGAACCGCCGAGGAACAAGGTCATCCCGGTTTGGTTCGGCGCGGCAAAGATCTGCTCCGCTGCCACCGGTGGCGCAGACGGTTGACCGCCGGGCTGCGGCTTGCCCGCAGGATTCCCGGCTGGCTGAGACGTGGGCGTTGTCGGCACCGCGACCGACTGCCCGAACAGGTTCTGCCCCGGCCTTACCGTCGTGAGCATGGAGCCTGACTCGAACGTCAACTGATCAATACTGACGCTCCCCAGTCGACCGCCGGCCAGCGAATCGCCTTGCCGATGCCGAGTAATCTGTCGAGTGCTCATGTCTTCGACGAACGCCGTGCGCACGCCGTCGGTCACTCCGACCCCGCGCAGCACCAGTACCGCCGCAGGTCCTGAGGCAGGCACAGACCGATCGGCTGTAGCGGCCGTTCCCCGCCGCGGATCGGAAAACAGGCTGCGACCCAGGAGCGCGCGATAAACCTGAGGCAATGGAGGCGCCGCAGCGATCTGGAATGTCGCGGCCGGCTGAGATGCGGCGACCGGGGCAGTGGCCGACGTCTCGACATGATTCCAACGTAAGACTTCTCCCCATGAGGTGCCGGGCCTTGTCATCGTCGAATCGGCGGGTGCCGCCGTTGCCGTCAGATGGCCGTGCGCCTCCGCGGCGGCCGCTCGCGCGAGACGCGCCGGTGCAGGGCCGATTGCGACAAACGCCGCGACGATCGCGCACGCCACCGACA